>NZ_JAVTSN010000149.1:0-544 GCF_032678585.1 Pedobacter psychrodurus | reverse complement strand
AGATGAGTTTTTCGCACATACTGAAGATATTACCCGCGAAGGTATTATTGGCGGTTATGTACATGGAAACGAACCTGCGCACCATATTGCTTACTTGTACAACTGGACTGATCAACCCTGGAAAACACAAGCGCAGATCCGCCATATTTTAAATATGCAGTACAAACCGACTGCTGATGGTTTGGGTGGAAATGATGACTGTGGACAAATGAGCGCCTGGTATATGTTTTCTTCATTAGGATTTTATCCTGTGGCACCAGGTTCGGATGTATATTCGTTGGGTAGCCCGTTGGTTAACAATGCCGTAATCAATTTAGAAAACGGAAAAACCTTTACTGTGGAAGCGATCAAACAAAACGATAAAAACGTTTATGTAGAGAAAGTTTTATTGAATGGCAAAGAAATCACCGATCATAAAATCAAACACTCAGATATTACAAACGGTGGAAAGCTTACTTTTTACATGAGCGCTAAACCAAAAAAATAATTTATTCTCATCCCTGTACTAATTAAACCGTTGACTAATTTTAGTTAACGGTTTTTT
>NZ_JAVTSN010000148.1:0-571 GCF_032678585.1 Pedobacter psychrodurus | reverse complement strand
TGACATTCAAATATTTAACTACATACTAAGCCATGATTACATACGATAAAGTTACCGATATTTTCTGCATAGTTGATGAATTTTGCAAGAACTTTGACAAAACCACCAAAAACTTCATTTTAGGGAAAGCTTCTCGACGTCCCGCTACAATGTCCAATAGCGAGGTAATCAGTATTCTGCTTTTGTTTCAAATCAGTGGTTTCAAGTGTTTTAAGCATTATTATGTTTTCTATGTACAGAAACACATGGTAGATGATTTTCCTAAAACTGTATCCTATAACCGGTTTGTTGAACTCAGTCAAAGTGTGATTATGCCTTTAACCATATTTCTTAAAACCTGTTGCTCAGGTGCATGCACGGGTATTTCATTCGTGGATTCAACGCCAATAAGAGTTTGCAAGAACAAACGTATCAAGGCAAACAAAGTATTTAAGGGTACTGCTGAAGTTGGAAAGTCAACAATGGGCTGGTTTTATGGGTTCAAACTTCACTTGGTAATAAACGACAAAGGCGAAATCCTCAATTTCCTGATTAGCCAGGGCAACATGGATGACAGGGAACCATTGAAAAG
>NZ_JAVTSN010000147.1:0-596 GCF_032678585.1 Pedobacter psychrodurus | reverse complement strand
GCTTTCTTTAGAAGTGCCGGATGAGCATTCAGGCCAACCGGTCAGCGGAAAAATCTGCTCAGGGCTGGATCAGATCAGCAGGCTGGTGGTTGTCGATCAGAAACCCATAGGACGGACACCAAGGTCAAACCTTTCCACCTACACTGGATTATTCGACCACGTGCGCAAACGCTTTGCCGATACCCCGCTCGCAAAGAAAAGGAAATATGATGCCGGACGCTTTTCCTTCAACGTTGCTAAGGGACGTTGCCCGAACTGCCAGGGAGAGGGTTTTGTTATGGTTGAACTACTGTTTTTACCGAGCGTTTATACCCCCTGTCCAATCTGCCATGGCAGCAGGTATAACCCCCAGACACTTGAAATTACTTACAAAGCGCACAACATTGCACAGGTGCTGGAAATGACGGTTGAACAGGCATGCAACTTTTTTGACGAAGACCCGGTAATTTACAGGGCGCTGGATATTGTGCGCGAGGTCGGTCTTGGCTACTTAAGACTTGGGCAATCAGCGACCGAACTCTCCGGGGGCGAGGCCCAGCGGATCAAGCTGGCAACTGAACTGCAAAAAAGCCAGAAAGGATCCTCGCTCTATATAA
>NZ_JAVTSN010000146.1:0-596 GCF_032678585.1 Pedobacter psychrodurus | reverse complement strand
TCTCCCTTTAGAGATGCCGCAAGAACAAACAGGTTTACCGCTAAGCGGAAGAATCTGCTCAGGACTGGATCAGATCAGCAGGCTGGTGGTTGTCGATCAGAAACCCATAGGACGGACGCCAAGGTCAAACCTTTCCACCTACACCGGATTATTCGACCACGTGCGCAAACGCTTTGCCGATACCCCGCTCGCAAAGAAAAGGAAATATGATGCAGGACGTTTTTCCTTCAACGTTGCAAAGGGACGCTGCCCGAACTGTCAGGGCGAAGGTTTTGTTATGGTTGAACTATTGTTTTTGCCCAGCGTTTACACGCCATGTCCGGTCTGTAATGGCAGCAGGTATAACCCCCAGACGCTGGAAATAACCTACAAAGAACACAACATCGCGCAAGTGCTGGAAATGACGGTTGAACAGGCATGCAACTTTTTTGACGAAGACCCGGTAATTTACAGGGCGCTGGATATTGTGCGCGAGGTCGGTCTTGGCTACTTAAGACTCGGGCAATCAGCGACCGAACTCTCCGGGGGCGAGGCCCAGCGGATCAAGCTGGCAACTGAACTGCAAAAAAGCCAGAAAGGATCCTCGCTCTATATCC
>NZ_JAVTSN010000145.1:0-605 GCF_032678585.1 Pedobacter psychrodurus | reverse complement strand
TTAAAAAGCACCTTTATTATTGCGCCGCTTCCTACCGCAGTAATCAAAAACTGTATGGCTGATGCTTCGTTACTGGCCACACTGATCGTTGAAAAATATTGTGACCACCTTCCGGTCTATCGCCAGATGACCCGTTTTGAACGGGCAGGCATCAAACTCGCACATTCTACATTATTGGACTGGATCGCAAAAACCTGTACGCTGTTACAGCCCCTTTATAATAACCTGAAACAGGAAATCCTAAAAAGTAATTACCTGATGATGGATGAAACAACGATGAAGGTGATGGATAAATCCAAACAGGGAACCACCCATAGAGGGTATTTCTGGGCAGCGCAGGCTCCGCCTACTAAACTGGTATACTTTGAATATCATCCTGGCCGTAATCAGGAAGTGCCCCAGCTTATTCTTGCAGGTTATAAAGGCTATCTCCAATCGGACGGATATGCCTGCTACGAAACGCTAGCCACAAATAAGGATATTAAACTTCTCGGCTGCATGGCCCATAGCCGCCGGTATTTTTCTGAAGCAGAGAAAAATGATCCCAAAAGAGCTGCTTACGCGCTTGAAGTATTTGGTCAGCTCTACGATATTGAACGGGAGAT
>NZ_JAVTSN010000144.1:0-611 GCF_032678585.1 Pedobacter psychrodurus | reverse complement strand
AGATGAAAGTTTAAAAAAATAAGAGCATGCAGCCGGTTTAAACCGGACTCCCAAAAGTTTGACTTTACCAACAGTATTATATTCTTTGAAGCGCATCATCGTACCGATCAGATAAATGGCTTCGCTTTTCATCAATAGGGTTCCGTTATCAGTTCGGTAATCATCCTCAATATTGAAAATAATGTCTACACAGCCATCCGGTAGGATTTTGGTTTTGTGAGGTGTATAATCAGTAATTTCAGATACCCAATAAGCATCGATATAGGCTTGTAGTGCCGGATGTGGCTGTATTTCTGAATAGGCCAATGAGATAAAATCTTATAATTATTTTCTAATATGCTTGAATAAGGACATCGGTTGGTATTTTGAAACTTTCATGTAACTGTCTGATCATATCGAGAGATAATTTTCGTTTTCGGCTTAATATTTCGCTTGCTCTACTTTTTAAACCAACAACTTTGACTAAATCACTTTGTTTATAACCCATCTGTTCCATCCTAAATTTTATTGCTTCTATCGGATCAGGGAAACCAATTGGGAAATGTTGATTCTCGTAGTTTTCTATTAAGATTGCTAATACATCAAATTTATAACCGCTATCGAGCCTTTTT
>NZ_JAVTSN010000143.1:0-632 GCF_032678585.1 Pedobacter psychrodurus | reverse complement strand
ACCTTAAGATCCTATGGGCAGGCGCTATCCCTGTATATTGGTTTTTTGGAAACTGAAAAGGGAATCGAACCATCCGATCTTTGTGCCGAATGTTTTTGCTATAACTATCTGGAAGAATGGCTGCTATGGCTGATAAAAAAAAGGAGTAGTAGTCCTGAAACCTGTAATAGTCGCCTGGCGGCCATAAGGGCTTTCCTGAAATATCTTGCCAGCAGGGAAATATCACTATTGTACCTGGTACAGGATGCCTCACAGATCAGACGAAGAAAAACGTTCAGGAAGAAAATAAACGGGATGAGCAAGAGGGCCATGCAGGCATTACTTTCGGCACCGGACATCTCCACCAGTACTGGTCGCAGGGACCTGGTACTTTTGATAACAATGTATAATACGGCTGCCAGGATTGACGAGATATTGTCCATGAGGATAGAGGACTTGCGGCTGGAGGCAGAAAGGCCCCATATCACCATTGTTGGCAAGGGACGTAAAATCCGGACCTTATACCTGCTTCCAAAAACAGTAGCACACTTAAGGAAATATCTACTTAGTTTCCATAAGGAAAAACCTGACCCTGGATCCTATGTATTTTACTCCAGAAATACGGGCACTCTAGGTAAGATGAGCCAGATGGG
>NZ_JAVTSN010000142.1:0-635 GCF_032678585.1 Pedobacter psychrodurus | reverse complement strand
GTGCGGACTGCCTGATTGTTGAAATGGAACATATTCATGTAGCCATCCATAGATATGCCGGGCAATCTTACGGGCATCTTCAGTTGATTTCTTCATCCTGTTGCACCTCCGGAACAATAATATTGAAAGATTCCATTGTCTTATCTGCTATCACATCAGCAAACCTGGGAACCAGTGAATAATAATACCTCGTGCTCTTCAGGTCGGCGTGTCCCATACTCTTGCTCAGGTACACAAACTTCGCATGGAACTCCATACCGTATCCCGTCCAGCGATTTATGTTCTCTATTGCATAATGGTGTCGCAGTTCGTATGCGGTAGCATGGGAACTATTATCCCTGTCCCATAACTCCCTGAAATTCGCCTGCACCCACTGACGGTCATAACATTTTCCCGTTCTTGAGGGGAAAAAGTAGGTTCGGTCGGGATGCATCCTACTAATGGCCCCATCATATTTCCTCACAAGATCCAACATGGTATCATGTAGGACTATAAAATGCTGGCCAGGCCCCTTCGAATAACGGATGTTAAGGACGCCGTTAACAAGGTCTACGTCGGCCAATCTGAGCAGCCTTGCCTCGGTAGTCCTTATTCCACTACTGTAGAGCAGCCGGAAGAATACAGGGACAATTATT
>NZ_JAVTSN010000141.1:0-638 GCF_032678585.1 Pedobacter psychrodurus | reverse complement strand
ACCCAGCGGATTTCCAGGGATATCCTTTCCAGAATGGAAGTGATGTTGGAACTCGGCCTGGGCTACCTCAGTCTGGAAAGGACAACGCCCACGCTGTCCCCGGGAGAACTTCAGCGTTTAAGATTGGCCACACAGGTGCATTCAAACCTTTTCGGTGTTGTTTATGTACTTGATGAGCCATCGGCAGGGCTCCACCCAGCCGATACACAGGCGTTGCTTAGGATATTGGACAGATTAAAAGAGGCCGGAAATTCAATCTTTGTTATCGAGCACGAAATAGAAGTCATCCGGCATGCAGACTGGATTGTTGAGGTAGGGCCCGAAGCGGGCGAAAAAGGCGGATATATTCTTTACAGTGGCCTTCCGGAGGGCTTAAAAAATATCAAGGGTTCTCCTACCTCTGCCTATCTCTTCGGTAAAGCCGGAAAAAACATCCATTCGGCGAGAAAACCCACAGGACAGCTCATTCTTACCGGAATTTCCCGGCACAATCTGAACAACATAAATGTCGAATTCCCAATTGGGGTGATGACCTGCGTGACGGGAATTTCAGGCTCGGGAAAAAGTAGCCTGGTAAGCCAGGTACTTGTTGAACTCATCTCGGATGCCCTCGGCCAGAAAACCGAAGCCATTCAGGA
>NZ_JAVTSN010000140.1:0-658 GCF_032678585.1 Pedobacter psychrodurus | reverse complement strand
TTCTTTTGCTTCTATCAAATAGAGCTTGGTACTGGAAGATACTCCTTTACTGGTAGTATCAGTTTTGCATATCTCTACTTCCCGGTACCTGATTTCTATCTTCGCCTTTCTTTTTGGCCTTTTTCCTTTGGCATCCACCAATATTTCATAATCACCCTGGGGCTGCTGATCTGAGAGGCAGTTAAACAGTTTACCCTTATCTTTCAGGGTCCTGTTGGTCCTGGCCCTTATCAAAAGGTCTGTCTTTGAATCAGGTACAACTGCAAACTGCTCATATATATCCCCTTCACGGTCCTGTATGATAACCATTCCCTCAACGGTGGGTGAGAGTGCTTTTTTGGTGTTATTGGATACCTCAATCCATTTATAGGATTCTTTCTCGGTAATGGGCAATTTGCTGTATTCACGCTCAAATTTTGAACGGAACTCCAGTGGCCTGTTCCATACCTTGATATCGGCATAGCCATATGGGGTACCGTCACATGCATCAAGCACAAGGCTTGGATGGAGCATAAAGCCTAGCCCATGGTCACCCTTTGCATTTGTAGTACCGATAAAAGTATCCTTCCTTATCCTATTACGGTGGCTACCAAGGTTTATTTCGGTGCTGTCCTGGATGCAAACAACGTACTTCCCATGGCTGGCGGCCTGGCAATTA
>NZ_JAVTSN010000139.1:0-658 GCF_032678585.1 Pedobacter psychrodurus | reverse complement strand
CAATTGCCAGGCCGCCAGCCATGGGAAGTACGTTGTTTGCATCCAGGACAGCACCGAAATAAACCTTGGTAGCCACCGTAATAGGATAAGGAAGGATACTTTTATCGGTACTACAAATGCAAAGGGCGACCATGGGCTAGGCTTTATGCTCCATCCAAGCCTTGTGCTTGATGCCCGTGACGGTACCCCATATGGCTATGCCGATATCAAGGTATGGAACAGGCCACTGGAGTTCCGTTCGAAATTTGAGCGCGAATACAGCAAATTGCCCATTACCGAGAAAGAATCGTATAAATGGATTGAGGTATCCAATAACACAAAAAAAGCACTCTCCCCCACCGTTGAGGGAATGGTTATCATACAGGACCGTGAAGGGGATATATACGAGCAGTTTGCAGTTGTACCTGATTCAAAGACAGATCTTTTGATAAGGGCCAGGACCAACAGGACCCTGAAGGACAAAAGCAAACTGTTCAATTGCTTTTCAGATCAGCTAGCACAGGGCACTTACGAAATATTGGTAGACACCAAAGGCAAACGTCCAAAAAGAAAGGCCGAAATAGAGGTTAGGTTCAAGGAAGTAGAGATATGCAAAACTGATACAACCAGTCCGGGAGTGGCAAAAAGTACCCGGCTTTATTTAATAGAAGCAAAAGAG
>NZ_JAVTSN010000138.1:0-686 GCF_032678585.1 Pedobacter psychrodurus | reverse complement strand
AGTTGAAAGGAGGTGCTAAAGCTTTAACGCTTTCTCCTTCCATCAGTTCCGAGGCCGGATAGCAGGGTGCAGATAGCAGGGTGCACATTGCAAGATTGCAAGGAGCAGAAACATCATTATAATCGGTGGGTTCTCAAACTATGAGGGGCACTCCCCTCCTAATTTAGGAGGGGGCAGGGGTGGTTAGGAGGGGTATATCTAGCACGGTCGCTATGATTTGCACGCCATTCAATTTTGCTGTCATCCTGAGTAAGCTTGTACTGAGCGTAGTCGAAGTAAAGGATCTCTGTGTAAGTGACTACTGCGTTCGTTCAGCCACCTTCGAGGTTTTGCCCTACGCGCTGTCTTGCCTCGGTTAGCCACCGAACTGGCCTTTACTTTTGGCTTGGCCCAAAAGTAACAAAAGTCCAAGGCTTGCAGCTTTTCTTGTAAAAACCTACGGAAATCTCAATTGCGGCAGCATCGAGGCTCTTAGTCCCTTGCTTGTCCCTACGCTCCCGCTTTGATCCTGCCTTGGGCTGTGGGGTAATGAGGGGGGAGTGTACAGATTTCCGTGCTTTTTCCGTCGAAAATCTGCGAGGCCGGATAGCAGGGTGCAGATAGCGGGGTGCCTATTGCAGGGAGCAGAGGCTGGTATTCTAAATCGGAGGGTTTTCAAACTATGAGGGGAGCTCCCCTCCTTAAGG
>NZ_JAVTSN010000137.1:0-687 GCF_032678585.1 Pedobacter psychrodurus | reverse complement strand
GTAGGTGCCTTGACAATCAATCTTCATCAACAGGTAGCGGCCGATTACATTGGTTCATTACTCAATATGTATAAGGGATGATGGTACCTGGCGATAAAAAATACTTCGTTTATCCTGACTGTATTGATGGGCGGAAAAGTTTTAATGGGCTTGCTGGCATTGTTCGCGGTGAATTGAATAGAGATCCCGGCAATGGAGATGTTTTTATTTTTGTGAGCCGATCTCGTCAGAGCATCAAACTGCTGTTTTGGGAGCATGGAGGTTTTGTGATCTATTATAAAAAAATGGACAATGGGAACTTTCAGGTGCCTCCGCTCCGGGCAGATGGCCAGGGCAGACATATCAGTGAAATCCAGTTACTGCAGGTGATACGTGGCATAGAATTCCAAAAAGAAAAGCAGCGTGTCAGTAGTAAAAAAACGAAGTTGGCTTTAGAGCAATAAGACAGAAAAAACATCAAAAAATGCTTGCAACAAGAGATGGTATTTCTTATTTTTAAGATAAGAAAACGCCATTGATGCAACCAACAGAGCAGATTGACTATAAGGAATTGTATGAGCAGACCAGACAGGATAATATCCTGATCAGGGAAGATCTTAAGCAACTGCGTGCAATGAACGAACAGCTACTGCACCGGGTGGAACAATTGCTCAAGCTCAGCTTTGGAAGTAAAAGCGAACGCTATCT
>NZ_JAVTSN010000136.1:0-914 GCF_032678585.1 Pedobacter psychrodurus | reverse complement strand
AATCTTCGCAACAGTATCGATCCTCAATCTAAAATTAAGGCCAGATTGATGATCGGATCCTATTACCTCAAACTGAGGCACGGACAGGATACCACTGATATGGACTCGGCCATTGTATATTTCAACGCTGCGGTGACTGGCAGCAAGAGCCTGGGCCGTCCGGCATTAACGCTAACAATTGAAGCACTTAGCATGTTAGGTGAGGTCGAATTTGCAAGGAACAATGCTCACGGCGGATTTGATTGGTTTAATAAAGCGTTAGATTATCTCAGGAATGGATCAGACCAACACCGTAAGGCGCTGATTATGGCAAGAGCTGTTAAGAAAAATTTCTCCTACACCCAAAATCGGCTCGGGGCAAAAATCTATATAGATAATGCCATGTCAATTTTTAAAGGCGAGCGTAATTTTAAGGCAGCTTGTGAGATGGCCTATTATGATACTTATTTTAACATCAATGGTGATAGAAAAAATGTTAAGAGTTTAGCTCGGGGTTACATCTCTGAATACAGTAAATATCAGGCTCCTGCAGTAGGCAGGCTGTATTATCTGCTTGCCAAACTCGAGAGGTATGATGCGAACTTAAACCTTGCGCTACAGTACCTTCTACAGGGCATAGACTGGATGAACAAAAATTATGACAATGAGAGGCAAGATCTATACTATGGAGAACTCGGCTTGATTTATCAGGAACTCGGACAGACTGAAAAGAGCATCAGGGCATATAAGAAAACTTTATCCCTCCGTGATACGATATACCTGAAGCAGGAATACCTGATCCGGACTGTAGGATTTGTGACAGAGGGCCTTATCAGGCTTAAAAAAAATAAGGAGGCACTTTCCCAGATACTGGCCTATGAAGCAGGACATTTGCCGGATGGGAAACATGAGGCTGCTTTCATTGCCCAGATCAG
>NZ_JAVTSN010000135.1:0-914 GCF_032678585.1 Pedobacter psychrodurus | reverse complement strand
GATCTTCGCAACAGTATCGATCCTCAATCTAAAATTAAGGCCAGATTGATGATCGGATCCTATTACCTCAAACTGAGGCACGGACAGGATGCCAATGATATGGACTCGGCCAGTGTATATTTCAACGCTGCGGTGACTGGCAGCAAGAGCCTGGGCCGTCCGGCATTAACGCTGACAATTGAAGCACTTAGCATGTTAGGTGAGGTCGAATTTGCAAGGAACAATGCGCACGGTGGATTTGATTGGTTTAATCAAGCGTTAGATTATCTCAGGAATGGATCAGACCAACACCGTAAGGCGCTGATTATGGCAAGAGCCGTTAAGAAAAATTTCTCCTACACCCAAAATCGGGTCGGGGCAAAAATCTATATAGATAATGCCATGTCAATTTTCAAAGGCGAGCGTAATTTTAAGGCAGCTTGTGAGATGGCCTATTATGATACTTATTTTAACATCAATGGTGATAGAAAAAATGTTAAAAGTTTAGCCCGGGGTTACATTTCTGAATACAGTAAATATCAGGCTCCTGCAGTAGGCAGGTTGTATTATCTGCTTGCCAAACTCGAGAGGTATGATGCGAACTTAAACCTTGCGCTACAATACCTTCTACAGGGCATAGACTGGATGAACAAAAATTATGACGATGAGAGGCAAGATCTATACTATGGAGAACTCGGCCTGATTTATCAGGAACTCGGACAGACTGAGAAGAGCATCATGGCATATAAGAAAACTTTATACCTCCGTGATACGATATACCTGAAGCAGGAATACCTGATCCGGACTGTAGGATTTATGACAGAGGGCCTTATCAAGCTTAAAAAAAATAAGGAGGCACTTTCCCAGATACTGGCCTATGAAGCAGGACACGTACCGGATGGGAAACATGAGGCTGCTTTCATTGCCCAGATCAA
>NZ_JAVTSN010000134.1:0-934 GCF_032678585.1 Pedobacter psychrodurus | reverse complement strand
TTTTTTATCAGATAATCGTATTGCAGTTAGATTAGAAAATTGTTTGTCAGATTTATTATCTTCGGGAACAGCAGTCATCAATCGGTTAGCTCCAACCCATTCCTTAAAAGCTGCCTTTTATCGTATGCTATCGAACAAGCGATTGGAACATGATGATATTCTAGAAGGTGGTTATCGGCTTTGCAATAGCACTTTAAATTCACTTAAACATGTATTGTGCATTCAGGATACTACAGAATTCAATTATCGTGGCATCAGAAACAAGTTGGGAGAACTGGATCCGAATATCGGTCCGACCGGAAACAAAACTGTCCCGGGCTTCTTTTGCCATCCCATGCTGGTCGTGGATGCTGAAAGCTCATCCATTCAGGGACTTTCCTCGGTAATTATCTACAATCGGACATGGGACCAAAAGGATAAAAACGAGCGGAATTATGCTCAGTTGCCAATTCAGGACAAGGAGTCCTATCGATGGATCAAGAGCACTGAATTAAGCAGGGGAATAATTCCTGAAACAACCGTGATGACAGTTATAGGAGATCGAGAAAGCGATATCTATGAAGAGTTTATAGTGGTTCCAGATCAGCGAACCCACGTGCTGGTAAGATCCAGAGCGGATCGAAACCTCTCAGACAAGGGCAAGTTATATAGTAGGCTGGATGGTATTGTACCCCAGGGAAACTCTACTATCCATGTGAGTTCTACAAAAAAAAGAAAAGCCAGAATCGCTCATATGGATATCAGCTTCAGCAAAGTTACAATATGTGCCTCGCGTAATTATAAGGGAGAGCAAAAGACAGTTGAGCTATCTGCTATACTTGTTAAGGAACGGGCTGAAACCGTCCCTGATGGAGAATTGCCCATCTTGTGGCGCTTATTGACAACACATAGGATTGAAACCCTTGAACAAGCCAACCAATGCATTGAATGGTAT
>NZ_JAVTSN010000133.1:0-976 GCF_032678585.1 Pedobacter psychrodurus | reverse complement strand
GAAGTGAGTAGCTAATTACTAAATTCGTGTGTTCATCTTTTTTCAGTATTGCGCTTTCTCCATTTTTTAGTTTAAGACTCAATATCTGTTTTTGAAGCATTTGCTTTTCATTCTTTATTCTTGCTCCAAGTATAAACTCGTAGCCTTCACGCTGTAGATCACTTATGTTATTACTGGAAAGAAGACCGGAATCTGCAATTACGACCATTTTATCAAGCTTATGCTTCTTTTTAAAGGCATTAATAACAGGAAGCATTGTGTGGCCCTCAAATTTATTCCCTTCGAATATTTCATAGGCTAAGGGATAACCCCCAACACTTACCAATAATCCTAAAACAATCTGTGGATTCTGATGCCGTCCCTCTTTTGAAAAACCAGTCTTTCGCAAATCATCCTGATCATCGATTTCAAAGTAAAGGGTGGTTACATCATAAAATACAATGCTCATTTGATTATTAAGTATCCGTAATGTATGCTGATAGCTAATCTGCTGGACTAAATCTTTCTGCTTATTGTAAAGTTTATCCAGGTACCGGTATATGCGGTCTTCATCAATTTCAATTCCATGATATTTTTTGAGATAATCAATAGTGCGTACCTTACTTACAGGAAAGCATAGCCTGGACAAAACAAGTTTTCGGAACAAATCGTCTTTAATCTTAGCAAAGCCGATCTCATCGAAAAGTTTTCCAAGCAATAGCTCGGTTCCAGCAACTGTAACCTGCTGGATATTCGAAATAAACTTATCGAAGGCATCCTGGGTGCCGGAAAGATCAATCTCTGCTTGCCCAAGTTGGCTTTTAATCCAGTGCTCTCCTTCTTTAACAAGCGTTTCTACTCGGGAAATAGAACTTGAGCTGCCCAAGGTTTTTATCATCTTGTATTTGCCAGAGCTCTTATCAATGACCTGAACACTGATCACTCCACTTTTATTCTTCTTTTGTCGAACAAACATCAACATAAATATAAGGCAAAA
>NZ_JAVTSN010000132.1:0-1035 GCF_032678585.1 Pedobacter psychrodurus | reverse complement strand
ATGTGCGAGCTTAAAGGTTTGTCAATTTCACAAATTGTGGCAATTTCCTTGAGGTATTCGTTTAGCTTTTGATTGCTCGAAACTGGTAATACCCTGTCTTTTGTGATGCAATATGGATGGTCGCTATATCTTTCCAATATTGCGATTGCCGGTGGTAATAGGGGAATAGCAGATCGGGTTCCTGTTTTGGTTCTGTTTGTGAAAACCCATTTTTTGCCATCTACACCTGTTTTAATATTCGATAGGCTCAGTTTTTCTATGTCGGAATACGCAAGTCCGGTAAAACAGCAGAAAATAAAAACATCCCGTACCTGACTTAGCCGCTCGGTTAAGAACTGCTTTTCTGAAATTTTAGTTAATTCATCCTCTGTAAGAAATGAACGCTCTACATTTTTACTCTTTAGTTTGTATCCAAACATTGGATCGCTGTCAATCCATTTTAAGCTTAATGAAATTCGCAGGATTTTACCAAGGCTTTTCAGATACCTTACTGTGGTATTGTTGGCACAACCGTTTACTGACCTCAGGAAAAAATCAAAATCGCGTATAAACGCATGGTTAATATTTTTGATGTTGATGTCTGTTATCTTGTATTTTTCATTCATGAAAGCGACAAGATGCCTTTCCAAAACTTGAAAGCGCTTCAAGGTACCAATGGCATATTCCTTTCCTACCAAAGCCTCCATTTTTTCGTTATGAACTTTGATGCCTTCCATCAAGGTATGCTTCCGGACTTCCCGCCCGATAAATCTGCACTTAATGCCTTCGGCTGAAATAACTTCGCCGGCATCAAAAAGATCCCTGTAAACCTGGTTGATCATTGACTGTAGATTATCCAGATGAGTATTAAAGCTTCTGACATCTTCCTTTTTTCCATCCTGTCTGCCTGATTTGGTATTCCACTTTTCAGGATCGCACTCAAGCCCACTGGTCATTTCTGCCCTTTTTCCGCCAACAGTTATTCGTAAATAAACTGGCACATGGCCGCCACGATAGTTTTTCTGCTTTTTAAGATAAAAAAGCAGGCTAAAATTA
>NZ_JAVTSN010000131.1:0-1070 GCF_032678585.1 Pedobacter psychrodurus | reverse complement strand
CCTGTCTTCCGCGGTTTTTTATTTGGTTTAAAAGTAGCTCTGACTATCAGCTTGTTATCTGAAATCATTTAGGTTTTTGGGTGTCCCAGAGCTTTTTTGACTTATATTTATGTTGATGTTTGTTCGACAAAAGAAGAATAAAAGTGGAGTGATCAGTGTTCAAGTCATTGATAAGAGCTCCGGCAAATACAAGGTGATAAAAACCTTGGGCAGCTCAAGTTCTATTTCCCGAGTAGAAATGCTCGTTAAAGAAGGAGAGCACTGGATTAAAAGCCAACTTGGGCAAACAGAGATTGATCTTTCCGGCACCCAGGATGCCTTCGATAAGTTTATTTCGAATATCCAGCAGGTTACGGTTGCTGGCACCGAGCTATTGCTTGGAAAACTTTTCGATGAGATCGGCTTTGCTAAGATTAAAGACGATTTGTTTCGAAAACTTGTTTTGTCCAGGCTATGCTTTCCAGTAAGTAAGGTACGCACTATTGATTATCTCAAAAAATATCATGGAGTTGAAATTGATGAGGACCGCATATACCGGTACCTGGATAAACTTTACAATAAGCAGAAAGATTTAGTCCAGCAGATTAGCTATCAACATACATTACGGATACTTAATAATCAAATGAGCATTGTATTTTATGATGTAACCACCCTTTACTTTGAAATCGATGATCAGGATGACTTGCGAAAGACTGGTTTTTCAAAAGAGGGACGGCATCAGAATCCACAGATTGTTTTAGGATTATTGGTAAGCGTTGGGGGTTATCCCTTAGCCTATGAAATATTTGAAGGGAATAAATTTGAGGGCCATACAATGCTTCCTGTTATTAATGCCTTTAAAAAGAAGCATAACCTTGATAAAATGATCGTAATTGCAGATTCTGGTCTTCTTTCCAGTAATAACATAAGTGATCTACAGCGTGAGGGATATGAGTTTATACTTGGAGCAAGAATAAAAAATTAAAAGCAAATGCTTCAAAAACAGATATTGAGTCTTAAACTAAAAAATGGAGAAAGCGCAATACTGAAAAAAGATGAACACACGAATTTAGTAATTAGCTACTCACTTT
>NZ_JAVTSN010000130.1:0-1098 GCF_032678585.1 Pedobacter psychrodurus | reverse complement strand
GGCAGCAGAAAACCATCCAGAACGGTTCATTAAAGCGGGCGGAATTTACCCGGAATGCAACCATTATAGGACTATGCCTGCTGGCAGTTATTCTGGTTATTGTTTACATGAGTTACAGGAAGAGCCTAACCTCCGGTCGTGAAATTGGCAGGAAGAATAATGAACTCAATGACCTTGTAACCGAAAAGCAGTGGCTTATCAAAGAAATCCACCATAGGGTTAAAAACAACCTGCAGATCGTTACCGCACTTTTACACCGCCAATCCTCGTTCATTAAAAATAAGGTTGCACTGAGCATTATAAAAGATAGCGAACTTAGAATGCAATCTATAGCGCTGATCCATCAAAGGCTTTATCAGACTGACGATATGGTATTCATCGATATTCATACCTACATAGATGACCTTGTTGGGCATTTTCGGGATAGTTATGGACTGGAAGGTAATATTCAGTTCATAATGGATCTGGAACCATTAAAACTCAGTGTAGCAAGGGCTGTATCGATAGGTTTGATAATAAATGAATCCATAACTAATGCCATTAAATATGCCTATCCTTCTGTTTCAGGAACAATCTTTATATCTTTAAATACGGAAGGATCGCAGCATAATCTTTCAATCAAAGACAATGGCATTGGCCTTCCTGAAGGCTGGGAGCTTGCAAAAGTAAATTCGATGGGAATGAACTTAATCAAAGGTTTATCGAAGCAGCTTGATGGGACACTGAATTTCATCGTTGATAATGGTGTTACGATGCAATTGATATTCCGGGACTGAACCTGGAAAATATTTAAAAAACTCCCCAAGTTCGTGTATTTTCTTTCGGTTTGAAATAAGTGGTATGTTAACCAGATAAACAGTAAAGTATAGCAGATTCGGGCGTGCGGTTTTATGGGCACCAAATTCTATTTTACGGTATATTTAAAGATTTGACGCGGTTGATTATTTATCCCAAGCATATCAAAGCAATATGTTAATGTTTTTTTCAATTGTTATGCCTTTCATCGTTCAGATAACGTTCCAGAAACGGGGCTGTTTTACTTTCCTTACATTTCAACAGGCCATCCACATTTCCTGAATACAGAATTTTTCCGCCATC
>NZ_JAVTSN010000129.1:0-1098 GCF_032678585.1 Pedobacter psychrodurus | reverse complement strand
AGCAGCAGAAAACCATCCAGAACGGTTCATTAAAGCGGGCGGAATTTACCCGGAATGCAACCATTATGGGACTATGCCTGCTGGCAGTTATTCTGGTTATTGTTTACATGAGTTACAGGAAGAGCCTGTCCTCCGGTCGTGAAATTGGCAGGAAGAATAATGAACTCAATGACCTTGTAACCGAAAAACAGTGGCTTATCAAAGAAATCCACCATAGGGTTAAAAACAATCTGCAGATCGTTACCGCACTTTTACACCGTCAATCCTCGTTCATTAAAAATAAGGTTGCGCTGAGCATTATTAAAGATAGCGAACATAGAATGCAATCTATAGCGCTGATCCATCAAAGGCTTTATCAGACCGACGATATGGTATTCATCGATATCCATACCTACATAGATGACCTTGTTGGGCATTTTCGGGATAGTTATGGACTGGAAGGTAATATTCAGTTCACAATGGATCTGGCACCATTAAAACTCAGTGTAACAAAGGCTGTATCGATAGGTTTGATACTAAATGAATCCATAACTAATGCCATTAAATATGCCTATCCTTCCGTTTCAGGAATAATCTTTATATCTTTAAATACGGAAGGATCGCAGCATAATCTTTCAATTAAAGACAATGGCATTGGCCTTCCTGAAGGGTGGGAGCTTGCAAAAGTAAATTCGATGGGAATGAACTTAATCAAGGGTTTATCGAAGCAGCTTGATGGGACACTGAATTTTATCGTTGATAATGGTGTTACGATGCAATTGATATTTCGGGACTGAACCTGGGAAATATTTAAAAAACTCCCCAAGTTCGTGTATTATCTTTCGGTTTTAAATATGTGGTATGATAAGCAGATAAACATAAAGTGTAATAGATTCGGGCGTGCGGTTTTAAGGGCACCAAATTCTATTTTACGGTATATTTAAAGGTTTGACGCGGTTGATTATTTATTCCAAGCATATCAAAGCAATATGTTAATTTTTTTTTCAATTGTTATGCCTTTTCATCGTTCAGATAACGTTCCAGAAATGGGGCTGTTTTGCTTTCGTTACATTTCAACAGGCCATCCACATTTCCTGAATACAGAATTTTTCCGCCACA
>NZ_JAVTSN010000128.1:0-1122 GCF_032678585.1 Pedobacter psychrodurus | reverse complement strand
ATGTTCATAAAATGAACATCTTGACTTTTGAATACTGCAAAGCTAAATTTGTTAACCATTAATGTAAGACATTATGAAAACCAATTTCAGCTTGCTCTTCTATTTGAAGAAGTCAAAAAATTATCAAAACGGCCCTGTAGCAATCTACATGAGGATTACTGTTGATGGTAAAAGATCCGAAATCACGACAGGAAGATCCTGTGAACCGGAGAAATGGATTGTTGCCACCGGTCGGATCAATGGGAAAAAGGAAAATGCAAGGTCCTTGAACGCCTACCTAACGGACCTACAGATGAAGGTCTATGAAGCGCACCGTCAGCTTACCCTATGCGGCAACCTGATTACTGCGGAAGCCATCCGCGACAAGTTCCAGGGAAAAGAAGAGAAACAGACTACATTGATCGGGGTCTTCACGGAGCATAACCGTAAGATGGAAGTTCTGGTAGGGACCGAGTATACCAAAGGCACAGCTCAAAGATACCGCACTTCCCTTAAACACACTGAGGATTTTTTACAATGGAAATATTCTGTTAGTGATGTAGAGCTTAAAAAGGTGAACCATGAGTTTATTACCGAGTATGATTTTTATTTGCGGTCAGTCAGGAAATGCAACAACAACTCGGCAGTAAAGTACATGAAGAATTTGGGTAAGATTATCAGAATATGCCTTTCCAACGAATGGATGTCCTTTAATCCATTTTTGAATTACAAAAACAAGGTTAAGCCAGTCGAGAGAGTATGTCTGAACGAAGAGGAGATGGAGAAGATTGCCCGTAAACCGATGGTAAGCGAGAGGCTGGAACAAGTTAGGGACATATTTCTTTTCTGCTGTTTTACAGGCTTGTCTTACATCGACGTAAAGCAGTTAAGAGAAACTGACATCGTACTGGGTATAGACGGTGAATATTGGATTTCGATCAAAAGACAGAAGACCAATGTCCCGTCCCGCATACCATTACTGCCAAGGGCGACCGCATTGATTGAGCGTTATAAAAACCATACCGCCCGCCAGGTCACAGGGATGATATTTCCGGTCTGCAGCAACCAAAAAATAAACAGCTACCTCAAAGAGATCTCAGATGTTTGCGGTATCAGGAAACAGATCACCTTCCATATCGCCAG
>NZ_JAVTSN010000127.1:0-1196 GCF_032678585.1 Pedobacter psychrodurus | reverse complement strand
TTGGAATGGAACTGGTTGGCTACGTTTAGTTTGCTCCCGGATTTTCTCTTTGATCGCTCTTAGAGATTTGGATGAAATTCGCATCTTCCATCCCTCTTTGCTACCATAGAATGAAAACCCAAGCAGACTACTTTGGCTTGGCCTGCTAACCTTACTTTTCTCCCTGTTAACCTTCAGTTTCAGGCAGTCTCCCAGATATACTGAAATACTTCTCATTACCCGATGTGCTGATTTCCTGCTTCTTAAATAGATACTGCAATCATCAGCATATCGCACGAACCTGTGCCCACGCTCTTCGAGCTTAACATCTAGTTCGTGAAGGATAACATTTGATAGTAACGGACTTAATGGACTGCCTTGTGGCGTTCCTTCTTTTCTTGGGCTTACCAATCCATTCTCCATGATTCCCACACTCAAATAAAGACGAATAAGCTTCAATGTCCGCTTATCCTTTATCTTTACTGACAGCAGATGCATAAGTTTATCATGGTTTACCCGGTCAAAAAATTTGTCCAGGTCAAGTTCTACAATCCAGGTGTAACCTGTGTTAAGATATTCCTGAGCCTTTAGCACTGCCTGACGGGCATTGCGATCTGGCCGGAAACCATAACTATCAGAGGAAAAGTCGCCCTCGTACTTGGGGCTCAGCCATTGAGAGATGGCCTGCTGGATCAACCGGTCAATGACCGTTGGGATGCCAAGCATCCTCTTACCACCACTGCTTTTGGGTATCTCTACCTTTCTTACAGCGTTCGGTCGGTAATGGCCTGCTAAAATATCACTCCGTAATGCCTGCCAGTTAGCATTCAGGTAGTCGCGAAGTTCATCGGTCTGCATACCATCAATACCACCAGCACCCTTATTGGCAGTAACCTGCCTAAAGGCTTTTTGTACATTTCGGATGTCTAATATTTCTTCAAGCATAATACTAAAAAAAAAAAAAACTCCTTCCCAGGCATTGTGCACATTGATTGCACGGCTCGGCTCAGCTCCTCTTATAATTTACTCTCGGATTCCGTCCTACCCTCATATAAGCAGTTCTCTAATGTGGTTCCGCTGTAAACACTCTGCCATAAACTTCATGTTTCCTTTGCCATCCTAACATTTGGTCCTTTCTGCATCCGAAAAATGCAGTACTACTACCGCTGCTGACTTCTGATTGAGGCATTTAGCATCTCTACTAAATGTTTCTTCTC
>NZ_JAVTSN010000126.1:0-1229 GCF_032678585.1 Pedobacter psychrodurus | reverse complement strand
GTTTGAACAGAATGTAAGGAATTATGCATGTCATAATATCCAGGATATCCAACCAGGAGAAAAAACGAAGGGAGATTCATCACTTTATAATTAAACTTAAAATGATGAAAAAAATATTAAAGGAAGTATTGGGTGTAGATGTTGCACAAAAGGAATTGGTAGTTACTGTTGGCAGAATGTTCGATGATTTGAGTATTGATCTTTATGCCCATAAAGTTTTCAAGAACAATGAGGCTGGTTTTGTGGCTTTACTAGGTTGGATAAAAAAACTTACAAGTAATGAACTTAAAGTTCGTTTTGTAATGGAAGCTACTGGCATCTATCATCAAAAATTTGCCTTTTACCTATATGATCATTGTCGTGAAGTAACTGTTGTTCTACCAAATAAAATCAGCAATTACATTCGAACACTTGAAAACAAAACCATAACAGATAAAAGCTGTTCTGAGGCGATTGCACAGTTTGGTCTGGAAAGAAATCTTGATCAGTGGCACAGGCCTAAGAAAATCTTTCATATGCTTCAACAACTTACAAGAGAGCGTGATCAGATTGTAAGTGAACGGGTTATTGTAAAGAACCAGGCCCATGCTGAGAAGTCTGAAGCGGAGCCGAATGAACGAAGCCTGCAACGACTTAATGAGAGGATTCGTCTGTTGAATAAGCAAGAAAAAGAAATAAAAGCTGATTTGGAGATGATTGTTAATGGTGATGCTAATTTAAACACAGAAATAAAACGTATCTGTAGTATAACAGGAATTGGGAAACTTACCGCAATCATTGTTTTGGCTGAAACAAATGGGTTTGAGCTGATCAGAAATAAAAAGCAACTTACAAGTTATGCTGGTTTGGACGTGAAAGAAAAACAATCAGGAACATCAGTAAAAGGAAAACCAAAAATATCCAAGAAGGGAAATAGGCATCTTAGAAAGGCAATGTATTTACCTGCATTAGTAGCCGTTAAACATGATAAAAACTTTGGAGAAATCTATCTTCGAATAGTTTCAAAACATGGAATTAAAATGAAAGCACTTGTAGCAGTTCAAAGAAAACTATTAGAAATGGTATATGTGATTTATAAAAGCAAACAGGAATATCAAAAAGAATACTCAGTTTTAAAAGAAAGTAGCGCACTAAACCTAATGGATCAGCACGCTACACTGGCTAGTTCTTGACTGCCTATGAAACAAAAATAAAATATTTTATTTGGAAATTAACACAGAATCTATCGG
>NZ_JAVTSN010000125.1:0-1308 GCF_032678585.1 Pedobacter psychrodurus | reverse complement strand
TGGAGTTGCTACATTTGACTGGAGGGATTTAGTTGTCAGATTTAGGAAGAAACTATTAAATTTGAATAATATGGGCAGACGAGTGTTTGATGAATCCTTCAGAAAGATGGCTATAGCGCTTTCTTACACCAAAGGATCTGTAAAAGAGGTAGCTGATGAGTTAGGTATCAGCCAGACTCTTTTGAGTAAATGGAGACAACGGGAATCAGAGTCCGGTCAGGGAACGGCTGAATTGACCGAGGATCAGAAGCTAATTAAAAAGCTGCAAAAAGAGCTAAAAGATGCTCAAATGGAACGTGACATTCTAAAAAAGGCGGTGGGCATCTTTTCCAAGGGAGACGGGAGATATTCGGATTTATAAGGGAGCACCGAAGAATATTTTCAGTTGAAATGATGTGTAGAGTGTTTGAGGTAAGTAACAGTGGCTTCTATTATTGGTTAAATCATCCCAAGGGCAAACGTCAAGTTGAAAATGTCTTGCTATTAAAAGAAATCATAGAGATACATAACGACAGCAAAAAAGTTTACGGGAGTCCGAGGATTGCTGCCAAGCTCGCTGAAAAAGGCATCCAAGCTTCCAGACCCAGAGTAGCCAGGATAATGCGGAAGGCAGGGATTCAAAGCGTTATACGCAAGAAATGGGTAAAAACGACTGACTCAGATCATGTGCATCCTGTGGCAGAAAACGTTCTTAACAGAGATTTTTCGGCTGCAAGACCAGGAGAAAAATGGGTTTCAGATCTTACTTATATACGCACAGGTGCTGGATGGGTTTACTTGACAACGGTTATCGACCTTGCGGACAGAAAGGTAATTGGCTGGTCACTAAGTGATAATATGGAAGCCAAAAACACAACGGTTAGCGCATTCCAGATGGCAAAAGCAAACAGGAGAATTGGGGATACACTAATATTCCACTCTGATCAGGGAGTTCAGTATGCTTGTTCAGAGTTTAGGCAGCAGTTGGTGGGGTTACCAATAATTCAGAGTATGAGCCGAAAAGGAAACTGTTGGGATAATGCAGTTGCAGAGAGTTTCTTTAAATCAATGAAAACTGAGATGGTTTATCAAAAAACTTTCAAAACTAAAAAGCAGGCATACATAGCAGTCTTTGAATATATAGAGGTGTGGTATAACAGAAAAAGAATCCATTCAAAACTGGGTTATTTGACCCCTTTAGAAGTTGAAAAAGTAATGATGAATAGAAAAAGAACAGCATAAATTGCACAAAAGAAGAATCTAAATTAATGCTTCTCAAAAAAAAAATATCTGACAAAAAAAAATCTCTAGTATACTATTGCAATTCCA
>NZ_JAVTSN010000124.1:0-1325 GCF_032678585.1 Pedobacter psychrodurus | reverse complement strand
CAATGCTATTAAGTTAAGAAAATAACTTTCTGTTTTACAGGTAAATAACTATATTTAATCAAACATAAAAACAAATATAAATGAGCATCATTTCAAATAACCGGTTAAGGGAGAAACATACAGTTTCTTCTAAAAAAAACATTTGATTTCATCCATTTTAATCCCTTAGTAAGCAGCTATATTACTTCACCAATCTTTTTTAGCAGGAAGCGATCATTAACTTTCCCAACGGTTGTTTGCCTGATTTTGAATCTTTTCAAAGAATCAGTTGAGTATAATCTTTCGTTTCTTTTGCCCACCTTAGGTATTCACCCTGTTAGTGGAGCCGCCTTTTCGCTCGCCCGCTATAAGATTAAATTGTCTTTTTTTGTTGAACTGAACCGATTACTGCTAAACTTTCATCAACGGAATTCGGTTAAGCTCTGGAAAGGTTTCCAGCTACTCGCCGGTGACGGTTCAACGGTTTCCCTACCTCCCTCAAGACAGATAAAACAATACTTTGGCGTTTATTCGGAAAAAGGTGGAAAGATAAAAAGCTGTATGGCAAGAGTTTTTGCGCTTTATGATGTCTATTCAAATATTATTCTATCCTCAGCGCTGTCAGGAATGGAGGTTTCTGAAAAAGTAATGCTCAAAAATTGTATCGGTGAACTTGAAGGCAACAAGCAGCTTATAATCCTGGATAGAGGATTTGGCTATTTTAATATATGCAATGAGCTGATCCGTCAAAAAAAGGCTTTCTGCATCCGGCTATCAACAGCTCAGTCTTTTTTCGCTAAGGCAGCTCTGGCGAACCCGCTAAACGACTTTATTACGCAGTGGGTACCTAGCGAGGCTGAGAAAAAGACATGCTCCGAACTGGGCAATGATTGTGGTTCTATCAAGGTAAGGGTATCTAAGATAAGGCTAAATACGGGTGAAATAGAACTACTGGTTTCTTCCTTGTTCGATCTGGAAGCTATAAAACTAACCGATATGGCTGAACTTTACGGCTTTAGATGGGGTATAGAGGAGGCGTTTAAAAAGCTCAAGCCAAAGATGAAGCTTGAGCAGTTTGGAAGTAGAAAGCCGGATGGGATATTTCAAGAATTTCAAGCGCATGTATTTATGATGAATCTCATTTCCCTGATGGGAGAGCAGGCTCAGATTGAAATAACAAAAAAGTACAGCACCAGGAAGCTAACGTATAAATACAACTGGCAGAATGCTTTCCGCACAATAAGGCGACAAATCATTCAAATCATTGGTTTGGACAATAGTGAAAAGGTTTTTGATAAAATAATAGAATCCATAAAGGCGTCAATTATTCCAATAAAACCCGGGCG
>NZ_JAVTSN010000123.1:0-1415 GCF_032678585.1 Pedobacter psychrodurus | reverse complement strand
GGTTGAATGGGTGTGCAAAAGCTTTAACGTTTTCTCCTTCCATCAGTTCCGAGGCCGGATAGCAGGGTGCAGATAGCGTGGTGCATATTGCAGGAGCGTTAAATTCTCTTTGAGCCCTTTCCCTTCAAGGGGAAAGGTGCCGACAGGCGGATAGGGGTCTTTGCGGTGAAACATGTACTTAATCCCTCTTCACCGATTTCAAAAACACAAACCCCACTACCCCCGAAAGGATCGAAGCAGTTAAAATGGCAAACTTCGCTTCCGAAACATGCAGTATCTCGCTAAAAGAGAGCAGGGCAATAAAGATCGACATGGTAAAACCGATTCCGGCGAGCATGCCTAAACCCAATACATGTTTCCAACCGGCACCAGTAGGGAGGTTGGCCCATTTCAATTTCACGGCTAACCAGCTGAAAAAGGTTACACCGATGGTTTTGCCAACAAATAAACCTACTATGATGCCGAGGCCGAGGGGCGAAACGAGTCCGGCGAGCATTTCTTTTTGAAAAGTGATATTGGTATTGGCCAGTGCGAACACCGGCATAATGATGTAGTTTACGGGAGTGGTTAAAAAATGCTCCAGTTTCTCTAATGGCGATTCTACATCGGTTTCGTTGGTGGGGATGGTGAAAGCCAGCAGTACCCCTGCAATGGTAGCGTGGATGCCGGAGTGGTGGATGAAATACCAGAGGAATACACCCGGGATGAGATAGAATACCAGTTTCTTTACGCCAAAATAGTTCATTAAGCCTAAAAGGACTAAAATGCCCCCGGCCATGGCGAGGTATTCGAAATGGATCTGTTTGGTGTAAAAGATCGCGATAACGAGAATGGCACCAAGATCATCAACAATGGCCAGCGCAGCCAGGAATATTTTTAAACTGGTGGGCACGCTTTTACCAAGCATGGCGATGATGGCGAGGGCAAAGGCAATGTCGGTAGCCATGGGGATGCCCCAGCCTCCGGCCGTTTCGTGACCTTTATTAAACAGGGCATAAATAATTGCGGGTACCAGCATTCCGCCCATGGCGGCGATTACAGGAAGTGCTGCACTCTTTACGGAAGACAATTCGCCTTCTACGAGTTCGCGTTTAATTTCGAGTCCTACGAGGAGGAAAAAGATGGCCATTAAGGCATCGTTGATCCAGGCGAGGATGCTATAGTTGATGGCACCAAAACCCAGTTTGGTTTCTAAAAAGGTTTCGAAGCTTTCTTTCGAGGCGGTGTTGGCGATAATTAAGGAGATGGCGACGCAAATGAGCAGTAAAAAGCCACCTACTTGTCCGGAGCGGAAGAAACGCTGAAATGCTTCAAGATTGATGAGTTTAGGCATATTGTAAAAGTAGTGAAATGAAGGGGAAAGGGGGGGATGTTTTTTGTTATTTCTGAGGGAGGGTGGGTTAACCTCAATGAAT
>NZ_JAVTSN010000122.1:0-1435 GCF_032678585.1 Pedobacter psychrodurus | reverse complement strand
GGGCAATGTCATTAAGTTAAGAATTAGTATGTAGGTTTGAAATTGGAAAATGTTTTAAACTTGCTGTTACTTTGCCTGTTCTTTCTAATTCTTGGGAAAGATCTTCCTTTTCTGACAGGAATAATCTCCTTAATGAATTGATCATGCAGTTTTAATAGTATTTGCCCCACATCATTATCCATGAACAGAGATATAATGTTCATTTTCAGTTTCCCAAAAGATTTGTTCTTATTTATTTTCATCGGATATTTTCTATCTTTCATTGTAGAATCCACGGTATGCTGGGAATGCTTTATGAGTATGGAGTGTAGGTTAGCGGTAAATACGGTAGCGTAGAAATCCTGCAGTACCGTGTGTGCTGTAAGGCCACTGAAAGACTCTAGCTGCATAATGTTTTTCTGCACCGATATATTGGTTTCAACACCCCATCTCATAAAATAGAGATCCTTGAAAATTTCGGGACCATGCCCCTGTTCTTCCCAAAGATTAGTCATCAGCACTTCAATGGTGTTCTGTAGCTCGACCCTTACAAGTCTTACTTTTAACAACGTTTTTTTATCAGCAATATATCCACATTTCCTTAGTCCCTCTATCGAAAATCTTGTAGGCTCCATATAAACGACACCTGACTGCTCTCCACTCTCAATAAAGGCTTTTATCAGTTTTTGGCTTTCTTTTGCTCTGATAACGAACTTTCTTTCGCTTTCCTGCCACGTATGCAAAGCTACCATCTTATAGTTGCAAAAGTTTCTGTCATATATGCTGAGCATATCCGGCTGGAGGTGTTCAATAGCATCGTATGCCATATTTAGTTCTCCATAACGGTAGGGCTTTATTTGTGAGGCTACCACCAGTTCATTAAGTACATCATAGTGGTAAAATGTCTTCGCAAGGACAAAACCGGACTGTTGATTGCTTTGTCCGCCAAAGTGGTTGGAAAGAGAAGTATTATTTATCAGGCTGACTGTAGATCCGTCGGCAGCAATCACCCTGTAGCCTTTCCAAAGTTTTGCCGAACTGCCGTAATAGTGATAAAATGCATCTGTAAGCACATGGTTCCACAGATTGAAAAAAAGTGGGTCGAGTTTGAGTCTTTGTTGGCTGAAAGCACTTACAGAGCAACTGTCGGAAAGTGATATGTCCTCAAAGAACCTTTCAAGTTCCACGCTGAGGGTCTTTTTGCAAAGCTTCGAAATTAATATTGCAAGCCTTGTGAAAGGAAGTTTCCTATTTCGGCTAAAATCTTTTTCACAGCGTGAGAATTTTTGCAATAGAAGCTTGTTGTTAGAAATGGTGGTAATAAATTCCTTTAATTCAGCGAGGATTTTTAAATTTGCACTAAGCATGGGCATTCTGATGTTTTAAGATTCGCACCTCAAAACTATAAACTGTTGCCCATGTTTTAAAATCCTCCCTTAACTTAATGACATTGCCC
>NZ_JAVTSN010000121.1:0-1458 GCF_032678585.1 Pedobacter psychrodurus | reverse complement strand
GAGTATCCATGAAATAAAAGAATAGCCTATGGTTTTTATGAGTAGTCAACTAATTTGCTACAAATTAAAATAAAACACCATAGGCTATGGATACAAATATAATTACCAATCCGAAAAAATCAAGCGTTAGCTTTAACGGTCAGACCATTTATCTAGGTATAGACGTTCACAAAAAGAACTGGAGTGTTACGGTTTACCTTGGCGGTATTTTCTTTCAGACCTTTCATCAGGAGTCAAAATCTTCAATTTTGGCCAATTATTTACATTCTCATTTTCCGGGAGCTGTTTACAAAGCCTGTTATGAGGCTGGTTTCTGTGGTTTTTCGGTACAGCGAGAACTCAGTTCGTTGGGCATAGACTGTATAGTTGTCAATCCCGCAGACGTTCCCCAAACCAACAAGGGCAGCCTGAGCAAGACCGACGCATCGGATTCCAAGCGTCTGGCAATAGCCCTGTCCAAAGGTATGCTAAATCCCATCCATATCCCAGATCGGACAACCGAGGCAGATAGGCAATTGATACGTTACCGCAAAAAGATACAGGTACAGCTACAGGGTAGGCGAAAATCATTGAAATCAATCTTTCATATTGCGGGCATAAGCATTCCGGTAGAACATGATAAGCCCTATTGGACAGGTAACTTTGTGAAGTGGCTACGTTCAATCGTCCTACCAGAAACATCACTTAACACGACCATAAAGCTTATTGTAGATGACGTGGAGGTATTTCGTAAGCGCTTGCTGGAAACCAATAAGCTGATCAGGGAACTATCCGTTAGTAAGCGCTACGGCGAGATGTTCACCGTGCTTAGCTCTGCCCCAGGCATTGGTATCATTACGGCCATGACGATGCTGACCGAAATAGGCAACATTGAACGTTTTGATAATTTCGCACGCTTTAATTCCTTTATCGGGCTATGCCCCAGTGAGTTCTCTTCGGGGGAAGACACCCGAAAAGGAGGTATGACCCCTAGGAACCATTCAGCAATCAGGCCTCTACTAATAGAGGCAGCGTGGATAGCCATTAGGATTGACCCTGCCCTGGCATTAAAGTTTCAGGAACTCATCATTACCAGAACAAAGAAACGGGCTATTGTCGTAATCGCCAGAAAATTACTTTCCAGAATTTACTGTATCTGGACAAAAAAACAAGAATATGAAAAAGGCATTCTAAAATAGAACAACAATATATAGTAAAAGCATTTCCACCTTAATGTTCCTGACTACTTGAGACAGCCTGAATTAAGTTTCTTTAAAAGAGTTTGTAGCGGAATGTTAAATTAAATCTAATGGATACCTGTAACTTTGATTACTAATAGGAGGCTGAAATTATTATCTTTTACTATATTTGATAAGGAAAAAATAAACGCCTGAGAAAGCGCACCTTCTGAAATGAAGATGGTGCCTTTCAAAGGAAATTTATTGACTATACTCAGCGATTTATAGGCTTTTATTCATA
>NZ_JAVTSN010000120.1:0-1477 GCF_032678585.1 Pedobacter psychrodurus | reverse complement strand
GCTCAATGTCATTTAGTTAAGGGTTAAAGCATTGGTTATAAATATTGTTTAGATAGCTCTTCGGTAGTTGGTAAACGTTTGATATTTACCTCTTTTTCTTTTTACTGTTGTTCTAACCACATGCCTTTCAGGTCTAACTGGCTCAATGTTATTCATGAATAAGCACTCTATTTCGGTCAGTATTTCCAAGCTGTTTCCTGTTTGCAAGAAGATCTTAAGAATTCGATACTTTAGCATCGCCCAGCTTACATTTCTATTTATCTTATACTTATAGGCTCGATTTTCTGAAATATGTTTTAGTTTCTCTTCACACTGTTTTTCAATAATGATCTGCAGGTTTGAAACAAATAGTCCTGCGAGATAATCCTGCTGAATACAGATCACTTTATGTCCACTTGATATTTCCATTTGCATCTGATTTTTCTGCCTTCCGAAAGCGGTCTCGATCTTCCATCGCATAAAGTATAACTTACCTAGTTTTTTCTGTGTAAACCTTGTCTGATCGTAAAGGTTGGTAAGCAGCACCTCTGTTTCCCCATTGTTCAAAAGTATTTTTAGCATCCTAACCCTGATCCCTGTCTTAGGTGTTACGATGTGACCCTGGCCCCTTAATTTATCAATCGCCTCACAAGAAGGATAAATTGTTGTGGTTATATCTATTTGATTGCTGGAAACGAAATTCTTAACCTCTTTACTAAAGGTTGTCTTGCAGCGCATCAGGAAATGTTTGGGCCTTTCCTCGCTTATCAGTAAATAAATTAAGCTATAACTGGGATATCCGCGATCAAATAATGTGATACTATCATCGGGAAGCCGGTTGATGTGATCTGTAATGATCGCGTTTTCACTATAGGCCCTAGGAAAGATGTCACCCCACACAGTTAAACCATTCAGAACATCATATATCTGCATTACCCTGGCCATGGGAACCCCGCCATGTTGATTGTCAGCCGAACCGAAATGTGCCAATGCCTCATGGCTGTTTGGTACACTAAAGTTCGAGCCATCTACAGCCAGCAACCTGAAGCCTTCCCAAAGCTGTATATCGCTACGATATTGGTCATAGAAGCACTCGATCAGCAAGTCGTTCCAGACCTTGAAGAATAAGGGATTGAGCTTGGTTCGCTGCAAACAGAAAGCACCCTTGGTACAAATTGAGTCCACCTCTCCAATACTCTCAAAAAACGATCGCAACTCGATACTCAGGCTGCGTTTGGGAAGATTGATCAACATACCTACAACCTTGGACAGCGGCAATTTCCGCTCACGGCTAAAATCTGATGGACTTTTGGTAAAGAGGGATCTGATTTCAGAATTGCTTGTTACCATGTTCAGGAACAATTTAAGTTGTTCGATAATCTTTATATTTGCATTAACCATTGAGTATTGTTTTTAGTCGAACACAAAGAACTGATTTTTTCAGTTCTTTAACTCAATGGTTTTTAAAGTATTACCGCTTAACTAAATGACATTGAGC
>NZ_JAVTSN010000119.1:0-1556 GCF_032678585.1 Pedobacter psychrodurus | reverse complement strand
CCTGACTTGTCCAAATTAGGTCAGCAAATTTAGTTTCTCTATTATTTTTAAAATTTCGTTTGTTGAACTGGCTCTCATAGTGATTTCTTTTCCTGTAATTTTGTTTTTTAACCTGGCGTCGGTGATCTTTTTACATTCGTGAATAAATGTTTTGATTGAGGTTTCGGTTTGAAGTTCTACATGTTTGGAGATGATTAAAGCCATAAAGCATATCAATAAATGAAGTTTTATAGGCTCTTCTTTATAATGGAATATTGGCCTTGTTTGTAGATCGCTTTTAGATATTCTAAATGCTTGTTCTATTCTGTACAGTTCACGATATCTCGCTATGATGGTTTGCTACCGACTCATTTAGATTAGCGTAATATCCTTTAATGCCTAGCAGCTTTACAGTTTTGTCTATCAGCTTCTGGTTAAGTTCCATTTTTTCGCCAGAGGATTTAGTAAACTTCATTTTCTTATTCTTACCGGGATTATCCACTAAGCTTCTCGCTCGCTCTATCTGCTTTTCCATCTCGTACTTATCTTTTCGGTAACGCAATGATGAATAGCTGCAGATAAGATCTCCATTAGCTGTTGGCAATCTTATGCTTTCTCCATCCTTTCGAATAATAGTTGCATCAATCTGTGTTAACAAATCATTTGATATATTCCCTAGTCGTCCACCAACAATATAATTGATGCCATTTTCATTTAAAGCCAAGCTGTTCTCTGTACTTATCATTGCAGCATCTGCAACAACGGTGAGGGCTTCAACTTTATTTTTATTAATAAAGCTTTTTATTACTGGAATAAAAGTATGCCCCTCAAAAGTATTGCCCGGAAAAACTTCGTAAGAAATGGGCAATCCTTCTTTACTGACCATCAAGGCAATAAGAATCTGCGGCTGCTGTGATTTGTTGTCTTTGGAAAAACCATTCTTGCGAAGGTCGTCTGATTCAAAGGTTTCAAAATACAGCGTTGTCACATCATAGAAAACCAGGTTGTAGTTGAAGTCGTAGTGTTCCCGAGCAAATTTAACAGCAATACTTTCGGTCTTTGACTTAAGCTCCAGCCATGCTGGAGCAGAGTCATAATATTTCTGTCTGCGATGTTTTATGCCAAAATATTCCTCCAAAAGAATGATTGAGCGAAGTTTGGATGCAGGCTCAATTATTCGCATGATTACCAAATCCAGAAGAAAACTGTTTTTGAGCTTGTCGAAACCGATCTGGACGATAAGTTTTGAGATCAGTTCATGGAAAAATGAATAATATACGCCGATAAAGTCAGTCTGTCGAATGTTTATAATATTATCAGCATGAACCTCATTGAATAAAAACAGCTGTCTGGTAATGGTTTTAATGAAATCATTTGCTAGCGTAAGTAATTCGGCAAGTTCAGTAGAAGTACGAGCTGTACCAATATGCTTTATGATGACTCTTTTACGGTTTTCAATCTTATAAACCTGTACTGAAGTTGATCCTGCAGCATACTTGATTTGCCTTATTTTGTACAATTTTTAACTTTAGGTCAGCAAACCACAAAAATAATAAAAATAACAACAACAAGATCAG
>NZ_JAVTSN010000118.1:0-1590 GCF_032678585.1 Pedobacter psychrodurus | reverse complement strand
ACCCCGTACATAACCTGGAGCCTTTGAACAGAGAGCCTGATTGCGAGTTTGGGACTGTAATTCTTTGAAATAAATATTGTTGGGAACCATCCCTGAGGGAAGTTTACCACGCTTTTAAGCTTAAACATTTATAGAACTGCAGAGCTTGTCCTGCCTACTTATTAGAAATAAGATGAGCAAAGTTAGTAAAATCAAAAAGAAAAGGGAATCCTCCAGCAGAGAGGGCCTGAAAATGGAACGTTTTGGGTTGTTATATCCAAGATCTGCGGGCATTGACGTTGGCAGTATGCTGATGGTTGTATCCTATACCGACCGGAATGATATGATTAATGTCAGGGAGTTCAACAGTTTTACAGAGAGCCTTATGGAACTCTCAGAACTACTTCAACGGGAAGGGGTTGAGCAGGTAGTAATGGAAGCAACCGGTGAATACTGGAAAACACTTTATTGCATGCTTGAAACCCATGGCATGCAGGTTTTAATGGCCAATCCAAGCCACTACCGGAATGTAAGTGCCCAGAAAACTGACATCAATGATGCACAATGGCTGCACCAGTTACTGGCCCACGGGCTGATCCGCAGTTCACATATTGCCACAGAGCTATACCGACAGCTACGGCGCTATGTGCATGAAAGAAAAACCTGTCAGGATCTGAAAAGCGATACCCTTAACCGCATCCAAAAAACCCTTACCCTGATGAATATAAAATTCCAGCACCTGATCAGCGATATCGAGGGCGTTGCGGGAATGAAAATATTGCGGGCTATCGTTTCCGGGGTGAATGAACCTGAAGCCCTATTAAAGCTTATCGACCTGAACCGCTTAAAGGCAAGCCCTGAAGACCTGATCAGTTCATTAAAAGGTGACTATCAGGAGCACCATATCCATATCCTTGCAAGTATGATGAAGGCCTATGATTTCCATAAAAGCCAGATGTTGGAGTATGAAACCTATATTGAGTCCACACTGCAAAAGCTGGTTCCTGTTTCTGGTCCGGGTGGGGATCTAAAGGTTGTAGGGAAGAAAAAAGTTAAAGCCCGCAAGAATGAATACCATTTCAACCTAACCGATTATCTGGAAAGCATATTTGGTGTAGACCTTACCGCTGTAGATGGACTGGATGAAATTGGGTTGCTGGCCATTCTAGCGGTAACGGGAACCGATATGAGAAAATGGCCCACAGCATCACACTTTGCAAGCTGGCTGAATCTATCGCCACGGCCTAAAATATCAGGGGGCAAGAAAATAGGAAATGAGAAACGAAGCACTAATAATCCAGCCACCCAAGCCTTTCGTCTTGCCGCAAATAGTTTGTGGCAGAACAAAGGGCCAATTGGACAGCAATATCGAAAACTGGCTGCAACGAAAGGGTCGGCCAAGGCTATAAAAGCTATAGCCAGAAAATTAGCGACAGTCTTTTATAACATGGTACTTAAAAAAGAAGCCTTTGATCCCAAAAAAATACAACAGAATGTAGAAATTCGGGAGGCAAAAAGAATAGCGAGACTATTAAAGGACGCAGCCAATATGGGATACGTTGTTCAAAAAGTAGCTTGATTATGAATAACTTAAATGAACGTCATTATAAG
>NZ_JAVTSN010000117.1:0-1660 GCF_032678585.1 Pedobacter psychrodurus | reverse complement strand
CATCCGATAGCTCCTAAAATCCGCATGTCTGTCGTAATCTGAATATTACTAAGTTCTAAAAATGCATATCACCTGATTTTATTCCGCGATAATTATATTTATAGGCTGAAGTTCATTTTTGATTGGCATTTCTGAACAGATTTGGGATCGAAATTTTATTTTAGGCATAAAAAGGAAATAGAGATCCCCTCCTGGCTATATTTCAGGTAACATATTAGCGTTAAATATTTCTTTTAGTTATCCGATGCTATGGGTAGCTATGATCTATTGAGTAAATTCTTAATTTCAGTTGTCTGCCCTGCCTAACCCATCTGGCTGGCCGGATGATGAACCTAAAAAGAAACTTTTTTAGTCTGAAACACGGCTTCAGCGTTTTTACCTTTTGTGAAAAATAATCAATGATCTTATTATATATGTTTCTGCAGATCGCTGTAAAATATAGGAAAACCAGGTTTTTGTTCAGTATAGAGAAAGGCATGTTGTTCCATCCAAAATCATTTTTAAGGATATCAAATTGCCGCTCCATCCTCCCTCTCTGGTTATAAAAATGGACAAGGTCAACAACATCCGTTTCAAAGTTGTTAGTTAGGATTCCCCTGTATTCATAGGCATCCTGGGTAATCAAATCTACCTGGCCATCTTTTTTCAATCTTCGTTTGGCAATCAGCCTATATGTCTGTGGCTGTTGATTTTGTTCCCTGACCTGGTTTACAAAGGGAAGAATGTCTATGTATCCTACTTCCAGCAGACCATTTTTGTCCTCCATCACTTTCCAGTTGCAAATTTGCGAAAAATATTTCTCGACATAGCTGTTCCTGCATCCTATGTAAAAGTGTTCTACCTTCTGTTGCAGCAAAGTAACCACGTCATACTGGTAGGATGCTGCATCTGCCCGAAAGTTTTTAATCTTTTTTACTTTCTTTGTTTCAAGTAGATTAAAAATTCTTTCCAGCGTATCCCTTTGAAATGACTTTGCATCAGAATTTCCATTTCTGTTTTCGATATAAAGTACAAATTGCTCATTGAGGGTACAAACACCTGGCTGATAGCCATAATCTCTTTTGTAGGTCATTTTACTGTCCTGTTTTTCATTGAAAATGATCGTGTTATCATAATCAAGGGTAAGTTCCTGGGAATCAAGAACCCCGATCTTTTTGAGGACTTCCATGTTAAAGTTCTCCATGGTCCGGTTGGTACAATATTGATGTGTAGCCACACCTCGCTTGGTTACACAGGTTTTTGTTTCTTCGGCAAGCTCAGAGAGTCTTCTCAAAACAGTATCGGGGCTTGCCAGCTTAAGATAAGGATTGTCGAGAAAATGACTTTTTAAGTGGGTATGGAGATCTTCAATACTATCGCCGCCACAGAGAAAAACAGATTTAAGTGAGTAGAAAACATCCTTCCAGGAATACTTGCTTTGGGCAGCAACGAAGGGCAGATGTGCATGGCAAAGTTTATCGATTTCTAACTTGTTTAAGTAGTCAAAAACAAAATTTATGCCTCCGAAAGAGGATATTGGATTTGAATTTATTATTTTCACAGCACTAATATTGGTCAACACTAATTTAAGTGAATATTACCTTGCTGCAAAACATTATTTATCAAGGTTTTGCAGCATTTTTTTTTATAACCTGCGGACATTAGGAGCTATCGGATGACG
>NZ_JAVTSN010000116.1:0-1669 GCF_032678585.1 Pedobacter psychrodurus | reverse complement strand
GAGGGCACTGAAAAAGTTACCTCCTTTAGTTGGTTAACTTTGAAAATCGATCAGGTGAAACATGTTTTCACTTGATCGATTTTTTATTTAAGGGGTTTTGTTTTCTAGTCTGGGAGTTTGCTTTTGTGTGCTGATATGGGGATATGAAGCTTTGGATCTTTATTTGACGCTATTTTGGCTTCTAGATAGCTAGTTTGATGATTCTTTTCAGGTTTACAGTGAAAATAGCAAGTGCCCCCTGCATTTCCATTCCATCTATTCCATAGGCTATTGCCCGTCCATATCCGTGAACGTTTTTTAACTCGCTGTTTTTGGCTTCAATCTTGTAGCGGTGTCGGGCTTGGTCCTTGTAATATTCAGTCTCCTGAAAGATCATTTGCTCCTTGTGCAAGTCTGATTTTATGGATACCGAATAGCTTTTAGTTTTTGCGCCAGGCTTGTAGCAATTTTCCCTCAATGGGCAAACCTTGCATTTTTCAACATCAAAATAATAAGTATCTACCTGATTGATCCCATCCTCTTTTTTCCCCTGCCTTGCTTTTCTAATAGCCAGATGTCCCGCGGGGCAAACAAACATGTCTGCATCCTTATTATAATCGAACCTGTCCTCGTCTTTTCTAAAGCCCTGTGTTATCGAGGGGTTCAGCTTTGCTACGATTTTGATGTTCTTATCATTCTCACCTTTAAGTCTTAGATTTTCCTTACCGGAATAAGCTGAATCGCCAATTATTGTTTCAACTGCTATTCCATTCTCCTGGCTCATCTTCAAAAGATTTGGCAACTCCGGACCGTCACCTTTTTCTCCTGAAGTTACCACCGCGGCGGTAATGATTCGTTCCTCAGTCATTGCCAGATGGGTTTTGTAACCAAAAAAACTGCTGTCAGCTGTTTTGTGTCCCACCCTCGCATCGATATCCCTGGATAGGGTATAATTCTCCTGAGTATCTTCTACAGTCTCTTTCAAAAGATTGAGTTTCTCTTTTACAGCTGGTATCTCGCTTAATGTCTGATCAGACTCGATAAGTTTTTGCAATTCCCTGCAGTATTCAATTTCCTTTAGGATATCGTTTGAACCGTTTTTCTCCGGCATTTGACTCCTGAAATCATCATCCATCAGATACACTGCCTTGCGCAGCAACTTCGAACGTTGCCTAAGTACCTCAAGAGCTGAATACGGGTTGGATCTGGAAAGTGAATGCGTCGCGTCAACAATGATAGATTTGGATTTGATAATACCTTTTTCAAGAGCCAAAGAAACGGTTTTACCAATAAGTAAATTGAGCAGGTCCATATCCTTCAGCCTAAGCTTCCGGAACTTGGTCAGTGAACTGGGATTGATCACATCCTCTTCAGGGGACATCTCTAAAAAGTATTTAAAAGACATATCATACCGGGAACGCTCAACAACATCAACATCCGAAACGGTAAATATCGTTTTCAAAAGCAGATATTTGAACATACGCACAGGACTCTCTGCCACACGCCCATTGTCCTGGCAATATTTATCCAAAAGCTCCTTATAGATGAAGCTAAAATCTATAAGTTCGTTAATCTTGCGCAGTAGATTCTCCTTAGGGACAATCAGATCGTAGAGCCGGGAAAATTCGCTAAACTGGATTTTTTGTTGTTTAAGAAGCATTTTAAAAGCCGTTATGGTACACCTTTAAAA
>NZ_JAVTSN010000115.1:0-1747 GCF_032678585.1 Pedobacter psychrodurus | reverse complement strand
GTGTTTAAATAAATCTGGAGTGTTATCTGTCTGTTGCTGGCTAGAATATTTTATTTAACCATTATTTTGATAAAAGCAGCAAAAGCAAGCCCTTTTAGGCTGCTTTTCTTCTAACATTTTGTGCGATTGCCAATAATCCCCATTCTATTGCCACTTTTTCCTTGCCGCGGAGCATGAAGCGGCGGAACCCATGGTTCTGTTTAATATTCCCGAAGACTGGTTCAACATCATGACACCTTTGCTTTCGCTTCTCCATTCCCTTTTCACTGTTCAGTAGCTGATATGCCTTTGCTTTATGTCGCCCCAGATTCTCGTTTATCTCTATAATCCTATTCCCCTGGGATTTGTGGCAGGCGCCATTGAGTGGGCAGGTAGCGCAATTTTTTGCCTGATACCTTTTGCTGGTCTGCTCAAACCCGGTACTTGTTAGCCGCTTGCTATCGCCGATATAGTGCATTTTTTGCCCCATAGGACATATATAACAGTCCTGTTCCTGATTGTAGAATAATTTGTCCTGGGTAAATGGTTTCTTGTTATTGTGGCTTTCACTCTGCTCTTTATCGAACATACCGTATTTCACATAAGCCTCAATCTCGCCGGCTTCAAGAATCTCATAATTCTCCTCGCTGCCGTACCCTGCATCTGCGGTAATGGTTTTCGGGGTTTTTCCAAAACTGGCTTCATGCTGCTGCAGATGCTCTTTTAGTGTGGTGGTATCAGTAGGGTTCGGATGGATGGTGTAATTTACGATGAACTGGTTAGAGGTTGATATCTGTACATTGTAAGCTGCCTTGAGCTGGCCATTTTGCATGTGGTCTTCCTTCATTCGCATGAAAGTCGCATCGGTATCGGTTTTACTAAAGCTGTTGCGATCCCCCAGAATTGCTTCTTTAGCTTCATATTCTGCTATCTTTTCTGGATATTCCCTGGTTACATACCTCAGCTTCGCTTTGACCTTTTTGTCCAGATCCGTTTTTTCTGCCAACACTGCATTGAGCGTATCCACAGTCTGCTGTACCTTTTCAGTGTCAATGTCGGTAAGATCCGGCGGTTCAGGCAGGCCATCTTCCACCTTGGCAACACTTTGGGCATATTGCCAGATTTCACTTAAGGCTTTCTTCATCTTTTCCTTGTTGGTCTGAATAGCCTTTTTCCACACAAAGGTATATTTATTGGCATTGGCTTCTATCTTGGTACCATCGGTATAGATATCTTCAATGCTTAACCGGCCTTCTGCAGCCAAAAGTTTTACCACCTCCTCAAATACACTGCGAAGTGCCTCCTTAAGCCGAACGCCACGAAAACGGTTAATGGTATTGTGATCAGGATAGCTCATACCGCTAAGCCACATAAAGTTGATGTTCTCCCTGCAGGCTACCTCCAGCTTTCTGCTACTATAGACATTACTTACATATCCATATACCAAAACCTTTAACAGCATTTGTGGATGGTAGCTCGAGGTGCCCTTGATCTTATAGGCATCCAGGAGGCCCTGGATATTGATTCGGTTAATGATATCGTTCACGATGCGAACTGGATGACCTTTTGCCACAAGTTCATCCAAAGTAGGCGGAATGGCCATCATCTGGTCCTGGTAATAGGGCTTGAAAACTGGTTTTTGAACTGGCATAAATCTCAATTATTTATACTTAAATATCTGAAATTCAGAGCAATAAACCAAATTTAAACAGGTCGAAAATTAATTTTTTTTCCACAAAAAAGAGACTGCCTTTTTGAGACAGCCTCT
>NZ_JAVTSN010000114.1:0-1765 GCF_032678585.1 Pedobacter psychrodurus | reverse complement strand
TTCCTTGCCCGCTGTATTGCTGTTTCACCTGATATGCTGTCGCAGGCATTAAAAAAGTGTTGAAGTTCCGTGATGGTGAATGCGTGCGGTAAATAGATACTTTTTTGTAACCGGGGAAGGGCCGGAGCTATGACCTCTGTTTTTCCCCGTTTCCTCAAATACTGGATAAAGCTCACAACGACAGATATCCGTGCCCTGCAGGAATTATTTTCTTCGGTGTCACGTTTCTTGCACCAACCATCTGTCATCTCCTGGGAAAGGATGTTTTTCCCGGGATATTCTTTCATACAATACCTGTCGAAAAGAACCATATTGGGCTCGGATGTGGACAGGTTCCAATGGTTAGATGCTTTTTGATAGAAAATATATTCCTGTATAAGCGGGACCAAAAAAGAGCTGAACCTATTCAAAGCACACCTCCTTTCCCAATGGGAAACAGGCAATACTGAGGGCGCATCCCTTTAGATGTATGAGGTCGGCACTTAAATAGGCATTGAGGGATGCGGGTGAGGCATGTCCCAATATCCGGCTGATTACTACTGGCGAGATATTATTTCCAAGCAGTGCAGTCGCTACATGATGCCTGAAGATATGAAAACCTTTTCGATCACCGCTTTTTGTTCTTATTCCTGCAATTTTCATAATCTTGCCGGCAACATTGGAAAGGCTCTTACTTTGCAGTCTGGCGTAAGGAGGACGGCTCAGCACAAAGATTTCCGGATGTTCACTACCCGGCCGTTCCAGTTTCATGTAATCATATATAGCATTGCCGACTGTTGCTCTAAGTGGTATCTCCAGGGGCACATCTGTTTTCTGCTGCCTGATATGGATCATTTCACCTTCCCAGTCTATATCAGCCATGGTCAGCGCTGCGATATCGCAGGAACGCAATCCCGTATATAGGGCAAGTAGCCCGATCGCTTTATCACGCAGAACAATAGTTGATTTACTATCCGTTAATGCGGCCTTTAACTTGGAAACCTCTTGCTGGGTCAGGTATTGTATGTTCTCTCTCTTTTCATAAAGATTGGGCATATAGGTTAATATTCTCGCGCATGTATTTTTCGGAAAGAACGGAATGCAGGTTTTCAGTACCGCTGAAACATTCTTTTTGTAGGAACAGCTTCTACGCAACTTCCCGTTTTGAAAGAATATTTCAAGCACGGCACCTTCCGTAATCTTACTGAGCGAATTAATACCCTTTTTATGCAGGGAGAGTAGAAAGGTAGTTGCATTATGTGATTCGGTGTATATTGTTGTATCCTTTTTAGTCTTTTCTGAATCCCGATAAAAGTCTATTACGGACTTGAATTCCCTTGGAAGATGATCATAGCTGCTTATTCTTAAGATCTGGTTTCTCCTACGTCGGTCTGGATACAGGCCTCGGATCTCAAACTGCTCTATAGCTCCGATAGCCGTTCTTTTCCCGCGGAGATAACTAAGGGAATTCGAGTTTGCCACATAAGCCAGGTAAGCATCTGTATAAGTTTTCCACCCTTTCAATTTTGCCTCACGAAGGATTCGTTTTATATCCCTTTCTAGCCCCGAGATATAGAATTTAGAGTAGCTGGCACTTTCCAGATACGCAATGAGTTGGGGATACTTGTTTTGTAAATTCTGAACATCCATAATTACTTCTCATCCTAATATTTGATTAGGTGATGAAACAATATAACTTAAATATTATCCAAACCTTTTTATTAGTAGGGCACAGATAATCAGTTATTTACAATTAAAGGTTTGGATAATATTAAAGTTTGGATAA
>NZ_JAVTSN010000113.1:0-1789 GCF_032678585.1 Pedobacter psychrodurus | reverse complement strand
GGTAGGTGCTGAACGAGTAAGAAAAGGCAGATGAAATATCTGTCAGGTAAACAATTGAAAGCTGAACAAAAGTGAACCACTGAAGAAGTATCGATATCACCAAGACGTTGTCCAAACTGAATGTCCTCGGGACGACACAGGATAAATGCCCAAGGAGTTGTAATCTGGAGCTGCCTTAGGCGACAACCGGTATATAGGTGGCAGGAGGCAATTGTAGGCATACTAACGGAACTAGGGAACTTGCAGGGAAACGGTCGAGGGAAAGTACAAGCGGAGATCCCGTTAGGCAAATACCAAAGTTGCCCTGCAGGGGCGGATCAGGCCGTAGTAGCGGAGAAGTTCCTGTAATGGGGATGGAGCGAAGGGCGAAGACAGTATAACTGAACAGATTAGTCCAGTAATTACCAACAACATTAAAACGGATGATTGATTATTACGAGACAAAGGTACATCCAATTACAAAGCGGATGGTTCTGGATGCATTCAAGCAGATCAGAAACAACGGACAGGCAGCAGGAGTAGATGGCGTTTCATTGAAGGAGTATGAAAAGGATCTTCCGCAAAATCTATATAAACTATGGAATAGACTGACCTCGGGTTCCTACTATCCTGCAACTGCGCGAGAGAAGAAAATTCCCAAGAAGGGAGGAGGTTTCAGGAGTTTAGGGATCTGCAATGTGGAAGACCGCGTTGCGCAACAGGTTGTAAGGAAAAGAATCGAATATAAGATTGATCCAACCTTCCATCCTGATAGCTATGGCTATAGACCAGGGCGTCACGCGCACCACGCAATCGAGATGGCTACCCAACGTTGTCTGAAGGATAATTGGGTTCTGGACCTAGATATCAAATCATTTTTTGATACCATAGATCACGAACTACTAATGAAGGCAATTAAGAGGTATACCAATGAGAGATGGGTGTTAATGTACATTGAAAGATGGTTAAAAGCTGGAATACTCAGGGAAGATGGCGCAATAGAATACAATTCTGAAGGCACAATGCAGGGCTCGGTGATTAGCCCACTGTTGGCAAATGTGTTTATGCATTTTGTATTGGATAAGTGGATGGAGAAGAATTACCCCAAAGTTTCGTTCGAGCGATATTGTGATGATGTGATTGTTCACTGTAAAAGTAGCCAACAGGCCATAAGCATTAAATCAAACCTTAGGGCAAGATTAAAGGCCTGTAAGCTGGATTTAAATGAAGAGAAAACTAGAATAGTTTTCTGCAAGAAACAGACGAACAAATCATTCAAATCAGATTGTCACTCAAGTTTCGACTTCCTGGGATATACCTTCAAGCCCAAACTTATTCCTACAAAGAAAGGTATATTACTGCTCACTCTACCATCTATGAGCCAGAAATCGAAAAACGGTGTTATGGAGAAGCTCAGAGAAATGAAGATCTATAAAAGAAAGGATACCATTCAAGACCTTGCCAGAGATGTAAACTCAAAGATGCGAGGCTGGATATCCTATTATGGAGCATTTAATAAATGGGGAATGGGCGCAATATGCTGGAACGCTAATAGAATTCTCATGAAATGGGTCAAAAGGAAGCGTGGATGGAATTCAACAAGATCGATCAAGTGGCTGAAAAATGTCTTCAAAGATCATCCAAATCTATTTACTCACTGGAAATTCAGCCGACCATAAACTTTGTGAAAAGAAAGACGAGTTACCAACGGTAACCGAACTCCTAATCTGTACGAGCCGTGTAAAGCGAGAGTTTTACGCACGGTTCTGTGAGGGGTTTGGGGTGAAACTCCCCTTACCTACTCGGCAAC
>NZ_JAVTSN010000112.1:0-1885 GCF_032678585.1 Pedobacter psychrodurus | reverse complement strand
ATCAAGTAAACCCAGGTGTTTCAACCTGAGATTCTCACAGAACCGTACGTGATGGTCTCCCATCATACGGCTCTTATTATCGTAATTCCATAGTAGGTTTCGAGCCAAATGTCCAATGTGCAAATAAGTTTGGCTTTCGTTTATGTAAACGCCTTATCCATTTCATCGCACTGGTCAAACTAACCCTTAACCCTTTGTATTTCCTGATTGCCCAGTTGGCCAGCTTCGCGTTAACCCTACGCAAAAAGTCTTTCAACTTAGTGCTATAGAATTTTCCGTAATAGTTGATCAAACCCTGCAATACCGGATTCATTTCTTTGGCAACAGCTTCTATCTCAATACCTGCAATTCGTAGTATCGGCAACTTGTTAAGCTTTTCATTCATCGCTTTCATTGCTTTCATACTTACTGCGGGAAGAAAGTTGGTAAAACTGACATGCCTCTTGGTGTTCAATGCCTGTCTGGGCTTGAATGTATAACCAAGAAAGTCAAACGATACCGCCTTCTCTGTTTCTCCCCTGCGGTTGCTGTCCTTGCAATAGACAATCTTAGTTTTCTCTTCATGCATCTCCAGTCCACAATCCTTTAGCCGTTGTCCTAATGATTCCTTCAAGTGGATGGCCTGTTCCTCTGTTCTGCAGTGAATGACTGCGTCATCTGCATAACGTTCAAAAGCATGATCTGGATAGTTGGCTTTTAGCCACACATCCATTGCATAATGCAGATAAAGATTTGAAAGAACCGGACCAATAACAGAGCCTTGTGGTACTCCTTTACTCCTTGGAACTACTGTTCCATCTTCTAGTTTTAAGGATGCTACTAGCCATCTTTTGATGTAAAGTACCATCCAATCTTCTTCTGTGTGCTTTTCAACGGCTAACATCAGCAAGTCATGCGGAATATTGTCGAAGAACCCTTTAATATCGACATCCAGTAACCAGTTGTATGCCCAGCACCTTTCACGTGCCTTGGCAACTGCCTGTAATGCTGATTTCTTTGGGCGATAACCGTAAGAATCTTCGTGAAATAAGTTGTCGACCACTTCTCCCAGTCTTACTGCTACCACTGCCTGTCCAATCCGGTCGGTTATCGTGGGAATACCCAATGGCCTTTTACCCCCATCTTTCTTGGGAATCTCTACCAACTTGATGGCGGGTGGTACATAGCTACCAGAACTCATCTGGTTCCATAACTTGTAAAGATGCTTTTGGGATTGCATGTCAAATGCTTCCATACTCATCTTGTCTACACCAGCTGCGCCTTTGTTGGCTTTGATCTTCAAGTAGGCTTCCTGAACCGACTTTCTTGAAATACAATATGGTTTTGGCCTGTACATCCTCTATACCTCCTGTAGTATTAACCTTGAACAGTTTCTATCAATGTACAGCGCCTGATAATGCCACTCCTTCGCTCCAGTCAAGTTTCCAAGACTATCATCACTACTACAGGTGGCTCTGCCCCCGTGGAAGGCATCGGTACTTTCGACCTTACGGGTTCTTCCGCTTGGACTTTTCCCTTCACATCCTTCCGACAGGTTCACAAGTTCCATCTGATTGCCTGTATAAAGCTCATGCTGCCTATACGCCGGATGCCACAGAGACGGTAAACAGGTCGTCCTCCCTGCTGATAATAAAGTGTTACTGTACTTTAGTTTTGACATCATCTAATCCTTTCGACGCCTCTTCGGCAGTTCATTTGCATTCATCTTCTTTATACTTACCTGACACCTTTAAGATGCCTTTTCCTCTGACGCTCACCACCAGAACACTTAATCCAAGCAGCTCAGAGGCGGTTTGGTACCTGCTCCTGTAAGCCGATACCGAGGGGCCGACCCTCATCAATCAGACAGCACTGATTTGCTCGCGCAAATCATTCATGTCGCTCA
>NZ_JAVTSN010000111.1:0-1888 GCF_032678585.1 Pedobacter psychrodurus | reverse complement strand
TATCGAGTAAACCCAAGTATTTCAACCTGAGATTCTCACAGAACCGTACGTGATGGTCTCCCATCATACGGCTCTTATTATCGTGTTACCATAGTAGGTTTTGAGCCAAATGTCCAGTGTGCGAACAGATGTGGTTTTCGTTTATGTAAACTCCGTACCCATTTCATCGAACTGGTCAAACTAACCCTCAACCCTTTGTATTTCCTGATTGCCCAGTTAGCCAACTTTGCGTTAACCCTTCGCAAAAAGTCTTTCAACTTAGTGCTATAGAATTTTCCGTAATAGTTGATTAAACCCTGCAATACCGGATTCATTTCTTTGGCAACTGCTTCTATCTCAATTCCTGCAATTCGTAGTATTGGCATTTCGTTAAGCTTTTCATTCATTGCTTTCATAGCCTTTGTACTTACTGCAGGCAGAAAGTTTGTAAAGCTGACATTCCTCTTGGTATTCAATGCCTGTCTGGGCTTGAACGTATAACCAAGAAAGTCAAACGATACTGCTTTCTCTGTTTTCCCCCTGCGATTACTGTCCTTGCAGTAGACAATCTTTGTTTTCTCTTCGTGCAATTCCAGTCCACAGTCTTTTAGCCTTTTGCCTAATGATTCCTTCAAATGGATGGCCTGTGCTTCTGTTCTACAATGGATGACTGCGTCATCCGCATAACGTTCAAAAGCATGGTCAGGATAATTGGCTTGCATCCACATATCCATCACATAATGCAGGTAAAGATTCGAAAGAACCGGACCAATAACAGAACCTTGCGGAACTCCTTTTGTCCTTGGGACTATTGTCCCGTCTTCCAATTGCAAGGATGCCACTAACCATCTTTTGATGTGAAGTGTCATCCAATCTTCTTCTGTATGCTTTTCAACAGCCAACATCAGCAAATCATGCGGAATATTGTCGAAGAACCCGCGAATATCAACATCAAGTACCCAGTTATATGCCCAGCACCTTTCACGTGTTTTAGCAACTGCCTGTAATGCTGATTTCTTTGGGCGGTAGCCGTAAGAGTCTTCGTGGAATAACTTGTCGACCACCTCTCCAAGCCTTACTGCTACCACTGCCTGTCCAATCCGGTCGGTTATCGTAGGAATAACCAATGGTCTTTTACCACCATCTTTCTTGGGAATCTCTACCAACTTGATGCAAGGGGCCATGTAGCTACCAGAACTCATCTGGTTCCATAGCTTATAAAGATGTTTCTGGGATTGCATATCAAATGCTTCCATGCTCATCTTATCTACACCCGCCGCCCCTTTGTTGGCTTTGATTTTCAAGTAGGCTTCCTGAACCGACTTTCTTGAAATACAATATGGTTTTGGCCTATACATCTTCAATACCTCCTGTAGCTGTTAACTTTGAACAGTTTCTATTAATGTATAGCGCCTGATAATGCCACTCCTTCGCTCCTGCCAAGTTTCCAAGACCATCATCACTACTACGGGTGGCTCTGCCCCCGTGGAACGCATCGGTATTTTCGGCCTTATGGGTTCTTCCACTTGGACTTTTCCCTTTACATCGTTCCGACAGGTTCACAAGTTCCATCTGATTGCCTGTATAAAGCTCATGCTGCCTATACGCCGGATGCCATAGGGACGGTAAACAGGTCGTCCTCCCTACTGATAATAAAGTGATACTGTACTTTAGTTTTGACATCATCTAATCCTTTCGACGCCTCTTCGGCAGTTCATTTGCATTCATCTTCTTTATACTTACCTGACAACTTTAAGATGCCTTACTCCTCTAACGCTCACCACCGGGGCACTTAACCCTAGCAGCTTAGAGGTGGTTTGATACCTGCTCCTGTAAGCCGATACCGAGGGGCCTTCCCTCATCAATCAGACAGCACTGATTTGCTCGCGCAAATCATTCATGTCGCTCA
>NZ_JAVTSN010000110.1:0-1947 GCF_032678585.1 Pedobacter psychrodurus | reverse complement strand
TGTGCGCTATGCATGCCATATATCTAAAGGGTGCAAGTCCCTTACGAGCCTACCAACAGGAATCGTTAGCTTTAAGGCAAGGGTGTTGAGAGTGATCTCAAATCTGAAGGAAGCCCGCGGCAAAAGCTTGACCGAACGAACAGAAACATAATATAAGGCTTATTCTGTGGGTAAGTGGGCATTAGACTGCAAAGCCCAATAGTTGGACGTAAACAGGAGTAGTAAATTATGTCGGTTAACCTGAAAGATATATGAGCTTACCATAGGAGATCTGTTCCAGAATGGAGGTGAAACCAAGCGAAGCGGCGTAACGAAATTTGGGCACAGAAGTCAGCCGAGGCCATAGTACCGGAGAAGTTCCTGTAATGGGAATGGAGGGAAGGGCTGAATCCTTAGAGCTGATGTTTTTTTTTTTTTGAAGTAGTAAAAGTTAAGAGATTTGGGCACGAAAATGTTGAATATCCAGATGAAGCCTGCAGGACAGGAAGAATGTGATAACGTTGACAGCCTTTTTATCAGGGAAGAACCCGTATGGTTTGGAAGAGATGGAAAGGTAAGCCCTATTTGGCTTTCTGCATGCGAACAGGATAGACATCGGACGAAAGATCTCATGGATAGGATATGCGATCCATTAAATCTTATTGAAGCATGTAAACGGGTTGTTCGCAACGGAGGGAGCCCAGGCCCCGATGGGATGCAAGTGAAAGCGCTAGGCAAGTGGTTAGAGGAAAACCTTGATCAACTGCGATCGTCGCTTTTATCTTCAAACTATTTGCCTGAAACCGTTCGAAGCGTAACAATTCCAAAACCCAACGGTGGTTATCGCCAGCTGGGCATTCCAAATGTAAAGGACCGTCTGGTTCAACAATCTATCTCTCAAGTCTTAAATCGGATCTATGATGCCACTTTTAGTGATAGCAGCTACGGATTTCGCCCCAAGCGGAGTGCCCACCAAGCCCTTAAACAAGCGCTGATGCTCCATAACTCAGGCAAGAAAACTATAGTGGATATAGACCTCGAAAAGTTTTTTGATGAGGTAAATCACCATCGTTTAATGTGGATGCTGAGTACCCGAATCGCAGACCAGAGGGTTCTGGGTCTGATCAATAGGTTCCTAAAAAGTGGTATACTGAAAGGAGGACTTTATGAGCAGAGAAGCAAGGGCACCCCTCAAGGGAGTCCTTTAAGTCCAATTTTATCCAATATCATATTGGACGAACTGGATCAGGAACTAGGCCGTCGGGGTTTGAGTTTTGTACGCTATGCCGATGATGTTCAAATCTTCGTAAGTAGCACAGAAAGTGGTGTGCGTGTGATGGGAAGCATCAGCAGTTTTCTGGAAAATCGGATGAAGCTAAAGGTTAACTTAGGTAAAAGCTCAATCCGTAAGGGATATGAACTGAATTTTCTGGGACATACTATAGTAGGAGGTGGTATTGGTGTGAGCAGCAGAAGTCTGTCCAAGTTTAAGGATAAGTTGAAAAGGATAACCCAGCGAAATCGGGGTATATCTTTGGCACATATGCTCAACGAACTCCAACCCGTATTAAGGGGCTGGCTTGAATACTTCAAACATGCTAAGATGAAATCGAAGATGGTGAATGTTGAGGCATGGCTGCGAAGAAGACTTAAGTGTTTTCGGCTAAAACAGTGTAAACGCTGTATAGGCATAGTCCGATTCCTAAGGAAAATGGGCGTACAAGATGAACTATGCTGGAAAACAGCTTTAAGTGGTAAAGGATGGTGGCGGCTGAGTAATAGCCCAGCCATCGCATTCGGAATGACAAATAAGTGGTTTGAGCAACAGGGATATTATGCCCTAAGCGAAAACTACAAGAAGCTTCATCGGAAGTTACTCTAGGGAAACCGCCGTACACGTAAGTACATACGGTGGTGTGAGAGGGCGACAAAGTTTGATATTATCTTACTTTGTCCCCTACTTTAATT
>NZ_JAVTSN010000109.1:0-2381 GCF_032678585.1 Pedobacter psychrodurus | reverse complement strand
GTCGAGTAAGTCAGCGGAATTGCTCCCGCCTTCTCCTCTAAGAACCGTACGTGAGAGTTTCCAACTCATACGGCTCAAGTAATTGCCATCTATTCACATAGACGGCCTCATCGAGAAGCCCTCTTTTTAAGGTAAACACTTCTGCGACAACCATCATGTACAAGTTCGTGAATTGCCTTGTTGTTGACAATACTTTTGGTAGTGCCCCAAGGTAATTCTCTGTCAATTTTGTTGCCGCAGATAGGGCATGTGCGTTTCTGTTTCTCCCATAACTTAAGGAGAGTCGTCTTTCCTTTTAATGTCTGCAACATTTTGTACGTTTCACGCTTTTCAAAATAGTACTTCCATGTAGGGTCGAAGGGGTTTGCACTTCCATGAATCTTGACATTTCTGGTTATGTTTATATTGGCAAGATGTTTCAATGTCAGATAGTTTTTATCCTCATTTTCATTCTCCTTCCAAGTAAAACACCAGTCTCTATTGCCGATCTTTTGAAAGTACCTTTGTTTAACCCATTTTCTTCCCTTGTTAGCGGAATGGCGACGATTACACCATGACCATATTTTTTGAAAGATCAAGTGATCGCAGTTCTGAAATATATCCGAGGCAACGCTATGTTTATAATAGTTGCCCCAGCCGGTAATAACTGGGTTTAGCATGCGTATAAGTGAATCCTGTCTCGTAGATTGATTGGACTTAATAATGTCCTTTATCTTTAATAGGAATTTCTTCATGCCACTCTTTGATGGTTTTGTAAGCACCACATGTTTAAATCTGCGGACATTGAAGCCCAGAAAATCAAAGCCTTCGTCTATATGGGTTATCTTGGTCTTTTCTTCAGAAAGGATTAAACCTCTTTGTTTTAAGAATTCAATAACCACAGGCTTAACCTCTTTTTCCAGTGCTTCATGCGTTTTTCCTGTGATAATAAAATCATCAGCATACCTTACCAACCTTACGGCTGGGTAATATGATTTGCCACTCACAGTAGTGCGTTGGAATTTATCCAGCAGCACTGTTTCTAAACCATCAAGAGTCATGTTGGCAAGCGTTGGTGATATTATACCTCCCTGAGGGGTTCCTTCCTCTGTTGGAAACAGTTCATCCTTGAAGATGAAACCACATTTAAGCCACTTATTCAAAATAGTTTTGTCCATTGGAATATTCTCCAATAGCCATTGGTGGCTGATGTGATCAAAACAACCTTTAATATCTCCTTCCATAACCCATTTCGGGGAGAGTTTCTCTTTACCCAAAAGTGTGTGACACTGTGTGATAGCATCCATCGTGCAGCGTTCTCTTCTGAAACCATAAGAGTGTTTATCTGCCTTCGTTTCTGCTACCGGCTCCAATGCCATGAGATATAAAGCCTGCATTGCTCTATCTTTCATCGTCGGAATGCCCAGAGGGCGTAATTTCCCATTGCTTTTTTCAATATGTACCCGTCTTAAAGGCTGTGGATTGTACCCTTTTCTTTTCAGACCAGCAATCGCCTTTAATCTTTCAACAGGCGAATCCCAAGTTACCTTGTCAACACCTGCTGTGTTTTTCCCCTTGTTAGAGGTTACTCTTTTCACAGCCAAAGCTTTGGCGTAATAAGAGTGTGTTAGTACCCATTGTAAGGATTTTACCTTACCATGTTTACCTTCTTTCTGAGCTTTTACAATACGTGCTTGTAGCTTTCCAACTCCATTCTTGCATTTGTCCCAATCAATGTTGTTCCAATTGCTGAGCTCTTTGTCAGTAGGCGCACACGCTGTTTTACTTACGTTCATTTGCTTTCCTCCTTTAAAAAGTTCTAAAAGTTTCTTGTAAAATAATTACCATATACAGAAGTCTGCCCACTTTCGTGTGGAGTGACGTTTAAACTCCTATCCATTTCATTACAAAATGGCATTCGCTTTCTCTGTAATCCCATACCCGCACCACTATCGGCCTTCCTTACAGTCGGCTTTCCTGCATCCGCAGGAATGATACGGGCTTACAACGTTCCGTGTAAGTAACAACGAAGGGTTAGGTCCTATCTCTACGCCGGCAGTTCTGTTGTTCGTGTAATCCCAAAATCCCAGAGATTATCCAACTGCGTCACCTTTTGGTTCAAGCCTATCAGCATTGTTTGGCTTGCTCGATTTAACGACCTTTTAATGATAGTTCACTTTCGTTGACCATACCTTCAGCCTCGCCCCCAGACAGCATAATGCTTACCGTCGTTGTTTCCACCTCACGGCTTCAACTTCTTCACCTGCCGGTGAAAGGGTTACTTTGTCAGGGCAGCTTCACACAAAACAATTACTCGTAATGCATGTGCCCTTAGGCTACTATTGACGACACAATAGGTTCAATCTCCGTTGAACAATTACTTACACAGCCTCGTTTCGCAC
>NZ_JAVTSN010000108.1:0-2634 GCF_032678585.1 Pedobacter psychrodurus | reverse complement strand
CTCCTTAAGGAGGGGCTGGGGGAGGTTACAGATACTCCTCTATATTCCCCTTACCTTCACGGATTACTTCAAACTCTCCGGTTGTACAATCAATCACGGTAGAGGCATCGTTATCGCCATAACCGCCATCAATTACCAGGTCTACCAGATCTTCATATTTTTCGTGGATCAATTCGGGGTCGGTAGAGTATTCAATTACATCATCATCGTCTTTTATCGAAGTAGACAAAATGGGGTTACCCAGTTCTTTCACAATACAGCGTGCAATGTTATTATCGGGAACACGGATACCAACCGTTTTTTTGTTCGAGCTTAGCAATTTGGGTACGTTGCCATTGGCATTAAAAATAAAGGTAAAAGGACCTGGTAAGGCTTTTTTTAACACCCTGAACGTGGTATTGTCGATGGGTTTGATGTAATCTGAAATGTGCTTTAAATCGTGACAGATGAAAGAAAAGTTCGCTTTCTCTGGCTTGATGCCACGTATGCGGCAGATTTTTTCGATGGCCTTCGGATTGGTGATATCGCAGCCCAAACCGTAAATGGTGTCGGTAGGGTAAATAATTAAACCACCTTTTTTTAGCACTTCAACAACTTGTTCTATAGCGCGTTCGTTCGGGTTCTCTGGATAAATCTTAATAAGCATAGCGTAAAAATAACAATTTAATGGTGTCAGTTGTTTAATAATCCTAATCTTTGTACTAACAAAACATACGCTAATCTAATATTATGAGAAAAGCTTTCGTCGCCATTGCCGCATTTTTAATTGCCCTAACCATTATGCTGGGCTTGTATCATCCCTTTTTGTGGTGGACATTCCTTTTTACAGGTCCTTTTGTTATTCTTGGTGTTTACGATTTATACCAGCCCAAACACAGTATTGTAAGAAACTACCCTGTTTTTGGTAGGCTAAGGTATTTTATGGAGGAGTTGAGGCCGAAAGTTTATCAATATTTTGTAGAAAGCGATACCAACGGTACGCCTTATAACCGGTTAAACCGCTCTCTTATTTATCAGCGTGCTAAAAAAGATAACGATACCATCCCTTTTGGTACCCAGTTAAACGTGTACGAAAATGGCTACGAATGGTTAAGCCATAGCATCGCGGCCATTTCGCACCACGAATTAAATTTAGATCCCCGCGTTACCGTTGGTGGGCCGGATTGTAAGAAACCTTATTCGGCAAGTATTTACAATATATCGGCCATGAGTTTCGGTTCGTTAAGTCAGAATGCGATTTTAGCCTTAAACGGGGGCGCTAAAATGGGCAACTTTGCCCACAATACCGGCGAGGGAGGGATCAGCGATTATCACCGTCAGCCAGGTGGCGATTTAATCTGGCAGATTGGTACAGGTTATTTCGGTTGCCGTAATGCTGATGGTACTTTTAACTATGATGCTTACGCCGAAAGGGCACAAACCGATCAGGTAAAAATGATCGAGATTAAACTTTCGCAAGGTGCCAAACCTGGTCATGGTGGTATGCTGCCGGCCAAAAAGGTAACACCAGAGGTGGCCAGGATCCGTTTGGTGCCCGAAGGTAAAGATGTATTGTCGCCGCCTGCGCACTCTGCCTTTAATACGCCGATTGGCTTAATCGAATTTGTTAAAAAACTCCGCGATTTATCAGGCGGTAAACCGGTTGGGTTTAAACTTTGTATCGGTCGCAAAAGCGAGTTTTATGCCATCTGTAAAGCAATGATCGAAACGGGTGTTTACCCAGATTTTATTACCGTTGATGGTGGTGAGGGTGGAACAGGTGCTGCGCCACAGGAGTTTTCGAACTCAGTAGGTATGCCTTTGCGCGAAGGTGTAGCTTTTGTATATGATGTATTAAATGGGTTCGATTTAAAGAAACACATTAAAATTATTGCCTCTGGTAAAGTGGCCACAGGTTTCGACCTGGTTAAAAATATAGCTTTGGGTGCCGATATGTGTAATGCTGCCCGCGGAATGATGTTTGCTTTGGGCTGTATACAGGCTTTGGAGTGTAACAGCAATACCTGCCCTACGGGGGTGGCTACGCAGGATCAGAGTTTAATGAAAGGTCTTGTGGTAGAAGATAAAACCGTGCGTGTTAAAAATTTCCATAACCTAACCGTAGCCAGTGCCGTAGAATTATTGGGTGCTGCGGGTTTAAGGGAAACGCATCAGTTAAGCAGGGCCTATATCAACAGGAGGGTGAGTCCGAGTGTAATGCAGAGTTATTTAGAGAGTTTTCCCTATATCCCGGCAGGTAGTTTGTTGCAAACGCCTTATCCAACGCGTTACGAACTGGGGATGGCATTGAGTACCTCAGCTACTTTTGCCCCAACCGATTATAAGGTTTCGGCAGTAGATTATGCGCATGCCAATCCGTATGGAGATACGATGCACGATGATGGGAGATAGGGATGACTTGCGAAGTTTCGAAGGGCTAAACGTAGGCAGAACTTCGGAAGTCTAGCGCCTGGCTAACTTATTTGTTTTTTTTGAAAAGCAGGGGCAGTAGTGCTTCGGTTTGTTCAGTCCCGCTTTACGCTTTATACCGATGAAGGATCGGTATGCTCGCTGCAATCGGGTTTATTCGGCAGGGATAGGGAAATTATTAATGTGTAACCCACCAAACGTTTTTTACCCATGAGGCGTCCCGCT
>NZ_JAVTSN010000107.1:0-2724 GCF_032678585.1 Pedobacter psychrodurus | reverse complement strand
TGGATATTCCGCTCTATAGTTTACCACCATTCCGCTGGATATATTACCAGCTATTCCGCTTCATAGCTTACCAGTATTCCGAAGGAAATATTACCAGGTATTCCATTTCAAAACTTACCAGGTATTCCGGAGCAAAGTTTACCATTTGTAACGACTCAAGGCTCTTAAACGCCTGACATTCCGGCACAAAGGTTACCACTTATTCCACGGCAAAGTTTACCATTAAGAGTGATTTACTACCGTTTCTTATAGTTTTGATTAGGATCAAACTATATAGAGATGGCAAATAAACTACTCAGTATGCAAAAAGTAAGACAGATACTCCTGTTTCTTAAACGTGGTTATTCTGAGCGTGAGATCGCCAGGCAAACAGGAGTTTCCCGACCAACCATTCATCTGTACTCGAAGTTACTTAAGGCTACCGGTACCGATTACGATGTGCTCTTTAATATGGGGGACAATGATTTAAATAGCCTTGTCCATTCCCAAAAGGAACAAAAGGATGAACCAATCGATCTAAGAAAGTTTCATTTCCAGCAACAGGTGGGTTATTTTCTTCTTGAACTTAAACGTGTGGGTGTTACCAGGTTTTTGCTATGGCAGGAGTACCTAAAGTTATATCCTTCAGGGTTTCAATATTCCCGGTTCTGCGAACTTTTAGATATCGAGCTTTCCTCACGCAAGCCAAGTATGCGCATGGAGCACAAACCCGGTCACCTTCTGGAGATCGATTTTGCAGGCTCAAGACTTGAATATGTTGATCGCGATAGCGGAGAGGTAATAGAGTGTCCTGTTCTGGTTGGAGTACTTCCATTCAGCAGCTATTGTTTTGTCATGGCGCTGCCGGATGCAACTCTGGTAAATGTTATCGGTGGCCTTAACAGGATGCTGGAATATTTTCAGGGAACGCCGCTGAACGTTATCTCTGATAACATGAAACAATGGGTGGTTAGGACCTGTAAATATGAGCCTACCTTTCCTGAGCTTCTGGAACAATGGGCACTGCACAATAAAGTAGGGCTACTGGCTACCCGCCCGGGTCGGCCAAAGGATAAACCATCGGTGGAGAATCAGGTGCTCATTTCCTATAGAAGGGTTTTTGCTCTTTTACGTAATGAAAGCTTCTATAGTCTGGAAGAACTAAACAGGGCTATTCTTAAAAAGGTAGACGAGCACCACCAGTTAAACTTCCAGAAAAAGAGCTATAGCCGGATGAGTCTTTTTCAGTCTGAGGAAAAGCCCCTTTTGCAGCCTCTGGCCGCTCAGCCATTCGAACTGTCCCACTACACAAAGGCAAAGGTTCAGAAGAACTATCATGTAGTGGTCGGTGAAGATTGGCATTTCTATAGTGTACCATTTGCTTATCTGGGCAAAAACGTAACGATCGTTTATGATTCAGACCACGTTGAAATCTATTATCAACTTGAACGGGTTGCCATACATAAGCGAAGCTTTAAAAAGCATGGCTATACCACTGATCTGGAGCACATGCCGGAAAATCACAGAAAGATTGCTGAAAGGCGTGGTTGGGATCCTGATTATTATTTACTCAAAGCCGAGCAAAATGGTCCAGCCACCCATCAGTTCTTCAGTAAGCTAATGGAAAGTAAGATCTCCATTCACCAGGCTTATGGACCGTGCCTGGGTATTCTAAGACTGATAAGTTCCTTTGGTTCAGTACGCGTGGAGAATGCGTGCAAGAGGGCATTGAGAGGTTATAAGTATAATTATGGTGTTCTCAATAATATTCTATCCAACAATATGGACCTTAAGGAAGATGCTCCTGCTGAAGGTTCACCAATCCCCAACCATGACAACCACAGGGGAGCAGAGGCATATGAGACGCTAAATTAGAAATCAACTCCAAATAAAATGAATAAACAATCAACACTGGATCAACTTAATTCACTTAGGCTACCAGGCATGGCGAAACGTTATCAAGCCATGTTAAACCTGCCCAGTCATCAACAGGAAGATGCATATACCCTGGTAGCCATGCTCTGTCAGGCTGAAATTGAGCATCGAAACTTTCAGCGAACCGAGAGGTTGTTGAAAAACAGCAGACTCCGTTACAATGCATTACTTGAGGAAGTGATCTGCAAACCGGAACGTGGCCTGACCAGAGAGATGCTTGGACAATTATCTGATGATAGTCTGGTCAATAGATCTCAGAATATCCTTATCCATGGGTTAACTGGTTGCGGAAAAAGTTACCTCGCCTGTGCGCTGGGAAGGAATGCCTGCCTGATGGGACACAAAGTACTGTATCTGGCTATGAATAAATTCCTGGAAGCGATCGGGCAGGCAAAACTTGACGGGACCTACCTAAAGTGGATCAAAAACATAGCTGCACACGCAGTTGTTATTCTAGATGACTTTGGACTCAAGCCGCTTACCCATGACGCAAAACTCGCACTGCTTGATATTCTTGAAGACAGGTATGGAAATGGTTCAATCATTATAACCTCCCAGCTTCCGCTGGATAAATATTATGAGTTCATTAATGAACCAAGCCTTGCGGATGCTATACTGGACAGACTGACAGCGTCGGCACATAAAGTTGAACTCATGGGTGAATCTTTGAGAAAGAAAAAATAAACCTTATTATTGTTAAACAAAAAAGCAACTCTTATAATAAACCAGCTGTCGCTGGTAACCTTTGCGTCGGAAAACCTGGTAAGGTTTCAAAGCGGAAATACTGGTAAACTTTTCTCGGAATATCCA
>NZ_JAVTSN010000106.1:0-2796 GCF_032678585.1 Pedobacter psychrodurus | reverse complement strand
CATTTCTGTGAGGCTTTCTGTGATCCCGCTGGGATTCGAACCCAGGACCACTACATTAAAAGTGTAATGCTCTACCAGCTGAGCTACGGAATCATTTATATCCCTTTCGGGGCTGCAAAGATAGAAATATAATTCACTCTTTCAAAAAATAAAACCAATATATTTAACAAAGACTTAACAATAATTGAAAGATAAGGTGTTAAATATTTATGGATCATGTTGTTAAATACATCAAAAAAAAATATAAATTTATCTGTGTTTTAGCAAATTTACTATCTAAACCAGACAAACATGTTTTAACCATCTCAAAAATATTCCGTATATTTCTTTGTCCAAACCAATTGTTACGGATAACAATTCAGTACAAACTTTAAATTAACCACTTTAACATTCCCTATAGTTGTATTGATAATTAATCATTTTTTATTTTCTGTTTTATTTACATTTTTACATATACATTCGCTTTTCCTTAATGAATATTGAAAATATCTATGGTGAAGATAAATGGGCTGCTTTCGGTGGTTCTTCACCACTCATTACAGTCTTTAAATCGTACCATCCGCTCAGTCCTGAAATTGAAAACATTATTAACAGCTATACCTTCCCTATCCGGTTTGCCAAAAACAAACATATAGCTTCACCCTTAAAACATAACCGTTACATTTTCCTTATTTTAGAAGGTGCTGTACATGGTTACCTTAAAATGGGCAACAAAAAAATCACCACGTGGATTGCTGCCGAAAACGAACTGGCAGGAACCATTAGGAATTTGTGGGAGAATGAAATTTCCGACGAATATATCGAAACCATCGATCCGGTATTTGCCATTGCCGTTCCGCACGAAATGTCGAAACTTCTATATGAAAATTTCCCTATAGCCAATTATGTTGGCCGTAAAATGACGGAGATTTATTTCCAGGGAGCAACCGAACGGGCTTATATCAGCAGACTTCCATCGGCATTAAAACGTTATCAAAGATTTCTGGTTTCTTACCCCCATTTAATTAACCGCGTTCCGCTTAAGTATGTGGCATCGTTTATCGGTATGCGATTGGAAACACTCAGCAGGATCAGGAAAAAGGCGATTACTGAAACAGAAAAGCTTAAACAGGCCTAAAATATTTAAAAACCTTTGTGCAAAATAAAACACTAAAACAAAATACCAGTTTAATTACTCAGTATAGTGGTAACAGATTGAGCTGGTACAAGCAACTGCCGGGTATCCTTATATTGTTTGTAAGGTGATAAATTGTAATCAGCTGAGGTAACATATGTTTGTACCTTTTTAGGCTTGGTACCCTGTATCTCCATTTGCAGATCGATATCCTTATCGGTGGGATTAACAACCACCGTTACCAGTTTTTTATCCTTAAAATAGCTCGATATATAAACCTTAAGTTCATTATTTTCACTCATATTAACCTGAATACGTTTACTTCCTGCTGCAACAAACCTGCTGTAATTACCTAAAACCCACAACATTTTACTATCGTAAACCTGTCCGTCCGTTTTATTTTTATCGATGTAAACCAGTCCGTCTTTATAATCGCCCGACGAAATGGCCAGCCACCATTGCCATGATGTAGCATTTGATATCACCAGATCATGATGAATTAATTTGGCAATAAAGAGTGCGGGCATCATGCCCAGATCGCGCTTCTCTCCTTTAACTACGGCATCGCCAAGGATACAATATTCAGACATCCAATACCTTAAACCCTTAACAGCGGCAACGGCCTCGGCGGTTTTTTTACGCACATCGATCAATTTTGACTCCGGACTAGTGGTAAAATAACTGTGTCCTGAAATGGAATTGTCGATATGAGATAGGTTTCCGACATAATTGGAAGATGCGGCATTAAAGAACTGAAAGACCTGATTGCCCTTTGCTGTATTGCCATTATTATACAGGTAATCCAACTGGCCGGCCTCTCCTATCTGAATTTTTGTATCAAGCTGATTTTTAGAAAAGGCTTCATTAATACCCTTGTAAAGCTGGGCAAGCTCTGTATTGTTGTAAGGGCAACCTTCCTGGTTATGTTCATTCCATTTCCATTGCGGTTCATTGGCAGGACTTAAATAATCGAGTGTTATGCCAGTTGTTTTCTTTAACCCTTTTATCGTGGCCACAAGATCGGCAGCAAACTCAGGGAGTTTCTCAAAATCAAGGTTACAGTTGCCATCGGTTGAGTATGCTTTTCCATTTTTGGTAAACCGTACATGAGGACTGTTCACAAAACCGATAAATTGATTTACGCCACGGGCTTTAGCCGCTTTTAAAAACCAGGTCTGCCCCGGCATGGCGCTCCAATCGTAACTACCGTCTGATTGTAGAAAAGAAGACTGATGGCGCCATTCGTCGCCGATATCGCTTGCTTTCCCCTGAGCTGCACTACCTGCACCAATACTAAAACGCCAGGTATTTAAACCAATCCCCATGGGCTGGCCAGTTTTTGCGGTCTGTTTACTAAAAAGCAAATCGGCCATCTTATTCCGTTTTTCTTCGGGCCATAATCCGGCAAACTGGCACGACCAGGCATCAGAAGCTCCAAAACCTTCAATGGTCTGAAATTGAACTGCTGGATCAATCTGTATTTTTACGATGCTCCGTTGCGCAAAAGTAGTTGTACCATATAAAAGTGATGCGATGCCTATAAAAAGATGACCCAAAGCTGCCTTCATTGTTTAGTTTTTTTATACAATAATAACAAAATGCTTTTATCACAACGGTGGAAAAAGATCTCCTTTAATGTAAAAACAAAAAACATTTAGCACAAAAAAAAGGCCGATAAAATC
>NZ_JAVTSN010000105.1:0-2912 GCF_032678585.1 Pedobacter psychrodurus | reverse complement strand
TTTAAATACCTCTTTGATTTATGCCGTCTATACAATTGCCAATAATCTCCTATAGGCAGACATCCTTTTATAGGAGCTGAAAGATCGCGTTCATATTATTTTAAAAAACGGCAGCCGCAATCTTAATGATACAGACACCGTTATGGGCTGTAGGAATTAACGTTCGGTCTACCATTTATAAACAAAACAGATTGTCTTATACTGTATTGTTTTTCTTTTTATTGAAGTACAGCGGGAACATAACTGTACTGGCTCTTCATTACAAATCGAACCCTATTGAGCATTTTTCGTGCGATTTTTATGATTGCCTTGTTTTTACCCATCCCTTTACAGTAATGGGCAAAGGCCATCTTCATTGCAGGATCTAAACGAACCTCAGTCCAGCTAGCCTCAATCAGTTTTTCCCTTAGCTGGTGATGTGCCCGATGAGTCATTCCCAGAACGTGCTCTTTATTCCCGCTGCCATAAACTTTTGGAACAAGTCCCAGATATGAGAATAGATCATCCAGCTCCCTAAACCGGTTTATATCTCCTATCTCTGTTATAAACAGCAGCGCGGTAATCTGTCCCACACCAGGAAGGTTTTTATCAGCCTGATCTTTTCTTTATAGTGTTCCTGGACAGAAAGTAACCTAACCTGTTTGATAGCTGCAAGTACCATTTGGCGTTGTCTGCTGATAATTTTGAACCAAGAGGTCCAGATTCATCCTGGCCGATTTGACTAATGGAAGTGCTCTAAGCCATATAATGAAATTATTTGACCAATAGCTATGCTTTTCCTTATCGGTTACTATTCCCTGGAAATTTAGCCAGCCCCTGATCTGGTTCTTGCAATGCGTTTGATTTTTAACCATTTGCTGATAAACGCGGATGATCCCCCTGTCTTCCTGCTGCTCCAAATTGGGGATAAAGATACCTTTGAGTTGGTTTTTACTCAATGTTTTGCTCAGCTTCCGGTAATCAACGGCATCAGATTTGGTCTGTTTTTCTTTATCTGAAATAGGCACATCAGCGGGATTTACAATAATGCAGTCCAAGCCTGCATTTGCAAAGGACCGCTGATAATGGAATCCACAAAATCCAGCCTCATAAACTAATTTATAGGTTGCAGAAGGATAATTCTTTCGCAGGTGGTTTATTAAATTCTGGGCAGATGGATTCTGTGAAAATGTCTTTAACTCCATCTCTGAATTACGCAGGCAGACTTTCCATGATTTCTTATGAACATCGATACCTGCAAAAATTGTTTGCCCAGTAAAATCTAATTGACTAAATTGTTCCATGAGTTCTTGTTTTAACTGTTTGTAAAACCTTGATTAGTATTAATCTACAACCTTTTTGCAAGAACTCTAACTTCTTAATTAGCTATTAACGCTTTTATACATACGATCTTAATGGTAAGAAGGCGTATTTTTATAACAATGACAAGATAAGGAAGGGCTTGCAATTAGGATATCCAAATCTGATCCCGCGGATTACACTGATTTCCGCAGTGGTTTTTCTATCGTCTATCTTACATTTGCCGTCTCCCATTACTTCAGGCCAGGTTCGATAGCCCTGATGGCAGCGGTATTCCTTTTGGTTAGCATGTATTTGTTTAATCGATAGATTTCCCCAAAGGATTAAGCACAGCAGGACAGAACCCCAACATAGATATTAATGCTATTGTGCTTCAAAAAATAAAATATATTATTTAAAAATTCCTTTTTCGCTATATCATCTCGTAAAACTTTGTTGTTCTTAAGCTGTTCCATAATTTAGTTGTTGGTTTTGTTAAGTTGGCACTACATGCTTTTAAATGAAGCATCATAAATGCACATGAATGTTTTTTATACAGCCCTAAAGATTTTTAATCTAATAACCCAAATCTAAAAAGGAATTGATATTTTGCGACATTAATTAATTTAGATATGGCTTCAGGTTTTTTTGCGATTTTGGATGATATAGGTGCCTTGATGGACGATGTGGCGGTAACAGCAAAAGTAGCGGCCAAGAAGACAGCTGGTATATTGGGGGATGACCTGGCAGTAAATGCAGAAAAATCAACCGGTTTTCTCTCTTCAAGAGAACTTCCGGTACTTTGGGCAATCACAAAGGGATCATTCATTAATAAGCTCATTATTGTTCCGGTGGCTTTACTACTTAACGTTTTTTTTCCTATAGCAATCAAGGTAATCCTGGTATTGGGCGGATTGTATCTCGCCTATGAAGGGGTGGAGAAGGTTGTTGAATATTTTTTTCATCGACCTAAATCTTCACATGCTGAAGCAAAGGAGGTCATAGAAGAAGGTGATGTAGCAGAAAAAGCAAAGATCAGGTCGGCGGTCATGACTGATTTTATTCTATCGATAGAGATTGTGATCATTGCATTAGGAAGTGTATTAGAAGAAAAACTAGCTATACAGATCATGACCGTTTCGGTTGTAGCGCTATTGGCTACCATTGGTGTTTATGGAATCGTAGCCCTTATTGTTAGGATGGATGATGCCGGATATCGGTTAATGAAGGCTTCTGGCGAAAGGGGGATTCTTTCAGTTATCGGTAAGTTACTGGTTCAATCATTACCAGTCATCATTAAGATATTAAGTGTTGTTGGTACTATTGCACTAATTCTAGTATCTGGTGGGATCTTTGCGCACAATGTTGGCTTCTTGCATCATATTTTCCCTACACTACTGTCCATTATTAGAGAATTTGGGTTTGGATTAGCCGCTGGCCTAGTCATGGTGCTAGTGATAACTTTGGTTAAAAAACTTATTGGCATTATCAAAGCTTAACGGAGAAGCGTATCCGTAATTAACAACCTATTTTAATTACTGCTTAATTTTCTTTTTTAGTAAACCAGGCTCTTTGCTACTATATAAGTTTGTTCCTGCCTACGCTTTAGTCCCAATCAAAAGTCGGGAGCTGCC
>NZ_JAVTSN010000104.1:0-3190 GCF_032678585.1 Pedobacter psychrodurus | reverse complement strand
ACTTTCCTAAAATAATGATTAATAATTAAAGGTAAATCCGCCCCCAAGGCCCATGTCGCTATCGTAGTGGGTAGAAATTGCAATATATTTCGTTAATATATACCGAAGGCCAGCGGCATATTCCTTGTCGGTATTGACCATGAAATTGGCACGCAAACGTTTAGAAACCGGGATATCTTCTCTTCCCAATTGAAACCTCAGCTTTCCGTTGCCATCTATCCTGGCGTCGGCAACCAAGAGCATGGGTAGGGTATAGGCAATACCGGCAATAATGGTTTTTCTGTTTTCTTTATTGCTGATCTGACCGAACATATTGCGCTCATCACTCCCAAAGATGTTTTTTTCATCTGGATTAAACTTTTTGTAATGGTAATCGAAGCCCACATATGGAAACAACCATTGGTTTCGGCCAATGTATCTGCCGAGCATGGTTTCACTTTCGTATCCCATCATGGCGTTGGTGCCTAAATGCCACATGGTATTGAGCGACCAGCGGGTTTGCGCCAACATTAACTGTCCGTCGCTACCGCTGCTTTCTATGCCGACACGGCCCATCAGGTGAGGCATCCGGTCGTCCCAGAATAATTTGCGCTGGGCCAGTTTTGGATCTGGTACATCTGGGTTTGGTGCAGAATTTTCATAACTAAACACCCTGCCCATGCCGCTCATCATATGGTATAAAATGTGGCAGTGAAAAAACCAGTCTCCTCCTGCTTCAGTGGCAGCAAATTCAATGGTATCCCTTTCCATCGGCATAATATCGAGTACATTTTTCATGGGTGCGTTTTCTCCCTGCCCGTTAATTACCCTGAAATCGTGGCCATGCAAGTGCATCGGATGGCGCATCATGCTGTTGTTGTAGAGGATGATCCTTAAATTCTCTCCCTTTTTGATCAAAATCTTATCTGATTCTGAAACTGTTTTATTATCTAAAGTCCATACATACCTGTTCATGTTACCCGTAAGGTCGAATTTTAACGTTCTTACCGGCCCTTTAGGTAAAGTTGTTTTGTTGGGGTCGCGCAACATATTGTAATTGAGGGTAATGATATCGGCTGATTCAGCTTCCATATTCATTCCCATCATATCATCGGTTTTTGTTGTTTTCGTGCCGTTTTCTGGATCTGTAATTTCAGGATACATTACGGCATTCATATCCATGATCTGATTCTGCATTTTCATGCCCTTCATTTCTACCATGTTGCCGTTCATGTCCATCATGCCGTTCATCATCTTCATGCCTTCAAAATATTTTAGTTTGGGCATTTTTCCTGCCGATACCTTTTCTCCCTTGCCAAGCCATAAGGAGGCAGATTTGGTTCTGTCTTCGGGGGTGACCAAAAATTCATAACTTTTATTTTCAGGAATGGTGACCACCACATCATAAGTTTCCGATACCGCAATGATCAGCCGGTCTACCTCCACAGGTTCTACATCGTTACCATCTGTTGCAACCACGGTTATTTTTCCGCCAGCATATTTGAGCCAGAAATAAGACGATGCTCCTGCATTCGCAATGCGTAACCTCACTTTGTCACCCGCTTTAAACTGGGACTGAGTATTTTCGTTCTGCCCGTTAATCAGGAATTTATCGTAGTACACATCACTTACGTCCATGGCATTCATTCTTTTCCACTCATTGGCCACCTTGGTTTTAAAATTTCCAGTGCGGATGGCCTCCGCATAACTTTGGGTAGTGCCTTTCTGGATGGAAAACCAATCGGTTGCCGCATGTAAACTCCTTTGTACTTCCATCGGATCCATATTGGTCCATTCGCTCAATACCAATGGGATAGAGGGGATATCCCATTCCTTCCTTTTTTTGATGATAAATGCACCATACATGCCAATTTGTTCCTGAAGCCCAGTATGGCTATGATACCAATGTGTACCATGTTGTATAATCGGGAATTTGTATAGATGTGTAGCCCCGGGTTTAATCGGCATCTGCGTCATGTTGGGTACACCATCGTATCGGTTAGGCAAAAATAGTCCGTGCCAATGTAAGGAGGTTGTTTCCTTTAAATTGTTGTGTACATAAATTTCTGCGGTATCGCCTTCAGTAAAGGTGAGGGTGGGCATAGGGATGCTTCCGTTTACGGCAATGGCATGTTTTGCTTTGCCTGCGTAGGTCACGGTTGTATCTGCAACATACAAATCGTAACGTACTGTTCGGGGTGGATTATTAGTTGACAGGGTTTTGATGGGGCCCAGGTTCGCCTTTGCTTTTTTGATGTTATCCAGCGTAGCGGAACGTTTGCCCATGGCCATATGGTCCATTTCTTTCATTTCCATCGCAGCATCCTTTTTGTCATGTTGCATACCGGGCATGTCCATGTGTTCTGTTTTGCCTTTCGGTGCCGTTTCCTTTTTTGGAATCAGTTTCATGCCACATTTTGGGCAGTTTCCAGGTTTGTCCGATATCACTTCTGGATGCATCGGGCATGTGTATTTTGAGGCAGCTGGTTTTTCCTGGGCTGGCATTTTCATGCCTTTCATGTCCTGGGCAGAAACCGCCAGTGTGCAGCTCATTAAAATGCTGAATATTATATTTTTCATCTGTATATTATTATTAATGTCGTAAAAATTGTTGTGTGGCACACCGCCTGTGTTTATTTCTTCAGCTCTTTATAAAGATGGATCAGAATAACATTAATACTACAGTTGAAAACTTCGGATAGATACCCTGATATCGGGATGTGGCAGGTGAAAACTGTGCTGTCCGATGGGGTAGGGATTTACAGCAAGGATTTTTTCTTTGAAAATAAAGCCATAGTTCGATAGAACTGGGATTAAGAACGGGGATTTGAGATTTATTTTGAGATCATCGGGAGCCAGTTTACCCTGAACAATAAGATTATTCGATATGGTTTTACAGCAGGAATCTTCTTTTTCAATCACTTTAGAAGGGCTGTTTTTGTCAGGAGCATTAACGTCGATTTTGTGGTGAAGTCCGGCAAGGTGTTTATGCCCACCGCTTTCCATAAATAAGGAACATCCAAAACCAACCACGGTGTTGAACATGAATATAAAAAGAAGGAAGAGTGCTTTAGCTTTCATCGCACAACAAACCTATGGAAAGAGGAAGGAAGAAGTTTATATAATTTTTGGTAAATCTTATATCATTAAGGAAGGAAGGAAGGAAGGAAGGAAGGAAGGAAGGAAGGAAGGAAGGAAGGAAGGAAGGAAG
>NZ_JAVTSN010000103.1:0-3371 GCF_032678585.1 Pedobacter psychrodurus | reverse complement strand
CCAAATAACAACTCTTTTTTATCGTGTAATATAGGAAGGAAGTATTAAACTAAAAATCCTCCACCCAATAAATCATTTCCTTCGTAAAATACTGCCGATTGACCAGGCGCAATTGCCGATACATTATGGTCGAATACTACGCGCATTTTATCTTTTTCCTGAACAATCGTACTTAACATACCCGCATCTTTGTAGCGGATTTTGGTAATTACATCATTCATCGGTTCTTCAATGCTTGCATATTTAACCAGGTTCACATTGCGCACCATGGCTTCTCTGCGTTCCAGTTCATCAGCTTTGCCTAATACTACTGTATTGCTCTCTGGTAAAATTTGGGTAACAAACATCGGTTCGCCAAAAGCAATACCTAAGCCTTTACGCTGGCCGATGGTATAAAAAGGATAACCTTTATGTTGGCCAACGATCATTCCATTGCTTAAAATGAAATTCCCACCTGCTACTCTGTCTTCTAAATCTTCTACTTTATGTTTTAAGAAAGCCCTGTAATCGTTATCCGGTACGAAACAAATTTCGTAGCTCTCCGATTTTTTAGCCAATTCTTCCTGTCCCATATCTAAAGCCATTTGTCTGATATCAGATTTGGCAAAACTGCCCAATGGGAATTTGGTACGCGAAAGGTTTTCTTGCGAAACACCCCACAGTACATAAGATTGATCTTTGTTTTCGTCTTTTCCTTTCGAAATTACATAACGGCCGCTATCTTGCTGGCGGATATTGGCATAATGCCCAGTTGCAATAAATTCGCAATCCAGTTTATTGGCACGTTTCAGTAAAGCTTCCCATTTAATGTGCGTATTGCACAAAACACATGGATTTGGTGTTCTTCCGGCAAGGTATTCATCAACAAAATTATCGATTACATAATCGCCAAATTCATCACGTATATCTAAAATATAGTGCGGAAAACCATAGTTTACGGCAAGTGTACGGGCATCGTTAATGCTATCTAACGAGCAACAGCCAGTTTCCTTGCTGCTACCACCAGAAGTGGCATAATCCCAGGTCTTCATGGTTAAGCCAATAACCTCATAACCCTGCTCATGCAACATTACAGCCGCTACCGAACTATCAACCCCGCCACTCATGGCAACCAGAATTCTACCGTGTTTACTCATCTTAAAAATATTGGACGCAAAAATAAGGTTTATTTAGCTGAAATTATTTAAAGCAAGTCAGTTACTTGTAAAAAGCGGTAGCTAAATGGTATGAGCTTATCACTTAGTTGTTTTAAGGTGACTTAGGTGGTCATAATATTTGAAAATGAGCGGTTCTGTGTTAATGGCTGCCGGTAGCCCTGCTATCACTGCAAGTCCTCGCTGCGCTGTGGGCTTTCCGTTCTATCAGGTTTATTTAACAAAGTCTGTCGTCTAAGCACATAAACCTCGCAGGTTTTTAAAACCTGCGAGGTTTGAATCACAATAAATTGTATCTTCAAGCTTCTAAATTGTATTTTTTATTTTACTTAAACGTTTTAGTCTTATATTTTATGCAGATTTGGAGATAAATTAATACCTTAGAATTTTCAAAAAAACAAGCTAATTTTTAAAAGATATGATTAAAAAAGTTATCCTGCCTTGTCTTTTGCTTTCAGCCATGATGGCATCGGCACAGCAGAATTTGGTGCAGTATGTAAAACCCATCATCGGTACCTCTAAAATGGGGCATACTTATCCAGGCGCCACAGTTCCATTTGGTTCGGTACAGTTGAGTCCCGAAACAGATACTTTATCTTACGAGGTAAATGGAAAATACAATGGCGATGTATATAAGTACTGTGCAGGTTATAAATACGAAGATAAAACCATTACCGGTTTTAGTCACACACACTTCAGCGGCACAGGCCATTCAGATCTGGGCGATTTTCTGATTATGCCTACACAAGGTAAACTACAGTTAAATCCGGGTACAGCGTCAGATCCTAAAGGCGGTTACCGTTCGTCATTTTCACATGCCAATGAGGTTGCAGAGGCCGGTTACTACAAAGTAAAGCTCGATGATGATAATATTACTGCAGAATTGACCTCAACCACAAGGGTAGGGATGCACCAATATACTTTCCCTAAATCAGATCAATCGCATATCATTTTGGATCTGATGGCAGGTATTTACAATTACGAAGAAAAAACCGTTTGGACTTATGTTCGTGTGGTAAACGATACCTTGATTACAGGTTACCGTCAAACAAACGGGTGGGCCAGAACCAGAACCGTTTATTTTGCCATGAGTTTTTCTAAACCTTTTAAAAGTTACGGACGTAAAAGCTACGATGCCAAACAAGCTTACAGAGGTTTTTGGGGCAAGTTTAATCAAGAACAAAACTTCCCTGAAATTGCAGGCAAAAAGTTAAAAATGTTCTTCGATTTCGATACCCAGGAAGGTGAGAAGATCAAAATTAAATTCGCCCTATCTCCTGTTAGTCAGGAAAATGCCTTGCAGAATATGCGTGCGGAAATTTCAGGATGGGATTTTGAAAAAGTAAAAGCACAGGCACAGGCTACCTGGAATAAAGAATTGAATAAAATTCAGGTATCGACTTCTAACGACAATAAAGTAAACTTTTATACGGCTTTATATCACGCTTATATCAACCCTACAACTTATACAGATATCAATGGAGAGTACAAAGGTTTAGACCAGGGTGTACATAAAGCGGATGGTTTTACCAACTATACCACTTTCTCACTTTGGGATACCTACCGTGCTTTACATCCATTCTTCAATATTACACAGCCAGGGCGCAGTAATGATATGGTGAAATCGATGTTGGCGCATTACGATCAAAGCAGTTTGCATATGTTGCCAATTTGGTCGCACTATGCCAACGATAACTGGTGTATGAGCGGTTACCACAGTGTTTCGGTAATTTCTGATGCAATTATAAAAGGTACTTATACAGGCGATGCCAATAAAGCTTTAGATGCCTGTATTGCAACAGCCAAACACCGCGATTACGAGGGGATTGGTTATTACATGGATAAAGGATATATCCCGGCAGAAAAATCTGGAATTTCAGTTTCCAATAATTTAGAATATTCATATGATGACTGGTCGATTGCACAATTGGCAAAGAAATTAAACCGCATGGATGTTTACGACGAATTTATCAAACGTTCTAACAACTGGAAAAACAATTACGATAGTGCTTCAGGTTTTATGCGTCCGAAACTGGCCGATGGAACCTTTAAAAAAGAGTTTGATCCAAAAGATACCGAAGGACAAGGTTTTATTGAAGGAAATAGCTGGAACTACAGTTTCTTTGTGCCACAGGATCCTGCTTCGCTGATCGAAATGATGGGCGGTAAAAAGAAATTTGCTACCCGTTTGGATACTTTGTTTACCATGCACTTGCC
>NZ_JAVTSN010000102.1:0-4590 GCF_032678585.1 Pedobacter psychrodurus | reverse complement strand
TAAACCATTAAGAAGTTAAGGAAGTTAAGAATGCCATCCAGCCTTAATGTCCTTAATCCCTTAATGATAGAAAGACCTTCACTTTATCGTAAACCATTAAGAAGTTAAGGAAGTTAAGAATGCCATCCAGCCTTAATGTCCTTAATCCCTTAATGATAAAAAAACCTTCACTTTATCGTAAACCATTAAGAAGTTAAGGTAGTTAAGGATACCATCCAGCCTTAACGTCCTTAATCCCTTAATGATAAAAAGACCTTCACTGTATCGTAAACCATTAAGAAGTTAAGGCAGTTAAGGATACCATCCAGCCTTAATGTCCTTAATCCCTTAATGATAAAAAACCTTCACTTTATCATAAACCATTAAGAAGTTAAGGAAGTTAAGAATACCATCCAGCCTTAATGTCCTTAATCCATTAATGATAAAAAACCTTCACTTTATCGTAAACCATTAAGTTAAGGAAGTTAAGAATACCATCCAGCCTTAATGTCCTTAATCCATTAATGATAAAAAACCTTCACTTTATCGTAAACCATTAAGAAGTTAAGGCCGTTAAGAAATACCATCCACCCTTAATGTCCTTAATCCCTTAATGATAAAAAGACCTTCACTTTATCGTAAACCATTAAGAAGTTAACGGAGTTAAGAAATACCACCTAGCCTTAATCCCTTAATGATTAAAAGACCGTCACTTAATCAAAAACTATTAAAAAGTTATGGGCATAAAGAGACCTATACTTAAGAACTTAACATCCTTAATCTCTTAACGGTTAAAATGTTATATTATATCATTAGAACAAAAGCGATAAACAAATCTCTATATGATTAAAAGCGCGCATGATATCATACATCTTAATAGATTGTTTTTAACTGCCAAATAGCGAAAATCGATTCTTCAGTTGATTGCGTCGGTTTTCATTGTACACAAAGGCCGCAACGATTAACAAACCTGCAACACCTTCAAAAGCAACGACTACCTGCGTACCAAAAAGATGCGCCAGGTATCCCATTAACAAACTTCCTATCGGCAATACGCCCTGATAAGCCATAATGTAATAACTTAAAGTCCTTCCCCTCATTATATCATCGGCATGCGTTTGTAGATAGGTATTAATGGATGATGTTTGCGCCATTAAACCCAAGGCAGCAAGTCCAGTACAAATTAAAGCCATAATGAGTGAGGGTGATATGGCTAAGGCCACAACAGAAACGGCCAACCAAATACCGGACATCATGACAATCTTTTGCAGATTCTGACTCACCTTTAAAGTAGCCATATAAATTGCACCGAAAAATGCGCCAAAGCCAGCCGCACTTTCGAACCAGCCAAAGGTTGTCGCGTTTCCGTTAAAAATATCTTTTGCGAAAACAGGCAATAAGGTGGTAAAAGGGATCACCAGCAAACTTGAAGCAGCCATCATCAATACCATCGAAGCTAAATCGGGCGATGATTTCAGGTAATCATAACCTTTTTTCAGATCGATCCAGATATTTTCTGTCGATTTTTGATGTACAGTGAGTTTAAGTTTCATCATCACCATACAGCCCAATACTGCGATAAAGCTTATAAAGTTGATCAAAAAACAGATATCCTCCCCCAAAGTACTTAAAATTACACCTGCCAATGCCGGCCCAATCAATCTCGCCGCATTAAACATCGAAGAGTTGAGTGCTATCGCATTTGGTAAATCTTCTTTATCATCAATTAAATTTACCATTAGTGATTGTCGTGCAGTTACATCGAAAGCATTCACCAAACCCTGCACCAGCGAAAGTGCTGCAATCCAGAACATATCGTACACTTTAAACCAGATCATCAAAGCCAGTGCACCCGCCTGCAACATCAGGATGACCTGGGTAATTACCAGAATTTTATACTTGTTGTGTCTATCCACATAGCTCCCGGCATAGGGTGCAAGCACCAATGAAGGGATCAAACTTAAAAAAGTAATCAAACCCAGCAAAAATGCAGAACCCGTTAAACGGTAAACCAACCAGCTGATGGCTACACGCTGCATCCATGTGCCGATTAATGAAATAGCCTGTCCTGTAAAAAATAACCTGTAATTGTAGTGCCTTAGCGAACGAAAAATACTCATGTTTAAAATAGTAAAGTAACTTTACAAAAGTAGAAATTTTCACTCAGATAATAAAATCAAAAACGGCATTATTTATCACTTTAAAATCACAAAATATGATATAGAGCAAAAAACCTTGCTTTACGTTTAAAATTAAAAGCTTATACTTGTAAAGTTTATTTACCATTAATATGCCCACTCAAACACAAGAGATCGCTGCGAGACTTAGAAGCACCGTAACCCGTTTAACCAGACAGTTGCGCAAACAGAACGTTAGTTCGGAGTTTAGCAATGCCGAATTGTTAACGATGTCGTTGCTGGAACAGCATGGCAAAATGTTATCTACCGAACTGGCCGATATGGAAAGGGTATCTAAACAGGCTATTTCGCAAATTATCAACCGTTTATTTGATGCAAAATGCGTAGAACGTTTTCCGAGCGAAGAGGATAAACGTAAAGTATTTATTGGTTTAACGAAACTTGGAGAAAAACATATTATTGCCAGCAGAAAAATAAAAGAAGAGTGGCTGGTACAAACCATGGAGAAAATTTTCTCTTCTGAAGAAATCAACCTGATACAGGCTTTCCTCCCCCTCCTTTCACGTTTGGTAGAATACAACGGCGTGAGCGTATAGTTTTCTTTTTTCGTTCGCCAAATAAGCATTATCTTGCGGACGAAATGGCACTATATTTTACATCAATTAATTCGGGGAGTAACGGCAACTGTTACTATGTGGGCAATGATAACGAAGCGGTTCTGGTTGATGTAGGCCTCACCTGCAAAGAAGTGGAAAGACGTATGGACCGCCTGGGTTTAGCCATTAATAAAGTAAAGGCCATTTTCATTTCACACGAACATAGCGACCATATCAAAGGTCTTGCTGTTTTTGCAAAAAAACACAAACTTCCTGTTTACATCAGTACGGCAACCTTAAAAAGCAGTCGTTTACTTTTAGATGAAAACAATACCTTTTCCTTAAACCATTTACAAAATATCCAGATTGGCAATTTAAAAATCTCAGCATTTTCTAAGTTTCACGATGCAGCTGATCCATACAGTTTCACGGTGGAATGCAACGATGTAAGAGTTGGGGTTTTTACAGATATCGGTTCGGTATGCGACCGTTTGATTACACACTTCAAAAACTGCCATGCCGCTTTCTTAGAAGCCAACTACGACACACAGATGCTCGAAAACGGCAGATACCCCTATTTCTTAAAAAGAAGGATTATGAGCGGTCATGGTCACTTGAGTAATGCGCAGGCACTGGAGCTTTTCACCAACCATAAAGCCCCGTACCTCAGCCATCTTTTATTAAGCCATTTATCAAAAGACAATAACGATCCCGAATTGGTAGAAAATCTTTTTAAGAACGTAGCTGGCGATACTTTCGTAAAAGTAGCCTCACGATACGAAGAAACAGAAGTTTATTATGTGAGTAGCAATCAAAATGCTCCAACATCTTATAGCTTCGACCCGAGCTTGTACCAACCCGAGCAACTTAACTTATTTTAACACACTAAAGTCAAAAACTGACTGCATTTTTGTTACAAAACTGCTCTTTTAGCCCAAAAAGATATATCTAATCAGATATTTGATTGATTTTCTATCAGAATCCACAAATAATTTTATTTTTCTAAAAACATTTTATTCAAACAGGAGTTATATATACACTTCATAAATAGTTTGTTTGGTTTAAAAATGGGGCTTATGGATTTAAGCCCCATTTTCTTTTTTAAAATTTCTGATTAGCTAAAATACCATTCATAAAAAAAGGCAAAATGGCTATCACCAATTACCTTTTAATTATTTTAAAAAAGAAAAGAATCATTCCATCTTCCCTATTTCATTATGCATTTTATCCTCCTTAAAGGTTTTTCACAAGCACCTCATCGGTAGGTTTTGTTTTCGAACGGAAGCGGTGTACCAACTCTCCTTTTTCGTTGATCAAAAATTTCTCGAAATTCCATTTAATATCGCCCTGCTCTTCTGTATTGGTTTGAGAAGTTAAATATTTAAACAGTGGACTGATATCATCGCCTTTTACACTGCTTTTTTCAGCAAGTAAAAATGAAACATTATACTTTCCGGTACAAAATTCTTTAATCTCTGCATTGGTAGAAAACTCCTGACCGCCAAAATTTCCAGCAGGGAAACCGATCAACACTACTTTTTTACCGTATTGTTTTTGAAGTTTTTCTAAATCCTCATACTGTGGTGTAAAACCACATTTAGAAGCGGTATTAACAATTAGGATTTTCTTGCCTTTAAATTTCGATAGTTTAATTTCTTTACCATCAATGGTTTTAAAGCTGAAATCGTAAACATTTTTTGGTGGAGACACCAATAAGTTTAATAGGATTAAAATTGTGCTGATCATCGTTGTTTTATTTTTATATACGAATATAGGTACAAATCGGTTGCCTTGATGTAATGTGCCTGTAAATTATACGATATGGAACATTAAAGAGCGTAAAGTTTTGAAGTTTGAAATAAAGAGTTTGAAATAAA
>NZ_JAVTSN010000101.1:0-4963 GCF_032678585.1 Pedobacter psychrodurus | reverse complement strand
CAAAACTTGCCTCTCTTTTTTTATTAAATTTACTTTTGAAAATGAAGATCTTATGAATTTTGTTGTTAATAGGGCTTTTTGTGTAATCTTAATGTCATTTTATTTGAGCTAAAAATAGATTCATTTGTAATATTTAAATTACACAGTAATATTTTCTATAAATTAGTTGCCTTAAATATTTAATCAAACAACTAATTTAAATTCATGAAAAAACTTTTACAAAGTTTGTTCGTGCTTTTGTTCATCGCATTTAACGCGATGGCTCAGGAACGGACAATTACAGGAACAGTAACGTCTACTGAGGATAATATTCCTCTTCCAGGTGTTAGTGTAAAAGCCGTTGGGTCACAAGCTGTGGCCATAACTGGCGGAGACGGAAAATACTCTCTTAGGATCAGTTCTTCCGTTACAGCAATCCAGTTTTCTTATATTGGATTTACATCCAGAACAGTTAACGTTACCTCTGCTGGTAGTTTGAGTGTTGGACTTAATCCCGATTCAAAAAGTCTTGCCGATGTGGTGGTCGTTGCTTATGGTACGCAGAAAAAAGAATCTATTACGGGTTCTGTTTCTAGTATTAGTTCGAAAGAGTTAGAAAAAAGAACGGTTACCAACTTAACCGCTGCTTTACAAGGCTCTGCACCAGGTATTTCTGTAAGTGCCTCTAACGGACAACCAGGTAACAATGCTGCAATTAGAATCCGTGGTTTTGGCTCTCTTTCTTCGTCTAACAGCCCCTTAATTGTGTTGGATGGTGCGGTTTATGACGGTAGCATTGGTGATATCAATCAGAATGACATTGAAAGCATTTCGACGTTGAAAGATGCGTCTTCATCTGCACTGTATGGTGCAAGGGGTGCAAATGGTGTAATCATTGTAACCACTAAAAAAGGAAAAGGTGGTGATCCATCTATTAATGCTAGCTTCAGTCAGGGCTGGTCTACAAGAGGAATTCCTGAATATGATCGTTTAAATGCATATGAGTATTTTCCAGCAGTTTGGCAGGGAATCAAGAATAACTTTATGTATACTGCTTCCACTAAGTTAACAGATGCGGCTGCTTCAGCTAGAGCAAGTGCCGATGTGGCAACCAATTTAATATACAACCCTTTTAATGTTCCGGCAAACCAATTGGTTGGTTTAGATGGAAAGTTGAATCCAAACGCTTCACTTTTGTATGATGATTTCGATTGGTATAAGGCGATGGAGCGAACTGGTAAAAGAACTGATGCTAACATCAGCACTTCAGGAAGTACTGAGAAGTCTGATTATTTATTTTCATTAGGATATTTAAATGATCAGGGTTTTATTTTGAAATCAGATTTCCGTCGTTTCAATGCAAGGGTTAATGTTAATACAAGGTTAAAGCCTTGGTTAAGAACAGGATTGAACTTATCTGGAACAATGTCTGATGCAAATATCGCATCCGATGCCTCAACCGGTAATGGCGCTAGTTTTGTTAACGCATTCCAATTTGCCCGTGCGATTGGACCTATTTACCCGGTTCATGCGTTCGATGCTACAGGAAATCCAGTTATGAATACGGTTACAGGCGAGCAATGGTATGATTATGGTATTCATCCTGGCGCTATTAATCGCCCCGCAGGTGCATCACCCGGACGTAATGTTGTTTATGAAACGATGCTAAATGATAACGCGTTCAAAAGAACATTGATCAGTGCGAGGTCATTCATTGAAGTGAAATTCTTAAAGGACTTTACTTTCACGCCAAACATTAGCATGGATTTAAGGAATAATACTGCAGATCAATTCCAGAATTCGCTGGTGGGAGATGGCGCAGGTAGCAATGGTACTAAATCTCAAAGTACCAATACAATCACCTCTTATACTTTCAACCAATTACTTAGCTATAATAAAACAGTTGGATTGCACACATTTTCTGCCTTAGCTGGTCATGAAAATTACAGTTACAGGTTCCGTACTTTTTCTGCGGATAGAAACAACCTTATTGCTCGTGGAAATACAGAATTTCCTAATTTTGTAACTGCTGTAGGTTCATCAGGTAGAGCAGATAATGACCGGATTGAATCTTATCTTTCTAAGTTTTCTTACAATTACGACGACAAATATTTCTTAGACGCATCTCTCAGACGTGATGCTTCATCCAGATTTGCGCCTCAGAGCAGGTGGGGAACATTCTTCTCTGTGGGTGGATCATGGGCCATCAAAAAAGAGAGTTTCTTAAAAGAATCAAGTTGGATTGATGATTTACGACTTAAAGTTTCTTACGGCCAGGTTGGTAATAATGCGCTTCTACAAACTGACGGTACCGCGAACTATTATGGTGATCGTGCATTCTTCGATTTGGGCTTAAACTCTAATACTGAAGGAGGCGTGCTTTTAGCATCGGTAGCTACCCCTGATTTGAGCTGGGAGAAACAAAATACATTGAATACAGGACTTAGCTTTTCATTCTTCGGAAGAAGACTGTTTGGAGAGCTGGAGTTCTATAATAAAAACGTAAATGACTTGATTTTCAGCATACCACAACCTTTGTCGGCAGCTGTTCCATTTAAGTCTATGAATACAGGTTCGATGTACAACAGAGGTGTCGAATTACAATTAGGAGCAGACATTTTGAGATCGAAAGATTTTAATTGGAATATCATTACCAATTGGACTGTGTTCAAAAATAGAATCACTGAATTACCGGTTGAAACACCGCAAATTATCAGTGGTACAAAAAGAAGAGAAGTTGGTCATAGTATTTATGACTATTGGTTGAGGCAATATGCAGGCGTTGATCCTACTGATGGATCTGCTTTATATATCCCGGCAGATGGTACATTACCTGCCAACATCAGGACAGTAAATGGTGTTCAGTATGTAACTACTCAATCTAATGCTAAATTTGACTATTCAGGTTCGGCTATTCCAGACTTGATCGGTTCGGTAAGCAACACCTTCAGGTACCAGGATTGGTCATTATCTTTCCTGATCAATTATCAGATTGGTGGTAAAGCTTACGATAGTGTTTATCAGGGATTGATGAGTACTGGTTCTTACGGAGGTGCGCTTCATAAAGATATTTTAAACTCATGGACACAGAGTAACACTTCATCTGATATTCCCAGAGCAGATTATGGCAACTCAACCAATATCAATGCAACTTCTTCAAGATGGTTGATCGATGCTTCATATTGGAACATCCGCAATATCAACTTAGCTTACAATTTGCCACAAAGCTGGTTAGGCAAGATAGATGTTAAAAACGCACGTTTATTTGTTACTGCAGAAAATTTATACCTGCATTCGAAAAGAAAAGGTTTAAACCCAAGCGAAGCATTTGATGGTGTTAATGCTAATACCTATCCTCAGGGCCGTAGTATTAGTGTTGGTATAAACTTATCATTATAATATTAGAAATTAGTGAAGAAAGAGATATGAAAAAGATTTTAATATTTGCAGTTTTATTGGCTGTTTTAATTGCGCCAAGCTGTAAAAAGGAATACCTTCAAACTCAGCCAACCAATCAGGTAAGCTTAGAAGAGGTTTTTTCTACCACAACAAATGCCACAGCGGTGCTTAATGGTATTTATTCCTATATGTTCACAAGAACAACAACAACAACAACCAATGCTCAAGGCAAGCCAGGGGTTGGGGGTATATTATTAGGAATAGATTTTATGGGAGAGGATTTGCATCAGGCAGCTGCTACATGGTTTACCTCAACTGGGGAAGGTAATTACCAGGCTCCCCGCATCGATACCCACCCAAGTAACCTTTATTATTACCGTACATTTTACCGTATGATTAATAATGCCAACTATTTGTTAGAATATATTGATGCTGCTACGGGATCGGACGCAGATAAAAATAGAATTAAAGCTGAGGCCTATACCATTAGAGCCTATGCTTACTCTTACCTGGTTCAATTTTATGGCACCAGATACAATGCTGCAGCAAAACCAAATAATCAACTGGCCGTTCCTTTGGTATTGACTGTAGCTGATGTAGCTAAGCCACGTGTTTCGGTAGAGCAGATTTATACCCAAATCATTTCTGATTTGGATAAAGCAATTGCTTTAAACCTAACTGCTAAAGTGAACAAAACCCATGCTGATGTTTGGGTGGCGAAAGGCTTAAGGGCAAGAGTAGCCTTAACCATGCAGGATTATCCAAATGCGATTAAATATGCTAAAGAGGTAATCGATGGTGGAAAATATCCTTTAATGAGCCAGGCCGATTATCAAAGTGGTTTTAATAACAATAGCTTATCTGAGTTTATGTGGTGTGCGATGCCAACTACAGAGCAAGGTGATACTTTTGGATCTTTTTATGCGCAGATTGCCTACAATGCGAATACCACTTATATGAGAGGTACACCTAAAATGATCAACTCAGCATTGTATAATCAAATTTCTCCAACGGATGTGAGAAAGAAAATGTGGGAGCCAGCACCAACAGCAGCGAACTTTCCCCTACCTACAACTGCTTTCACGAGAAGAAATTACATGAGCAGAAAGTTTTCAGTTAAAACAGTAGGTGATCCATCATTAGGAGATACACCTTGGATGAGAAGTGCGGAAATGCATTTAATTCTTGCTGAAGCTTATGCGAGAAGTACCCAGGACGGATTGGCACAAGCAGCGTTATTTGCTTTAGTTTCTAAAAGAGATTTAAGCGCTGTGCAGAGCACTAACATAGGTACAGCTCTTGTAGATGAGATCATGGTTAACCGTAGGGTTGAACTTTGGGGCGAAGGTTTTCGATATCTGGATCTGAAACGCCTAAACTTGCCATTGGATAGAACAATAGCAAATGTTCCAAATTACATATCTACTTCAGTAGCAGAGGTAACCTCAATCCCAGCTGGAGATGTAAGATTCTTGTTCCTGATCCCTCGTGATGAGATTAATGCAAATCCAAACATTGGACCTCAAAATCCGTAATGTTTATCGTAATATTCTAAAAGAAGGGCTATTTTTATAGCCCTTCTTTT
>NZ_JAVTSN010000100.1:0-5224 GCF_032678585.1 Pedobacter psychrodurus | reverse complement strand
GAAAAAAGCTGCCTCATTTATTTTGAGACAGCCTCTTGACAATTTTTTCGATGACCGTTAATCAGAGGGTCACTAGTTCAAGCCCAGTTGGGTCTAAAAATGTCTCTTTATTCGAGGAAAGATCTTTAATGCGCTCAAGAGAATAAATACTTACTAAGGCCAATTGGATAGATGAATTATTTATTTAGATGAAGTTTAACTCGATTTGCGAGCCTAGGAATAATTTCTATTAATTAATTATTATAATTGCATTCATAATTGAATGTTTTTTTAACGCTTTCAAACTAATCTCACAGAAAAATTTTTCTGCTTTCGTTTGAAAGAAAACTCATGTACCGTGTATGGCTTTAGGTAAATCTGCTTCAGGGCAGGCCTTGGGATATTTATATCAATTTGAGAGGGCGATTTATTGGCTATCGAAAGCGGATATTGATTTTGTTTCTATTGAAACTGATGATGATGTTGTCGCTCAACTAAATGCTGGTAATCCAATTAACAGAATTTATGAGCAAGACAAGAGTTCAATCGGAAGCTCAAATCCTTTCTCTAATTCCAATATTAATTTATGGAAGACATTGGCGATCTGGCTTTCCATACAAAAAAGGTCTCCGAAAGAAAAGGCTAGATTCATACTGGCAACCAATAAAAGGGTTCCAACAACTTGTATAGCCTATAAAGTTCATAAAGAGAATTTTATTTCAGGTCATAAAACTAGCCAGAAAATTTTAGAAGATTTTTACAATGAGTTACAAGCTGTAGGGGTTAAACTTAAAGGTAAGGGCAAGGAAATTTTTGATAATATTTCAATAGCCTACACCAAAGATGAATTTATTTCGCTTCTGGGAAAAATAGTAGTGTCTTCGGAAGAGTTTTTCCCAGATAGAAATAAATTTAAGGAGGAAATAAAAACCAATTTAAGGATTGGTGCTCAGGTTCCATTCAACTTGGTATATGAAAAGGTTTTTGGCTGGATGGCAGATAAGATTATTAACCTCTGGTCAAGTAATCAGGAAGGTACTGTAAAATCAAGTGATCTGATTGACATGAAGGATATATGCATTAAAGAGGCTTTAGACAAACCATTTGTAGAACTTGCGGCATCATCAATTCCTGTCTTTGACTATGAAAGAAAGGAACATCAGGAAAAGGATTTTATTCGGCAGTTATCGTTCATCGATACAGATGAAGATGATATTATTGATGCAATAGACGATTTTCTTCGCGCTTCCAAAGAAAGAGATAGATGGGCAGAGAATGGTACTGTTCCTGGTCAGGAAGATATAGATGAGTTGGAAAGGGATATTCGACGGAACTGGAAAAAGCACGTTAAAAGACATAGTATTAAATCCAAAACAACTCCCGATTTAACGGAAATTGATATCGGAAATCTAATCTACCTCGACTCTTCGGATTCGCAAGGTTACAATTTAGCTGGATATCCCGTAATTCAAAATTACACAGTAGTTGGCAGTTTACATATTCTGTCAGATAAACTTGCCATAGGTTGGCATCCATCATGGAGAAAGCTGTTTAATGTTAAGGAGGAACATAATGAAGATTAATAATGTGTTTGATGTATATCAGAATAGTTCTTTGGGGGCACTTCTTTTGAGTGAATTTGTAACCTCTTTTGAGAAAATCAATAAAGAAAACCAGTCACCTAAAATGGAACGAGTATTACCAGTCCTACCTATACTTTTTACCAAGGATATTGTAATCAGTGCAAAAGGCAGGTCAAATAACATCAAGGGTTTCTATAATGTTATCGAAGAAAACAGTTTACTGTTTGAACTGATCCCTTCTAAGACGAAAAGTATGTTTGATAAGACAATGTTTTCTCTGCTAATCTGTGCAAAAGCAAATTTATTAGAATTGGATTTTGCCAATAATACAGTGACAGCAAACCTGAAGTCGCCGAGGCAAAAATTTACCGCTCCTTCCGTTGAAGTTGGAGACTTAGTGAGGACATCCAGAAAATTGGGCGGCTGGTTTGCGAATTTGTCAGATGTTGAATTTTTAATGTACCTAAATTTAGATTTATAATATGGATTTTAGAATTAAATCTATTGTGCTATGGCCAAAAAATGAAGAGATTGAACCAAGAATTATTGATTTTGATATCGATAAAATCAATGTAATTACTGGGGCAAGCGGAAAAGGAAAATCATCTATCATTTCAATTATTGATTATTGTTTGGGTAGTACTAAGTGTACAATTGCCGCTGGGGTAATAAGAAATAAGGTTAAAGCTTTTGGAATAATTATTTCGACGGATAAAAAACAGGTTCTAATAGCTCGGTCGGAGCCAGGTAATGCTGGTGTATCTAACGATTTCTTCAAAATAGAAAATGATACTGTCGAAATACCGGAAACCATTACAGAATACCCTTTTAGTATCTCACAAATTAAGCATTATCTAAATTCGATGCTTGGATTTGCAGATATTGGTCTTACCTCAAATGAATATGTCCAGTCTTTTGATACACAAAGACCGAGTTATAGAAATGCCATCTCCCTCAATTTTCAGCCTCAATATATTGTTGCCAATCAGTCAACTATGTTTTATAAGGCAGATTCTTCAAGTCATAGAGAGAAACTAAAAATCTTATTTCCATATCTAATAGGTGTAATAAATAACCGAATTTTAGAGCTTCGAGAAGAGTTAAAAACCTTTAAGAGGCAGTTAAATATTTTACTGAAAGATAAGGACTTGAAGGAATATCGGTTAGCTAAGGTAAATCAAGAGCTCTTGAACTACTATTCGATAGGTCGTGAATTCGGATTGATAAAGACTGAAGAGAATAATGATAACCTAGATCGCGATTTCTTAGTTCAACAGTTACAAATTATTTCAACTAATGAAATAGAACATATCAGGGTACCGGAACAAGCGACGCAAATTGCCGCTGATCAATTATATGAGCTATCCAGACAAGAAACTGATAATTCAGACCAATTACAGGATTTAGGCAGACGACTAGCAATCGTTCGAAGCATCCAGTCCAACAATAAAGATATTGGCGATAATACATTAACTAAAAAAGGACGGCTTTCTCCTGTTGGTTGGATATATGATAGATTGGATTTTACAAAACCCTGTCCCTTATGTAATTCAACAACAGATCACATCAAGGAATATCACGAAAATCTCTCCCAAATGCGATCTGAATTTGAGAAAGTGTCTGATAAAGTTGCTGACTCTGCTAAAATATACCTAAGTGAAAGGAAGAAGCTAGAAAAGCAAATCGCTGATAAAGAAGTAGCTATAAATGAAATTCGTAATAGAATAAGTGCTTTGCAAAGGGAAGATGGTGAGTTTAAAAGATTAAAACAAAACCAAAATTCTATTTACCGTTACCTTGGACAGGTAGAGTTAACGCTGAGTCAGTTTAATGAATACAATGCAAATCTTGATACGGGCAGTGATAAAATAGAAGAGCTCGAAGCAGCAATTGAAAAGATTGAAACTGAAGTTGGAAGCGAAAGACTGAAAAAGAGAGAAAAATTTGCGCTTGATAAAATTGCTCAGAATATCAAAAAGTATGCAATACTTTTTGAAGCCGAAAAGAGTTCTGAAAGAATTAATCTTGATATATCTGAATATCTAACGTTAAAGTTTTTAGACGAGAATGGTGCAGAGCGTTTTCTTTGGGAGGTTGGAAGTGGTCATAACCATATGGCTTATCACTTGTCCACTTACTTAGGAATCCATGAATATTTGATAACCTTACCAGATAGTAAAGTTCCTCCTTTCATAATTTTTGACCAGCCAAGTCAGGCATATTTTCCAGAGATCAATGATGACAATTCTGTTCAGGAGGAAGATTTGATTAAACTGAAAAAAATATTCGAGGTATTATCTGCTTTCGGAGAGAATACGAAAGGAAAAGTGCAGGTTATTATACTGGAGCATGCGGGAGAAGACAGCTGGAAGTCGTTAGATAATGTCATTAAAACAAAAAGGTGGCGTTCTGGAGAAGAGGATGATGCATTGATTCCTTATACATGGTTTAAATAATTTGATAATTTTTATTCCGAATCTAAAATCATTTAAATTTTTGTTCATCACATATGCTAGAAATGTTTCCAATTGGAAAAATTATTCCGAGTCAATTATTCAAAACAAAAACTAATAGAATAATTTTACTGATTATTGGGCTTGTAAGTCTACTAACTTCAGCCATAATTTTTGTTTATTCATCGTTAAATAGTAGCGTCGAACAATCACTTAAGATTATCATTATAACTGGATTCCCATTCATAATCATTGGTGCTTCAGCAATATCATATTATGCGGATAACCTTCTAGAGGTTCAATTGACAAGTCTTTATAAAGAGCGGGAAGAAATTACTCAGAAATTGGAGAAAGAAAAGGAACTCGATATCTTCCATACCATTCAATTGAGTCTTAATCAGCTAACAGAGTGGAGATTTCGCTAGGAGTGATCAACTCATTTCGGAATTTAAGGTCAGTTTGTTTCGGTCTAGACTGACCACTCCAATAAACTGATAATTAATATGGTAAAGATGAGTTATGTGTTTTCTTGGACTGGTCAGTCCGCTACGGAATTACATGGTAAATGAAGCCGAAATCTCCAGTAGGATACCCATTGCGAAATATAAGGAGGAGGAGGCCCATACTGTTATGGGGCAACATAAAGCGATAGTTTCGGAAAGCATCTTTTATAAAGCTATGGATGTTTTGAACGGTAGAAACAAGCCAAAAAAGACGACTATATCTTCTCCTGATGCGCTTCCCCTGCGTGGCTTTCTGATATGTCCAAAGTGTGGCTATATGCTCTCAGGTAGTGCTTCAAAAGGTTACAGCAAGCATTATCACTATTACCATTGCTTTTCGAAATGTGGGGTGAGATATAATGTAAGCTAACAATACAGCGCATATTGACTTGATATTGGTGATAATCTAAATTTGGTTCCATAAAATATTATTATGGAACATAGGAATAGCAAAGCAGGCCGTAAGATTAATTTTCGCAGCAAGCAGGAGATCATCAGATTACTTGAAGAATATGAAGTTATTAAGCATACCACTTCAGTTGCAGTATTCTGCAAATCCCATGGTGTACCCAGTGGAACTTTTTATACCTGGCAAAAACATCAGCGCCAAGGCAAATATCCTTCGCAGGGCAAGTTCATAGAACTTTCTGTTGAAGAACCGATAGAATCTGCGCCGCCTTTACCAAAAGTTTTCGCCAGTTTATGT
>NZ_JAVTSN010000099.1:0-5326 GCF_032678585.1 Pedobacter psychrodurus | reverse complement strand
AGCTTTACATCTGTAGCCTATCAACGTAGTAGTCTTCTACGGTCCTATATGGAATTCTCATCTCGTGGCTAGTTTCGCACTTAGATGCTTTCAGCGCTTATCTATTCCCAGCGTAGCTACTCTGCAATGCCCCTGGCGGAACAACAGATTCACTAGAGGCTAGTCCAACCCGGTCCTCTCGTACTAAGGTCAGCCCCACTCAAAATTCCTACGCCCACAACAGATAGGGACCGAACTGTCTCGCGACGTTCTGAACCCAGCTCGCGTGCCACTTTAATCGGCGAACAGCCGAACCCTTGGGACCTTCTCCAGCCCCAGGATGTGACGAGCCGACATCGAGGTGCCAAACCTCCCCGTCGATATGAGCTCTTGGGGGAGATCAGCCTGTTATCCCCAGCGTACCTTTTATCCTTTGAGCGATGGCCCTTCCATGCAGAACCACCGGATCACTATATCCGTCTTTCGACCCTGATCGACTTGTCTGTCTCACAGTCAAGCAAGCTTATGCTATTGCACTCCGCGTACGGTTACCAAGCGTACTGAGCTTACCTTTGAAAGCCTCCGTTACCTTTTTGGAGGCGACCACCCCAGTCAAACTACCCATCAAACAATGTCTCCCCATGAGGGGATTAGACACCGAATACAGAAAGGGTGGTATTTCAACGTTGGCTCCACGACGCCTAGCGACGCCGCTTCAAAGCCTCCCACCTATCCTACACATCCTGTATCCAATGTCAATGTTAAATTGTAGTGAAGGTGCATGGGGTCTTTCCGTCCCGTTGCGGGTACCCGGCGTCTTCACCGGGACCACAATTTCACCGAGCTCATGGCTGAGACAGCGCCCAGATCGTTACACCATTCGTGCAGGTCGGAACTTACCCGACAAGGAATTTCGCTACCTTAGGACCGTTATAGTTACGGCCGCCGTTTACTGGGGCTTCGATTCAATGCTTCTCTTACGATGACATCCCCTCTTAACCTTCCAGCACCGGGCAGGTGTCAGGCCTTATACCTCATCTTTCGATTTTGCAAAGCCATGTGTTTTTGTTAAACAGTCGCCTGGGCCTTTTCACTGCGGCTGACATTGCTGCCAGCGCCCCTTCTCCCGAAGTTACAGGGCCATTTTGCCGAGTTCCTTAGCCATGATTCACTCGAGCACCTTAGAATCCTCTTCCCGGATACCTGTGTCGGTTTGCGGTACGGGTTTTTATAACCTGAAGCTTAGCGGTTTTTCTTGGAAGTCTGATTACCTGCGCTATCCGCTTACCCGAAGGCTTGCGGTACTATCGACTTTCAGCTAGATCGGCGGATTTGCCTACCGTTCTAATACCTACTGTCTTTAACGATCTATTCCGTCAGATCGCGGCAGTGTCACTACTCCGTCCCCACATCGCAGTTATAAAAAGTACTGGAATATTAACCAGTTGTCCATCGAATTTCCCCTTCGGGTTCTCCTTAGGTCCCGACTGACCCTGATCCGATTAGCGTTGATCAGGAAACCTTATCCTTTCGGTGGGCGGGTTTCTCTCCCGCCTTATCGTTACTTATGCCTACATTTGCTTTTCTATACGCTCCAGCACCCATTACCAGATACCTTCGCTGCATATAGAATGCTCCCCTACCGATATATTTCAATCCCATAGCTTCGGTGAACAGTTTAATGCCCGTTTATTATCCATGCCCGATCGCTCGACTAGTGAGCTGTTACGCACTCTTTAAATGAATGGCTGCTTCCAAGCCAACATCCTAGCTGTCTGTGCAATCGGACCTCGTTAGTTCAACTTAACTGTCACTTGGGGACCTTAGCTGATGGTCTGGGTTCTTTCCCTCTCGGCGCGTGACCTTAGCACCCCGCGCCTCACTGCAGACCATATTTCATAGCATTCGGAGTTTGTCTGGATTTGGTAGGATTTGACTCCCCCGCACCCAATCAGTAGCTCTACCTCTATGAAACTTAATGTCCACGCTGTTCCTAAAAACATTTCGGGGAGTACGAGCTATTTCCCAGTTTGATTAGCCTTTCACCCCTACCCACAGATCATCCGGAAACTTTTCAACGTTTATCGGTTCGGTCCTCCAGTACGTGTTACCGCACCTTCAACCTGTCCATGGGTAGATCACAAGGTTTCGCGTCTACCCCCTCTGACTATACGCCCTATTCAGACTCGCTTTCGCTTCGGATCCGTGCCTGAAGCACTTAACCTTGCCAGAGAGGAGTAACTCGTAGGCTCATTATGCAAAAGGCACGCCGTCACACAACTTGTGCGCTCCGACCGCTTGTAAGTACACGGTTTCAGGTTCTATTTCACTCCCCTGTTCGGGGTTCTTTTCACCTTTCCCTCACGGTACTGGTTCACTATCGGTCTCTCAGGAGTATTTAGCCTTACCGGATGGTGCCGGCAGATTCCCACAAGGCGTCTCCGACCTCGCGGTACTCAGGATACTGCTAGGCTAGCATTCTATACGTGTACCGGGCTATCACCGTGTATCGCTGGGCTTCCCATCCCATTCCACTTCTGTTTGCTAATGCCACGTTGCAGTCCTACAACCCCCACTTTGCCGTAACAAAGTAGGTTTGGGCTCTTTCCCTTTCGCTCGCCACTACTTAGGAAATCATTGTTATTTTCTCTTCCTCTGCTTACTTAGATGTTTCAGTTCGGCAGGTTTGCTCATTATATGTGACTAGTCTTCAACTAGCCGGGTTGCCCCATTCGGAAATCTTCGGATCAATTCCTATTTGCAAATACCCGAAGCTTATCGCAGCTTATCACGTCCTTCATCGCCTCTGAGAGCCAAGGCATCCCCCGTGTACTCTTTATTACTTTCTTCTACTCATACGCCTTTTGCGCCGTATGGTATGCTTTTTTGCTCTTGTTATGATGTCTCATACCTCACTTTGTATTGCTACTCTGTTCGGTGAGCACAAACACAACAGTCGCCTATTGTTGTTTGCTCTTCTTTTTTAACTTCTTCCAATATGTCAAAGAACTTTACTAAGGACAGGTAAAGGGTATAAAGGTTACGGGTTTCATTTTCCGTACCTAAGCCTTTAGCTTATCCTTGCTGGTAAAAAACCGCGGTCTCGAACCGTTCCATATTTTTGATACCCTCATATCAATATATGTGCCCCATGGCGTTTCTTCTTTCTTAATCTTTATGTCAATGTATATTATCTATCCCGATAATAAGGTAATATTCTGTGGAGAATAACGGAGTCGAACCGTTGACCTCCTGCGTGCAAGGCAGGCGCTCTAGCCAGCTGAGCTAATCCCCCAAAAGGATTTTAATGTGTAGTCCCGTCCAGATTTGAACTGGAGACCCCTACATTATCAGTGTAGTGCTCTAACCAGGCTGAGCTACGGGACTTTGCTTTTTGGCAGCTCTGTATGCAGTATATAGTATCTTACCGCTACCGCTTTCCTTTGCTAACCTCAGCTGATCTCCGTTATGCTGTCGCTCTCAGGCTACCGCACACCGTTTTCTTCTGGGTGTTTCTTTTTTCTCTTTTTTCGAAATATCATGTTGCGTGGCGAGTAGGCGGTGCTACTCCAGAAAGGAGGTATTCCAGCCGCACCTTCCGGTACGGCTACCTTGTTACGACTTAGCCCCAGTTATCGGTTTTACCCTAGGACGCTCCTTGCGGTTACATACTTTAGGTACCCCCAACTTCCATGGCTTGACGGGCGGTGTGTACAAGGCCCGGGAACGTATTCACCGCGTCATTGCTGATACGCGATTACTAGCGAATCCAACTTCATGGGGTCGAGTTGCAGACCCCAATCCGAACTGTGAATGGCTTTGTGAGATTCGCATACCGTTGCCGGCTAGCTGCCCTCTGTACCATCCATTGTAGCACGTGTGTAGCCCCGGACGTAAGGGCCATGATGACTTGACGTCGTCCCCTCCTTCCTCTCTGTTTGCACAGGCAGTCTGTTTAGAGTCCCCACCATGACGTGCTGGCAACTAAACATAGGGGTTGCGCTCGTTGCGGGACTTAACCCAACACCTCACGGCACGAGCTGACGACAGCCATGCAGCACCTAGTTTCGTGTCCTTGCGGACTGATCTATCTCTAAATCATTCACTAACTTTCAAGCCCGGGTAAGGTTCCTCGCGTATCATCGAATTAAACCACATGCTCCTCCGCTTGTGCGGGCCCCCGTCAATTCCTTTGAGTTTCACTCTTGCGAGCGTACTCCCCAGGTGGAACACTTAACGCTTTCGCTTAGCCGCTGACTGTGTATCGCCAACAGCGAGTGTTCATCGTTTAGGGCGTGGACTACCAGGGTATCTAATCCTGTTTGATCCCCACGCTTTCGTGCCTCAGCGTCAATAGGACCATAGTAAGCTGCCTTCGCAATCGGTGTTCTGAGACATATCTATGCATTTCACCGCTACTTGTCTCATTCCGCCTACCTCTAGTCCATTCAAGCCCATCAGTATCAAGGGCACTGCGATAGTTGAGCTACCGTCTTTCACCCCTGACTTAACAGGCCGCCTACGCACCCTTTAAACCCAATAAATCCGGATAACGCTTGGATCCTCCGTATTACCGCGGCTGCTGGCACGGAGTTAGCCGATCCTTATTCTTCCGGTACATTCAGCTATCTACACGTAGATAGGTTTATTCCCGGATAAAAGCAGTTTACAACCCATAGGGCAGTCTTCCTGCACGCGGCATGGCTGGTTCAGAGTTGCCTCCATTGACCAATATTCCTTACTGCTGCCTCCCGTAGGAGTCTGGTCCGTGTCTCAGTACCAGTGTGGGGGGCCATCCTCTCAGATCCCCTAGTCATCGTCGCCTTGGTGGGCCGTTACCCCGCCAACTAGCTAATGACACGCATGCCCATCTCAATCCCATAAATGTTTGATCATTGGATAATGCCATCCTGTGATTTTATGCGGTATTAATCCGGATTTCTCCGGGCTATCCCCCAGATTAAGGTAGGTTGCATACGCGTTACGCACCCGTGCGCCACTTTTGATAGAAGCAAGCTTCTATCTATCGTTCGACTTGCATGTATTAGGCCTGCCGCTAGCGTTCATCCTGAGCCAGGATCAAACTCTCCATTGTAAAATGTGTTGTAAGATGCTGACCAGTTTTAACTATTGTTAAAAATAGTCTTCTTTTTTGTTATGTTGTCTGTTAGACACCACCTTTAAAATAAAGCTACGTAATCATGTACTTTGATCGGTACTCCATTACCTCGCTACGCTACATTGACATCTCTTTTAAGAACTTTGTGATCTGGTAAACCTCACGGCCGATCATATATATCGTTAAACTTCAGTTCGGAAAAGTCTTATTCGTCTCTCCGTGTTTCTG
>NZ_JAVTSN010000098.1:0-5685 GCF_032678585.1 Pedobacter psychrodurus | reverse complement strand
AATCTCCCATGCTATCCTTTCATTCAAAACCCTTCCTCCGAAGCGGGATGCAAAAGTAGGGAATTTTACCGTACGCACAAACAAAATATCACTATAAACGCAGAGTTTAAGGTAAGTGCATGGTTTTCAAGAAGAAAAAATAACGGGCAGGGTAAAACTTTTTGGAGAAAACGTTGTTCATGGGGCTGCCGACCCCTCAGGCTTCCGAAGTTTTCCCTGCACCCAGCCGTTTGAAAATCAGGAAGACCCTGCCAGATAAACCCGACTATAGTGGAAAACCCACAGGTGAGGAACGAACCGAGGATTTGGAACAAAGGGCGGGACTGTACTTATATAGCAGCACTGCCTCTGCTTTGCTAAAAAAAAACAAGCACACTATATAGTATAAGAATAACGGACCCAACCCGAACAGCCTTCCGAAGTTTCCCTTACGCCTGGCACCTCAAAACTTTGGAAGCTATCGGATATATATTATATGCAATGAATGCCACAGATAAATACACTCCTTTATATATGTTAAAAATTGTTAACTGTTATATTGTACTGAATTGCTTTGCATAGCTTAGCGGCCAATTGTTTTTATTGATGTTATCGTATTATTAATTATCTTTGCAGAATGTTTAAAGTTAAACACTTAATTATTTTAGTATTTGTTGCCGCTTTGGGTATTGCGGGTTGTAAAAGTCGTTTCGAGAAATTGAGAGCGAGTAACGACGTTGCAAAAAAATATCAGGAGGCTCTTCGTTTGTATAATAAACGCGATTACAGTAAAGCATTGGTGCTTTTTGAGGATCTTTCTCAAAAATACCGTGGCCGTGCAGAAGCTGAGGATCTAAACTATTATTATGCTTATACACTATATAGGTTAAGTGATTATACAACGGCCAGATACCAGTTTAAAAGTTTTGCCGATACTTATCCGGCAAGTAAAAATGCTGAAGAAGCCAGGTACATGGGTGCTTATTGTTTCTATTTAGAATCTCCGGCTTTCTCTTTAGATCAGGAAAACACCTATAAGGCTATTGATGCCTTACAATTGTTTATCAACTTATACCCTACCAGTGACCGCGCTGCTGCCGCCGGTAAATATATTGCCACATTAAGGGGTAAATTAGAGGATAAAGCTTTTGAAAACGCTAAAATGTATTTAACTACCGGACCAAGTAACGTAGATAACTATAGAGCAGCGGTTATCGCTTTAAAAAACGCACAAAGAGATTTCCCGGATATTAAATATGCTGAGGAAATGGACTTTTTAATGATTAAGGCACAATATTTATATGCTAAAAACAGTTATGTAATCCGTCAGGAAGACCGCTATAACGAAGCTAATGCTTTGTATACAGAGTTTACTGAAAATCACCCAGACAGCAAATTTACCAAAGAGGCAAAACTGCTTAAAGAGGATGTTGACGCCGGTATAGTGGCTACAAAACAGGAACTTGCATTATATGCAGCTGATCAGGAAAAATACAAGCAGATGTTGATTAGAACTGGTAAACTAAAAGATACCATTTCTCAAAAACCAACTAACGCTGATAACACGAATATTAAAAACAAGTAATACATGAATACTAACAAACCTGCTGTACCAAATACTACAGTAACCAGAAACGTACACGATTTAGATAAAACTACAGATAACTTATACGAATCTTTAGTTGTTATTGCTAAAAGAGCAAATCAGATTTCGAACAACGTTAAAGAAGAGTTACACGGTAAATTGGCAGAATTTGCTTCGAGCAACGATAATTTAGAAGAAATTTTCGAAAACCGCGAGCAGATTGAAATCAGCAAACACTACGAGCGTATGCCTAAGCCTGTTTTGGTTGCTATTGATGAATTTTTGAATGAAAAAATTTATCACAGAAATCCTGCTAAAGAACAACAAAAGTAATTAGCAGAGGGCAAAGAGCATGGCGCAGTTTTATAAGCATATCAATGCTCTATGCCCCATGCCCAACACGCTATGCTAAAAAATAAAAATATAATCCTTGGCGTTTGCGGTAGCATCGCGGCATATAAATCGGCATTTTTGGTTCGATTGCTCGTTAAAGCTGGTGCAAACGTTAAGGTTATCCTTACCCCTGATGGTGCTAATTTCATTACACCACTTACCCTTGCTACGCTTTCTAAAAACCCTGTTTATACCCAATACTTCGAAGAAGAAACTGGTGTATGGAGCAACCATGTCGAATTAGGACTGTGGGCCGATTTAATGATCATCGCTCCGATAAGTGCCAATACCCTGGCCAAACTGGCAACGGGAATCTGCGATAATTTACTAACTGCGGTTTATCTTTCGGCTAAATGTCCCGTTTATGTTGCCCCGGCAATGGATCTGGATATGTGGAAACACGAAACGACCCAAGGCAATATCCAAAAGATCATCAGTTTTGGCAATACGGTTATCGCGCCTGCCAATGGCGAACTTGCCAGTGGCCTTTGGGGTGAGGGCCGAATGGCCGAACCTGAAGAAATCGTTTCTTTTCTGGATAGTGCCATAAAAAAATCGATGCCCTTATTTGGCAAAAAGATAATGGTAACTGCTGGCCCTACTTATGAAGCTATAGATCCTGTACGTTTTATAGGCAACCATTCATCTGGCAAAATGGGTTTTGCACTTGCAGATGAATTGTCAAAACTTGGTGCTGAGGTTACCTTAATTGCCGGACCAACTGCACAAAAGGCGACTCAAACTTTAAAAAGAATTGATGTGGTGAGTGCGCAGGATATGTTCGATGCCTGTTCATCCTTATTCCCTGAAACAGATATTACCGTGATGTGTGCCGCTGTGGCCGACTACCGTCCGAAATCGGTTTCGACTCAAAAAATCAAAAAACAAGATGGCGATCTGGTTCTGGAACTGGAAAAAACTACGGATATCCTCGCGTCTTTAGGTGCAACAAAAAAAGCACATCAAATTTTAGTGGGTTTTGCTTTAGAAACCAATGATGAAGAAAATTATGCCAAAGGCAAACTGGAGAAGAAAAATTTAGACCTGGTTGTTTTAAATTCTTTAAATGATAAAGGTGCAGGTTTTAAATCGGATACCAATAAAATTACTATTTTTAACAAAGCTTTAGAACGGACTATATTTGAAACGAAATCGAAAACAGACGTGGCTAAAGATATATGTGCTGCCATTTTAAAAATTACGAAATGATAAAAAAGATTGTTTGGATATTGTTATTGGTTGGTTTTGGCAAACTGCAGGCGCAGGAGTTAAATGCAAGGGTAACTTTGCTGGCGCCCCAGGTTTCGAATATCAGTAAACCAACTATAGAGGCTTTACAAAAAACAATCCGCGATTTTTTAAATAACAACAAGTTCAGTAACGAAAGTTATAAACCTCAGGAACGCATTGATTGCAGTTTTATCATCACCATCAACTCCTGGGATGGCGGATCTGGTTATACCGCCGAAGCGCAGATTCAGAGCAGTCGCCCGGTTTTTAACAGTTCTTATAACAGCACCTTGTTAAACATGAGCGATAAAAATTTCGATTTTAGTTTTAACGACGGCTCCACAATCGATTTTTCTGATCAGAACTACATCTCCAATATCAGTGCCCTTCTCTCCTACTATGCATATACCATTATTGGTATGGATAAAGATAGTTTTAGCAAAATGGGCGGAACCCCTTTTTATAAAAAAGCACAAAATATTATCAATTTGGCCCAGGCTTCGGGAAACACCGGTTGGAGAGCAGCCGATGGTTTACGCAACCGTTTTTGGTTCAACGAAAATGTTTTGAACCCAATTTTTGCCGAGCTCCGTAATTTCATTTACAGTTATCATTTAAGCGGCCTGGATCAGCTTACCGACAATGATAAAGGACTAACTCAAATTGTTGCCGCCCTGCCCGCTCTGCAACAAATGGACAAACAGAAACTGGGCTCCATTTTCCCAAATGTTTATTTCGCCTCTAAAGCAGAAGAAGTAACGAATGTACTTTCTAAACTCAACGGACAGGAACGTATGAAAGCCTACAACATGTTGGCCGATATTGATCCGGCGAATATTGGTAAATACGAGGGACTGAAGAGGAATTAGATTTTTTGGTTAACTGGTTAATTGTTTAAATTGGTTAATTGTACATCGTGCCTATCAGTTAACCATTTTCAACGGTTAACCGCTATAACGCATTGGATGGCCTAAATATAGTTTCTAAAAATGATGAAAAGATTTTTATTAATTACGATCTGTCTTTTACCATTAAACCTACTGGCGCAATCTTCATTTAAAATTAAAGGCTTTGGCAAGGCTTATAAAGATGGTGATAAGATGTTTTTATCTTTTAGGCAAGGTGATCAGTTAATTCAAGATTCTACTTTAGTAAACAAAGGATCGTTTGAGTTTAAAGGAACTTTTAAAACTAAAGTGAGAGGCTATATTTGCCGAAATGACAACCCTCGTTACGCATCCGAACTATTTGATGCGTTTGATGTTTACATCGAATCAGGGCAGATTACACTGCATTCTCCAGATACTTTAAACAATTCCATTATTTCGGGGACTCCATTAAATAATGATTATGCCTCACTTTGTGCGGCATTAAGGCCTCTGACAGAAAAAACAAGAAAATTAAAAGACCCAAATAAACTAAGCGCAGAGGAATTGAAAGATACAGCCTTGGTAAACCTAACAAAAGCACATATTATAGATGCATATGATGAAACTTTTCCCATCCAATTTAATTTTGTAGACACACATCCAAATTCTTATGTAAGCTTATTCGCTTTAGTTAAAATGGCACGCTCCAGTAAGTATCTATCAGAGGTAGAACAAAGTTTTGCCAAATTATCTGCTGTGCTCAAAGCCATGCCAGAAGGTTTAGAAATTGCCAACAGGATTAAGGAAGGGAAAAAGATTTCAGTTGGGATGATGGCAAAAGACTTTACTCAGAATGATATAAATGGCAAGCCCGTTAAACTTTCATCCTATCTGAATAAATATGTTCTTGTTGATTTTTGGGCTTCCTGGTGTCAACCTTGCAGGGAAGAAAATCCTAATGTTTCGGCTGTATATGAACTGTATAAGACAAAAAGTTTTATTGTGCTAAGCGTATCGATCGATACCGATAAAGCGAACTGGCTAAATGCCATCAAGGAAGATCACTTGCCCTGGATGCAGGTATCTGATCTTAAGAAAGAAAATGAAGCGGTTAAACTTTATGGCATTACTTCCATCCCATCAAATGTACTTATAGATCCTAGCGGAAAAATAATTGCCAAGGATATTAAAGGAAAACAACTACGCGATAAAATGGCCGAATTGTTAGGCGGTAAATAATTGATAAAATTGGTAAACTGGTTTTTGGGTTAACTGGTTAATTGTTCAAATCGGTTAATTGTACACCATGCCCTTAGTTAACCGATTAACTAGTTTAAACAATTAACCCTTTATAGGTTTAACTACACAATTGAATTTTAATTGTAGACCGTGCCTCATCAGTTAACCGATTAACCAGTTTAAACAATTAACCCTTTATAGGTTTAACTTCACAATTGAATTTTAATTGTAGACCGTGTCTCATCAATTAACCGATTAATCAGTTTAAACAATTATCCCTTTATAGGTTTAATACATAATGGAATTTCCCTATCATTTTGTTGTCCAATTAAAATGTTCAATTTTTAGAAAATCAGCATCAGCATTTCAATTAAAGCTAGTCCTGCTTTT
>NZ_JAVTSN010000097.1:0-6894 GCF_032678585.1 Pedobacter psychrodurus | reverse complement strand
CGAAGCCAATTTTGATTGGATGAAGCAATCTTTATAGCAGGAATCGTAAGCAGGAAAAATCCTGGTGCTAAAAAAACTAATTTTCAGAAAAAAAATGTTGATTTTTCCGCTCTTTGCCGCGGAGGCATGGTACTTTGGAGCGCCAAAGTACCCAAAGCGCTTTGTCAATCCAACAAGGTGGCTTCTCATAGCCCCACGCTCATCAAAAAACAGCGGCACTTCGTTTTGTGTTCAATCCTCTTCAAAATTTCGAATCATTGTTAATGAACACAAAACCGCTGCGTTTCAGGTTTGGTAGTGCAATTTGTTCTATACAGCACCTGTTTTTTGATTCTTCCGCCACTTGGGATTGACGGCGATCTTCGGTAAAATCTGCGCTTTATTAAAGTTGGCTAGCAAAATGCCTAGACTATTCTTAAATAAATATTTTACACAATAGGGCTTAACATTGAGAGTGCGCTACTGGAGATAACTAACTTTCTAAAAGGCAAAAAGGATGTCCAGCCCAAACGATGAAGCATAAAAAACTGAACACCTTATTTTACCTTATTAGTTTAATATCGTTTTTGAATCGCTTAACCGATCTTCATTGATCTTTTTAATGATCTCTTCAAATTTCGCTTCCTTTCCGATATATTTATTCAATAAATCGATCTGATTTAATCCCCTTATCAAATTGTGTTCAGGGTAAGCTGTTTTATAATAAATATCGCCATTTAAAAAATCGGCTATAAAGCGTACCGCTTGCATATAAATCATAAACTTACCGGCATAGATAAAGAACTGTTTTTCTGCAAAACCCAAAACCTGATCCATCTCTTCCATATAACCTTTATGTATGGCCGCAAAAACATCTTCCCTGATGGCTATCTTATTAAAATCTTTCTCCTCTTCGTTCGCTTCAGACAAGTAAGTGCGCATCATATCGCCAACATCACTGATAAAATAACCTGGCATTACCGTATCTAAATCAATTACACATAAACCCAGGCCGGTTTCTACCTGCAACAACACATTGCTAATTTTGGTGTCGTGGTGTACCACGCGCAGGTTAAGCGCGCCGCTATCTACCATGTGCAGATATTGTTCTTCTATATCGTAGTGTCTGATAATTTCTTCAATGGCAAACTTTGCTTCGCTAATTCTTACATCAGTAGCTTGCTCCAAAGCCTTTTTAAATTGCTCTACGCGCAGTGGCAGGTTATGGAAATCTTCGATGGTGGGTTTTAACTTGTTCACATTGAAAGCACAAAGCATCCTCGTAAATTTACCAAACTGCTTGGCGGCGTGGTAAGCCTGCTCCGGATGGTGCACAAAATCAATAGAGCAAGAATTTTCCACAAAAGGAAAAATCCGGTAAAAGTGCCCGTCTAACACCACAAAATCGTCTCCATTGCTTGCCGCAATTGGTGCAACAAACAAATATTTGGGCGCCGTTTGATCGAGATATTTTTTTATCGTCTCAATATTCTGAGCAATGTTTTGAGGCTCACGGAAAACCTCCGTATTAACCTCCTGTAAAATATAGGCTATTTCTTCATTGTAAACTTTCCAGGTATGGTTAATTAAACCCGAGCCGAAAGGTTCAATTGTAAATTGTTCTGCGTTAAGTCCATAAGCACCTAATACTGCTTGAAACATAAGATGGTGATATAATTGTATAAAAATTGTTCCAGATACCTGGATAAAGTTGTTATTAAAATATGCGGGCAAGCCTTTTGGCAATGCCCGCAATCGAGACTAAAAGCCGCTATCGTCTAAAGCGAAAGTATTTTTACGGTCTTTCCATTTCCCTTTGGTAAAATCAGGGAATTTTTGTGGCATGTTTCCTTCTTTTAACGATTTGGTAGAAAGTGGTGTAATTACACTCATCGTTACCGAATCATATACATCAATAGGTGTCTGTTTTTTCTGTTTTACCGCCTGGATAAATCCGTTAAACACAAACCAGTCCATACCACCGTGCCCAGCGCCTACTGCTTCTGCTTCATATTTTTTCCAAAGTGGGTGATCATATTTCGCAAACCATTCCTGAGCCGGATCCCATACATCGTCTTTTTTCGATTTGTGGTCGATATAAACTGATTTATTTACATCCATCCATAAACCTTTTGTACCCTGAACCCTGAAACCGATAGAATATGGGCGTGGCAAGTGTGTATCATGACTTAACAATACCGTTTCGCCATTTGCACAGTTGATCATGGTGGTGGTTACATCACCATTTTTATAATTGATTTTGGCATTCGGGTGGCCTGGCGAGATTTCTTCTACATAAGCAGCCAAACCTTTGGCTTTAGAGCTGAACGAAACCAGACTGGTAAAACTGTTCCCCCGGTTGATGTTTGCATATTGCATTAATGGGCCTACACCATGGGTTGGGTATAAATCGCCATCCTGATCAATGTTGAACTGCGTACGCCATTGCGCTTCGCTTAAGGCTTTTGGTCCGTACTCTACCCCACCGCCATAATAATCTTTACCGTTGTTAAAAAGTACGTTACGTAAATTGTGCTGATAACCACCTTCAAGGTGAACCAATTCGCCAAAAAGGCCTTGACGAACCATGTTTAAAGCCGCCATTACATCTCTACGGTAACAAACGTTCTCTAAAGTCATGTAAGGCATTCCTGTTTTTTCAGAAGTATTTACAATATCCCAATGGTCTTGCACGGTTAAACCTGCAATTACCTCACAGCCTACATATTTGCCTGCTTTCATGGCATCAACGGCCTGATCGCGGTGAAACTGCCAAGGTGTGGCAATAATTACGGCATCGATATCTTTACGCTCAATCAGTTTTTTGTAGGCATCGGTGCCACCGGTATATTCGGTTGCGGCAGGTCTGCCTTTTTTGGCAATAAAAGCGCGGCAAACTTTAAGTGAGCTCTCCTGGGTATCGCAAATTGCAACAATTTCTACATCGTCTCTCAGCGCACCTTCAGAGATGTGGCTCATACCGCGTGCACCTACACCGATATAACCCAATCTAACTTTTCCACTGTCTGATGAGGCAAATAAACTTCCGGTTGGCAGGATGGTTAAACCAGCAGCCGTAAATGCACCATTTTTGATAAAATCTCTACGTTCCATTTGTGTTGTTTAATATTTATTGTTTAGTTTTTTAATTGATCCCTTAAATCTTTTGAACAAACGTTTTACTAGTTATGCTTTGGCACTTTTCCTTATTAAAATCCCAGCATCTACAGCCGTTTAGAAGAGCTATGCAGACTAAAGGTTTTTAAAATTTTTCGTATTAAAATATAGTCTATAATCCTTAATCCTTCCATTGGCATTATCCTGTCTTGGCAATAGCTTTAATCCCTTTATGGTGTAATTTTTACCCAAATCGATTACCAGCTGGTGTGGTGGTTTTGGCGATTGATCTTCCCACTGCGTATGCCAGTAACTGGTAAACTGCAGGTCGAATACATTGGCTGCATTACCATCGTTACCACCAAGCTCTTCGCTATCGGCATATACAATTTTCCAATTGTCGCGCGGTATTTCATTGCCCTTGTCATCCAGTAATACAATTTCGGCCACCGTGCTATACGGCTGACCTTTTTGCTCTGATAGTGCTTCCAGACAGAAATACCTGGCCGTTACCGGTTTAAAATCGACCAGTTGCCATTTGTTATCATTAGCAAAACTACCTTCGGCATAGGCTTTTTGTGTGTTATCCCATTTTTGGTTTGCTTTACGGTGCAGCTCGGGCTGTTTTTCGTTTACCACATCTAAAATGGGTTTATCCAAAAAGCTTAAAGCAGGTTTGTCGGTTCCGAAAAGGTCGAAAACCACCACTTCGTTTTTACCTTTTTTAAGCCAGCTGCCCGGTACGAGCATGGTTTGCGTTGGGCCGATATTCCAGTACCTGCCCAAACACATTCCATTTAACCAAACTAAGCCTTTATTCCATTTCCCCATATCGAGGTAAGTATCTTCTAATTTATTGGCAGTAAAGCTTCCTTTGTAAAAAGCCGCAGCGGCAGGCTGTTTGCCCAGCGCCTCGTAACGGAGTGCGATATTGATGTCCCCCATCCTGATCGGATAGTTCTTCCAGCCCTTTAATGCCTGCTGTTTTCCGTTTTCTGAAAGGTATACCTCACCATGGATGCCTTTCCAATCGTGCATCTGGTAACCATAGTTTACCCTGCCTGTAGCTTCTAACAAAACCCTTAACACACTTTTATGCGTACGGGCAGGAATTTCGATACTGAATTTATTTTTTCTCCTGTCCAGTTCGCCAATCTTTTTGCCATCAATATACACCAAAGCATAATCGTGGATATCTTTAAACACCAGACTAGCTTTCTTGCCCGCAGCCAAACTGGTTTCGTACAGCACACAACCGAAATCCTGGTTTAAATCTTCCATCAGCAAAGCTGTATCGGCCAAAACCGGTTTTGGCAGGTTTTTAGTCAATATTGCTACCGAAGAAAAGGTAACAGGTTGCAATTTCTGGATCTTGTTGCTTGCAGGTACATCAGGTAAAACCTCTCCTGCTTGCAGGTAATTGGCAAATAACTTGCGGATGGCGTAAAATTTCTCAGTGGCATTACCCGCTTCATCTATCGGAGCATCGTAATCGTAACTGCTGGTTTGTGGCAAATAAGGTGGTGCATTGGCGCCGCTATAGGTACCAAAACTGGTGCCACCATGTGCCATGTATATACTAAAGGATGCTTTGTTATCGAGCATGTATTTCAGCTCGGCCACAATGCGTTGTGTATCGCCCACATGGTGCGGCCTGCCCCAGCTATCGAACCAGCCAGGATAATATTCGCCACACATTAAAGGGCCTGTAGGCTGTATAGCCCTTAAAGCTTTGAAATTAGCCTCAGGATCGCTGCCAAAGTTTACCACGGCAAACAGATCTTCAGGATGGTCGTTCTTTAACTGCGAAGGTCCATCGCAATGAAATAAAGGCACATTAAAACCGGCTTCTTTTAAATCGGCTTTAATGATGTTCATGTAATCTTTATCATTACCATAGCTGCCATATTCGTTTTCTACCTGCACCATAATGATGTTACCGCCATTACTTACCTGTAGAGGTGCAAGCTGTTTACCAACGGCAAGCAGGTACTTTTTCGATCTTTCTAAGAAATATGGATGCTGGGTGCGCAAACGGATGCTTTTATCTTTAAGCAGCCACCAGGGGAAACCGCCAAACTCCCACTCGGCACAAGAATATGGCCCTGGCCTTAATATTACATACAAACCAACCTCTTTCGCCAGTCTGCAAAATTCGGCTGCATCGCTCTGCCCTGTCCAGGTAAATTGATCGGGCTGTTTCTCGTGCATGTTCCAGAACAAATAGGCACACACCGTATTTAAACCCATGGCTTTTGCCATTTGTAAACGCTGTTTCCATTCGGCTTTAGGTATGCGTGCAAAATGCATCTCCCCACAACGAATGACATAGGGTTTGCCATTCAGCTCGAAAGCATCGGCGCCTATGGCAAATGTGGTGCGTTGTTGTGCCCAGCCATGAATAGCTGAGCCAAACACTAGCACCAGTACAAGGATATTTTTAAGCAAAGGAATGCGCATTTGTTCGGCTTTGTTGATTTGTATTTTTTAAAAGTAGGACAAGGAAATGAGCAAAACAACATAAATAATAGCGCAAACGATTGACTGATTTTTATACAAGGCATTTTATTTCTTTGTAAAGAAAAACTATCGCCAAATGCAAACACATTTTAGCTTTGACCTTTCAATGAAAACAATTATGAGTATATGTCTCACTTGTTTCTTTTAGTGTAGACTGTCTTTTATATGATATCTCTTTTTACATTTTAATCAACCATTGTACAGTAGCTTTTAATCAGCATTTTAAATTGACAAATTGCAATGATAATTAAAAAATACAAGTATATGCTTACACACTGTAGTAGTATAAAAATACATTTAATGTAAAATAAAATTATCAATACATCATTAACATACTGTATTACAGCATCAAATATGCTTTTGTGTAAAATTCTTTATTCCCTCTTTAAGTAACAAAACTATTATTGCAAATTTACCACATCATCCCTCTCACATTTTAAAATTTAAATTAACGATGAACAAATTAATGCTCACTAAAGGCAGAGCTGTGGCTTGCCTAGTTTTAATGTGCCTATTCTTGGTACAAGGTTGTAAAAGAGAATTACTACAGCCAAATTCAAAGAATTTACAAAATGGGATTTCCGTTACTGAAGCTAAAGCATATTTTAACAAAAATTTGAAAAAAGCCTTTAAGTCCCAAAAATTAATGTCTTCAGGTTCCTTAAATAATGCAATAACAATTGAAGATGCGCTGGCTAATAAACAACCGATTTGGGAAAAGGCATATGAAAAAATTATTTCTACAGGCAAATCAGTTAAAGTTCCTATTGATTTTGGTGATGCTGTAGCAGTGGTGAGCCCTAAAACAAACGCTGTTGTCCCTTTGACTAGTCTTAATTATCTTTTTATGTATAAAGATACCATACAGACCATACATGTCGAATGGATTATTCTTTATCCAGACTCGCTATGGTTATATGGAGACCGTAGTCGCTATACAGGACATATAATTGTAAAAGACTGGGACGGAAAAACCATAAAAAAACTGTTCTATGCTCCAATTGGTTCGACAAACACTACATCCAATACCAAAAAAAAACTACTTAGTTCAAATGGAGTACTGAATTCTAACGTTGGCACTGAAGACAATTTGGATGGCGCAGTAGGTTTCTGTACGTTATGGCCTACCGGCAAGTGCCCTAAAACCGGGGTCTGTTCAAAAACATGTGATAATTGTTTGCAAGTCTGTGCAAAATACTCTTGTACCCTTTTCGATTGCAGCCCAGAATGCGATTTACCTTCTGAGCCAGGATCAGGCGGAGGGGGTGGCGGAGACGG
>NZ_JAVTSN010000096.1:0-7014 GCF_032678585.1 Pedobacter psychrodurus | reverse complement strand
GACAGCCTTACCGTCATCCGATAGCTATCGGATTCCGCGCATCTATATTTAAGGACACATCTTGAAGTGGGTTTTTTAGGTTTTATGCTGGCTTGCTTCAATAACACTCAGGTTTTAGCGAAGGACGCCGTCAATCCCAAGAGCCAGGGAAATCAAAAAAACAGATGCAGTTAAGAGAAACTGGCACTAACAAGCCTGAAACGCAGTGGTTTTGTGTTCCTAAATATTGATTCAAGGTTTTATTAAGAATTGAACACAAAACGAAGTGCCGCTGTTTTTTTGATGTGCAAGGGGTTGCGCAAAAAGGCTCATTGCTGGATTGACAAAGCGCTTTGGGTACTTTGGCGCTCCAAAGTACCATGCCTCCGCGGCAAAGAGCGGAATCAGCGAAGCTTACCGTCATCCGATAGCTATCGGATCCCGCGCATGCGGGAATCAATGACACAGTTTATTGAACAGACCCCATATTAAACCACAAACGCATCAAAATAAACCACAAACGCATCAAAATAAAACACGAACGCATCAAAATAAAACACGAACGCATCAAAATAAAACACGAACGCACCAAAATAAAACCAGAACGCATTAAAATAAAACACGAACGCATCAAAATAGAATTGGAACGCATGAAAATAAAACACGAACGCATGAAAATAAAACACGAACGCATGAAAATAAAACACGAATGCATGAAAATAAAACACGAATGCCTTAAAATAGAATCGGAATGCATCAAAATAAAACACGAACGCATAAAAATAAAATCAGAATGCAATAATATACATTGTGCGCATCGTAATATAAAAAGCGCTTTAATACAACAAAAAAGAGTGTTGATAAAATGAATTCTATTTACTAATATTTTTAGTAATTTTGTTTTGGTTAGGATAATGGCCCAGCAGACTCATAACCACATCACAAAAACTAAATTATAATGAAAGAATTAATCGAACTGATCAAACGCTATTTGTTGAAAGAAGCTGAAACTTTAAATCAAATTACCGACAAACCTAAACCACGCAAAAAGAAGTAAAAGATAATCGCTTACCACCAGCAAAATGAAGCCTAAAGATCTGATCAGAAAAAGCGAACGCTACGAAAAATGGGAGAATTTTACATACGAGGAACCACCTAAACCCTTGATTACTTACTTTACCATTTACGAAAAAGCCAAAGCCGCCAAACATTGGATATACGACCCCGAAATTAAACGCTGGCAAACACCCGAAGAGTTTTTAGAATTGGAAAAGCGAATGAGTGGCGGCGAGCCTAAGCGGTTGGAACGCTTGCAGATTAAAGACCCCATGGAAGGAGTAAATGCTGCTTACGAACAGTTACAATCGTTAAAGGATAGGATGGAGGTGTTTGTGAAGAAAATCATTGCCTATTACAAGCAATGATTCAGCCATCTCATTGGCTAACTTGTTTTCGGACAATCCAAGATTTTCCCTCCTATAAATCGTTGATTTTTTCAATTATAATAGATATTTTCTTACTTTTATACTGCGAACACAGTTGGAGAAATCCAATTAATAATTTTTCTTAAACAATATCTCAGGCATACCGGTGAAAGTCCGGCAACCCATCGGTTTTCCGACTGTGTTCGCGGTGACCTGGGCTTTTATTTAATTTTTCAAAATGCGAACACAGAAAAATCAAACTGCTTTGGCCGAGCTTAAGTTCAGCTACCAAGCACTCAAACGGCCTTTAGATGTTAGTGAGGCCAGGTTTTCTTTTAAATTTTTAAAACACATTATTTGCAAACCTCTGTCCAGGCATGAAAACGAGAAGTATGCATTGTTTGTAAATGAAGCACATCAGGTTTTTGCCTGGTACAAAGTGCAGGAGTATGGAAAATCGGGTAACTGTTTACAACAAATATCAGGTTTGGCGAAAGCTTGTAATGCTTATGGCATAGTACTCTTGAAATACAGTAGCGAGAAAGCAATTGTTATAGATGATGTTGATGAACTCTTCGTAAACCTTTGTTTTGATACCTGCGAAAAATTGCAGATTGATATTGTAGATTATCTCATCTGCAATAGTCGGACATATTTGAGTTATAGGGAGAAATGCCTTAGTAATTAAAAATAAAAGCTTGCCTCGGTTGAATTGAGGCAAGCTACTATTTATATCGCTATAGCTTTAGAAATGAATACTTATCGTCATAGTATTCTAGTGGCCGATAAGGTAAAAATTCTTTTGGTATTAATGGGTGATCAATTTGAATTTCAAAGCCTTTTAACCAAGCTAACTTGGTGTAAGTTAGGGCTGGTATAGAAATATATTCTTCTGTAATTCCCATATGCTTATTCCGTTTTTTATGATCTTTAAGTAATTGTGTTATTGCTCGACAAATTTTAGATTCATCTTTCTCCACTAATCCTTCAAAAAAAAGTATATCTGGTAGAATCGCTTTTTTAAGTTTTACATTTTTTGTTTTCATAATTTCGATGCTCCATTTAACTCTTTCCCAGTCTCCTTTGATAATCTGTTGAATGCAATACAAAAGCGTACTGTGGCCATGCTCTACCATCCATGTATAACTTGAATGTCCAAGATCAGCAAACCGGGTAATTAATTGATTATTATCGCTCAATAATACATAAGTAAGGTTCCTAACACCAGAGTCTAAAATTCTTGAATCGTAGTGGGTAATTAAATATTCATCTATACACCCACATAGGTAGGCATTTAATTTAGCCGAATGAAAGTCTCTATTTTTTTGATGATATAAGAAGAAAGTTTGGTTATAGTACCAAAGACCATTAATTTGACCTTCTAAGTTATTTTTTAAATCAATCTCTTTTATAGTTTCTTTTTCTCTTACAGCATCTGTTTCGTATAGCGTTTCTATGGAAATATAACCTGACATATTTTTTAATATTTCTCTAATTTAGCTATTATTATTATTTCACCAGAAGACCTATCTACTCCCATTACTGTTTTTGTGAAAAGATTTCTATTGTTTTGGAATAGAGTTTCCAGGGTATTTCCTAATGCCGATGTGCTAGAGTTAGTTTTGAGCTGAGCTATAACATCCCTAATCCATGCATCACTCATTTGAGCTTTTAATCCAGTGTTGGGATTTGCCGGGCTCAGTCTCATATTTCCTACAGCACTTACCTGTTTAGCCTCATTGATCAAAATTTCCTGCACATTACCGCTAGCATTTTTCTTAATATATACACCATCAAAACCATTGTTTGAACCTATTTTTGAATCGTATTTCACAAAGCCATCTATTTCGAATAGTTCGTCACATAATGCTTCGGTTTTTGCCCCAGTAGGATCGGTGTGTAATACAATGTCATCCACTTTACTCTTTAAGGCTATCTTAAAAAAGATAGCCTATATCAAACAAAGATGGGAGTACCTACTTACAGTTTCATTCTTGTAAAAGTTAAACCCAAAATATGTTTGCGTTGCGGGTGATCACTTTTCAATATCGCTTTGATATAATTTTTAACGTCTAATACGGTATCCACTAAGCCTTGTTCGCCCTGGAAGATATTAAAACGCTTCTTACGGGCATCATCAACAGGTGTTTTAGCAAGGGCTACAGCTGTGATATTATTCTCCATGGCGGCAAGTAAGGCCTGGAAAGTGGCTAAACTAATATCTTCCTGAACAGGTTCGTAAACTTTACTTAGCGCGAGCACATCAATGTATTGTTTAGAATTTTCTAATCTATTGTCGTACGATACCCGCGACCTTGATGGGCCATCAGTACCATCAGCCGCTATACTGTTTTTCCCCATGCCCCTTAAACGGTCGGCAAGTGTTTTGGCGGTTTGTAACTTGTCAGGATTATCAATCACTACCTTAAAGTAATTGTAACTTCGGGTAATCAAAGCTGCCAGAGGCTTAAATAGTATTTCCTGCTCATCAACAGCATTGCTGTAAACGGGCAAAACAAGACTTAAAGCGCGGTTGGCCTCTTCTGCATTTTTAGATAGGAGTTCTAAGGCTTCTATCGAGATTTTCGGCCTGGGCGGGTTATAATCAACCCCAAGGGCTTTTAAACGGATAATTAAATCTTTTAAATTGGCTGCATTTATTGGGTAGCCACTGTCGGTGTTTGCCATAAGCTTTTTAATTAAGTAGGTGTTTAGTTGATTGTAAGCAGATATTAACTCTTAAAATCTATTAGATAAAACCTTGCCCAAATTTTCTTATCTGATCATTTTTAATTGGAAGAGGAGCAGGTGCGTTATAGAATTTTGAATAAAATCCTTCTTTAATGGCTTCTTAGCCATCTTTTCGGACCAGAAACTTTGGCTGAAAAAAATAATACTTGCTGTGCTGCCAATTCAAAACAAAAGTGTGGCTATGGTTAATTTTCCCCGGTTTATTTTGAGTTTGGGGAAATGTTTCCCCAACTTAATTTTATAAGTAAAAGCCTGGCTTGAAGTTTACCATCAGTAAGATGTAGCGCGTTAATATTCAATTAATGTTTTATTGGCGGCGCATCTCCTGTTTTACCGTGTTTTTCGGATTTATCATATTTCCATATTTAAATTGCATTTTCCCCGCGAAACTACCACCTGACCAACGATAATTTAATCGATGATCTTTGATATCAGAATATCTGTCTAAGTCCCTTGGGTTTTCTTTCAAATTTTTGAGGTTTGTAACTTCGGATCCTCTGTAAAATGACAAGATGTAAGAATCATATCTGATTTGTTTTTTTTTGCCCAACTCCATAGCGAAACGATCTATATGCATCTGACTTTTTTTTGTTCTCTGAATAATTTTTAACAATATAGATTGCAGAAAAATATAGATTGTTATGATTTAGTTCACCCTATATTTATTCTGCTCCAATAAAATAAATTCAATGGGTTTTTGAGATATGCAAGAGTTGAATGATAGCAGCATATATATCCAAATTGTTTTAAATATGCCTTTTATCATATAATTAATCCTGCCAGGGTGTTACAGTGGTTAAATCCAGGTTTCATCACTTGCTTTTGTGAAATGGAACCTAACATATTGCCTGCGCGGCATGAGTACCATTTCTAATTCAACATCACCATTTGCCACGTGGGTAAATTTGTAAAATTCAATTGTTGATACCTCAGTTGATTTTAGGTCTTTCTCATCAACTAAATTCACTTCTATACCTTCAGTATTTACCGTTTTTACATCTTCTGTAAATTCATTTTTCAGTATATAGACTTTTGGATTAAGGTACCTTTTATATTTTCCAACGGTATAATCTGTACTTTTAAGAATAATATCCTTTGGTATGGTTTTATCACTCTTAATTGTGCAGGATATAAACAGTGCAATGATGAATAACCAAAACCATTTACTGTTTTCTGTAATATACTTTTCCAAATTATAAAATTGGTTCTTTATCTTTTGATTTATAATCCTGAAGTTTTATTAATTGGTAGATGCTATTTAGTCTTGCAACAGATTCTCCAGGTCTTTCGGTTAGATAGTTTATCGCCCATTTTATAAATTTTTTTTCATCATTGTTTGAACCGTATTTATCCAACCACTTTTTCATTTCAATAATAGATTTAGTATTATTTTTATCATTGATAATTTCTAATTCTGCCTTGCTTAATGAAAAATTTTTTCTTAGGTAGCTCAAAGCCGAACTACGCTCACCACGTTTAGGTTTATACTTTATAACGTAATTATGCTTATCTACAACTGGTATTTCAAGAAAATTTTCAGGGAGCAAACTATCACCCTTTTTGAATAATGAATATTTAATTACCTTATATAAATCTATCTTTTTAATATAATAACCGCCAGTATCATGAGTGAAATGTAAATTGTGTCCATATTTGTAAGGAAGGAATTCCTTTTTTAATTGGTTTTTTTTATTTTTCAGTTCATTTTCTATGAAGTTCAAATATAGATTAGGCGATTCTTTTAATTTTGCAACATCGTCCTTATAAAGAGAAAGAACTGAATCCCGCTGATCAATTTTTTTAGATTTTTCAAATTTTTCGTAGTTGATCTTTAGTAATAAAATTCTCCAGATATCCTTACTAGCTTGATTGTCAGTGTGTTTTTGTGCATTAATTGGAGCTGCCCACACAAAAAAAAGTATAAAAGCTAAAATATTTTTTTTCATGAAATAATTATTTTTTTCTGTAATAAACTCTAGAAGGTGCTACAACACGTTTTTCTCCCAATAAAAATGTTGGTTCATTACTTCCATAGGATTTAGGAATATCTCTTGGATGGTGTTCAATAATCTCGTAAGTTCCCATCTTACTGCTTATTTTTGTGGCGTAGCCATCAGTACTAACTCCTATTACTATACCAGAATGGGTCCAGTCTTTATCGCCTTTATAATCTTGGTAATATACTATTCTATCTCCAACTTTAACATCTCCTGTTACCTCTTCCCAACCTTTCAATGATAAATCTATTACCCATTTTGGATGCTCATCATCTACCTTTGTTGCATTTTCTAAACCAAATGCATAATAATGACAATTATAAGCAGCAAGATTTATAATTTTTTGTCCATTCGGATAAAAATAAAGGGGGGTACTTTCAGTTAAGTAATTATCCCAGGTACCCTCTTGTAGCTTTGGCCTCCAATAATAACTCGTTGGTTCTCGATCTTTAGGTCGATAATTTTGCAATTTTACTAACTGATAAATATTCTCAAGTCTGGTGATGCTTGGTTTTAAATTACTGTTCTCAATTAAATACCCAGCTGACCAATTCACGAACTCCTTGTTTTTTTGGGAATCACCATTTTGAAGTAGGTAATTTTCTAGTGTTTTGTAAATATCCTTATGCAGCAATAAAAAATTTTGCATAGAGACATCGGTTATACCCATAAAATTCACCATAACATTTAATTCACGTATGGTTGGCTTAGGTATGCACGGTGGTAAACGAACCATATTGGCAGTTGGATCCGGATCATTGTTTGTTGGTGGCACACGTGGTATCTGTCCACCACCACCACAGTCATCAGGTGGATAAGCTCCGCCACCTCCTGGCCCCGATGGATTAATAGGGCCGTCTCCG
>NZ_JAVTSN010000095.1:0-7040 GCF_032678585.1 Pedobacter psychrodurus | reverse complement strand
ATTTTGACCAATATTTTTATTTACATCGATTTCACTTAAAGGAATCGGAAATAACTCATGTTTACCGGTTACAAAGTTTGCAGCGGCGGTATAATTATAATTGGATCTAATTGCTTTAACTTTGGTATTGGTATCATCTATCGTTTGTTTCAAAATATTCCAGCGGATTAAATCTGTTTTTCTTAAACCTTCATAACTTAACTCCCAGGCACGCTCTTGTTGTACCGCCTTTAAAAAACTATCCTTACTTAAGCCAGTGGGTAAATCTGCAGTGGTGGCTTTTGGCAAAAGTGTTGCCACGGCTGTTGCACCTGTCCCTTTACCATCGGTTGTTGTTATAGCGATGGTTGGTACAGTAGTATAACCTGTTCCCGCATTCATCATGGCAATGGTACCAATGCCTTTAGTACCAGCTACAACACTTACAGCTCCTACCGCAGCATCAGTTCCTCCCCCTCCGCCATTAACCTGAAATTTTGTGGTCAGGTTTGATGTATAACCACTTCCTGGAGCTGTTAGGCTTACAGTAATACCACTTCCGGGTACATCTATACCATAGGCCCTTCTTCTCACCTGATTAATGGCGTCGTAAGCAAGAGCGTTAGGCCCATTATTTAATTCGTTTTCTACCTCAGCACGCATTAACAATAGATCTGAATAACGCATCACCACAAAATTGATCCGTGTAGTTCCCCTTTCAATTAGGTCTTGCTTTTGATATTCCCTACTCCACTTTGCCGCCCTCCAGGTCTCATCTGCCCTTGCTAAAACTTGTGGCCGTTTATTGCCTGCAGCATCAATGGTGTAATTGGCGATCGAAAAATCTCTCCTGGTATCACCAGCACGAAAGCTATCATAGAACGGTCTCACTGCCAGGGTTCTGCCGTTAGCCGCAAAATAAACCCCCAATGCAGTAGATGGTGTACCGAAAATTCCACCCAACGAATTACCAGAAATAGTATTGTTATCTGTATTATAAAAGGCGACCTGAAAAATATTTTCTGTTGGCTCTAAAATACTTTGGCACTGATTTTTAAATACCTGAGCATAACTGGGGTTAAGTTTATATACATTTTGCGCCATTACCTCATCAATTTGTTGTTTAGCCAAAGTGTAATATTCTTTATAGTTTGCAGGCCGTTCCATTTGTTTAGTGGTAGGACTTAATGCGTAGCCACCAGCATAAAGTGCTATTCTGGCCAACATGGCTTTTGCAGCCCATTTATTGATACGTTCGTCAGTTGGAATAGCAGTTGGTAAGGCATTAGCGGCTTCTTCCATTTCTTTTAAAATAACTTTATAGATTTCGTACCGGTTTTTACGTGGTAATTTAAAATCATCGCCTGTTTGCGAAGGCGTTAATTTAAAAGGCACATCTCCCCAGTAATGAATTAATTCAGAATAGTAAAAGGCCCTCAAAAATTTGGCTTCTGCTAAATTTCTGTTTAATGCATCTTTTACGGCCTGTGTACCGCTGGTGTAAATCCCCATTTGAGGAATTCTGCTTAATACCACATTGGCCCGGTCGATCCCGTTGTAAAAAGCACTCCAGGTATTGAGGAAAGCAGCACGCTCAGGAGTACCATTATAGTGGGCAATTACCCTAAAGTCTGTAGATAAATCAACCCCTTCGGTTTGACCTAAATCTGTATCATTATCGTAAATTAAAGGGATGTTGAAACCATATAAAGCTTGGCTCGACATTACATCGTACACACCTAAAGTTGCCGAGTAAGCTTCAGCTTCGTTAGAAAAGAAATTAGAAGAAGTGAAATAGGAATAGGGTTCTGTTTCTACTGCTTTTTTACATGAAACAACCACCAAAGCCCCAAACATCAAGCTTCCCAACATTATTTTGTGGCTAAAATTTTTAATATTTTTCATCACTATAAATTTAAAATGATAGATTAAGACCTGCTAAAAATGATTTTGCCCTCGGATAGGCACTGGCATCGATACCTGGGGTTAAGGGATTATTGATCACACTAACCTCCGGGTCGTAACCCGAATACTTAGTAAATACATGCAGGTTGTAAGCTGTAAAATAAATGCGTGCATTAGCAATTTTCACCGCGCTTAACCATTTTTTTGGTAGTGTATAACCCAGACTGATATTATTGATGCGCAAGAAAGAACCATCTTCGATAATCTCATCGTATAAACGGGCGCTTCCAAATCCATCATAAGATTGGATCGTTTTACCCTGGTTTAATGCAGCTAATTCTTCCGGGTTAGTGATGCGTGTACCGGATGCGTTAATGGTTGTCCAACGATCAGCAAATGAAGCAAATGAATTTACATAATCTAAACCAAGGTTAGAATTGTTTAATTTATTGGCATTGTAGATTTTGTTGCCGATGGTAAAATTAAGAAACACACTTAAATCGAATCCTTTATAACTAAAGCTGTTGCTTATCCCCCCTGAGAATTTGGGCTTGGCATTACCTAAGGGAACACGATCAAAATTATTGATTAAACCGTCTGGCACCCCGTCTGGTCCGCTGATATCTTTAAATTTGATATAACCAGGCTGCACGGTTATGCCATCTTTTACTACGCCCGGTTTTAAAGTGTATACATTTGTTGTAGGCTCGTAATTAAAATCGTTTACCTGATATAAACCCTCCTTTATGTAACCATACATTACGCCTACGGGTTGCCCAACCTGCAATATATAATCACTCGGAATATTACCATCGGCTAATCTACTCGTCTCCCCATCACTTAAACTCAATACCTTTGTATTGGTAAAGGCTACGTTTACATTGGTAGTCCAGTTAAAATTGCTGGTTCTGATGTTGGTGGTATTCAAGGTCAGTTCAAGTCCTCTGCTCGACGTGGTACCTATATTCTGGAACTGTGTATTAAAGCCCGAACTTGCAGGTATCCGGGTATTAAACAATAGATCTTTAGAGCGATTATCAAAATACTCGGCTGTTAATGTTATTTTTTGTTTTAAAAGCCCAACATCTAAGCCAATGTTCATGGCTTTTAAGGTTTCCCATTTTAAGTTTGGGTTTGGTAGATTTTCCTGGTAAGATGCAGAAATGAGCTGATCGTTTAAAGGATATGAACCCGCATTAAAAATGCCCAATGCCGCATAGTTCGCAATGCGGTTATTCCCTGCCAAACCATAACTAAAGCGTAATTTTAAATCAGAAAATACAGGAAGTTGTTTCATAAATTTTTCCTGGATGACTCTCCAGCTTAACGCAGCCGAGGGAAAATAACCCCAGGTATTATTTGTGCCGAATTTGGAAGAACCATCTGCACGAAATGTTGCCGTTAGCAAATACTTCCCTTTATATGCATAATTGGCCCTGCTGAAAAAAGACAATAATTTGCTATCCTCCGCAAATGTAACAGGAAAGGCCGTTACAGTTCCGAGTTGAAGTTTGTCCCATCCTAAATTTATAGATGGAAAATTGCTTGAAGAGGTGATCAAACTTTGTGCATAGTTATAGATATACTCTTGACCTACAGAAATATCCAGCTTGTGGTCTTGATTAAATACATTTGCGTAGGTTATGGTGTTATTGTAATTTAACTGTTGCGCCGTACTATAAGATACCCCTCCCGATGCTCCCCCCGATCGTAAAGAAACCAACGAATTGGCATCATTAAAGGATCTTGCGGAGTTATTGTTATCGGTATAGTTTACTAAACCACGGTAGGTTAAGTTTTTAGTGATGATATATTGTGCGCTTACATTCATGCCCAACGATTTTAACCTCGATTCTCTATGTTGGGTATTCAGGGTAACTACAGGGCTCTGATAATTAACAGAGCTTGGGTTAGGATCTAAGGGATCAATATCAAGGTCGATCAAAGAAAAGTCTTCAGGTGCAATACCAGAAACCGGCCTGTATTGTAAAATGGTGTTCAGCAAACTTATTCTGCCTTCGCCTGTACCCAAACCAGTTATTTTCTGATTCGAATAATTAACAATGGCATTGATATTAAATTTATCGGTTACATTATGGCTTAGGGTTAATTTACCAATATCCTTTGAAGATGCTGTATTTAATAGTATGCCATTATCATCATTACGGGAATAAAACACATTAAACTTGGTTTCTCTTCCGCCACCATTGATACTGATCTTATGCGCTTGATTGATAACAGCATCACCAAAGGATTCTTTCTGCCAATCAACGCCCGGCCTATCACCATAGCGGATCTGTAGCGAATCGAAACTTCCATAAGTTTTTAAAAAGGAAGCCAGCCGTACAGGATCTGTTAATGCACGTTCGTAACGGAGCGTAGTGTACTGAAGTGGGTTCATCAAAGGCAAAAAGCTTGTTACTTTTTTTGTTCCAACATAACCATCATAATTGATGCTTACTTTCCCTTCCTTGATTCTTTTGGTGGTAACCAAAATAACACCGTTTGCACCGCGGGCCCCATAAATAGAGGTAGCAGATACATCCTTCAACACATCAATTGATTCGATATCCATGGGATCGAGAAAAGCCAATCCATCTGTTTGGGGTACCCCATCAACCACATATAATGGCTCGTTACTTTGGGTGATTGATGTCCCTCCCCTGATTACAATAGATGGAGCCGCCCCTGGTGTTCCGTCTGCCATAGCTACCTGAACGCCAGCCAGCCGGCCTTGTAAAGCCTGACCAACGTTTTGCACAGGTACTTTGGCCAATTCTTCACCCCGTATAGAAGAAATTGCACCTGTTAAATCTTTACGGGCAACAGTTTGGCCATACCCCGTAACCACAACCTCATTTAAATTATTGGCATCGTCTATTAGTTTAGCATTAATACTGGTCCTGTTGTTAACCGATATCTCTACTGGTTTTGTGCCCAAATAGGAGAATACTAAACGGGCATTAGATTTTACTTTAATGGTATAACCGCCATCATTACCTGTTATGGTTGTATTGGTGGTACCTTTCTCATTTACGGTTGCACCAGGTAAAGGCTGGCTAGTTTCATCTTTTACTATGCCCTTTACTGTAATTGCTTCTTGAGCAAAAAGAACTTTACAGGAGCCAAGTAATAAGAATAAGATTATAATTCGTTTCATGTGATTTTCCTTATCGGTGAAGAATTGGTTATTAGGTTAGTTGATTTGTACTTTTGGTTATTTGCTATATATCGACCTCAGGCTTGGTTATGACCCTTAATCGATCGGTATTATTTGGTTATATATTTAAACCTTTTCAGGTTTTGTCCGCCTGTATGGGAGTTGAACATTTACGGAGCGAATTCTTTCTCCCCATGTTCGTTCCACATCACATTTAACAGAAACGAATTTAGCGTAAGCCAAAGAAAAAGAGTTTTAAATTTGTTTAAAATACTATCAAATTTGAGTAAACATCGCTTTAAGTGCTTTGTTGGCGTTAATTACTGAACTTTTCGCACTTAATAAAATCTAAAACCCTGAACGCTTTGCCAACAAAAACCAAGTAATTTTATTTTTCTTGTAAAGGACATCCTACAATATTTAAATAAAAAAGGGCGCCCTAATTTTTAGAACACCCTAATAAAATATAAAACAGACCGAAGCATTGCGCCTCAAATAAACCTGCAACGAAAAATTATTTCGCTACATAATCAAATGCTTTAAATTTTTGAAAAACATTTGCGGCACAACCTAACAAACCTGCTTTGTTACCCAGGTTAGCGGCAACCACTAAACCACTGGCCAACGAGATCGGTACTGCCAGTGTTTTGATCCTTCTTTCAATCTCTCTTACATAAAAAGCACCCGATTCGCTGATGCCACCGCCAATTACAATCTTTTGCGGACTAAATATATTGATAAAACTGATGATCCCTGTGGCCAGATAATCGAAATGGGATTCCATCGCCACTACAGCATACTCTTCTCTGGCCAGGTATTTTTCTACCATGTATTTACCATCAATCTCTTCTGGTGGATTGGGATGAATGGATTTATAATGGTTGAGCAAGGCGGTTACGGAAGCATAGGCTTCTAAACAACCACGGCCACCACAGGCACAGGCTACGCCTTTGTGTTCGACCACAATATGCCCAAGCTCTGTTCCTCGGTTTCTAAACCCACCATACAGTTTATTGTCAATCATTACGGCACCACCAATGCCTGTACCCACAGTCAGAAAAACCACGTCGCTACTGTCTTTAGCCGCGCCATAAGTCATTTCGCCAAGGCCCATTAAATTGGCATCGTTATCCATTACGATATTATATCGTGTTACCTCTTGCAGAATTTCGCCCAAAGCCAACTGTTTAAAACCTGGCAAATTATCTGCGCCAGCAATAATCTTGTTGTTGTAAATAATCCCCGGAAACCCGATCCCAACACCAAGAATAGGATTTTTAAACTTTTTAGCACAAGTATTGATCGCCTCTACAATAAGTGCAATAATGGCGCCCTGCGTTTTCGCATTTTTTAGCGATACGATAATGGAATATAAAATTTCGCCATTTTGGTTTACCACCCCACACTTGAGTGAAGAGCCACCAACATCAATTCCGATAGCGTACGATTGTTCCATGTTTAAATTATTTGAATTAACCATATACCGTACCTAGTTTAAATGTTTTTTGCATTGTTTTAATGGATGTGTTTTTTATCGCCTTAATTAGAACCTAAATATAGGCTAAAAATAGAATTTGAAGTATCCTTAAGTCTTAGATTTCAGCTCAAAACCTTTAAATATTGATTAAAAATCGAAATAAACTGTTAAGGTTATCCATTTTTGCTCTGAGAGGATCAAAACCGCAATGCCTGTTAGGCATTAAAGACAAATGAAAGCTTAACCACAGATAAAAAGGATAAACACAGATACGATATTAACATCTGTGTTTATTTGTGCCCATCTGTGGCAAAAAACTAACAACATAAAAGTCGTAGCGCAATACTCGTACAGTCAGATGTTATCATCTAACTGATAGATAATTTAGTGTCAGTTGGTAACAACAGACACCACAGAATGCTTAACCACAGATAAAAAGGATAAACACAGATACGATATTAACATCTGTGTTTATTTGTGCCCACCTGTGGCAAAAAACTAACAACAAAAAAGTCGTAG
>NZ_JAVTSN010000094.1:0-7976 GCF_032678585.1 Pedobacter psychrodurus | reverse complement strand
GCAATAAAACGATGTTTTCCGTCAAAGTTAAGGTTAAATAGCATGTAGTCTTTTTATGTAAAATGAAATATGATGTATTTGCGAATTATTGACGTGTATTAAATAGACATTTATCACCGTAATTTTACCTTTTCTGCTTTTTGCTATTGGAAATGATGTAGATTTTAATAACATTTGCATAGTCTACATAAAATTACAAATATGTATTATAACTGTTCGATAGTTGATGATGAGCAGCATGCCATCGAGGCGCTGAACGATTATATCAAAGAAATTCATTTCTTAAAAGTGACCAATGTGTTTAATAACCCTTTAGACGCACTAAAAACCATAGGTAATGGAGAAAAAGTAGATTTTCTTTTTTTAGATATTGACATGGATGGGATGGCGGGCACCGAACTATCCAAACGTTTAAGGGAAAAGGCAAGGTTTGTGATTTATGCTTCATCCAATTTGGAACATGAGGTGAGAATGCTCGATTCTAGCTATGAATGTTACCTCGGAAAACCCATTTCAATGAAACGTTTTGCCAGTACCATTGAAACCATTGTACGACTCAACAACCTACCAATAGCAAACTGATACACCTCGTTATGATCGAATTGACTTACTTATTTAAACAGGAATTTTTAAAAGACAAATCTTATCAGTTAATTCGGGCCAGCATGGAAGATCCATGGTTGGTGCTTTCTGGCAGCAATATACTTGGTGTTATTGATGAAGTTGAAAAGAATTGGATACAGGTAGTGGGCAATGAAATTGAAGAAGATGCAATAAAGGGGATGGGTTTATTAATCAACTTACAGCAATTTAGTTGGTTACCCAGTCTGCTTAGTAAACAATGGCCTGATTATGTAAAGGAAGTTATCGTTAAAGGCAAAAACCGATATGAAATCATTTGTCAGGAGGATGTTTGTATCAAACGGTTTAAACAGCGGTTTATCCCTGGTATCCACGCGCTTGCCAGGCGCGAGGAAGAGCTGCTTTTTAAGGTATATTCTTTCAATAAGTCGAGTTTTTACGAAGTAACTAAAGCACCCGCAATTGATCGTTTTGTGTAATTAAATAGATTGATAGATTACTTTTTCCATATGGCTGGGAAATGCTTTTTCCAATGCCTTTTCTTCAATAGATATGGTTAGGATATAAAACCCATCTTCGTCTACATCAGCCTTCATTTCTGCATGGTGTGCATAAGTATAATCTAATCTGGTTCTGATATTGTCTAAACCTGATCCAAAACCTACTTTGCTTTTTACCAATGCAGGTAAATTTCTACTTTCTATTTTCAGTAAGTCGCCATCCATATAAATATCAATAGTGGCTTTGTTATCGCGATCGAACAAATTGCCATGTTTAAACATATTTTCCAGAATGGTTAACAGTACCAAAGGAATAAGTTTAATGTCCATTACATCAGGCGAGAAGGCCATTTCTATAAAAACCTGACCTTGAGTAAGCTGATGTAACTTGATGAGGTTTTGGCATTGGGTAATTTCTTCGTTTAATTTGATATAACCTTCGTTATGCTCGGTGGTGGCCGCAAAACGCATCATATCTGAAAGATAAACCATTACCTGTGCATCTTCCGGAGAATGCTGTCTGATTTTTTGATGAATAAACTCGAAAGTATTGAATAACAGATGCGGGTTAATCTGTGCCTTTAAAAATGCATTTTTAGATACTAACAGTTCCTTGTCCGTTCTTTCCTTCTCAATAAGCATCTGGAAACGCTGTTTCTCAATTCGTTCTTTTTCTGCTCTTTCATTTAGGAAGCGCTTTAAGAAAAAATAACCAGTAGAGAAAAGCATGAAATAGGAACATCTGTAAAGGAGCTTAAATACCCTAACAGTTGTTGTAGGAATGGCACCATGACCTAATATATCAGTATAAGCATAAAGAAGATTATCCAGGCCAAAAACCATGGCTGTATATATGCTGATTTCGAGAGAAACAAATAATATAACTTTCCATAATGTACTACTTGGAATAGCGGTAGCTTTTTCTAGTAACCTAATGTGTAAATAGAATAAAAAAATATTTATTGAATAATGGACTACAAAATTACTAAGGTTTCCTACAGAGCTACCAAAAACTAAAACCATAATGGTTTCCCATGATATAAATGCTGACCAGCATATGATATGGGTTTTGTAATTAACTAACCAGTTTCTTAAAGAGCTTTTGCTCCAGTTTAAACTATCCATAAAGACTTCTTTACTATATATGTAATCATTGGTGTTATAGGACTCTTAAGCTTCTAGTTTTCATAAAAAAAATATCATTATGATGACTAAGAAAATTGCTAAAAGAACAGTGTTTATATTCAAAAAAAATGCCTACAATGTTATTAAATCCGATCCCACAACTACATCTGAACCAACAACAACAACGATAACTTCACTAACAGGTATTGTTGATTTTGGACATCGCAGATAATGTTTTAGTAACAGCAGCCGTTACTTTTTACGGCTGCTGATAATTAATTTATCCGTAATAAATTCACGGAAATCGTTGTTATAAATATCACCAACCGTAAAACTCGTCTGGTTTGATAAAGTTATCCTGCTACCATCGATATTCAGGATATGATCAATCGCAATAATATAGGCCCTGTGTAACTGTATAAAATTTCTCTTAATACTGAGCTGTTCTTTTACATCTTTCAAACTCAGGTAAGCAATAATTACTTTTTCTTTTGTATGGATTTTGATGTAGTTATGAAAACTCTCAAAAGCAATAATATCAGTATAACGCACTAAAACAGCTTTGTGATCTTCCGCTTTATTTTTCACCAGAAAATAGGTTTCTTCCTCCTTATTCTCCATTTCCTCCCCAAAAAGCCGGTTTAGCGTAAGCGCAAATTTGGCATAACCGTAAGGTTTTAATAGGTATGCATCACCTTCAGCCTCAAATGCTTCAAAAGCATATTCCTCGTGAGAAGTCGTAAATATTAATTTTCTGGTTTTTGAACGCACTGCCTTGGCAAGTTCTAATCCGGAGATCTGTGGCATTTGCACATCCATAAAAATCACATCAACAGTATCGATCTTTTTCAGTTCCATCAATGCAGTTAATGGGTCTGTATAACTCCCCACAAGCCGCATATTTGGTGTTTCTTCAATATATTTCTCCAGTCCCACTATAGAGCTTTGCTGGTCATCTATGGCTATACACTTAATCATCTCCTAAATCTTCATTTGCATACATCACGAAATTACACCTTTTCATAACGAAAATAGTACGATTTATCTGCAATTGTATCAATTTTTGATTTTAATGGCTAAATTAATGTAAAAAAAATTGTCTTATGAGATATACAGGAATGATTAAATGGTATAATCCGATACGTGGATTCGGGTTTATTGAGCCCGATAGTGGCACAGAAATGATTTATGCAGACAATCAACAGCTGAAAGGAATTTTCAAACCATCGTTACTGGTGGGTACAAAGGTTCGTTTTAATGTGGAGCGGGGGCATATCGGATGTCGGGCTATCGATATTGTTGTTTTGAGCCAGGATATTAACTAGTATTTAAACCGATTCATAACGGAAACTGACCGATCTGTGTAAACTTGTTCTTTAAAAGTTTTTTGCGAACGATATTCGCTTTAGGTTTTACAAATAGATAAATTTAATTAACATTAAAACCTGTGTTTGGCAAAGCTTAACATAAAAGACATTCGTTCTACATCTACCTATCAATACTAATTTAATGTGCTTCCCTATCTAAAATGACGCTCTCATTTTAGATTTGGATATTGTGCTAAATCCAGCATTTTACCTTTCTTATCTTTGGTGATTTCAGCTCATTTTTTCTTAAATTCGTTATACATCTTTATGAATTAACATATCGGTTTATGACGTTTAAAATTTTTCTTCTTTTGCTCAGTACAGTTTCTACCGCACTTATTGGTGGTCTTTTTTATGCTTATTCCTGTTCGGTTAATCCAGGGCTAGCCCGTATACCAGACGCTTCCTACCTTCAGGCTATGCAATCCATTAACCGGGCAATTCTAAATCCTTTATTTTTTATTTCCTTTATGGGAACGCTGGTGCTGTTACCCATCAGTGTATGGTTTTTCAAAGAACAGTCTATGGTTTTTTATTTGCTCCTTGCTGCAGCTTTATTATATTTCGGAGGTGTTTTTTTGGTTACGATGGTTGGCAATGTGCCACTTAATAACCTGCTGGACACTACTGATCTGACTAAGCTAGATACTGCAGGTTTGGCCAATCTACGGCATAAATTCGAAAGCAGCTGGAATTTCTTTCATAGAATAAGAAGCATCGCCTCATTTGTATGCATTGTTTTAGTGGCATATGCCGCAATATTAAGCCGGAATACCTGATCGAGGGAATGTAGGAACAAGCTAAAACATTGTTCGAAAAGCGGATTCATTGACGATCACGATAGCGGAAATATCCTGCGTAGGGCCTATTAAAATCGTTTTACTATTTAAATATTGTAGTGCACATAAATGTTGCGTTATATTTTTCGTTTATCCAAATCTTCATTTTAAATTGCCTGTTCTGATGATCACGCTTTTTAATCAAACCAAATGAATATATCCCACAGATCCGCTTTTTGTAAAGTATTACTTGTATTTCTTGCCATCACCATTGTGCCATCGGCCTTAAGGGCCCAGCAGTCTGTCCGCAATAATTTTGTTCATATTCCAGATTCTGTACAAACCAGTATTTATTGGTATTGGCTATCCGGTAATATCTCTAAGGCGGGTGTAGTAAAGGATTTGCAGGCCATGAAGAAAGCGGGGATTAACCGGGCGTTTATAGGCAACATCGGACTAGAGGATAGTAGCGTGCCTCACGGAAAGGTGAAGATGTTTACTGATGAATGGTGGGATATTTTGCATACTGCATTGAAAACAGCAACCGAACTTAATATTGAAATCGGTCTCTTTAACAGCCCGGGATGGAGCCAGAGCGGTGGGCCATGGGTAAAACCAACCCAGGCCATGCGGTACTTAACCTCTAGCCAAGAGGTGGTGAGCGGCAAAGGAGTCAAATCTATTCAGTTGGAAAAACCTTCAGGAGATTTTCAGGATGTAAAAGTTATTGCCTACAGTGCGCCAACAAAGAATAAAACTGAAGAAATCATCCAAACACTAAAATCGGATCAAAAAGAAGCCACAATAGACTTTGTAGCTGATCAACCCATTACAGCAAGGAGCATCTCCATTTTAACCGGAGAAAATCAGATCAATGCAACTGCAGTTCTAAAGGTTTTAGACCAGGGGATATATAAAGAGGTGAAAACCTTTACAATAGATCGGCACAACATGGCTTTAAATGTGGGCTTCCTGCCATACGGGCCTGTGGCCGTTTCTCTTCCCGAAACCACCTCAAAAACATACCGGTTAGAAATTAAAAGTAATGGCGGGGGAATATCTTTAAAGGAAATTAAAATTTCCAATGTTCCTGTTGTAGCTTCCTATGTAGAAAAAAGCCTTGGTAAAATGTTTCAGGATCCACTTCCATATTGGAAAGAGTATCAATGGCCTGTACAATCTGAAACCAGTTATAGCGAAATAATCGATCCCAAAAAGGTAATCGATATTTCTGCGTTTATGGATAAAAATGGCTTGCTTAAATGGGATGTCCCGGCAGGAGAATGGATTGTTCAACGTTTTGGGATGTTGCCTACCGGGGTAACCAATGCACCGGCGGATCCTGAAGGTACAGGTCTGGAAACTGATAAAATGAGTAAAACCCATATCGAAAGCCATTTTAATGCCTTTATGGGACAAGTAATTAAACGTATTCCAGCCAGCGACCGCAAAACCTGGAAAGTGGTGGTACAGGATAGTTACGAAACCGGTGGACAAAACTGGACGGATGATATGGCGCCACGTTTTATCAGTCAATATCATTACGACCCGGTGCCATATCTTCCTGTTTTAGATGGCAAGGTGGTTGGCAGTCAGGATAAAAGCGATCGTTTTTTATGGGATTTAAGACGATTGATTGCTGATCGGGTTGCCTACGATTATGTTGCTGGCTTAGGTGCTATCAGTCATAAATATGGCTTAAGAACCTGGCTCGAAAGTTATGGGCATTGGGGTTTTCCTGGAGAATTTTTGCAATATGGTGGGCAAGCTGATGAAATTGGTGGCGAATTTTGGAGTGAAGGCCAATTGGGCGACATCGAAAATAGGGCAGCTTCATCTGCAGCGCATATTTATGGCAAAACGAAAGTTTCAGCCGAATCATTTACTGCAGCAGGTAAAACCTTCGGACGCTTTCCTTATATGATGAAACAACGTGGCGACCGTTTTTTTACCGAGGGCATAAACAGTACACTTTTTCACCTATACATCCATCAACCCGAAGAACAATTACCGGGAATTAATGCCTGGTTTGGTAACGAATTTAACAGGCACAACACCTGGTTTCCATACCTCGATTTGTTTACTTCTTATTTAAAGCGGTGTAATTACATGCTTCAACAAGGCAATTATGTAGCGGATGTGGCTTATTTTATAGGGGAAGATGCGCCGAAAATGACAGGTATTACAGATCCTGCACTTCCGAAAGGTTATTCTTTTGATTACGTTAATGCAGAGGTGATTTTGCAACGTGCAACGGTGCGCAATGGCAGAATGTATCTTAAAGGGGGGATGAGTTATGCTTTACTGGTATTGCCTCCACTTGAAACCATGCGGCCAGTTTTGTTAAAGAAAATATTGGAGATGTCTAATCAAGGACTACACATTATGGGGCAATTGCCAAAACGTTCGCCAAGCCTTGAAGGTTTTCCGCAGGCCGATAATGAAGTTGTTGAATTATCAAAACAACTTAAAACGAGTAAAAATTATCTGAATCACAATGATATTGCCAAAACGCTGGCAGCGCTAAATCTTGGGCCTGATTTTGACGAGAAAGGATCCAATTCAACCTTATTTATTCACCGCAAGCTTGCAGAAGGTGAACTGTATTTTATCAGTAATCAAAAAGAGGAAACAGTAGAACTATCGCCATCCTTTAGGGTTAAGAATGCTGCTCCTGAACTGTGGGATCCTACCAATGGAGCGATTAGGCCCTTGAAAGGTTTTGTTGTAAAAAACAATCAAACTACAGTGCCTTTGAAGTTGGCACCTTTGCAAAGTGTTTTTGTGTTTTTTAAAAATGGAACAAGCCAGACCAATGCTGTTAAGAATTTGGGTGTGGAGGTGAATTTTCCTGCGCCATTAACGCAAGTAACCATAAATACACCCTGGAAAGTAAAATTTGACGAGGCATTTCGTGGACCTAAAGCACCTGTTATTTTTGAGAACTTAACTGACTGGACGAAAAGACCTGAAGATGCCATAAAATATTATGCCGGAACTGCGGTTTACAGCAATACATTTAAAGTAAAACTACCGGCAACGGGGGAGCAGATCTACCTGAATATTGGTGCGTTAAATGGTATGGCTAAAGTTAGGGTAAATGGTAAGTACCTTGGAGGTATCTGGACTGCACCCTGGAAAATTGATATTGGTAAAGCACTTAAAAACGGCGAAAATATAGTAGAAATATCAGTGGTGAATAACTGGATGAACCGTTTGATCGGTGATAGTAAATTGCCTGTAGCAGAGCGGAAAACGGCTACGTATGTTAATCCTTACCGTCCGGATAGCGGCCTGCAACCATCAGGCTTGATAGGGCCGGTAGTGGTTGAACGGGTAAAGTTCTAGGTATTCTAATTAGAAAGGCCATATGAGGGATAATTTATTTTATAAAAATCAATATGATTGACGTATAACTTATTTTTTTTCCCTGCTGCTCCGTCTTGCCTCAGCTCGCCGCCGCCGAAGGGCTCTTTCTTTTTGGCATCAAAAAGAAACAAAAAATGCCGGCTGAAAATTTATTCATTTTTAGTAGTGATTTTTAATGGCATTCATGAAGGCTATGCCATTTTCTTTGGAAGCCAGTAAAGTGGCTTGGTCTGTGGGGCCCGATCCCGATAGCT
>NZ_JAVTSN010000093.1:0-8319 GCF_032678585.1 Pedobacter psychrodurus | reverse complement strand
CAACGAGGATTAACGAGGTCCGCATTTGTAATGCGAAATAAGGAAGTTCGATGGCGATGAAATCGCCTTTCTCCTTCATCCCCGTTACAAATGAGGACGATGAATGATCTTTTTTAATTTTATCTGTGTTTTCGGTGATTCCGAGTCAAAAATAAAAAAAGGTTCGTGGAGACACTAACCTCGGCAAGTGAAGGACCTGTTAAGATTAAAATACCTTACGCATTGTTAAATGCTTTTTGCCAAAAGTTGCACCTGTAGCTTTATGGATAGCAATCATCTGTTCGTTAAAATCGCCCACCCAACTCAATTCGAGTTCCTTATACTGGTTTTTAGGGAGCACATATTCACCTAAACGGATAAAAAGTACCGATTCTAAACCATGCTTTTGGAATTTAGGTTTGGTACCCATTACAATTGCCCTCATGCGGGTAACACCAACCCAGCGGCGGTAAGCGAATTTTAATTTTTCAATTAAACCCAGTTTACCATCAAAACCTTTGATCATTTGATTTGCATCTGGAATCAAAACCACAAAAGATGCCGGTTCGCCGTTAAAATAAGCGAATTGGATCAACTTCTCATCCATAATGGGTTCCATGCTTTTGAAACTTTCTTCAAGTGTTTCCCTTTTAATAGGAACAAAGTTTTCAAAATCCTGCCAGCCATCGTTATAAATTTCCATCAAATCGTTGATGTATTTGCTTGAATTGGCTTTGCTGAAATATTCGAAAGTATACCCTGGTTTATTTCTTACCCAATTGGCGATTTTTGTAAAACGCTCAGGGAAGGGGATGGTAAGGTTGATATGATTGGTTAATTGCTCGTATTCTGTAAGGAAGCCATATTTGTCGAAAAACTTCTGATAGTAAGGGAAGTTATAGTTCATGCCGAAAGAAGGAGGGGTAAAGCCCTCTACCAATAAACCCCAAAAAGTATCGTTTTCGCCAAAGTTAATTGGGCCATCCATTGCTTTCATGCCATTTTCGATTAGCCAGGCTTTGGCTGTGTCGAATAAAAGAAAGGCTGCTTTTTCATCATCAATACATTCAAAAAAGCCCATTCCGCCGGTTGGCTGATCGTAATGATAGGCTTTTTTCTCATTAATGAAGGCTGCTATGCGACCGATCAGTTTTCCAGCATCGTCTTTTAAAACCCAACGGGTACACTTCCCATGGGCAAAAAAAGTATTTTTTTCGGGGTTAAAAACATTTTCGACTTCACTGTCTAAAGGACAGATCCAGTTTTTGTCGTTTTTATATAAGCGTTTGGGCGTATCTAGAAAATCTTTTTTTAATGATGAATTGCTTACGGATATAACTTGCATGGGCTGATTTTAAAATAAAAAGCATCCTTCCAAGCGGGAGGATGCTTTTTCAAATATATGTTTTTTTAAATATTAATAATCGTCGTCGTCGTCATCGAAATTATCGAAGTTGTCAAGATCGTCTAATGGCAAGTCAAAATCATCATCATCATCGTCGTCTTGAGGCTTCTTTTTCGTTGTTTGAATATCGTCATCATCTTCAAGATCATCATCTTCGTCTACCTGTTTCTTGGTAGTCGGCTTTGTTGGTAGTTTCTTTGGCGCTTTCATAACACAAAAATAAAAATTGCTTTTATAGTTTAAAAATACAAAAAAACTTTTTTTAATAACAATCTGTAAGCAAAGAAATTAATTTATTTATTCCACATTTTCTCCCACCGTATTTTCCTCTTTTACGATGTCTTTTAATTGGGGAAGCTGGTTAAGGTTATTTAATCCAAAATAATCCATAAATAAACTGCTGGTGGTGTATAGAATCGGTCTGCCAGGTGTTTCGGCTTTACCTTCGATACTGATCAGTTCTTTTTCCAATAACCTTTGTACCGAATAATCTGAATTTACACCTCTGATTTGTTCGATTTCCAGTTTGGTAATCGGTTGGCGGTAGGCAATAATGGCTAAGGTTTCCATCGCGGCCTGACTTAATTTTTTCTTCGACCGGTGCAGCTGAAGTTGATTAACCGTTTCGTGGTAATCTTTTTTGGTGAGGAACTGATAGCCATTATTTAAAAAAACCAATTCGATGGCAAAATCGTCATGGCTGTATTTTTCTTTAATCAGTTCAATGCTTTCAAAAACCTGTGTTTCTACAAATTCTTCCTGGAAAACAGCATTTAAGGCAAGTATAATTTCTTGTGTACCTATACTTTGGCTGGAAGAAAATACAAGGGCTTCGATGTGCCTGGTGATGTTGTGATTGGGCATATACAAAAATAGAATTTTTGGGCATAAAAAAAGCGGTCTCGCTTTTAAAACAAGACCGCTTTCAACACACAAATGAAACCTGAATTAAGATATAGTTTTAGGTTAGGTTATTAAATATCTATATCAATTCTATAAGAACGTCTTTGATAAACACTATCGTTTATTTCTAAGACAAGTTTAAGGCTAAAGTGGGTTGGATTATGATTCTATTTAGTGAGTGGTATTAATAATTGAGTAAACGGTAAAATTTCTATTTTAACGGTATAGAAATAGATACTGTTGTACCATTTATTGTATTTTGCTTCACGTTTAAGTGTATAGGTTTTGCTCCAATCTGACCTAAAAGATGCAATCTTTCCTTTGTCAACTGCATGCCTTTGCTGATGTGGGTATCCTTTTTTTCTTTTAGAGAGTTGTCGATGCCAATCCCATCGTCAATAATTTCGATGTTCAGATAAAATTCATCCTGCAATTTAATGTTGATCTGAATTTCGCCTCCTGTTTCTTTTGGCATAATGCCATGCCATATCGCATTTTCTACATAAGGTTGTAACAACATGGAGGGGATAAAGGTTTCTTCTTTATCAATATCTTCATCAATATTAAAGACATATTCCAGTTTATCGCCAAAACGGTTTTTCTCGAGTTTTAAGTAAAGATTGAGGTATTCTAGCTCTTCTTCCAAAGAAATATAACTTTTCGTACAGATCTCTAAATTTTTTCTGATCAATCTGGCAAAACCCGTTAACACCTTGTTTGCCGAGGCGGTATTTTGCGTATTGATATAATGCTGGATGGAATTCATTACATTAAAAACAAAATGCGGGTTCATCATGGCCTGCAAGGCCTGTTGTTCCAACATCAAAACTTTGTTTTTTAACAACAATTGCTCTTGCTCTTTATCTTTTTGCTTACGGGTAATGTAAACTGCCACTTTATAGAAAATATAAGCGACAAGCAGTATTAAAATCGATAAGAACCATAAGCTTTGCCAGAAATGCTTTTGAATGGAAAAGGAAATTTTTGCCGATTGTCCCCAATTGCCGTTCTGACTTTTAGCACTTACCTCAAAAACATAATCGCCAGGTTGGAGGGAGGAGAAATCTAAACGCCTTGTTCTGGTTTCTATCCATGCCGAATTTTCATTTAGCCGGTAACGATAGGTAATATCACTTGTGGTAAAATCTACAGCGCTAAAAGTGAATAGAATCGTATTGTTACCCGTTTCGAAAGTAAAATTACCCTGATCAACAGGTAAACGTTCGTTATCCTTAATGATAGAGGTTACATATACCTTAGGCAGGTTTTTAATACTGTTTTTGTTGTTGTATTTAAATAAGATTAAACCTTTGTTCGTTGCAAAATAAGCGGTACTATCATCAATGAACAAACTATTGATGTCATCACTTAAAAGATCTTTTCCATAATCGAAATTGGCTACACTGGGTTGATCAGGATAATCTGCAATTTTATTAACGCCTTTATTGGTTAATACCCATATCTCGCTGTTTTTTACAAATATTTTAGTGCAGATGTTATTGGTTAGACCATCTTTTTGGGTAATCTGCCTGGTGATCTGATTGTTTTTGTAAAAGATTAAACCATAACCATCGGTAGCTAAAATTAATGTGCCATCCGGTAATTGCTGTATGTCATTAATTCTCTTGGTAAGTAATGGATGATTTTCGTAGTGTTTAATCAGCTTTCCTTTAGAAAATTGCGATAAACCGTTAATGTTCGAAAACCACAAACTGCCTTCTCGGTCATAAAATACATGGTAGGACCGATCTTTAAAGAAATCTTCTTTTTCGCGGTATTTTGCTGCATTAAACTCAAACTTATTCCTTCTATCCGATAAAAAAACAACACCTGAGGATAAGGCTAAGGCCAGGTGATCGTTATTTTGGCCGATGCTAAAATGTTTAATTACGAACATGGAGTTGTTCGATTCCTTTAAATATTTGACCTCGTTATTGTCATTGTAGATGTTTCTAAAAACGCCCATTCCGTAGTCAGACGCAAAATAGATCGATTGATCTTTCTGATCGAAGGTAATCTGTTTAATGGTTTTATACTTCTTAAAATCGTCTAAACCAATTTCATCCACCTGATAATTGTTGATGGTTAATACATCGATTACAGCATCATCGGTACCCAACCAGAGGCGGTTTTTTCCATCTTTGGTAATACTTTTAATTACGTTACTGCTTAATCCCGATTCTGCATCAATGATAGACAACCTGTTGTTTGCATTCGGGAGCATATAAATTCCCTGATTGGTAGCAAACCACATATTTTGGTTGCTGTCTTTAATGACTTGATTAACCGGTATATCTTGTAGGTATTGCACAGTTTTTCCGCTTTTATCTAAAGCAAAGGCACCATTGGCGTTTGATAGCCAAACTTCTTTACCCGCAACGTCGTAATAAAAATATCCCGACATGTTTTTGATCAGGTTCTGTGGAATAGGGATGAGATCGTTGATGGTTTCATGCCGATATTGTTTCAAGCCGCCAGAATCTAAATAATATAAGGATCTGTGCGCAGAATTGGCAGCAGTCATGTAGGAGAGTGGTTGTACCTTTGATTTGACCATGGAAAAGGTTTTTCCGTCAAAACGCTGAACGCTTAAGTCGCTGTAGGCAAATATATTTCCATGTTCATCTTCATGTATAAAGGCATTAATAAATTTATCATTAGGATTAGGGGAGATGTATTTTTTGATCGTTTTTCCATCCCAGCAAACAATTAGATTGGCATTTGTACCCAACCATATTTTCCCTATTCTATCCACCAAAAAAGAAACGATTACCGTATTGAAATTTAATTTTTTAAGTAACTCATCGTTATCCTGGTTGTAAAATTTGCCTTCTTTTAAATAACTCAGCTGACCATTGAGTGCGAAAAACCATAAGCGCCCTTCTTTATCTTCTTTCATCTGAAGGATCTGGGTATCTGGTAATCCATCTTCGATGGTAAAATTCTGAAAATTAGTGCCATCAAAACGGCTCAATCCATTGTCGGTGGCAATCCAGATAAAACCCTTTTTATCCTGTAAAATGTAATAACAGTTGTTGCTTGCCAAGCCATTTTTAGAGGTGTAATGTGGAAGATAGGTGGTTTGCGCAAGTGTAATTTTGGGGAATGCCAAAGCAAACACCAAAAATAAAAAAACAAAAAAAATACGTCCGAAGTTTAACTTCGGTTTAGCTAAGAGAATTTTTATATGTGGATTAATGGTCACTGTTGGCTTTAGTAAATAATTTTATTTTTTCAAAAAAATCGCTCGCTCTTCTTCTCGAAATGTTCATGCTTTCTCCGTTTTTTAAGAAAACCTGAAGTCCGTTTTTAGAATTATATTCTTTTAGATGATTAAGGTTGATGATGCTCGATTTATGGATCCTTACAAACTGATCGGTTGGCAAAAGTTCTTCAAACTCGCGTAGAACCTTCGAAACGGTTATTTTATCGTGGTTATTTAAGTGCACTATAGAGTAATTGCTATCCGCTTCAATATAAATAATGTCGTCAATATCAATCATTTTAAAACCCTGACCATAAGGAAGGGTAAGTTTCTTGATTTCTGATCTTGAGCTTAAACTGGAAGCCAGATTATTGATTCGCTCATCGTTTTCATTTTGTCCTTTAAAAAGTTTGATGTGCTGAAAAACCTTATCTACAGCAATTTTAAGCTCATCAATATCAATAGGTTTTAATAAATAATCGAGTGCGTTGGCTTTGATCGCCTTTAGGGCGTATTGATCGTAAGCGGTGGTGAAGATGACAGCAGAATTGTGTTTTTGTGCATCAGGGATTAATTCGAAACCATTACCTCCGGGCATGGCGATATCCAGAAAGATTAAATCTATAGGATGATGTGCTAAAATATCTTTTGCCTCCGCTACAGATCTTGCAATACCGGTAATCTCTACCTGTGCGCAATTCTGTTGCAGTAAAAAAAATAATGACGATCGGGCAAACTCCTCATCATCAACAATAATGGCTTTTAATGTAGTCATAGTTATAGGTTGGTGAATGTATTAAAATGGTCTTATAAAAAAAAATGCAAATCGAAAAAACCAGTATGCAAATTGTCACGTATGTATCATCAAACGAATTCAAAACCACTAAACATAGATGACTATGAAAAACAATGAACTAGAAACAAAAAGTGAACTTCGCGAAGCAAGTTTATTTGACAAAACTGTAGGCAGGAGATCTTTTCTTCAGTATGCAGGTGCAGGCGCTGCCGGTATTGCTTTAGTAGCAGCTGGTTGTAAAAAAGACCGCGGTTACGATAACCCAACAATGAATGGGGGAGTAACATTAGATTTTAAAGATGATGTCGGTGTATTGAATTATGCTTATGCTTTAGAACAATTAGAGGCAGCATTTTATATTCAGGTTGCCAATAGTAACACTCAATTTACGGGTGCTAACGCTGCTGCGAAAAAAGCATATTTCCAGGATATTCAGTTTCACGAGATTGCACACAGAGAGTTTTTTAAAGCTGCTTTAACGACATCTGCAATCGGAAGTTTAGAAGTTGATTTTTCTTCAATTGATTTTACCAGCGAAGCAAGCGTATTAGCAGCTGCAATGGCTTTTGAAGATTTAGGTGTTTCAGCATACAACGGTGCCGGACCAAGAATTAAAACTGGAGCCTATTTATTATTAGCTGGTAAGATTGTTTCGGTTGAAGCCCGTCACGCAGCATATGTTCGTGATTTGATTTCAAACGGATCATTTGCAGACCTTAATAGCCTTGCACCATTGGGCGCTAATAATTCAGCAGGTTTGGATGCTGCATTAGCTCCAGATAAGGTGTTAGCCGCGGCCGGAAAATATGTTAAAACCAAAATTAATGTAATCAATCTTTAATTTTTAAAATCAGAAAATCATGAATATCGTAAATATATTAGAAGAAATTGAAAAAGTTGATGGTGAAATCTATGAGAGATTAAATCCGAGAAGAGCCGCAATGAAAAGCTTTTTCAACATGGGTAAAAAAATCTCATTGGCCGCTATGCCACTGGCTTTAGGCTCAATGTTTCAAAAAGCTTACGGACAAACTACTTTGCCTGCAGCAGTTGTAGATGTATTAAACTTTGCTTTATCGTTAGAGTACTTGGAATACCATTTTTATAACCACTGTATTGTTGGGAAAACTCCCGGATCAGCTGTAACAGATGTTACTTTTAATTTTCCAAATGCAGCCAGCCAAGCTGCCATTACTACCATTCGTGATCACGAAAAAGCGCACGTTGATTTATTAATTGGTGCCTTGGGCGCTTCAGCTCGCGCACCTATCGCTTACGCGGATACTGATTTTAGGGCGGGTGGGGCATTTGCTTCTGTTTATAGTGATTATGGTACTTTTTTAGCTGTAGCACAAGGTTTTGAAGATACAGGTGTTAGAGCATATAAAGGACAAGCTGGAAACTTATTGGGTAGTCCTGTATTGCAAACTGCTTTACAGATCCACTCTGTAGAAGCGCGTCACGCTTCGCATATTCGCCAGATGCGTACTGCAGCAGCGAATGGTACAGCTGTTTACAAACCATGGGTTAGCCTTGGCGCTTCCGGACAGGCAAATGATTCAGGTGTTGCTGCTGTTGATGCTGTTTATGCTGGTGAAGATTTAACCGTACAAGCTGGTGCAAATATTGTAGGTATTGGTGGTAATGCAGGTATTACAAAAGCTATTGCAGTAGAGAGTTTTGATGAGCCTTTAGATAAAGCAAGTGTAGTTACCATTGCCAACTTATTTTTAAGAGACGGTAAAAAACTATAGTAACATCCAAAATATTTACATTATTGATTAGGTAATGTTTAGTTTAAGGTAGGGAGGTAGAATTAAGTTCTGCTTCCCTTTATTATTTTACCTCCATATTGTATTTACCAAGTCCTAGAATCTTAAATTTTTTACAAATAAATTTTGTGACAGTTTTTTTGTGACATTTTTTTTTGTCACAAAAAAAAAGTGTCACAAGTTTGTGAGCAAATCTTCATCGTTGATAAAAATTGACACAGAAAATAGTGTAAATGATAATGTTGTAGATAGCTTATTT
>NZ_JAVTSN010000092.1:0-8356 GCF_032678585.1 Pedobacter psychrodurus | reverse complement strand
CAGAAATGTGGGGCTTTTTTGTTTTATTCCCGCTGGGATTCGGACAGAAGTGCCGGCCTGGGTTCGATTTGTAAAAGGCTCAGGGCCGAGTTCGGGATTTTGCAGGGCTGAGCCAATCCCAGCGGGATCACAGAAACCTTCACAGAAATGTGGGGCTTTTTTGCATTTAGTTCTTACATGTTCTCAAATATAACACATTGATGAAAATTGAGCTTTAAAAACTCAGATGCGCTTAGGTGGCTTAGGTGGTGATAAAAATATTGAAAAGGTTAGATCATTGTAACTTGAAATGTTAAACTATGGCTAACGGGCTAATGAAATGGAACTTCAAAATCCAAACCTTATATGTTCTAAAATTCCTTATATGGTTATAAAAAACAATCAATTCCTGAAAGTTTATAATTTGGAATGTTCTAATGTTCAACTGTCCACACACGCACACTTGCTGTTCGATAATGAACGGTTCCATTAATGCATCATGTATAAATTATTCCTTTCTTGGGTGTATAGCACATTTTTTCCTCTTGGCACGTACTTGGTTGTGCCTTGTACAGTTATATTTGTTTAACTGATAAACCATTGCTGCCATGTTCAGTCTCAATTTAAAAATTGCTTTACGCAACCTGTGGAGAAATAAGATTTCCTCTATCATCAACATTGTTGGTTTGGCAGTTGGTTTATCTGCCTGTTTGTTGTTGCTGCTGTACGTCAATTATGAAATGAATTTCGACCGGCATTTTAAGGATTCGGACAAAATTTATCAGGTAATGACCAATTTTCAGGATGCGTCAGGGAAAATTACCAGTACAGGTGGTGTACCCGGAAATGGAATTGCGATGGCCATTAAATCTAAAATACCAGAGGTTGATGCCATCACCCGCATCGGTGGGGGAGATCATTCGCTTATTGCCAACGGAGAAAAAAGCTTCAAAAAAACGGATCTTTTTGGCGACCCTGAAATTCTGAAAGTTTTCAACTATGAATTTATTGCCGGTGATCCCAATACGGCTTTAAATACGCCTAACGGTATTGTATTAACCGAAAGTATGGCAAAACTTTTATTCGGTACTACCGATGCACTGAATAAAACAGTACGTTATAAAGATGCTTACAATTTAAAAGTAACCGGGGTGATGAAAGATTTACCCGCCAATACGACGCTGCGTTATGATTATTTAATGTCGTGGTCTTTTTTTGAAAGCATAAACCAATATGTTAAAAACCCAGGCTGGGGCGATTTTAGTTTTCTAGCCATTGCAAAGGTGAATAATCCTGCACTTATCGATCCGATCAACGCCAAAGTGAAATTACTGTTCAACGAAAACTATAAAGAGCAGAAGAACCAGAATTTTCTTTACCCTTTGTCCGATCTGCACCTATATGGCGAATTTAAGAACGGCAAGAGTGTAGGTGGCGATATCGACCGTATTTACCTTTTTGTGGCACTTGCTTTTGGCATTTTACTGGTGGCCTGCATCAATTTCATGAACATGGCCACTGCTAAATCAGAACGCAGGGCAAAAGAGGTCGGCATCAAAAAAACCATCGGCGCAACAAGGGGATCTTTAATCATACAGTTCTTAACCGAAGCCATGGTGCTGGTGGTAGTGGCGGTATTGTTTGCGGTGGTGATTGTTGAAGTTACCTTACCCATATTCAATAACTTATTGGATATCGATATCGTTATCGGTTATACCAACATAGGTTATTGGGTGGGCATTTTAGCCGTAGCACTGGTCACCGGACTTTTGTCGGGTATGTATCCCGCATTTTTTCTCTCCTCTTTTAATCCCATTCAAACCTTAAAAAGAAAAACAGCAAGGGCGAAGCTCATCCCCATTAATTTAAGGCAGGTGCTTGTAGTAGGCCAATTTTGTTTTGCCATCATGTTGATCATCTCCACCCTGGTGATTTATAAACAGATGCAGTTTATTAGAAACAGACCAATAGGCTACAATAGCAATCTGCTTGCAGAAATGGCACAGGATGGCGATTTATCCAGCAAATTTGAGCTGTTTAAAACCGAGCTGCTTAAAAGTGGTGCTGCTACAGCAGTTAACCAGACTACCCAAAGTATGACCCACGTTGGTAATTGGTTTTATGGACTTAAATGGCCCGGCATGGAAGAAAAGGGGAAAGAAATTGTATTTAACCGCCTGCAAACCCAATACGATCTTGTTAAAACCACCGGAATAGAATTGTTGGAAGGACGCGATTTTTCCAAAGATTTTGCTTCCGATAGCGCTACAATTATGTTGAGTAGCAGTGCAGTGAAAGTGATGCAGTTAAAAGACCCAATAGGAAAAACGGTAGAGCTCTTCGGAAATAAATTAAAAGTGATTGCTGTATTTAAAGACTTTTTATGGGATTCTCCTTATCGCCCTGGCAAACCTATGGTGATTAATTTTAGTAAAACCGAAAACGGGAACATCAATTTGCGATTAAACCCCAACAACAGTTTAAGCAAGAATGTAGAGCTGATTTCGGCAGTTGCCAAAAACATCAATCCAAAATATCCTGTAGAAATGAAGTTTGTGAACGATCTGTTTGCAAGTAAACTGCAGTCGGAAAAAATTCTGGGTATCCTGGCCAATCTGTTTGGTGGCATTGCCATATTGATTTCGTGCATGGGCCTTTATGGTTTAGTGGCTTACAGTGCCGAACAGCGTACCAAAGAGTTTGGTGTACGCCGTGTGCTGGGCGCCTCGGTAAGCAGCATTATGCAATTGCTTTCGGTGTCGTTTTTGAAAATGGTTTTGGTAGCGGCTTTTATTGGTGTTCCATTGGCTTATTACCTGATGAATAAATGGCTCGCCAGTTTCGAATTCAGAACCAGTATCTCTTTCTCGATCATATTCACCTCTATTATCGGAACAGCGGTTGTTGCCTTTTTAACGGTAGGTTTTCAGGCTTATAAAGCAGCCAGGGCTAATCCGGTGGAGGCTTTGAAGTATGAATGATATTACAATGGATTAACCATGTAAGACATATAAGTTGCATGTAAGCTTATATGTTTCTGATGTGTCTTATATATGGTTCCAATTATCAGTGGTTTCCGTTTATAAATCATGACATTCCAGGCAAAGTAAGATTGACATTTTGAACAAAGCAGCCTGTTGTTAAGCCCGTTATTTTTGTTGTGTATTAAAACAATGAAAAAATGAAACACAATAATTACAACGGGGCGTTACAACAGCCAATCGGCTCAGGCTTTAATGCAGCATCTACCACAAACGATGTGATAAAAGGAATAAATCTTAGGGGTAAAACAGCCATCATTACAGGTGGTTATGCAGGGATCGGTTTAGAAACCACCAAAACATTTGTACAGGCAGGGGCAAGAGTAGTTGTACCGGCGCGCGACATTGAGAAAGCAAAAAAGAACCTAACCGGTCTGCTTAATGTTGAAGTTGAAGCCATGGATCTAATGGATTTTGACTCTATTAATGCTTTCGCAGAGAAGTTTTTAGCCAGCAACCGCACACTCGATCTGTTGATCAATAATGCAGGTATTATGTGGGTACCTTTACGCAGAGATGTCCGTGGTCACGAATCGCAGCTTTCTACCAATCATTTAGGACATTTCCAGCTTACGGCTAAATTATGGCCCGCGCTTAAAAAAGCCAATGCTGCGAGGGTAATTAATGTATCTTCTTACGGACATCAGATTGCACCATTTAATTTTGAAGATCCTAATTTTGAAGAGCAAGAATATCAAACCCTGGTGGGTTACGGGCAATCGAAATCGGCGAATAACCTGTTTGCCGTAGAACTTGACGCGCGTGGTGCAAAATCCGGAATTAGGGCTTATGCTTTACATCCGGGTTCGGTGAACCATACCGACCTGGGTAGGGAAGCCCCAATGGAACTTTTTCAGCAAATGGGTACACATGATGCCGATGGCAATATTTTTCAAGATGTAGAAAAGAACCTAAAAACACTTGCACAGGGTGCCGCTACCACCGTTTGGTGTGCCACAAGCCCATTATTAAATGAGATTGGCGGGGTATATTGTGAAGATGCCGATGTTGCTGAACTGGATTTGGGGAATATTGAACACCTCATGTCTGAACCCTCTACTTTACGTGGCGTACAACCTTATGCTATTGATGAGCTAAATGCGAAACGCCTGTGGGATTTAAGTGAAGAGATGATCGGCATCACATTCAGTGCAGATTAATTAAAAGCAATTATTTGTATTTTAGCCATAATGGAGTTTCAAACAAAATATATCACCCCAGAGATCAAACTTTCCTGTTATGAAGACAAGTTGTTTAAAACGGAAGTCGTTTTCGATCACCACATGCTGGTATGGTTTATATCAGGAGAAACCAAAATTATTGAGGCCGATAAGGAGCATATATTTAATGCCGGAGATATTTTTTTGATTCCACGGAACCAGTTGGCCACCATTATCAATTATCCGAAAGACGGGCAGCCACATAAAAGCGTGGTGATGCATTTATCAGCCAAACATTTGAGCGACTTTTATGCCAACATTGATGTTGGTGCTCAGATACAGGTATCGCAGAAAATCATGAGTTTTAGTCATCATCCATTGTTAAAAAGCTGTTTGGCGTCATTAATTCCTTATTTTGATCTTCAGGAGGCTTTTCCAGAGCACATTGCGACCATGAAAATAAACGAAGCCATTAACATTCTACGCTTTATAAATCCGGCTATCGATAATATGCTTACAGATTTTCGGGAACCGGGCAAAATCGATCTGGTCGATTTTATGGAGAAGAACTTTATGTTCAACATGCCCTTAGAGAAATTCGGGTACCTGATTGGGCGGAGTTTGTCAACCTTCAACCGCGATTTTAGAAAGGCATTTAACCTTTCGCCGCAAAGATGGCTCACAAAAAAAAGATTGGAGCTGGCGCATTATCAATTGGTAGAAAAACATAAGAAACCCATAGAAGTATACATGGAAACAGGCTTTGAAGACCTCTCACACTTCTCCTTTGCTTTTAAAAAGGAATTTGGCTACGCACCCTCCGCATTGATCAAATGAGCTGTGCATCATCAGGCAGTATCTTAAATGAGGGGTTAAGATAAATTGTTATTTCGACAGCAGTGGAGAGATCTTTGAACTACCCACTTAAACATAGTTCAAAGATCTCTTTATGATCATCCGCAATGGATACCTCCTCAAATAGTTAGGGAATGTAAGATAATCAAATCAATTGGGTAAGGCAGGAAAGCCATTAATTCCAATAAAATTGTAGCTATAGAAATTAGGCATATCTTTGTAGATGTTGATCTATGTGTAGAATCCTTAACCTTCTTTATCTTAATGACCTTAATCAAATAATGGTCAGGGTTTAAAATCGCACTAGCTTAAAGTAATAAACAAATGGATGCTACCCAATTTTACGAACAGCTGAGCAATCAGTTATCACTTCTGCCCAAACACCGGCTTACCGGCTTCGGTATTCATATTTGCGAAAGGCTTTTGCCAGACTATATCGATTTTCACCGTCAGTTTAATTGGGGCGATCCTGAAATATTAAAGCAAGCGATCCAGTGTGGGAAAGATTCGCTGTCCAATGCGGTAGATAATGAAAAGGTAAAACAACTTTTGATTGATCTGGAAGCAGTTTTGCCCGATACCGAAGAATTTATCGATCCTTTAACCAATTATGCATTAAATGCCGGATGTGCGGTGTTCGAACTACTGGAATATCTGATCGATCCTGAAATAGACCATTTGCTCAATATTAGCAGTACCATAACCGATACCATCGATTTTAAATTGAGCGAGCAGGATGATGATTTAAGTGAAGAAGAAATCGCGAATCACCCCGAGCTGCTCAAAGAATGGCACGATCAGCTCGAAATCAGCAAATAAGCGATCGTTTTACAATTCCTGCATATGTTCTAATGCCGCAATTATTTTCTTCTGGCTTTTAATGGTTGCGTTGCAAAGCTCGAGCAGGTGGTTTTTTTCTTTAACCAGATTTCTAAGTTCGTTTAGTCCCTCGTTATTTTGAGTAACAATATTTGCCTCAAACTTCACCAGGTCATCATCCTTGCGGTAATATTCGAAAAAGTTAGTTTCGAGGGCAATAGAAATCCGTGTTAAAATAGCCGTATCAATAGAAGCCGATTTAAGTATGGTACCCACGCGGTGTTTACTTATGCCTGCAGCCCCGGCAAGCTGATCCCTGCTAAAGGATTTTGCCTTCATCTCTTTCCAGATCACCAATCCAATGTTTATGCCCATGATTTAAATTTTGCTGTGTAATTATTTCTTTTGCGCTTCAACACCGTATAAACCATTTTGGTAGAGGTAAGAAGCCATCTGGTAATTGGATATCGCTTCATCAATCAGTTTCTGATCGGCAGGGATTGCAACCGCATTACCGGTAGTAAAATCGGGTTTGTAAGTAGCTGCCTTTTTGTTTGGATCGAGAATCACCAGTTTACTGTTTTTGATGTAACCCAAACTTTGGTAAGTGCTAATAAAAGCACGTTCGTCACTATCTTTCATTTTAAATACATCCTGACCGAAAAATTTACTGTTGTAGCTGAAATTAAGATAACCTAAAATGGTAGGGCCGATATCAATCTGTGCGGTTAGCTTTTCAAATTTACCTGGTGCAATATGCCCCGGACTATAAAAAATCATCGGGATATGGTATTTATCAACTGGTAACTGCACTTTGCCGGCACTAGAGGCACAATGATCGGCTACAATTACAAATAACGTATTGGCAAACCAGGGTTTCTGTTTCGCCTCGCGGATAAATTTGCCAATGGCATAATCGGTGTATTTAACGGCACCTTCCCGGCCGGTATGCGAAGGGATATCAATCCTGCCCTCGGGGTAAGTATACGGACGGTGGTTCGAAACCGTCATAATCTGTGCGAAAAAGGGTTTGTTGTTTTTGTAATCTTTATCCAGCTCGCGTAACGAGAGCGTAAACAGATCTTCGTCGGCCACACCCCAAATGTTCGAATAATGGATTTCCGAATCCTGCAATGCACTCCTGTCGGTTACCTCATAACCATTGTTCGAAAAGAATTCGTTCATGTTATCGAAATAACCATAACCACCATAAATAAACCTGCTGTTGTAACCCTTGGCACGGAATATACTGCCCAGGGTAAACAGGTTTTTGTTATCAGGCCGTTTTACAATCGATTGGCCAGGTGTAGGAGGGATACAGAGCGAAAGGGCTTCTAAACCACGCACGGTACGCGTGCCCGATGCGTATAGATTATCGAAAAGCATTCCTTCTTTGGCCAGCGAATCGAGCTGGGGTGTAATATGCTGTGTATTGCCAAAGGCCGTTAAAAATTCAGCGCTTAAACTCTCCACGCTAATCAGCACCACATTCATTTTGTTTTCGGTACCCGGGTTACTAATCGCCCTGGAAGTGTTTTTAAATGTTCCGTTTTTTATAACCGTATCTTGTTGTAACAGATGGCTCAAAATAGATTGAGCATTTTTGATCGGAATTGTTTTGTAAAAAGTATTGTAATCGAGCTGGTTGTTCCAAAAGGCAAAACCAAAGTCGTACATGCCGTTGCCCGAAAGTTCGTTTACATATTGGTTTTTGCTCAGGTATTTTAATTTATGGCTCACACCGAAATAGGTTAAAACAGGCAGGCACAAAAGAACCAGTGCAATCTTTGTGCGTTGGCCAAAACTACTTTTGTGGTGGGTAGATGCCGTAATCCGCTTTCTTAACAGATAAACAATCGCGGTGGTAATAAGCACCAGGCCGATCATAATGCTGTTAATCGGGTACGATTGGCGGATATTACCAATCACTTCTGTGGTATACACCAAATAATCGACCGCTATAAAATTATAGCGCACCGAAAATTCTTCCCAAAAGAACCACTCCGATACGGCATTGAAGATGAGTGTGAAAACAACAAAAAAGAAATAGATGAACAATAATACTTTGTTAAACTTGCGGTTATACCATTTGGAGGGCAGCAGCCATAAGTAAAGCACAATCGGAATGACGGCGAAAGTTGCAGCAGCCAGGTCGTAAAACAAACCGATCACGAATATTTTAAGCAGGTTCAATATCGACCAATCGACAGCCGAAGCACTAAATATCAATAAACTGAGCCTGGTAACAAGCGATATACTGCACAACAGTAGGGTAACTAAAAAAACTGGTCCAAATCTATTGTCTAGTAGTTTATTTGCTTTTTGTTTAATGCTCATAATTAATGATTAATCCAAAATTGGATTTAACAATCCGTCCATTGTTTATAAAGGGCGAAGGTAGGTTCCAATTCTGAAGTAATTCTGAAGTTTGGTTAGTGCCGAAAGGTAGGAAATAATTGTTGTGCTTTACAATTATTAATATGGGCACAATGCCTGATGGTA
>NZ_JAVTSN010000091.1:0-8382 GCF_032678585.1 Pedobacter psychrodurus | reverse complement strand
TGCGATCTCGGACAATTGGCCTATTATCATTACCTGCTCGGCAAGCAGCAGGGAAGATTAGAAGGCTACCGGTTTCATGTGATCAACCTCAATGCAGTCGAGATGAGCAGGCGCCTCAATGTCCTGCGCTCAGACTATATCCTTACCCTGGCCGATGCCTCTGAAACTGCAGAAGCACTGGTAGAGGCGCTAAAAAAAGGGGACAGGTCTTCCGGTAGCGATCAGTTCTTTACCCAGAGTGCGGTAAATTTCCTTTCAGCCTGTATCTATTTTTTTTCCCGCTATGAAAACGGGCGCTACTCGACCCTGCCGCATGTACTTTCGTTTTTGAACTGCCCATACGAGCAGATATTTTCCACCCTCACCTCAAACGCTGAACTGGACTCCCTGCTTTCACCATTTATGAGCGCTTACCGGGCGAAAGCTTTCGATCAGCTCGAAGGGCAGGTGGGAACACTGAAGATATTTATCTCCAGACTGGCCACAAAGGAGAGCTTCTGGGTATTTTCCGGTGATGATTTCCCGCTAAAGATCAGCAGTCACCGCTCTCCGGCCATGCTGGTACTGGCCAACGATCCCAATACCCAGAACATCAATTCAGCGTGTTACTCCGTGGTGCTCAACCGGCTCACACGGCTGATCAACTCCAAAGGCAATCTGCCCAGTGCACTGGTGCTGGATGAGCTGCCCACCTTATATGTTCACCGCATCGAGAACCTGATCGCCACTGCCCGTTCAAACCGTGTTGCGGTACTGATGGGACTCCAGGAGCTTCCACAGTTCCAGCAGCAATACGGTAAAGATACCGCAACAACGATCTGCGCGGTTGTGGGCAATGTACTCTCAGGCTCGGTCAGGAACAAAGAAACCCTGGACTGGCTCGAAAAACTGTTCGGTAAGGTTAAGCAGCTCAGCGAGAGCCTCTCGCTGGACCGTGGAAAGGCGTCTGTATCGCTCAGCGAGCGGCTTGAATACCTTATACCATCGGGCAAGATCTCATCGCTAAAGGCCGGAGAGCTGGTGGGGATACTGGCGGGGGATACTGTAGGATCCTTTACCGGGGAATTTCAGCCATCGGCGGTCAACTGCCGGGTCGATATAGATTTAAAAGCGGTCGCAGCGGAAGAAGCTGCCTATCCGGATATGCCCATCTATTATGACTTCAAGGGCAGAAAGGATGAAATCCTTTTTGAAAACTTTACACGCATTAACGCCGAGGTATCCCGGATCGTCTCCAGGTTTCCTGCCGGATAGAAATCTCAATGCCGCTAAACATAAAAAATAACCTTAAAACCCAAATGCTATGCAAGAATATTTAGGAAAGCTCGCCCTGGCCAGAGACCAGAGCGATGCGGATGATAAAACATTCCGGATCGGACTGATCAGTGCAGTTGATCCCAGGCTGATGAGGGCGGAGATAGCCTTTGGCGACCTCTCTGTTTCCAGCATTTCCGCAACGGACGTGCTGGTGCTGAAAGATAAAAACAGGCTTTATCAGGACCTGTTGACCTCGGCTTCTATAATGGAGACCGCTGATTTCAAAACTGTTTTCAGGGTCAGTCTGATTTTGGAAAAGCCTGGCCAGGTGGCTGTACTGGAAGCTATGGAAATGCTGAAGGACAATCCCGGGGCGGCCAGTCTGGCCATGGTCAGCCTGGATACCGGGCTCTCGGTCAGCCTTGGCAGGCAACAGGGAGCAGAAAGGGGGAGCAGGCGGTGAAAAGGGCGGTTTTATTATTGATCCTGCCCCTGATGTCTGCTTATCCCATTGCTGCCCTTTCCCAAAGCTTTTGCTTTCCCGTTTTTCCCATCATACCCACCAGTTCTTTTGGCCCCAGAATACACCCCATCAGCGAAAAAGCCGGTTTTCATCAGGGCATAGATCTTAAAGCAAGGGGGTCTGCTGTCAGGTCAGTGATGGCAGGGGAGGTCAGCGCATGCGGCTATCACCGCTATCTGGGAAACTTTGTGCGCATATGCAGCGGGGATGTTCTGGCCACCTATGGTCATCTCTCCAGTGTATTTATCTCAAAGGGGGCGCTGGTGAGTCCAGGGGAAGTGATTGGGATATCGGGCAGCAGCGGAAGGGTGACCGGAGAGCACCTGCATTTTTCGGTCAGCTTTCGCGGTCAGCAGGTCCATCCCTTAAAATTTCTACTTTTTCTACAGTCCTGCGGGACACTAAACCAATAAGACCATGAAAACAGATTATGATAAAAACCTGGTTTCCCTGGAGCAGCTTCTTCAGGCCATCGCCATTGAAGGCCGCCTAGAGCTCAGCGAAGCCCAGGCCGGAATCTACGGTACCCTCCAGGGTGATGAACTTTTAGTGCAGGAAGGGGGAGAGGATGGATAAGCCGCAACAGCCCTTATATGTCCAGGTCGCCCAAAGGCTCATCGAGCAGCTAAAGTCAGGTACCTCGCCATGGCAAAAGCCTTGGAGCGCAGAGGGTATCCCGTTATTTTCAATGCCTTATAACCAGCAGAGCGGTCATCGCTACAAAGGCATCAATGCAATAAACCTGCTCCTCTCCGGACATGAGGATCCCCGCTGGCTCACCTTTAAGCAGGCCGAGGGGGCGGGCTTCAGAGTTAACCACAGGGAGCGGGGAACCCTTATCCAATTTGTCAAGACACACCAGCTCATTAGCCTCCGTGATGAAAAAGGTGGCCTGCTCTATGATGAAACGGGAAAGGTGATCATGGAAAAACTGCCCTTAAACAGGGCCATAGTCAGTAACGCATGGGTATTCAATGCCGAGCAGATCAGCGGGATCCCCCCGCTTTCCCTTCTCCCCAGAAAAATAGACTGGGACCCGGTCGAGCGGGCAGAGCAACTGATCCGCCATAGTGGCGCGCAGATCGACCATCAATTTATCGACCGCGCCAGCTACCATATCCGTTATGATGTGATCACCATGCCCGACCGGAGCCAGTTCAGTTCTTCCGCAGGATATTATACGACCCTGCTCCATGAACTTGGACACTGGACCGGGCATCCTAACAGGCTCAACAGGGAAAGCCTGATGACCAACGGGATGCAGGCCTATGCCAAAGAAGAGCTGCGTGCAGAAATTGCCTCAATGCTGCTGGGCGATGAGCTCCAGATCGGGCATGATCCCTCTCAACATGCAGCCTACATAGAAAGCTGGGTTTCGATATTGGAGGACAGCCCAGTGGAAATCCATGCCGCATCGATGGATGCCGAAAAGATATTCTCTTTTATCCGGGATATAGAGCTTAAGGTCCAAAAGAATATCGGTATCGCTCAGCATAAAGTAGCGGCAGCAGAACAGCCCTCCATCAAGGAACTGAAGTACCTTTCCACAGGAGATCAGATCAGCTATAAAAATAACCTTTACCATATACAGGGACATCTAAAGCAGGGCAGGCTCCGAGTGGAGCTGCAGCCTTCAGGCCTGCGCTTCACCCTTTCCAGGACCGACCAGCTCTATCATTCTCTGCTTGAGGTTAAGCGCTCCATGCAGCAGATCAATCCTCAAGCAGCTCTGAAGCCCATGGGATCAGAGCTAGCAAACAGTACCGAAATAAAAATCAAAAGATAAACCCATAGCTATGAAAACATTATTCAATATCCATGAGCTGCCCATTTCCCAGCTCGAGCAGCTCGGTATCTACTATCAGGGACAGCTGCTGCTTGATCCGCATAACATCCGTGCACTGCTTTCAGGCCGAAGGACCGAACTGGTAGCCATCCGCGGGATCCATTGGGAAGCCTTTAACCTTGAGCGGCTAGATGCCAAGCTTTCCCTGTTCAGGAATGATCTGGGCGAGGTGGAACTGCTGCTTCATCCCATCTATAAAGAAATCAGAAAACATCCCCTGCTCAGCGGGGAGGAAATGTCCAGGCTTGTTTCAGGGGAAGCAGATTTTATCGGTAAAAGCATCCAAAGGGAAGAGGGCCGGTATTCCATGCTCAATATTGAGTATGATGGAGAGACCAAAGAATTTATTTCCTATGATGTTTCCAACGTCCAGGCGCCGGACCTGGTGAACGGTATGCTGCTTTCCCCGGATGAAAAGTCAGCCTTCAGGCGGGGAGAGATGCTTACCATGTCCGACGGCACCCAGCTCCGGCACCGCGCGGCTGAGCCGCTTGGGCTGCTTTCTGACCACAAGGCCCTGATCTTATCGGTACTGCTGGACGGCGGGATCTCCTATCTGCTGCTCCGTGGGATCAGGTCTTTAAAAGAGGGGGGAGCGCAGGTGGATCATGCCACGCCGTCTTTTTTAAGAGCAACTGAGGAAATGCAGGGGCAACGGCCCCTGCGGCAGGAAAAATATGGTCTTGGAGAATCCCCCTCCCTTTCGTCCCCGGAGCGGGCAAGAAGTGTGTCCCGATAAATGAAAGACATTCAGGAAAAGAAAAACAATAGAAAACGGCAATTTAAAATGAACGATTATGGATCAGAAAAATTTGGAATACCTGCAGAAAACTCTCGATTATCTGGGTTTTGGGACTAGGTTAAATGAAGTATTGGAGTCTGCGGTCTACCGCGGGCTGGACAGGTTCTCGTTGGGTATCAACCAACGGTATATTCCCGGAGAATTCAGGTCAGATCCGGCTAAGGGGGTGGACCAGATGCGCTTTGAAATCAATTTTTCAAAAGCAAAGGAAACCGGGGTTTATTTCCTGAACAGTTACGAGGGCTCGCTAATTAGATACAACACAAGTGAACCTGTTATGCAACGTTTTGAACTGGAGCGTGATAACAGAATGTCCGCTCTTCAATGTTATAAGCTTTTATGCGGGCTTTCCCTGCAAAAAGAAATCCTTGTAAAAAATACCTCCGGTAGCACTGAAGGGGAACGCGAGCGGGTGCCGGTCTGGTTCAGGCTGGATCTTTCGGTCACCGGTAACAATGGGAACCATCCCGTAAACAAATTTTTTCCCGGCTATGGATATGACCTGGAACAGTCTATCGGGAAATATCCCTTTAAGGGCCTTGAGGATGAGGAAAAAAAACAGGCCGTAACCAAAGCGCTCCGCTATGGTAACCTGGTCGAACTCTCCCTTAGCATAGATGGTAAAGAGCATGCTGTCTATGTGGCGGCGAATCCCAGGCTTAAAACCCTTGATATTTATTCAAAGGATATGCAACAGCTCCGGGATAATCAGATCTTTTCTTCCCAGAAGGCTGAAGGGCAAAATACCCCGCGGGCATTTGAGGGTATTCTGCCCCCGCCGCAGGTAGCAAAGCAATTCCCGTGGAAGCAGCAGGGTGGTGATAAAGAGCCTAAGATCGGAAGGTGAGCACACCGGGAATAACCGGACTGATTTAGCCCTCTTTAGAGGTTCTGGAGTAACAAAAAAAAGACTTCAATTCATAAAGGCCGATAAATAATGCTATGCAAAAAATGTCCTGGCTGAGCCTGTACCGTTATTACGGGCTGTCTATGGTTTATAAAAGAGAACTGCCCGGCGGAAGCTCACAGGCCGCCTTGCCCGGATCAAAGATCCTGGTCTCTTCACTTCCTTCAGTCGTTATTTTTTCGCCCGATATCCTGATCCAGTTTCCTTCACGCAGGCCAACTACTTTGATCTCATTCTGTGTTAAGAACTCTTGGATCCTGGTTTCCCTTGTTTCTCCATTGTGTTTTAAATCCGGATTAGGATCAAGGTAATGCGGGTTGAGGTTAAATGGGACCAATCCCATACAATCAAAAGAAGCAGGATAAACAATGGGCATATCGTTGGTAGTTTTCATATTGATCCCGCCAATATTACTTCCCGCGCTACAGCCCAGATAGGGTTTCCCTTTTTTGATGTTTTCACTTAAAACCTCCATTACCCCATGCTCATGCAATGTTTTGACCAACAGAAAAGTATTTCCCCCGCCGGTAAAAAAGCCTTTGGCAGCATGAATGGCCTGTACAGGGTCTGCGAATTCATGTAAACCCTTAACCTTGATCTTTATCGAAGCGAAAAAAACGCTGGCCTTTTCGGTATAATCTTCATGAGAAATCCCCCCTGGTCTTGCATAGGGGATAAATATGATTTCATCTATTCCTTCAAAGAGATTGATCAGCTCATCCTTTAGGTAATCCAGGTAATTTCCACCGAATAGGGTAGAAGTTGAGGCAAGTATAACATTCATCTTTAGTCAATTTCTTTATCTGTGCAGATGCAAAGTTAAAAAACAGAAAGACTTTTTGGTTTACATCTCCCATTCCAGCTCAATTTAAATCTTGGTTAAGCCATCATTTTTAAATCCTGCCCACCCGCCCTGTTTCTGATTCTGCTCAGGGTTTCTAAACGTATGCCGAGGTAACTGGCGAGATACCGTTGGGGTATTCTATCTATATCAAAAGCTGTACTTTCCAGTTTCAGGTACCTTCCCGCCGCATTGGGTATCCTGGCGATAATGGACCTTTCTGCGGCCTGGTAGTATTGTATTTCTAAAATCTTTCTGCCAATTATGTTCCACTCTGGGCAATGGGCAGATAAGGAATCAGTAAGCGAGTATGGGATGCGGACCAGCTGACAGTTCTCCAGGGCCTGAAGATATTCCAAGGAATGATCGGACTGTTGTTGGGGATGGCGGATGGCTTCTATGATCTGGTTTTCGAAACCGAACCAGGTGCTGATGTCTTTTTTATGCTCTTTGACAAATCCCCTTACCATGCCTTTAATTATGAAGTACATGGCATTGTTAGCATCTATGGGGGAGAGGATGTGCTTGTGCTTGCGTATGGAAATTATCTGGCAGTTTTCTTCATAACAGCTAATAAAATTTTTTGATAGGGGATGGAATTTTTCCAAATGTTTGAAAAATGGTTTCATTAAAAGACTACGGTCGGTACCTGCTATCATTGCTTTATTTGGGACAGTGGGAAAATAAATGGCTGCATTTGGCAGCTCTGTTTTGGCAGGCTGAAAAATACTGTTCCAAATGTAACCGCTATGCCGGGGATGTGGGTGGGTGAAGGGAGGAACTTATCTCTAATCATTGAACCGTTAGAGCAGAATTCGGCTAAACGGTCTTTATGCCGTCCATCCTTTAGCAAAATAAGCGGTTGGCATAATGCCTTTTTCCTTTTTGAAGGCATTGTAAAAGGTAGCCTGATTTTTAAAGCCTGATTCGTGAGCGATTGCCTCGATGGTTATCTTATCGGAAAGAACAGGGTATTGCGTTAAGAAATGTGCTATCCGGTAACTATTTATCCAATCCCGGAAATTCTTTCCGATGTGTTTGTTGATCATAAAGGAACATTGGTGAAGGGGGATATTGACCCTGGTGGCCAGGTCAATGATCTGTAGCTCCCGATCAAGGTAAAGACAATGGTCTTCCATTTCTTTTCTGATCAGATCAACATACAATAAAATCTCCTCTTCCGATAGGTTAAACTTTTTCGCAGGGTTAGCCAGTACCTTGGGCATCTTTATGATATCGGTTACCACAAAATCTTTTGGTACAGTCATCTCATCGGATATGATCTTTTCTTTCCAATCATCTTTGTTCCAGTCGATGGCCACCAGTAAAAAACCATAAAACATACTGGGTTTGTGCAAGGCATATAAAATGATCAGCAATATGCACAGACAGTTGATCACCACAAATATGGAACTGTCCATTGGTACCGACAAACTTCTTAATATCCTTGGCAGCAGACCCAGGATCTGAAAAAAGGTGGCGATTTTGAGTAAAAAAATTGCCCATCCCCTTGTTGCCCGGTCTATGGTCTGCGTCGTTAAAATATGGGATTTAATAACCGAAAGCCAAGTTTGGCTAAGGTAAATCATCATAAGGACCGGGCGTAAAAGAAAATGAAAGGCGGGCGGAAATAATCCGCTTTTGGCCATCAGGGAGTGATAGCCATCCGCTTGCAATTGGGTAATAATTAAGTTCCAATCCAGAGACGCAGATCCCGGCCATGGGAAAATATGAATTATTGCAAATGCAGATGGTATGAAATGGAGAAAATCTTTTTTCTCGAGCCTTTTTTTTTCCAATACGAAACCAGTGATGTAGAGGTAAAAGCAGGCTGGGGCGGCAAAATAAAGAGGGGTGAAGAACTGATAGGAGATAGAAAGCAGCTCTGTTTTTCCATTGGTAATAAACAAGGAATTAAGTACTTGTCCGAAACGGGAAAATAGCAGTATGGACAACAGGATATTCTGTTGTCTGTTCCCATTTTTTGCAAAAAATAAATGGAGGGAAATTAAAAGCAGGAAAAAACAGGTGGTGCCAGCCAGGAAATTAACAAACGACATATTTGAAAGCAAGTTAAACTTAAATGTTCGCTAAATTAAATTAAGTATGTTTTTTTAGACAAAAAAAACAGTCAGCCCTTTATTCGGCCCCTGCAATAGCAGTTTCTCTGCCCATCGTACCCGTCTCCGATTCTTCCTGATCATTA
>NZ_JAVTSN010000090.1:0-8451 GCF_032678585.1 Pedobacter psychrodurus | reverse complement strand
CCCACCATCATCATTCTAACAGCATGCATTCGGTCGTGAATGCTTCAAGGCACAACGGGACTCTAACCCTATAGTCGATTGCCATGCCCGGCGCACACAAATAAAAAGGGTGTCCAAAAACTATGGACACCCTTTTACTTAGCCAGACGATCAAGCCTATATGATCATGAAATTACAGTCTGCAATTTTATTAATCTCTATAAGTCCCCACTTCAATACAGGTAGCAAATTGCGAATTTCCTGAAGCTGTAGAGGTGAGGACTTTAAAATACCTGAAATTTTTAAGCTGGGTTTTCAGATGTGTTGGCCCTGCTATATCGGGCAGTGAATAGGTGACCAGTTTCTCCCAGGTGATGTTATCATTACTCACACTGATTTCAATGTCTTTCAATTTGCTATGGCTATCTCTTTGGAAAAATGTAAATCGGTTTACAGCCAGCACTGCTCCCATATCGATAGTAAAAAATTGTGGAAGTACAGAACCTGCTCCACTAAATTGACTATGCCACATGGTACCGATATTATTGTCGATCAGGTTTGCTGCCTTACCATCGTAGTTAACTGTTTCTTCACTACTCACACCGACCACTTTCCATTTTGTTTTACTATACACCGGTTTATCACCAAAATCTACTACAGGTTTACCGGCAACCATCTGATAGGCATATGACGCTACGTAACCATATCCATTTTCGTGCATGAGGGTAATCCTGAAATCGTTACGGAAATCGTTTTTATTCTTTATCTCAGCCAGAGGAATTTTAACATAAAAACTATCTGTGCCAATTGGTTTGGTAATCCAGTTTTCTGTATCATAATCTAAATCATCAGCACTTCTCTTGGCATCATTGGTAAAACCCACAAACTTCACCTTTTTCCCAGAGGCAAATTTACCAGAAACCACGATAGTTTTAGATGCATCATCAAATTTTGCATTGAGTTTAGTAATACTTGCTGACGGAGATTGATACCAATCGCTACGGGCAACTTTGCTAAATGTTTCTCCGGTACTTAATAAAGCGCAGTCCCAGGCATCCAAATAAGATTTACCCGTAATAAAACCATCTCCATTGCCGGTCATAATCGCCAATCCATATTGCGTATTATTGGGTATTAAGCCCCCGTTATGTGGAAGGTTAAGACCGTGTAACAATTCATGAAAATTGCCGCCTATCCAGGCAGCCTGATCTCCAATAGCACTAGGCTTGCCCATATTTGCTATTTCCATAGCAGGAAAATCTATGCCATAAGCCCAGGTTTCGCTTCCGTAAAAAGGTACATCTTGTTTTCCAAATTCGTTTAATGCGGTAAGTATAAAAACATGGCTACTTTTTTTCTTATCAGGATTGGCCGTAAACCAGGCGTTAATTTCTTTCGACATGGCCTCAGCACCTCCTTTATAAGGATAACTTGCTGTTGGCAGTTTTCCGGTAACCACGTTGATTTCTACCTCTTTATGATCATTCACCATCAGGCCAAACGTTTGTGCACCATAGCCCCACTTCTCCATCCACGTTTTGGTGTAATTCTGCTCATATAATAAAAATTCACTGATCCGGCGTTTATAATCAGGATTTAATTTCATATCGGATGGAACAAAGTACACTACAGTTAAATTTTTTGGATGATCAGATGTAAAGGCCGTCGCATCTGCGCCATCAGGTGTAAGGTCAAGTTTAGCGCCTTTAGCATCCATATCCGTTTCGAGGTTTTCATTTTTCCGGCAGGCGAATAGCGTAATCACTGTTAATAATAATAAAATTGTTTTCTTCATAATAGCTGTTTAATTTTTGGTTAGATAAAATTTATTGATGTAAATCAAAACTATAGATTACTAAGACCCTATAAAATAGACGGGGTAATGGAGATCATGGACTATCTTCCGAAAAGGGGAAATTGGCCAAATACAATTTTACTACTGTTAGGCAGCGTTTCATTCTAGGTCCCTTACAGGATGGTTTCCAGTTTGCCAGTCTGGCGGAATTGGGATGTATCAGATATTAAAAACAAAAAAAGGTCCCGATTTGCATCGGGACCTTTTTAATTATGATTATCGCCTAAGCGAAAATTTCTATTTTACTGCATCAATTACAGCTTTGAAAGCTTCTGGATGATTCATTGCTAAATCAGCCAATACTTTACGGTTTAAACCGATTTCTTTGGAAGCTAGTTTACCGATCAATTGAGAGTAAGAAATACCGTGTTGACGTGCACCAGCGTTGATACGTTGGATCCACAATCCGCGGAATTCTCTTTTCTTAACTTTACGGTCACGGTATGCATATTGCAAACCTTTTTCTACTGTGTTTTTAGCAACAGTATAAACCTTACTTCTTGCTCCCCAATAGCCTTTGGCTAGGTTAAGGATTTTTTTTCTTCTTCTTCTCGAAGCTACTGCGTTTACCGAACGTGGCATGTTGTTGTTGTTTTTTGGCAAGCGGCGTTCCGTTTATCGGAAACTTAAAGCCTGATACCTGGTGAAATTAATAAATTACTTTCCGATGCAAAGCATACGTTTAACGTTACCCATGTCAGCATCAGATACGATACTTGTTTGACCTAAGGCACGTTTACGTTTAGTACTCATCTTGGTTAAGATGTGACTTTTGTATGCGTTGTTTCTTTTGATTTTACCTGTTCCAGTAAGCGAAAAACGCTTTTTAGCACTGGAATTGGTTTTCATTTTTGGCATAACCTGTTTTTTAATTTATAAACCTATTTTTATTTTTTTGCTACTTTAGGCGCAACTGTCAGGAACATACGTTTACCTTCTAACTTAGGTAACAACTCTACTTTCCCTACATCTTCCAAAGCCTGGGCAAATTTTAACAATAAAATTTCTCCCTGCTCTTTGTAAACAATTGCTCTACCTTTAAAATGCACGTAAGCCCTAACTTTCTCACCGTTCTCTAAAAAGCTTACTGCATGCTTCAGTTTAAACTGGAAATCGTGGTCGTTGGTATTCGGACCGAAACGGATCTCCTTAATTACAGTTTGTTTAGCATTAGATTTAATTTCCTTTTGCTTTTTCTTTTGTTCGTAAACAAATTTACTGTAATCGATAATTCTACAAACCGGTGGTACGGCATTTGGAGAAATCTCTACCAAATCCAATTCCAGTTCATCAGCAAGCGCCAAAGCTTTTGCCAAAGGATAAATCCCCGGTTCAACATTATCGCCAGCTAAACGCACTTCGGGCGATTTGATATACTGATTAATGTTATGCTCTGCTTCTTTTTTCTTAAAAGGTGGACGTGGTCCCCTGTTAAATCCTGGTCTTCCTAATGCCAAATTTGTACTATTTAATTTAAACTGTTATTTCTTTTCTTAATAAATTGTTGAACTCTTCCAAGGTCATTTCGCCCAAATCCCCCTCACCGTGCTTACGGACAGAAACTTTCTCTTCTGCCATTTCCTTATCACCGATAATGAGCATATATGGGATCTTTTTAACTTCCGAATCGCGTATTTTGCGTCCGATTTTCTCGTCACGAAAGTCAATCAGCCCGCGAATATCGGAATTATTTAGCTCATCTAAAACTTTTTTTGCATATTCTTCATATTTTTCTGAAATAGGAAGAATAATAAACTGCTCCGGACTTAACCATAACGGGAAGTTTCCGGCACAATGTTCGATCAACACGGCAATAAATCTTTCCAGTGAACCAAATGGTGCACGGTGGATCATTACTGGTCTGTGTTTTTGATTATCGCTACCGGTATATTCCAGTTCGAAACGTTCTGGTAAATTGTAATCAACCTGAATAGTACCCAACTGCCATTTCCTACCCAAAGCATCTTTCACCATAAAATCGAGCTTAGGACCATAGAAAGCGGCTTCACCATATTCTACTACAGTATTTAAGCCTTTTTCTGCTGCCGCTTCGATAATCGCATTTTCAGATAGTCTCCAGTTTTCATCAGAACCAATGTATTTCGATTTATTATCCGGATCTCTTAACGAAATTTGAGCAGTATAACTTTCAAAACCTAACGATTTAAATACATAAAGTACCAAATCGATCACTTTTTTAAACTCCTCTTTCACTTGTTCCGGCATACAGAATAAGTGAGCATCATCCTGAGTAAAACCACGTACACGGGTTAAACCATGCAATTCACCACTTTGTTCGTAACGGTATACGGTACCGAACTCTGCAAAACGAACCGGAAGATCTTTATAAGAACGCGGTTTTGTTTTGTAAATTTCACAGTGGTGCGGACAGTTCATCGGTTTTAAGAAGAACTCCTCTCCTTCTTGCGGAGTTTTAATCGGCTGGAATGAATCTTTACCGTATTTCTCCCAGTGACCAGAAGTTACATATAAGTTTTTATGACCGATATGTGGAGTTACTACTTGTTCGTAGCCAGCTTTTGCTTGTGCTTTGGTTAAAAAATTAACCAACCGTTCGCGCAAAGCAGTTCCTTTAGGCAACCATAAAGGCAAGCCCATTCCTACTTTTTCTGAAAAAGCAAATAACTCCAGCTCTTTTCCCAATTTACGGTGATCGCGTTTTTTCGCTTCTTCGATCATCAAAAGATATTCGGTAAGCTCGCTCGCCTTAGGAAAAGTTACCCCATAAATACGGGTCAACTGTTTTTTGGTTTCATCGCCACGCCAGTAAGCACCAGCCACATTCATCAGTTTTACGGCTTTAACAAAACCAGTATTCGGAATGTGTGGACCACGGCATAAATCGGTAAATGAACCCTGGGTATAGAAGGTAATTTTACCGTCTTCCAGGCCATCAATCAGATCCAGTTTGTACTCGTCGCCTTTTTCGGTAAAGTATTTTACGGCATCGGCTTTGCTAACGCTTTCGCGCACAAAAGTTTCCTTTTGTTTAGCCAGTTCGATCATTTTGGTTTCGATGGCTTTGAAATCATCCGAAGAAAATTCGCGGTCGCCAAAGTCTACATCGTAGTAAAAACCAGTTTCGATAGCCGGCCCAATACCAAATTTGGTACCTGGATAAAGTGCTTCTAAAGCCTCAGCCATTAAGTGAGCTGATGAATGCCAAAAAGTTGATTTTCCGGCAGTATCATTCCAGGTCAATAATTTTACTGATGAATCAGATTCGATCGGTCTTGTTGAATCCCAAACCTCGCCATTAACCTCTGCGGCTAATACGTTACGGGCTAAGCCCTCAGAAATTGACAATGCAATTTGATGGGCAGAAGTGCCCTTTTCATACTGACGGACAGAACCGTCAGGTAAAGTAATGTTAATCATCTACAACTATGATTTAAATTTTAAATAAAAAAGTTTTAAAGATCACTTACAATGTGATTGTATTTTGTGCAAAGATACGAATTTTATCCCGCTATTTAACATTAGCGCTTAAAATTCTACTTCGGTTGAAGCCCTACTTCTAGTAAATATGCTTTCTGTATGGCCAGTAACTGATCGGGGTAACTATTCAGTTTTTCGTATTTGATCATCAGCTGATCATAATATTTCCGCTTTTCATCAATGGCTTTTACACGTAACATCTCTTTTGCTGTTTTACCATAATCGTTTATAGCGGTTAGGTATTGCATTACACCCTCATTAAATTTTGCAGCTGCTTCAGTCGGTTTCAGACGGGCGATATCGATAAGGTCATTTTTTGAATTGTTGATCAGATTATCTGCCTTGTGCCACAGTACAATAGAATCAGGAAAGCCTTTTGCATATACTTTTGAAGTATCTTTAAAAACACTGTCTGTTTCATCGATCCGCTTCATCTCACTTAAAAAAATTGACGTTACCTTTTCGTTATATGAATAATCATCCGTGTTTGTACAACTAAAAAGTACACCCAATGGAAGGAAGAACAAAGCTATCTTTAAAAATTTCATATCTGTTATTATTTAAGAATTTTTGTTTCGAATCTCAGCCGCCTTGGTTCATGTCTCCACGAACCAGCGGTATCATTAAGGCAAAAATTTAGCTTTCAAATATTTACGCAATGGAATATCGACAAACCTCATGATCAGATAAGCCAAAACAATTAAAAGTATTACCGAAACAGGAATAACCACCCATAAAGTCGACATGGTTGGTTTTACCACGGCAACGTAAGTGAGAAACACCCATACAAATGGATAATGTGTCATATACAAGGGGTACGAAATATCGCCAGAAAGTTTGCAGAGATTTTTTGCGCCGGTGTTTAATGTTGCGCCTGCACCTAAAGCAACCAACAGCGGAAAATAAAACAGCACGATTATCGGTTCGGTAATCCAGTTGTAAGCATCTGCATAGGGGAAAAGAAAAGCCACGAGCAAGAGCACAATCATGCCCAAAAAGCCCAGTTTATTTTTGATGATCCAGTTGAAACGGTAAACCAGCATTCCGGCAGAGAAAGAATAAAGTACCCTAACGCCTCCATCCCAGAAATTTTGCCCACCCCAACCGCCGCCTAAATTGGCATTGGCACCCCTTAAAGCTACATAACAAATACCCGCTGCACCAACCAAAACCAAAGCAATCAGTAATTTTTTATTCAGTTTATAAAGTACAAGAATATAGAAAATATTGGCAACATACTCCCAAAACAGCGACCAGGCAGGCGCATTTAAGCAGAAAAGATTGGTATAACGCTCGGGCATAACCGGATAAGGAATTAAAAATGCAGAGGTTAGAAACAGCAGTAATGTTTTCCCGAAGCCGTAAACGGGATAAAAATCGCTAAACGGATCAAATAGAAAAGTGATTAAGCCCAAAATTGAACCAATTACAACCAGTGGATGCAAACGGATTAACCTCAGTTTGAAAAATTGTGTCACCCCGATATGTGAAGCACGGGTATCGTAAGCATAGGCAATTACAAAACCGGACAAACAGAAAAAGAAGTCGACCGCCAAAAAGCCATGCGAAAGAAAATTCTTATTGTAATCCGTAATTGCGATTTCCATAAAGTGGTATATCACCACCACAATGGCGGCTATTCCCCTTAATCCATCTAAAATTTCGAAATGCTGTTTTGTTGCTAATAGATTTGTCTTGTTTTCCGTTGTGATCACTTTGGTCAGATTATAATAAGCCCCAATAATAGTTATTCTTCATTTAGATGCAAAAACTAAAGTCGACCTTTTCAAAAATGATACAAAAAAAACCCTGAAAGCTTACACTTTCAGGGCCTGATAAAATAATTATGGTGGTCTTTACTAATTCATTCCAAATGATCTGATCTGGCCGCCGCCACCTCCTGGTCTGTTCTGTCTGAAACGTTTCATCATGTTGTCCATTTTGGTTTTGTACTCTTCAGCCGTGATCAATTTTGCTTTTTTAGGCGCAGTTACATCTTTTGCGCTAACGTTTCTATACTCAATGCTTTTGGCAATGGAGCTGTTACCCCTACCTTCGATCGCTAAAACGGCACCTTCAGTCCACATATTTGGGTTTGGAGAAAAATCGAAACCTAAATCTTTGGTATACCAGATTTTGGTTTCTTCTACCACGTTTTTATCCATATCCAATATCTTGATTGCTCTTGTAGATCTTACAATTGCCTGGTGACAGGTAAAACCGATAATCTGTTTAGTCGAATCAGTTTTAACCACTTCGATGGTTGGTGCCGGAGCAGGTTTTGCTTTAGTGCTATCGTTCGGATTTCCACCGCCCATCCTAAACGAGCCGATCGGACCCGATGTAGCCAAAGTTAATTTACTTGGCATATAATAGGTGGTATCATTCAGGTCGAAAACCTCTGTAAGTCCTTTATCTGCAAAGGTGTAGTAATATTCTCTATTACCACCGCCGCCGCCAAAACGCATCATCATACGGCCCATACCGCCGCCACCGCCACCTGCTCCGTTACTGTCTTCAGTTTCTTCCACTGGCATATAACTGGCGTTTGTAGCCGTAAATAATAACTCGAAATTGCTTTTGCTTGACGAAGGCATTCTGGCTTTCATCTGATCAGTTAATTGTATGCCGCTCGCCGAAGCCATAGCCGCCGGATCAATTGTATTTTCGAACTGTATTGCTCCTGAAGTCTTTTTTTGTGCATTTGCAACAGCTGCAATTGACATTACTCCCAATAAAGCGATGAATATTTTTTTCATTTTGATGATTTTGTTTTGTTGTTTAGATACGAAGACCTTAAAAAGGTTTAACAAAGATATTCCAGATTGTAACGCAAAACATGTTAAAATGTGTTAAAGATTGTGTTCAAATCCTTTAAACATAGGTTTAGGCATGAAAGTAATTTAAATTTTACAATACCTAATGCTTTATTAGAAAAGCAATGCCTTTAGTTCTTCAGCGTGAGTCCAACGAAAAAATCTAAACTGTAAATTGATTCGGGCGTTACCCAAGCTACGCAAGGGTCGGGCTTTTCAGGGCTGCGCTTCGCTCCGGTACCGATAAAAATCGGCACTAAACCCTTACAATCCCTAACGCGATCCAAAGATTGGTGGCTCAACGACCTTTTTAGTGTATTATGGATTGGCTGGTGACTCACC
>NZ_JAVTSN010000089.1:0-8877 GCF_032678585.1 Pedobacter psychrodurus | reverse complement strand
GATCATTACCGCCCATTATACTTCTGATCCTCAACCACTATCCGTTTCGCGTTATCCTACATTCTCCATCATCCATCTCAGCCCTTCCATCGTTCATCCCTTCTTATTTAAACTCATTACAAATAACTAATTATCAGCAATTTAGACTAATTTCATATAGCAAATAAATTAGTTTAGCGAACAAATTACGTTTACATTTGTATTGTTATTAAAGTACAGAAATATGAAAGATCTAATGCGTATCAAATGTTTAATATCTCAGGATATCGAGACATTATTAAATCAGCAAATCAAAAAAGAAGCTCACTCTTCATCACTATATTTATCAATGTCATCTTGGTGCGACCAAAATGGATTCGACTTTTCAGCAGATTATTTCTTAAAACAATCTGAAGAAGAAAGAGTGCACCAGTTAAAACTGTTCAAATACGTTTTGGATATGGGCGGAAACGCAATATCTCCTGAAGTATCAGGCATCAAAACTGAATTTGTCGGATTTAGAGAAGTTTTCGAAGATGCTTTAGAAGCAGAAATCGCAATTACCCAAAGTTTTAAAAACCTTGCAGCTAAATGCCATAAAGAGCAGGATTTTGTAACCATGGAATTCCTAAATTGGTTCTTAAAAGAGCAACGCGAAGAAGAATACAAAGCACGCAGAGCTTTAGAATTGTTCGAAGTAATCGGCGAAGAAGGTACAGGAAGATGGGAAATTGATAAACACGTGAACAAAATCACGTATTCAGAAGCATAACAACAACAAAACATATATTGGAAAAAGCTATCCGGTTAAAACCAGGATAGCTTTTTTTTATACTTACAACATTTACGCAATCGTCATCCGATAGCTATCAGATGACGATTTCTATATATAACCTGTCATTGTAGCGTTCGTATACATTCCCGGTCTGCGACGAGGATACGTGAGAACAGCAATTTTGTCTCGCTAACCCATACCCTTTAAAACATCTGCTTAACCTTAACCATCGTCCTCGTTTGTAACGGGGATGCACGAGAACAGCGATTTTATCGCACTAAAATAATTACTCACTCCTTAATTACCAACCTGCTTAATCTGCGTTTTTGATCTTTTTAAATCTGCGGGAAAAACCCTACCTCGTTTCCCGCTGATCACGCAGAAAAGGAACGCAGATTTAAAGGGATTTTAATTGAAGGCCCACCTGGCACACTTACACTCCTCATATGGCCTAGAACTCAAAACATCGTCCCCGTTTGTAACGGGGATGCATGAGAACAGCGATTTTATCGCGCTAAAATAATACCTTTAAAACATTTGCTTAACCTTAAACATCGTCCCCGTTTGTAACGGGGATGCACGAGAACAGCAATTTTGTCTTGCTAACCCATACCCTTTAAAACATCTGCTTAACCTTAACCATCGTCCCCGTTTGTAACGGGGATGCACGAGAACAGCGATTTTATCGCGCTAAAATAATTCTCACCCCTTAATTTAGCAACCTGCTTAATCTGCGTTTTTGATCTTTTTAAATCTGCGGGAAAAACCTCACCTCGTTTCCCGCTGATCACGCAGAAAAGGAACGCAGATTTAAAAGGATTTTAATTGAAGGCCCACTTAGCACACTTACACTCCTATGGCCTAGAACTCAAAACATCGTCCCCGTTTGTAACGGGGATGCATGAGAACAGCGATTTTATCGCGCTACCCGCCGACCACGCAGAAAAAGATACAGTTCTAAAGCGATTATACCTAAACAAAAAAAGATCATAAAAAGAAAAGCTCCAGTAAAACTGGAGCTTTCTTAGTTTAGGTTGTTTGGTTTATGTTGATTATGAATAAGTCTTGAAAGTTTTATAAAAAAAGCGCCGTTACCAGCGCTTTTTTTAAACCAAATATATAATAATAATTAACGAGCATCACAAAAGTACAAACTTTATCCATATTAGCAAGTATTTTTATTAAATTATTTAAATATTTCATTAAAAAACTCATAAAACACTAAAATACAGACTAAAAAATTATCTTAAATAGATATAAATCATATAAAATTTAAAATTTTAAATAAAAACATTAGTTTTTTACTTACAAAATCATAATTTAAGGAAATATTTAAGCAAAATGATAGAAGATTTTATAAAAAATTACTTTAATCATCCCAAAACTTACGACGAAATGTTTCTAAATGGTGATCATTATCGGGATCACTATTCAAATTTCATCAACAATTTCTCAAAAGAATCGCTAGATAACCTCAACAAAAAGGAAGAACTTGCAAAAAAACTCTTCATGAGCCAGGGCATTACCTTTACGGTATACGATAGTGGCGAAGGCATCGAAAAAATCTTTCCTTTTGATATTATTCCCAGAATAATTACTTCAACTGAATGGAATTTTATAGAAAAAGGAATAAAACAACGCCTAAAAGCACTAAATCTTTTCTTAAAAGACGTTTATAGCAATCAATTTATCCTAAAAGACAAAATAGTACCCATAAATGTAATTTATTCCTGTCCGCATTTCTTAAGAGAGATGCACAATGTAAATGTATTACACGATATCTATATCCATATTGCAGGGATAGATCTGATCAGAGACCACGACGGTACCTTTTATGTACTGGAAGATAACCTGCGTACCCCATCTGGTGTAAGTTACATGCTCGAGAACCGCGAGATCACCAAAAGACTTTTCCCTGACCTGATCCCGCAATGCGGTGTAAGAAGCGTAACCGAATACCCTTCCCTATTGTATAAAAATCTAATGTCGCTCTCGCCAAGGGCAGTTTCCAACCCAACAATCGTATTGTTAAGTCCGGGCATGTACAATTCTGCCTATTACGAACATACTACACTGGCCCGTTTAATGGGCGTAGAACTGGTAGAAGGACGCGACCTGGTGGTTAAAGACCAAAAGGTATTTATGAAAACCACCACCGGACTGCAACAGGTAGATGTGATTTATCGCCGAGTAGATGATGATTACCTCGACCCTTTGGTATTTAACCCCAACAGTGTTTTGGGGGTCGCCGGTTTAATGGGCGCTTACCGCAAAGGCAATGTGGCCATTATTAATGCAGTTGGCAATGGCGTGGCCGACGATAAAGCGGTTTACACCTACGTGCCCGATATGATCAGGTATTACCTCAATGAAGACCCCATTTTAAAGAATGTGCCCACTTATCAGCTGAGTAATCAAGATGAACTGGAATATGTTTTCGCCAACATCAATACCATGGTGATTAAAAAAACCAATGGAAGTGGTGGTTATGGCATGTTAATGGGACATGCCGCAACAGAGCAGGAAACCGAAGAATATAAAATTGAAGTATTAAAAGATCCACGAAATTTTATTGCACAACCCACCATCAGCTTATCCTCTGCCCCATGTTTTATCAACGGGAAACTGGCGCCACGAAGGATCGACCTCCGCCCTTTTGCCTTAAACGGGCCGGATGGCATTTCAATCGTCCCGGGCGGACTAACCAGGGTAGCCTTAAAAGAAGGTTCGCTGGTGGTAAACAGCTCGCAAGGCGGTGGCAGTAAAGATACATGGGTTTTAACTTCTTAGAATACAGAATATGTTAAGTAGAGTGGCATCAAGTTTATATTGGTTAAGCAGATATGTTGAACGCAGCGATGGTATGCTGCGCATGTTAAAAATAAATTACGCTTCCTCACAAGATACCATACAGGAATTTACCTGGAAGCCGGTCATCAGGATCTTTTCATCTGATGATGAAAACGAATTATTGAATATCCAGCATGATAGTCGCGCCGTGATCGAATACCTCTTGTTAAACCGCGAGAACCCAAATTCGATCTTAAATATCGTTACGCTCGCGCGTGAAAATGCAAGGAGCGTGCAGGAGCATATCCCGAAAGATTTATGGCAATGCCTAAACGAATACTACCACACGGTTAAGGACGAAAAATTATTGTGGTATGTCCAGAAAGATGATCCGGTTACCGCATTAGATATCCTGATCAAACAGGTAATGTTGTATAACGGAACGGCCGATAGCGTAATGGAACGTGGAGAAAGCAGAAGTTTTATGAATATTGGCAAACACCTCGAAAGAAGCATCCAATCAGTTGATATTTTGGACATTAAATTCAGTTCGATCAGCAGTAATCCAGATTTATTAACGGATATATCGTACTGGAAACACTTACTGCTGTCGTTAGGCGGTTACGAACTCTACCTTAAAACCTACAGACAAGGTTTTGATGCAAAAAACATCATCGAGCTGGCCATGCTCAATAACGATTTCCCCCGGTCGGCATTGTACGCCATGAACAATATAGAAAGGTATTTTAACCGTTTAAAGAGCGAAAGCAATATCGTACACTACAACAACCTGTCATTTAAAATAGGTCGTTTAAAAAGCATGATTACCTATAGTTCGGTGAATACCATGAACGAAGAGCAGCTGCACCATTACCTTACCGAAATCAGGGCCGAGCTTTTTGGCATCGGGAACCTGCTAAATGAATATTATTTTGCAAACTCATAAAAATTATAAATATTAACCACTGATGAACACAGATATTCTTCTTTTATAGCTTTTAGATCTGCATTCCTCCTTTTATCTCTGGTAAAACATAATAACAGCCCTATGCCAATTTTCAAAATCAAACATATCACCAATTACAAATACGAATTACCTGTTCGCGACAGCGCCAACCAGATTATTTTATTTCCAATTAAAGATGATTTCCAAAAAGTGGTAAAACACGACCTCAATATCTCCGGAAGTCCGGAAATAGAAATCTTTATCGATTATTACGGCAATGAAGTGGGCACTTTTACGCAAAACGAACCGCACACCCAACTCAAAATCTTTTCCAAAGTGAGTGTAGAAACTTTTGCCAAACCCCTGCCACAGGATGATATGTTTAGCAGCGAACAATGGAACAGTTTAAACGCACTTAAATATGAGGTACCCTATATCGACTATTTGCGTCAGGAAAGTTTTGATGGGATTATCCAGCTAAAAGAAACCGCCTTAAATATTAAACAGACTGAAGATACACCTTTCCAAACCGCGATAAAATATTGTGCCGATGTTTTTAATAATTTCGAGTACATCAAAGGTGTAACGGCTGTAGATACCACCATTGATGAAATTCTAAAACTCAGGGCTGGTGTTTGTCAGGATTTTGCGCATGTATTAACCGCCATGTTGCGTTTAACAGGCATCCCCGCAAGATATGTGAGCGGCTACATCTGCCCCAACCGGGATGGGATGCGGGGAGAAGGCGCTACACATGCCTGGGCAGAAGCTTACCTTCCCGAATATGGCTGGCTGGGTTTAGACCCTACCAATAACTGTATCGCCAACGAAAACCATGTGCGCCTGGCCGTTGGCCGGAACTTTACCGATTGCTCTCCTGTAAAAGGCGTTTACAAAGGTGGTTTCGAACATATTATGGAGGTCAATGTTTCTGTAGGTTATAACGATGAAGATTTTAACGACAGCGAAACCTATTACCAGCCAAAAGAAGTGAACTATACCAAACCTTCAGGAACCGTAACCACTGCCAGAACACAAAACAGTTACCAGCAATATATGGAAGCGATGCAACAACAGCAACAGCAGCAGCAGTAGTTTGGAGTCGGGCGTTTGGAGTTTAGCGTTTCAATCTGCTAAGAAAGAAAATGCAGTAGAGATCTAATTCAAATCTCTGCTGTTTAAAATTTCAGCAATCCCTTCATTTTCAATGATCCACATTCCTATCCGCTCATCGGTAAAGAGTTCATCAAAAATCACAAAAATATTTTTCGAAATTTTAATCTTCTCCGCAACATGTTTTACTCTTAAAACTTCATTGTAGAAATGACTATAACCTTCATTTAAGTTATCGGGTAAGTTTATGGTTGACACCAAACCCTGCCATATACCAGTTTCCATGTATTCCGCAGGAACTGGAAGTCCTAAATGTGCCAAATAGATAGAAATGCCGACCGATTTAAGAAAAGTCGATTTCCCGGCCATATTACTTCCTGTAAGAAAGCAAACGTTTTTTCCCACTTCAAATTCAATATCATTAGTAACAGGTTGATTTAAAAAAGGATGGAATACACCTTTGATAAGGAGATTACGCTCCTTTAAATTTACATGAGGCAGGCTCAGCTTGTATTTTCTGGCCGCTTTTACTACGGCAAAATAGGCATCAATCTGATAGGTTAAATCTAAAAATCGCTTAACGGTTTTCAACTCAGTGCCCCTTAATATACGATCCAGTTTCTCTAATTCGAATAACGTAATCTTTCTTTCATTACGCTCCACAACCTCTTTAACCAGGGGCTGCTTAAATAAGGTTAGCACAACTTCATCAAATGTTTTAACCAATGCAGGCTTAACTCCATCACTCAGGCCGGCAAAAACTTCGGCCAGTTTTTTAAGTAAAAAAACAATCTCCCCAACACCTTTCTCTTTTAGGTAGTACGCCTGATTAGGATAAAAGAAATAGTTAACCGCTTTGCTTAATGCCGATAGCCTGGAGTAGGATTTGATTTTAGCATTCTGAACCAGATAACTTTCAACAAAATCCATGTTGGTACGGTCAAAGTTTAAGTTACCCGAATAATTTGACAGATATTTTATCAATTCCTGTCGCTCGTTAATGATCTTAATATCCGTAGAGGGTGTTCTAAAAATTTCGATCAGTTTATCGTTGCCTTTAATCGTTAAAGTGAGGTTGAATAGAGAAAAAACACTTTTGTTTAAACCATATGCCTCGAATATATTCATGTCGGTTAAGGTTTGTTTATCTATATCAAATGTATTCATGAGGCATCAGTGGCTTTAAAACAAACAATCAACTAAAAATTAAGTTAAATATAGATTGAATATGGCAAAATTAATTTGATATTAAAATCATTTAAGGATAAGAATTTGTTTCAAACAACAACAGTATCCAGTTGGCAGTTTTCAGTTGACCGTTCACATTGCCTCAAGCTAAAAAAACTGAAAACTGTATACTGAAACCTGCTAACCGATACATTTTTTTTTCTAAATTTGCGCCTTTTACAAATAACAATATGATTAAGAGACAGCAAATTAAAGATTTATTAAAGTCGACAGCATTTGACACAGAAGTAACGGTTATGGGATGGGTAAGAACTTTCCGTAACAATCAGTTTATTGCATTAAATGACGGGTCTTGCATGGGCAATATCCAGGTAGTGATCGATTTTAATAATCTACCTGATGAGCTGTTAAAAAGAATAACCACAGGCGCAGCCATTTCTGCCACTGGTAAACTGATCGAATCGTTAGGTAAAGGTCAATCTGTAGAGATTAAAGCAACCAGTGTAGAAATATTAGGTGATAGCGATCCTGAAAAGTTTCCCTTACAGCCAAAAAAACACAGTTTAGAGTTTTTACGCGAAATTGCCCACCTGCGTTTCCGTACCAACACTTTTAACGCGGTTTTCAAGGTGCGCCATGCTTTGGCTTTTGCCATTCACCAGTTTTACAACGAACGTGGTTTTGTATATATGCACACTCCTGTAATTACCGCAAGTGATGCAGAAGGTGCCGGTGAAATGTTTAAGGTAACTACTTTAGATTTCGACAATACCCCACGTACAGATGATGGTAAGGTAGATTTCTCGCAGGATTTCTTTGCCCGCGCCACCAACTTAACCGTATCTGGTCAGCTCGAAGGTGAGTTAGCGGCAATGGCTTTCGGACAGATTTATACCTTCGGACCAACTTTCAGGGCTGAAAACTCAAATACGACCCGCCACCTGGCCGAGTTCTGGATGATTGAACCTGAGGTTGCCTTTGCGGATTTAGAAGACAACATGCAGCTTGCAGAAGATATGATGAAGTATGTAATTAAATATGCTTTAGACAACTGCAAGGATGAATTGGAATTCTTAAACACCCGTTTAGCAGAAGAAGATAAACAAAAACCACAGAACGAGCGCAGCGAGTTTAGCTTACTAGAGAAACTGGATTTCTGTTTGGCAAACGATTTTGAACGTTTAACCTATACTGAGGCAATCAGGATTTTAAAATCATCAAAGCCAAACCAGAAGAAACAGTTTAAATACCTGATTGACGAATGGGGTGCTGATTTACAAAGCGAGCACGAGCGTTATCTGGTAGAAAAACACTTTAAGAAACCGGTAATCTTAACCGATTACCCTGCAGATATTAAATCGTTCTACATGCGCCAGAATGAGCCAGATGCTGAAGGCAGACAAACCGTTGCAGCCATGGACATCTTATTCCCAGGAATTGGTGAAATGATCGGTGGATCACAACGTGAAGAGCGTTTAGACCGCCTAACCAGACGTATGGAAGAGTTAAACATCCCTCAGGACGAACTTTGGTGGTATTTAGATACCCGCCGTTTTGGTTCTGCCCCGCACGCAGGTTTTGGTTTAGGTTTCGAACGTTTGGTATTGTTCGTAACCGGAATGACCAACATCCGCGACGTAATCGCTTTCCCAAGATTCCCGAAAAACGCAGAATTTTAATGGGTTTAGGGTTTAGGGTTTAGGGTTTAGGGTTTAGGAAAAACAAACCTTTGCACCAAAGAAGTCAAGTTTTTAAAACTTGACTTCTTTTTTTATGTCCATATCCCTGAGATAATGCTATCGTTAAACTTGACTTCTTTTTTTTGCCTCCATATCGCTGAGCAACCCTATCGCAAAACGAAACGTTCCTACGGAACGAAAAAATAATAAATTATTTTTTCTACCTAGCAATCGTCCCGATGGGACGGTTTGTGGTTTTAAATTTTCCTTTGCCTTCCCAGCGGGACGCCTCATGGATAGAGAACGTTTGGTGGTGAAACGGTTAATATTTATTCATTTCTGGCCAATACCCTGCAATCGTCCCGATGGACGGTTCGTGAGTTTAAATTTTCCTTTGCCGTCCCAGC
>NZ_JAVTSN010000088.1:0-10208 GCF_032678585.1 Pedobacter psychrodurus | reverse complement strand
TAAAAAAAGGGATATGCAATTTGCACATCCCTCTTAATGATATCAACTCCAGACTTTCGACTGAAGACTCAGGACTAGTACCTGTAAGTATCTGCTTTGAATGGACCTTCTACCGGTACACCGATATAATCGGCCTGGTGTTGATCTAAAACATCTAACTCTACACCGATTTTTTCTAAGTGTAAACGGGCAACCTTTTCGTCTAAATGTTTAGGCAAAGTATACACTTTGTTTTCGTAAGCGCCAGTGTTTGTCCAAAGTTCCAATTGCGCCAAAGTTTGGTTAGTGAATGAGTTACTCATTACAAAACTTGGGTGACCAGTTGCACAACCTAAGTTAACCAAACGACCTTCGGCCAGGATAATTACATCTTTACCGTCGATGGTATATTTATCAACCTGTGGTTTAATCTCCACTTTAGTATCGCCATAAGTACCGTTTAACCAGGCCATATCGATTTCGTTATCGAAGTGACCGATGTTACAAACAATCGCTTTATCTTTTAATGCCCTGAAATGTTGTTCGCGAACGATATCACAGTTACCAGTAGTGGTTACCACGATATCTGCTTCTTTAATTGCAGTAGCTAATTTTTTAACTTCATAACCTTCCATTGCAGCCTGTAAAGCACAGATCGGATCAATTTCCGTCACGATAACACGTACACCTTGTGAGCTTAACGATTCTGCAGAACCTTTACCCACATCGCCATAACCACAAACAACAGCTACTTTACCAGCCATCATTACATCGGTAGCACGACGGATCGCATCTACTAACGACTCGCGACATCCGTATTTGTTATCAAATTTAGATTTGGTAACCGAATCGTTAACGTTAATTGCAGGTAAGTGCAATGTTCCGTTTTTCATTCTTTCGTATAAACGGTGAACACCAGTAGTGGTTTCTTCTGATAAACCTTTAATTGCAGCAATTAGCTCAGGATATTTATCAAAAACCATGTTGGTTAAATCGCCACCATCATCCAAAATCATGTTTAATGGTTGTTGTTCCGGACCGAAGTGTAAAGTTTGTTCAATACACCAGTCGAATTCTTCTTCGTTTAAACCTTTCCAGGCATAAACCTGAATACCAGCAGCAGCAATTGCAGCCGCAGCATGATCTTGTGTAGAGAAAATATTGCAAGATGACCAGGTCACTTCAGCACCCAGTGCAGTTAATGTTTCAATTAATACAGCCGTTTGGATGGTCATGTGCAGACAGCCTGCAATACGCGCACCTTTTAACGGTTGTGTTGGACCGAATTCTTTACGTAAACTCATTAAACCTGGCATTTCTGCTTCGGCTAATTCAATTTCTTTACGGCCCCATTCTGCCAGTGAAATGTCCTTTACTTTGTAAGGGATATAAGAAGTCTCTACTGATGACATAATTATTTGTTTTTAAATGAAATGCAAAGTTACGGCATAGCTTTGTCAAAGCCAAATAATTAAAAGCGCAAGGTGATCTATTGATTGTAAAATAGCTGGCTGATTTTTCACAACGAAGCATCAATACCTAATGCCTTAACTATCTTTTGGAAAGCAAAGTCCAGTAGTTCTTCGGTTGGGCTCCCTCCTGCCATCCACTAAAGGCCCGATTTTCAATCGGGAGCTGACCTTCCTGTTTAAAGTAATGAGATCCTTTGATAGATTCCAAAGTCAAGTTTAATATGACTAGGCGCATATTAAACTTGACTTCTTTCAAAAACCTTGAATCATCAAAAATAAAACTTTGATTTACAGTGAATTATTTCTTAAATTGTTGTAACCAAATAGAACTTTATGAAAAGCGTAAAACAATTATTAGATACCAAACAGGTACGGATTATTTCGGTATCAGAAAATATTTCTGTTTTAGATGCCTTAAAAGTAATGACAGAAAAAAACATCAGTGCGGTTTTGGTGATGGAAAACGATCGGCTCCGTGGTATTTTTACAGAGCGCGATTATGCCCGAAAAATCATCCTTCAGGGTAAATCATCAAAAGATACACTGATTAAAGAAGCCATGACCGCACAGCCCATCACCATTAATTTAAGTGATAGCATCGATTATTGCATGGAGCTGATGACTGATAAACACATCCGCCATTTACCGGTTGTAGAAAACGGGGAAGTAAAAGGAATGGTTTCGATCGGTGATGTGGTTAAGTTTATTATTGCGGATCAAAAGCAGACCATTTCACAACTGGAAAGTTATATAAGCGGATAATGCTGATATTAAATTACGTTGGTTAGTGAGACACCAACCATTAAATGAGCCTTAAACTTTTACCGCTACTTTATCTTCCGTTTTTCCTGATTGGTGCATTTCCAGTTTACCATTATACTGCGCGCCCATCTCAATTTCAATGGCTTCTGTTTTAATGTCGCCATTCACTTTACCCGTCTTTTTTATTTCCAGGTTCTGGCTTTTCACATTACCATTTACGGTTCCGTAAATAATGGCCGAAGCGGTTTGGATATCACCCTTAATCATTCCTTTTTCACCTAAAACAACACCGCCTTCCACATTTACGTTTCCGATTACAGTACCATCGATCCTGACTACTGCTTTTCCTTTTAGCTCGCCTGTTATCGTAAATCCGAGACCAATAATGGTAGAAATTTCCTGTTGGTTTAAGTCTTTAATTACGTTGTTTTTCTTGAACATGTGCTTATAAGGTTAAAAAGGATCTTGGATTAATAACTTTACCATTTTTATGTACTTCGTAATGTAAATGTGGACCAGTTGATCGTCCGGTTGAGCCCACTTTACCAATGTTATTACCAGCAATAACCTCCTCATCAACATTTACCAAAATTTTAGAGAGGTGGCCATAGTACGTTTCAAAGCCGTTACCGTGTTTAATTACGATGCAATTGCCATAACCACCACGTCTGCCTGCAAAAATCACTTTTCCATTTGCCGTTGATTTAACAAGATCGCCATAACTGGCCCTGATATCGAGCCCTTTGTGAGTTTCTACATTTTCGCCGCTAAAAGGATTTTCGCGATGGCCATAACCAGATGTTATGGAACCCAGATGCGGGTAACCCATTGGGGTATAGGCTACATTGTATGTAATTTTACTCAGGTAGTTGTCGTAAAATTCGCCGATCTCCTCAGCCGATAAAATCTCATCACTTTGCTCACCGCCTTCATTACCTGTCAAAATTGGCTTTAGCCCTCTTGCTTTCAGATATTTATTAATCGTGAGCAGTTTTTTATCGATCGATTGATAGTGTTTTTTAAGGGAGGAAGTATCGATAATGGCAAGTTTATCTTTACTTTTTAAAAGTGCCAGTTCGAGTTTACTCTTGGCCAATTCTACACTAGAATTACTGCGGATCAAATAAAATATACTCGCTACAAGAATGAAGAACAATCCTAAAATGCCTAAAATATACTTTTTCCAATGTACGATATAAGCTGTCGGAACTTGAATGGGCTTGTTTGAACTTTGATTTTTATTTACAAAAATTACGGTCGTTTTATTCCGTTTTCTGTTCATTTTTACTCAGATTTTTTGTTTGGTACTAAAACAAATATATGATTAACAAGTACATAGTCAAAAACTAAGTTTAAGTTTAACACTTCAGGGAATAAATATAATCAACGGTTAACATCGAATTAACCTTCAACATGCGGTTTATTATAGCCTAAATACAGGTGTGTAACATTTAAGTGTGGTTCAAACTTGGCGTATTACACGCATTCAAAGCTGTATCCATTTAAAGCCTATATTAGTATACAAAATAATTAAATGAAAGCGCTAATTTATCCAGCAGTCGCACTCGTATTCAACATTATCCTCTTTAATAGTTTCCCAATGGCTGGTGAGGGTGCAAGTTTAGGGACATTATTAACAATCCCAATTATTGGTGTTATCTCATTCTTATTCACGTTCACCCATTACATACTGACAAGAAAAAGGATTAAAACAAAATATTTTCAATTCATCGGCATAACAATAACTGTTTTGATCAGTTATTTTTTATTTATTACTGATGAAGGCAATACTCCAATTGATATTGTTGGTAGGATGTTTAAAACAGCAAGAAATTACAACAAAATTGAGCTGGCTGATTTCTATTTAGATGATGTTCCAGTCAATAAGGAAAAAATAATTGCTGCAAAGAAAAAGTTTAAAGATCAGCTTCCTGATACAGCATATACCGTAAATGTATTAAGGAATACTGATTATAAAACAATAGAAACCATAGGTATTTTTTATAAAAACGGGACAGCTATTCCTGTACATGACAATGTTAAAATCAGGCAAATCAATAAAAGGGCAATTATGCTTAGCAGAATTGCAAATGATGATACGTTGAATTTTGTTTTGTCTCCATTAGACATCAAAGAAGGGCAAAGCAAAATAAGCGGCTTCCAGGAAGAAAACCCAAAAAGAAAACCCGTGCAATCGTTAAGAAATGCCGATATCAATCTACTCCATAAAGCAACAACATTAGACCAGAAATTGATCGCCTACAAAGTTTTTTATTGGTTGCTTTAGCAGCAAAAAGTCGTCATTTCGAACGGAGCGCATTGAAGTCGAGAAATCTATTAGGAATGTCCTTCAAATCAATTCAAAGATTTTGCTATGTAGTGCCTTCGCGTTCTCCGCTACGGAAATGAAGAATTAATCTAGTATAATTAAGACATAGAAATCTCTGTAATCAACCTGTAAGGAAAAAGACAATAAAATCGGTGTAATCAATCCACAGTTAACATCAGTGTAATCAACCCAACGGCTACTTCCATCTCCACTCACCAGCAATAGTTAATGGCTCTTTCAGGTTCTGAGATTCTAAGAAAACCCTTAATTCTTCCTCACCCTGAACACCTACCGGAATTTTCGGTGTATTGGCCAACGCGTAAGTTAACATAGCGCTATAACGCACTGTATTTTTAAGCTCTTGCTCGTCAACCAGTTTAAAGCTATCTCCATCTGAGTGATAAAACGGACCAGAATTATTGGGTAATTTACCACCAAAACCGCCACCTGTAGGAATACCTTCTAACATAAACGGTTGATGATCGCTGTGTAAACCCGCACCAGCATTAAACAGGTTTTTAAAACCCGTATCAATTTTTACAATATCGCTTCCCCAGGTGGTAAACAGATCTTTCATTTCTGATCGTGAGGTAGAAAAACCTTTTGGATCGTTGGTCATGTCGTAGTTCAGCATAAACTTCACCTGGTTTAAGGTTTTGTCTTTTTTGGCCTGATCGATATAAGCCTTAGAACCCAACAAACCTTGCTCCTCACCCATAAACAACACAAATTCTACCGTACGTTTGGTTTTTAAGTTCAGTTTTTTAAAGGTACGTGCCATATCCATAATGGCGAAAGAACCAATGCCATTGTCGATTGCACCTGTTGCTAAATCCCAGCTATCCAAATGCCCACCTACTACAATTTTATCTTTGGGCAGTTCCGTTCCTTTAAAAATGGCTACTACGTTACGCGCTTTAATCAAACCTGAGAAATTGGTCATGGCGATATGCACGGTCTGTGTTTGTAACTTAACCTTTGCTTTCAGTGCCATACCATCTTCCAAACCAATACAAACCGCCGGAATAGGAATCAATTTACCCGTTACCGAAGCGGTTCCGGTTAAAAGCACCCCATCTTTTACCGTGTTGATAATGATTACCCCAATTGCACCATATTTTGTTGCAATGGCAGTCTTTTCTGAGCGGTGCAAGGATTTGGTTCCTGCCGGGGAGCCTGGCAATACCCCCAGGTAAATCAAAGCAATTTTGCCTTTAAACTTGTCAGGATTGGCCTGATAATCTGCTTCCAATCCATTTCCGGCATCTACAATTTCACCAGTAACATCAGCACTTACCGGCGAATGCGCCAGCGTAACTGCTTTCATTTTTGTCAGACTGTTTTTATCAGCACCAATTTCTACACTAATGCTTTTCCTTGCCCAGCTTTCTACCTCAAAAGGCTGAAACTTAACCTCACAACCATAAGATTTTAACAGATCGTATGCATATTGTTCAGCTTTTGCTCCATTTGCTGAGCCGGTTAAACGATGACCAATGGTTTCGGTTTCATATTTAAGCGTTTGATAGGCTTTTGAGTTTTGTTGCACATCGGTATTGATTTTGGTAAAAACATCACCGAATTTATCTTGTGCATTAGCCATTAAAGCGGTACATAAAAGCGCTGTAGAGAAGAGGTATTTCATTAAGAATAGTAGTTTAGTTGCTGAAAGTACAAATTTTAGCCAGCTATTGCTAGCTGTAACGCTTATTTTGCTTTGGCGCGAACATTTCTTTCTCGTACCAACCCTAAATATGCTGTCATGCTGAGGCACGAAGCATCTGCAACCTATGAAACGCCTTCCTGTAGTAGCAAGAGATTCTTCGCTGTGCTAGCATTAACAGATTCCAATAGACTGGCCGTCATGTCGACCGGAGCAACGCGAAGTGGAGAGATCTTTGTACCAAGTTATTGAAATCAGATTTAAAAGATTTCTCCACTGCGGTCGAAATGACGAAACTTCGAGACCATTCAGCTTCTTTATCCATCTGTCCATTCCTATTGACTTTTATACAATAAATTATCCCTCAGAATGACAAAACATAAACTAAGATTTTACATGAAACTTTTTCTTCGGAAAAACCAATGAAGCCACAATACTGATTACCAAAATACTTAGAATCACAATCAATGAATGTTCGGTGGTGAAACCCCATTTCTCGAGATAGGTGTGCCCCAACATTTTTACACCGATAAAAGCCAGTAAAACTGCCAATCCAGTTTTTAGATAATGGAATTTATGAATTATATTCACCAACAGGAAGAACATGGAACGTAAACCCATGATGGCAAATATGTTAGAGAAGAATACGATATAAGGATCTTTTGTTACCGCGAAAATGGCCGGGATAGAATCTACGGCAAATAACAGATCGGTAAACTCTACAATGAGTAACACCAGGAATAAGGGCGTAACCAATGTTTTATGGTCTATTTTAACAAAGAAGTTTTTACCCTCGTACTTTGGATGAATAGAGAATATTTTCGAAGCCCATTTTACTACGGGATGGTTTTCAGGATCGATCTTATCGTCTTCTTCCTTGCTGAAAAACATTTTCACCCCTGTAAAAACAAGGAAAGCACCGAAGATATAAAGTATCCATGCAAATTTGGTAATCAGTGCCGCACCAACAAAAATGAAGATGAAACGCATAATTATTGCGCCCAAAATCCCCCAGAACAATACACGGTGATAATATTTCTCTTCAACGGCAAATGCAGAAAAAATAAGCACAATAACGAAGATATTATCTACCGATAGAGCATATTCGATTACATAACCGGTTAAAAACTCTAAACCCAGGTTTTGTTTATATACCGCCAAACTCCCCTCAAAATCACCGGGAATTAGTTTTATATGGTGCTGGTGTTTGGTTACAATTTCCTGTAGATGGCCAAAATCCTTTATTCCGTGCAGCTGATGACCTTCTGTTAACAACAGAAAGTAGAAGCCGATGGCCAAAGCCACCATGATCAAACTCATTACCCCAGCCTGTTTCAAGCTTACGATATGCTCTTTCCGGCTAAAAAGACCTAAATCTAAAGCCAGAATCAGCACAATAAAAAGAAGGAAACCCAGGCTAAAAAGTAATTCGTTACTCATTATTTTTTACGTTCAGTGGTATACAGTACAAGTTGTTCTAAACCAGTGCGTGCTTCGCCTGCTTCAAAACTGTGCAAAATATCAAATGCTTCTTTCTGGTATTCCAACATTTTCTGGTTGGCATAATACACACCCTCCTGCGCATTTACAAAATCAATAATCTGCTGAATTTTAACTGGATCGTCCTGATGGTTTTTCACCAGATTAATAATCCTTTTACGTTCAGGTTTTTCGGCCTTATTTAGTGCATAAATTAATGGTAGCGTTACTTTCTTTTCTTTAATATCAATGCCTAAAGGTTTGCCCACATCATCAGTTCCAAAATCGAAGGTATCGTCTTTAATCTGAAAGGCAATTCCTACCTTTTCGCCAAATAATCGCATTTTTTCTATGGTTTCATCATCAGCGCCTGCCGAAGCAGCACCCGCAGCACAACAAGAGGCAATTAAAGAAGCTGTTTTCTGACGGATCACATCAAAGTACAGATCCTCCGAAATATCCATTCTACGCACCTTTTCTACCTGCAACAATTCGCCCTCACTCATCTGTTTAACCGCTTCCGATACAATCTGTAACAAACGGTGTTCGTTATTGTTTACCGAAAGCAACAATCCCTTCGCTAAAAGGTAATCGCCAACTAATACGGCAATTTTATTTTTCCATAAAGCATTGATAGAGAAAAAACCCCGGCGCTCGTAAGCATTGTCTACCACATCATCGTGCACCAAAGTAGCCGTATGTAGAAGCTCTACCAAAGCAGCCCCGCGATGGGTTGATTCTGTAATTCCACCGCATAGTTTAGCCGCAAAAAACACGAACATCGGTCGCATTTGCTTGCCTTTTTGCTTTACAATATAATGGGTAATCCTATCCAGCAACGGTGCGTCGCTATGCATAGATTCTTTAAAGGTTTTTTCAAACGCTTTAATATCAGCAGCTATAGGTGTTTTTATCTGTTCGATTCCCGGCATTAAGTCGAAAAATTTTGATTGCAAACTTAAGCTAATTTCCCATAAAAAGGTAATGTGCAATCTTATTATTAAGGATTTGAAAAACAACAGCAGTAATCCTCAACATCTTTAGTCCTGCTATTGCCCATAGTCCTCGCCCTCATGCTTCGGGCTGTGGGCTATTTGGCGCTATCAGGTTTAACATGATGGGCTGGTGCAGGCAAATGCCCCTCAAAGCGTACAATTAATTCCTCAAAAAAATTAGCTTTATTTAATTTCAAATTTTACATTTAAACCAATATTAGCTGGACCGAAAATGAAACATTATGATGCTTAGAAAGCTCATAATTGCTTCATCACCGTTAAAAAACAATAAGTGATCCATGAAAAAACGCTACAAAGTAATTATCGGCCTTTCGGCATTAATTGTTGCTGCTTACTTATTGGGGCCGAAACCAAAAAAACCAATTTACAATACCGAACTCACTCAGGTTCCTGATCTCGAAGATTTAGAGCATTATGTGGCCAGTATCGAATCGATGCACAAAATAAAACCAGGCAATGAAGCCGAAATCATATGGGCGGATTCCACACATCAACAAACCGAGTATGCCATTGTTTATCTACATGGCTTTTCGGCGTCAAAAACAGAAGGCAACCCGGTTTACCTTAACTTAGCAAAAGAATTAAATGCAAATTTATATTTAGCACGTTTGGCCGATCATGGCATCGATACCCTCGCGCCCATGCAATTTTTTACCGCCGACCGCCTTTGGGAAACCAGTAAACAAGCTTATGCCATCGGTAAAAAATTGGGCAAAAAAGTGATCTTAGTAGGCACTTCAACTGGTGGCACCGTGGCTTTAAAACTGGCGGCAACCTATCCGGAAATTAATAGTTTGATCTTATTGTCGCCAAATGTGGCCATTAATGATAAAAACGCCTGGCTTTTGAATAACCCATGGGGATTACAGATCGCCAGAAAAGTGGTTGGGGGCGATGAACGTAAAGTAGACGACCGAACAGACGAATACAAAAAATACTGGTATACCAATTACCGCCTCGAATCGTTGGTAGAGCTGGAAGAATTTATCGAAAGCAGTATGGTAAAATCTACTTTCCAAAAAGTAAAACAGCCTGTATTGCTGCTCTATTATTACAAAAATGAACTCGAGCAGGATCCCGTCGTGCGTGTAGATGCCATGCTGAAAATGTTTGATGAACTGGGCACACCGAATGCGCTAAAAAGAAAACAGGCCGTACCCAATGCAGGGAACCACGTGATGGGATCTTATATTACTTCGAAAGATCTATCAACTGTAAATACTGCTATTGAAAATTTTGTAGGAAGTACGCTTAAGGTGCCTGTTTATTAATTTATTTTATTAATCACTAGTCGTCACCCTGACCTGAGTTTACGAAAGCTACGGAGTAAATTTATTTCAGGGTCTACCTTGCAAGATAGATGCTGAAATAAATCCGATAGCTCCTATGTTTACAATGTTTAATTTAGTAAACATAAAGTGAAAAGGATTGAGAGTAGACCGATGGCTAAATAACTCATGAAGTATATTGACCGATAGATACTACCTCTTTCCTTTTTATCTCTTAGA
>NZ_JAVTSN010000087.1:0-10629 GCF_032678585.1 Pedobacter psychrodurus | reverse complement strand
ATAGTAACCAATATACAAGTCAGATAGTAACATCTGACTGCACACATAAAATAAACTACCAGTTATGAACTACATATCGGTCAGATGGTAACATCTGACTACACATCATCCCCACAAGAAGTATCCCCACGCAAGACCCTTTAAAACTTCTGAAGAAATCTTCTCCTTTCGTTCCATAATAACTCCAGTCAACTTATATTTGAGGCATATTATGAACTACCAACAAACGCTTGATTTTTTATACAGTAAACTCCCAATGTTTACCCGCGTTGGCGCATCTGCGTTCAAAAAAGATTTAACCAATACCATCATCCTTTGCGAAGCGTTGAACAATCCACAGGATAAATTTAAAAGCATCCATGTGGCCGGTACAAATGGTAAAGGATCAACCTCACACATGCTCGCTGCTGTATTGCAAGCGCAGGGTTACAAAACGGGACTGTATACTTCTCCGCATTTAAAAGATTTCCGCGAGCGCATACGCATTAACGGAAAAATGATGGGCAAAACCGAAGTGGTGTCGTTCGTAAAAGAACAACAGCAACTGATCATAAAAACAGAACCATCATTCTTCGAGGTAACCGTTGCCATGGCATTCGATCATTTCGCAAAACATCAGGTAGACGTTGCCGTAATCGAAGTAGGTTTAGGCGGAAGGTTAGATTCTACCAACATCATCACCCCGCAAATTTCGGTCATTACGAATATTAGCCTCGATCACATGAACATGCTGGGCAATACACTCGCCGAAATTGCTGGCGAAAAGGCAGGAATCATCAAAAAGAATATCCCTGTAGTGATCGGTGAAACACAAACGCAATCTGCTCCGGTTTTCATCAATAAAGCAAAAGAAGAGCACGCTCCAATTATTTTCGCTGATGCAGTCTTAAAGGCACAGGATTTTAAAATCAGGAACACAAAACTATCCTTATCTGTTTATCAGAACGGTAAAATCAAATACAAAAACATGCAAAGCGATCTTACCGGTGTTTATCAACACAAAAACATTTTAACGGTTTTAGAAACACTTGCTGTACTTAACGAGAAAACGGATATTAAAACCGATCAGGAGGCAATATACAAGGGATTAAGTCAGGTTAAAAAACAAACAGGTTTGCAAGGTAGGTGGCAAACTCTGGGCAAAAATCCATTGGTGATCTGCGATACCGGGCATAACGAGGCCGGGATTAGCGAGGTGATTAAAAACATCAATCAAACCCCTTATCAAAACCTACACATTGTTTTCGGTATGGTTAACGACAAAGACATTTCTAAAGTTTTATCCCTAATGCCTAAAAATGCGGTCTACTATTTCTGCAAACCAGATTTAGAACGCGGTTTGGCTGCAGACAAACTACAAGAACAAGCAGCTACATTCAATTTAAAAGGGAACAGTTATCCCTCTGTTGCCGAAGCAAAACACCATGCCATCCAATCGGCCGATCCAAATGATCTGGTTTTTATTGGCGGAAGCACCTTTGTGGTAGCCGAAGCGATATAAAATCTTTACACAAACTTCAAAGTAGCTTTACCTAAATTTATTACTTTAGCCCTTTAACTAAAACATAATGAAGAAAATATCCTGTCTAATCTTTTCCATTTCTATTTTATCGATCTCGCTCTCCTCAGCCCAAACAAAAAAAACATCCACAGCACAACCAAAAGCATTTCCTGCTGAAGTTGCCCGACCTAAATTGGTGGTGGGCCTGGTGGTTGATCAAATGCGCTGGGATTACCTATACCGCTACTACAACCGCTATACCAATGGTGGTTTCAAAAGATTGATTAACGAGGGTTTTTCTGTAGAAAATACATTTATACCTTATACCCCAACTTACACCGCTTGTGGCCATACCTGTATCTACACTGGTTCAGTTCCTGCGGTTCATGGTATCATTGGCAACGATTGGTACGATCCTGAAACTAAAAAAAATGTATACTGTACTGAAGATTCTTCTGTATCTACGGTTGGCAGTACGCCGTCATCTGAAGGAAACATGTCGCCAAAAAATATGTTAACAACTACCATTACCGACGAGTTAAGGTTAGCGACAAACTTTAGAGGTAAAGTAATCGGTATTTCATTAAAAGACAGAGGTTCGATCCTTCCTGCAGGTCATGCCGCAAATGCAGCATATTGGTACCAGGGCAGCACCGGAAACTGGATTACCAGTACCTATTACATGAAAGAAGTACCAAGCTGGATTGCGGATTACAATAAGCTAAAATTAGCGAACAAGTTTTATGCAAAAAACTGGGAAACTTTGTATCCAATGAATAGCTATGTAAATAGTACAGCAGATGAGAAAGCATATGAAGGGAAATCGAGCACATTCCCGCATCAGCTTACGCAAAACATTGATAAAAACTTTGATACCATCAGAAGCACGCCTTACGGCAATACGATCACTTTAGATCTTGCTAAACTGGCGATCCTTTCAGAAGATTTAGGACAGGATAACATCACCGATTTCTTAGCGGTAAGCTGCTCATCTACCGATTATGTTGGTCACGCTTATGGCCCAAATTCAGTAGAAGCTGAAGATACTTACCTACGTTTAGACAAAGATTTTGAAGAATTTTTCAACTATCTGGATAAAAAAGTAGGTAAAGGAAACTATACCGTATTTTTAACAGCCGATCACGGCGCAGCACATGTACCAGGTTTTATGCAGGAGAACAAATTACCTTCAGGTGTGGTGAGCGACAGAGATATTGCAAACAAGTTAAATACATATTTAAACGAAAAATTCAAAGTCAACAATGTTGTTCTAAAATCAATGAATAATCAAATCATCTTCGATCATGATAAAACCGACAAAGGTGATGTAAGTTTCGATGTGATTAAATCAGCATCTGTTGAATTCTTGAAAAGATTAGATGGCTTCCAAAATGCAGTTGATATTGCCAAAATCTCACAGTCTACCCTTCAGGAAATCCAGAAAAAAATGATCACCAATGGATACAATGCCCGTAGAAGCGGCGATATTTATTATGTTTTACAACCAAACTGGTTTAATGGTGGCAGTACAGGTACCACACATGGAAACTGGAACCCTTACGATTCGCACATTCCATTGGTTTTTATGGGCTGGGGAATCAAACCGGGAGCAACAAACAAAATGCATTATATGACCGACATTGCACCAACATTGGCCGCATTGCTTCATATCCAAACCCCGAATGGAACCGTCGGAGAACCGATTACAGAGATTACAAACAAATAATTCTAAAAAACTATGCTTTCCAGCATAGTTTTTTTTGTTTTAACGGAGTTGATAGGTCCTTAAAAAGCATCGTCATTGCGAGGAGGAACGACGAAGCAATCCTACAACTATCGCTACTAACGAGCGCTTTGAGATTGCTTCGTGCCTCGCAATGACGACAATTTGAGGAGAGTCATTTGCGTTAAATTCCTCAGTCGTCCATATTAATCTTTATACAATAAATTATCCCTCGAAATGACGATAAATTGCGAAAATTTCCTATTTTCCCTATTTTAGATCATGTCAACATATACCGCCACCAAACTTACACCCATGCTCGAATCGCAGGATATGCCAGCAACGCTAAAATTTTATACAGAAGTTTTAAACTTCACCTGTTTAGCAAAATTCGATGACCTGAGCTGGTTAACGCTCCAAAAAGATGGTATAGAAATCATGTTTTCAACACCTAACGCACACCGCAACATTTCTAAACCGATCATGAGTGGTTCACTTTACATTAAAACAAACGAGGTAACAGCACTTTGGGAAAGTTTAAAAAATCAGTGCGAAATCTGTTATCCGCCCGAAGATTTTGAATATGGCATGAGGGAGTTTGCCATTTACGACAACAATGGCTATTTGCTGCAATTCGGACAGGATTTATAACTGAACCAAAAGCCATAACGGTATAGGGTATTCGTGCTTTAAGCTTCATATTTTAGTACATTTGCATACCAAATATTTTTGGAAACAGGGACCGGTAACCAGAGCATACCGATCCTTTAAATCCCATAGTATGCAACAAGTAGAAATCTATAAGCCTAAAAATAAAATCCGTTTTGTAACCGCTGCTTCCCTTTTCGACGGGCACGACGCTACGATTAACATTATGCGCCGTATCCTTCAATCTTCAGGGGCCGAAGTGATCCACCTTGGCCACAACAGATCGGTTGATGAAGTGGTAAACTGTGCCATACAGGAAGATGTTCAGGGCATCGCAATGACTTCTTATCAGGGCGGGCATATCGAATACTTTAAATATATGTACGATCTCCTGCAAGAAAGAGGATCAGGCCATATTAAAATATTTGCGGGTGGCGGTGGCGTAATTTTGCCATCAGAAATTGAAGAACTACAGGCTTATGGGATTTCTAAAATCTACTCGCCGGATAATGGACGTAAAATGGGTCTACAGGGCATGATCAATGATATGCTGATCCAAACCGATTTTATCACCAAAGCCAATATCACCAACGAGCTCAAAACCATTCCTACAAAAGATATCAAAGCCATTGCCGGAGCCATTACAGTCGCAGAAAATGATCCCGAAGGTGCCCAGAAATTTGTAGATGAATTAAAAAAACTTTCAAAGAATAATACTGCCCCTATTTTAGGGATTACAGGAACTGGCGGAGCTGGTAAATCCTCTTTAGTTGATGAACTCGTACGCCGTTTTCTGGTAGAAGTGAAAGATAAAACTTTAGCTATTATCTCTGTCGATCCTTCCAAACGTAAAACAGGCGGGGCTTTACTTGGCGACCGTATCCGAATGAACGCCATTAACAATCCCAGGGTTTATATGCGTTCTTTAGCAACCAGGCAGGCAAACCTTGCTTTATCCAAGAATGTACAAGAAAGTATCGATATCTGCAAAGCAGCAGGATACGATTTAATTATTGTAGAAACCTCGGGTATTGGTCAATCGGATACCGAAATTACTGAACACTGCGATGTTTCCCTTTATGTAATGACACCCGAGTTTGGTGCGGCCACGCAATTGGAGAAAATCGACATGTTGGATTTTGCTGATCTGGTAGCCATCAACAAATTCGACAAAAGAGGTGCCTTAGATGCCTTGCGTGATGTGCGTAAACAATACAAGCGTAACCATAACATTTTCGACGCCAAGGACGATGAAATACCTGTTTATGGCACCATGGCCTCCCAATTTAACGATCCGGGCATGAATAACCTCTTTGTGGCTTTAATGGAACAAGTTAAATTAAAAACCGGAACTGATTTTAAGGCCAAAATGGAACTGACTTCCGATCAGTCTGAAAAAATCTATATCATCCCACCCGATCGCATCCGTTATTTGGCAGAAATCGCAGAAGCAAGTCAGATGTATAATGAGTGGGTAGATAAACAAGCTACGATTGCCCGGAAAATGTACCAACTCAAAGGAGTAATTGATCTATTAGATGATAATAATTCCCCTCTTCCAGAGGGGTGTCCGCAGGACGGGATGTCAAAGAGCTTAAATACAACTTACAATTTCTTCGAAGAACAATTAGATGGCGAATGCAGACGCCTATTACGCCAATGGCCTGATACCAAAAGGGCCTATAAAGAAGAGTTCTTCATTTACAAAGTCCGCGATAAAGAAATAAAACAACCTTTATTTTACGAATCGCTTTCCAAACTCAATATCCCCAAAGTCTCCTTGCCGAGATATGAAGATTGGGGTGATATTTTAAGGTGGCTGTTAACCGAAAACCTTCCGGGCGAATTCCCTTATGCAGCAGGTGTATTCCCGTTAAAAAGAGAAGGCGAGGATCCGACAAGGATGTTTGCCGGAGAGGGTGGGCCTGAAAGAACCAATAAACGTTTTCACTATGTTTCCTTAGGCCAGCCGGCGCACCGCTTATCTACCGCTTTCGATTCGGTTACCCTCTATGGGGAAGATCCGCACATCCGGCCAGATATTTATGGAAAAATCGGAAACTCGGGAGTAAGCATTGCCACTTTGGATGATGCAAAAAAACTCTATTCCGGTTTTGATCTTTGTGCGCCTTCAACTTCTGTATCCATGACCATCAATGGACCAGCGCCAATGTTATTGGGCTTCTTCATGAATGCGGCAATCGACCAACAGTGTGAAAAATACATCATAGAAAATGGTTTAACCGAAGAGGTTGAGGCTAAAATTGATTCGATCTACAAAGCTAAAAATATTCCTCGGCCAAGTTATAGTGGCACATTACCGGAAGGAAATGACGGTTTAGGTTTAATGCTTCTCGGTGTTACCGGAGATCAGGTTTTACCAGCTGATGTATATGCACAGATCAGGGCCAAAGCCATCAGCTCCGTTCGCGGAACGGTTCAGGCTGATATTTTAAAGGAAGATCAGGCACAAAACACCTGCATTTTCTCAACCGAATTTGCCCTACGGATGATGGGCGATATTCAGAAATATTTTATCGACGAAAAGGTCAGGAATTTCTATTCCGTATCCATTTCAGGTTATCACATTGCTGAGGCTGGTGCCAATCCCATTTCTCAATTGGCCTTTACCCTAAGCAATGGATTTACCTTTGTAGAATATTATTTAAGCAGAGGCATGCATATAGACGATTTTGCACCTAACTTATCATTCTTCTTTTCCAACGGAATCGACCCAGAATATGCAGTTATTGGCCGCGTAGCGAGAAGAATCTGGGCCAAAGCCATCAAGAATAAGTATAAGGGAAATGATCGCTCACAGAAGCTTAAATACCACATTCAAACTTCTGGTCGTTCACTACATGCCCAGGAAATTGATTTTAATGATATCCGCACCACTTTACAGGCACTTTATGCGATATACGACAACTGCAATTCCTTGCACACCAATGCTTACGATGAAGCCATTACCACACCTACCGAAGAATCGGTAAGGAGAGCTATGGCCATTCAGTTGATCATTAACAGAGAATTAGGCCTGGCCAAAAATGAAAATCCCTTACAGGGTGCTTTTATCATCGAAGAATTAACCGATTTGGTAGAAGATGCTGTTCTTGCCGAATTTAAACGCATCAACGATCGTGGTGGTGTTTTAGGTGCGATGGAAACGATGTATCAGCGCGGGAAAATCCAGGAAGAAAGTTTGTATTACGAAACGCTGAAACACACAGGTGAATATCCTATTGTGGGTGTGAATACATTTTTAAATAAAAATGGATCACCTACTATTGTTCCCGGAGAAGTAATCCGCGCAACAGAAGAGGAAAAACAATACCAGATTTCGGCCTTGCAAAAATTTCAGGACCGTAACGCAGACCGTTCAGCTGATCTCCTAAAGCAACTCCAAAAATCGGCCATTGCGGGTGATAATATTTTTGACCAGTTGATGGAAGTATGCAAAATTTGTTCATTAGGTCAGATCAGTAAAGCACTTTACGAAGTGGGTGGTCAATACAGGAGAAACATGTAAATGAGAGCAATATTATTATTTTTTATCATCGCTTTTTCGGTCAATACCTGGGCACAAAAAATACCTGAATCGTCCTATATCATGGTTTTGGGAGTTGCTCAGGATGGTGGCTACCCACACATGGGCTGTCAGAAAACCTGCTGTAAAATGGCCTGGAAAGATGAAAAATTAAGGAGAAGTGTCGTTTCGCTTGCATTAGTTGATCCAAAAACAAAAAAATGGTGGCTTTTTGAAGCTACTCCCGATATTAAGGCGCAACTTCAGGATTTTAGAACAAAAACACATGAAGCCTATCCATATTTACCAGAAGGTTTATTTATTACCCACGCCCACATCGGTCATTATACCGGTTTGATGGAATTTGGTAGGGAAGTAATGGCTACCCACAATTTAAAAGTGTATGTTCTTCCTAAATTCAAAGCTTTTCTAACACAAAATGGGCCTTGGAGCCAACTGGTTACCCTGCAGAATATAAACCTTCTCGAACTTAAAGCAAACGATCCCATTGATGTAGCTGAAAATAAGATTACAGCTTTTACGGTACCCCATCGCGACGAGTATTCAGAAACAGCTGGTTTTAAGATCGAAACACCAACGAAAAAGTACCTATTCATTCCAGATATCGATAAATGGAGCAAATGGGATAAAAGCATTATCGATGAAGTAAAAAAAGTAGATATCGCCATGTTAGATGCTACATTTTACAGCAATGCAGAGCTGGGCAACAGGCCTATTTCAGAGGTGCCACATCCATTGGTCACCGAAACAGAAACATTATTCAGCAAAGAGGATCGTAACATTAAAAATAAAGTCTTTTTTATACATTTCAATCATACGAATCCTCTACTTTGGGATCCGATTATGCAAAAACAGATGTTGAAGAATGGGTTTAACCTCGCTAAACAGGATCAGGTTTTTTATTGAGATAAGAACATTTTAGCATGATAAATACTGAAACAAGTTCAGTATGAAGGAATTACAGCTTACAAAAAAAGCCTCCCGATTTTACATCGGGAGGCGTTCATATATATTAAAATTGCTGTTATCCAGCAATCCAGCTAAATTTATAATCAATGGTTGGGTTTTTCATTCTTTCTGCCACACGTAATAAACGCGAAGGTAAGGCCATAATATAATCGCGGGCTTTTTCACCAGCTTCATTTAAATCGCGCATCCCTTCAATTTTCCAGTCCACAATTAACTGTTGCATAATTTCAACATAATCAATCGCAGTGTAAACACCTAAACGTTGTGCGGCATCAGTAAAGTGGCCAAATGTTTGACCGATCTTTAAACCTACTTCACGTAAAAAATGTGCTGGCATTACTATTTTCTGGCGCATCATATCTTCAAAAGCCAGCATCGCTTCGTTAGGATCCACCTCAAAAATACGGTTCATGAAATCCTTGTATGCTTTTGCGTGTCTGGCCTCATCAGAAGCAATCACACCACACATTTTAGACAATAAAGTATCGCCATCTTTTTTGGCTAAAGAAGCAACCCTTCTGTGCGAAATATTGGTTGCCATCTCCTGAAAAGAAGTGTAAATAAAGTTACGGTAAGGATCGTGACCGGTACCAATATCGAAACCATCAGCAATAAGATATTGAGTAGAAATCTCCATTTGGCGCATGTCAACACGGCCAGATAGGTACAAATATTTATTTAGCAAGTCACCATGACGGTTTTCCTCTGCAGTCCAATGTCTGTTCCACTTCATCCAGCCGCCATCTTCCTTCATACTTGGCCCCTGTACCATCGCCAGCCACGATTCGTAAGTAGGCAAAGCCTCTTCTGTAATGGTATCACCGATCAATACAGCCACAAGATCGTAAGAAAGGTCCTTTGCGTTATCCCTTAATATTCTAATATCTTGATAAAATGAATCACTAGTAGAATCAGGGAGAAAATCAGACGGTTGCCAGTTAGTATCAATTGGTTTAAGATAGGTATCCATCATCTCCAGCATATACTTTTCTATATGCACCATTACTTCCCTTCTTTTATCTGCAAAAAAACTCATTACTTTTGTTTATATATTGTTAACAACAAAGATAACCAAATATTACGGCAAACCTTGTGATATTAACATATTTAGCATCAAATCGGTTTTAAAAGCAGCCTAAATTATTAACATTCAATTAAATGCTTAAATGCAGAGGTTAACGAATGTAGCAAGCATATTTAATAAGATTAAATTTTGGATTATTTGGAGCGCAAAGCTGTAGCGTTTAGATCGGGTTCTGCACTGGGGTGATGGAAGAGGGCAAATGTAAAATGGACGATGGAAAGGCCTTGCGTAAATCAGTGTAATCTGCTGCATGAGGTTATGATATGCCAATTGATAATCCTTTAAGTTCCTTAACTCTCTTAATCCCTTAATGGTGGAGAAATGGTAAAGATTATTAATAACGCGCTATAGCCCCTGTTACCATTAAGAGATTAAGGCCATTAAGAAAGCATCGTCCTAACAATCCCTTAACTCTCTTAACCCCTTAATGGTAGAGAAATGGTAAAGATTATTAATAACGCGCTATAGCCCCTATTACCATTAAGAGATTAAGGGCATTAAGAAGGTTTCGCCCAAATAATCCCTTAACTCTCTTAACCCCTTAATGGTAGAAAAACCCAGGCAGCCCTTATTACCATTAAGTGATTAGGCCATTAAGAAGGTTTCGCCCAAATAATCCCTTAACTATCTTAATCCCTTAATGGTGGAGAAATGGTAAAGATTATTAATAACGCCCTATATTCCCTGTTACCATTAAGAGATTAACGCCATTAAGAAGGTTTCGCCCAAATAATCCCTAAACTATCTTAATCCCTTAACGGTGGAGAAATGATAAAGGTTACTAATAACGCGCTATAGCCCCTATTGCGATTAAGGACATTAAGAAGGTTTCGCCCAAATAATCCCTTAACTCTCTTAACCCCTTAATGGTAGAGAGACCCAGGCAGCCCTTATTACCATTAAGTGATTAAGGCCATTAAGAAGGTTTCGTCGAAATAATCCCTAAACTATCTTAATCCCTTAATGGTGGAGAAATGGTAAAGATTATTAATAACGCGCTATAGCCCCTGTTACCATTAAGAGATTAAGGCCATTAAGAAAGCATCGCCCAAATAATCCCTTAATGGTGGAAAATGCCAACGGCTCAATGGCTAAAAAATGCCCATAAACCAAGAAAACCCTTCAACATTTCTGCTGAAGGGTTTCTTTTAAGATTT
>NZ_JAVTSN010000086.1:0-11458 GCF_032678585.1 Pedobacter psychrodurus | reverse complement strand
CCCGCCTGCGAAAGTTTTACCATTAAGAAGTTAAGGTAATTAAGGCTTATTCGTATACAATCAGCGTAGTTCACCCTCCTGATCTGATAGCTATCGGATTTGTTTCATGATGTATTTTACTTGCAGTATTGCTATAGCATTAGGATCCCCGCCTGCGCGAGGATGACGGCATGGGTGAAAAATATCCGTTGGAAAAACCCTTCGACTAGGCTCAGGATGACAAATTGGAAAGCGCATTGTAAAATAAATAAGGCATTATTATTGTTAAAGGCAGATGAGCGTTGTTTTTAAAAAAATAGCGTAATTTTATAACCATAAAAACCAAAACAATTTTCAGCTTTAAAGGATTTTAAGAAAATGCATTTCCCTCATCATCACAAATTATCACAACCCGGATTTACACATGAACTATAAACAATTGCAGGAAGATGTACAAAAGCACGTTAGCGATTACTTCCATACCCATAACGATCCGCGGTTGGTTTATCATAATCTGGAGCATACCCAGGAAGTTGTAAATGCGGCACAGCAGATTGCCAATCATTACCAGCTGAACGAGCAGGATTTTTTCACCGTAACCGTAGCCGCTTATTTTCACGATACCGGTTATTTTGAAGATGCCTTAAACCATGAGGCAAAAGGTGCCGACCTGGCGGATGAATTCTTGACCAAACACAAAGTAAATCAGGAAGTTCGTGATAGTGTTCGGAGCGCAATATTGGCGACCAAAATTCCACAGCACCCTAAAAATGAGATTGATAAAATCATTTGCGATGCCGATCTTTTCCATCTAGGTTTGGCCGATTTCCGCGCAAAAGGGAAGCTGATGCATAAGGAAAACGAACTGATCTATAAAAAAGACATCAGCAAATTGGATTGGCGCAAAAAAGATATCCAGTTTATGGAATCGCACCATTACCATACCGATTATGCCAATTTGTTGCTGAGCGATCAGAAGCAGAAAAATGTCGAAAAACTGAAGAGCAAATTAACCTCCCAGGAAGAAATCAGCACAGAACTCGAAGAGCCTAAAAACTTTGCCCCTGTAATTATACAAGAGAAAAAGAAGAAAAAAGATAAAGACGACCGCCCGGATAAGGGGATCGAAACCATGTTCAGGATTACTTCGGCAAATAATCAACGCCTAAGTGATATGGCCGATAATAAGGCGCATATCCTGATTACCGTAAACTCAATTATGCTTTCACTGATTGTGAGTTTGCTGTTAAGGCGTTTAGAAGATCATGGCAACCTGATTATACCCACCTTTATTTTATTGATGGTGAGTTTAACCTGTGTAGTGGTTTCTATTTTGTCAACCCGCCCATCTATCCCTAAAGGAGAATTTACACAGGAAGACATGGACAATAAAAAAGTTAACCTCCTGTTTTTCGGTAACTTCTATAAAATGAGCTTGCCGAGTTATACCGATGGTATGATTAAGGTGATGAATGATAAAGATTTTTTATACGGAACCCTGATTACCGATGTATACTCACAAGGTGTGGTTCTGGGCAGGAAATATAAATTGATCCGCCTGGCCTATAACATTTTTATGTTTGGCTTAATTGCAGCGGTATTGGCATTTGTAATTGCATACGCAGCTTACGGTAAACTTTAATGGAACAGATTATAGAAACCTCTTTTTTCAACAGAGATTTAAGCTGGTTAAAATTTAACGAGCGCATTTTAATGGAAGCCGAGCGGAATACCGTTCCCTTGCTCGAACGCATTAAGTTTTTGTCGATATTTTCTTCCAATCTTGATGAGTTTTATCGGGTGAGGATGCCCGTGTTATTGGCTTTGGAAAAGTTAAGCAACAAAGAAGATAACGATATCAGGATTGACGACAATTTACTAAATACCGCCAATCAACTCATTTCAGATCAACAACAACGATATGGCGTTGTGCTGAAATCGGATATTATTCCTCAGCTGAAAGAAAATAAGATTAATTTAATGTATGGGCAGCCATTTCCTGAAGAAATCCAGAAAAGTGTTACGCGGTATTTCTTAAGTCAGGTGATGGCTTTTTTACAGCCGGTATACATTAATGAAAAGACGAATTTTTTCCCTTCAAACAACGAGCTGTATTTTTTAATCACACTAAAAAAAGAAGCGGATGCGGAAGTTATTATTTTAAATATCCCTTCCAATCAGCTGCCACGTTTTTATAAGGTAGAAGCAGGAGATGAAACCTTTATTGTTTTCCTGGATGATATTGTGCGTTACCATTTAGACCGCATATTTCCAGAAGGAGAAGTTACAGGATGTTATAGTTTCAAAATTACAAGAGATGCCGAAATCGACCTCAAGGATGAGTATTCCGGGAGTTTATCGGAACAGCTGGAGAAACAGTTGCTCAAACGCGATTCGGGTTTAGCTACGCGTTTTCTGCATCAGCCAGGCATACCAGCCAATGTATTCGAGCTGCTTAAAAAACTCTTTAATTTAAAAAAGGCCAATAGGATAGAAGGTGGACAGTACCACAACCTGAAAGATTTTATGGGCTTCCCGGTAAATGTGCCCAGGCTTTCCAACCAAAACTGGCCAAAGCTTTGCAATACCGATCTGATTGAAGGATCGTTAACCGAGGCCATTTACAAAAACGATATCATTGTACATACCCCTTATCAGAGTTACGATAGCGTGCTGCGTTTTTTTAACGAAGCGGCCATTGATGCTGATGTAAGGGAAATTTACGTTACACTTTACCGCGTAGCCAGCGATTCTAAAATTGTAAATGCTTTAATCAGCGCAGCCAAAAACGGTAAAAAAGTAACGGTTCTGGTCGAACTTAAAGCCCGATTTGATGAAGCCAATAACATCAAGTGGGCAAAAAAAATGAAAGAAGTTGGCGTTGATATTATTTATAGTGTTACTGCATTAAAAGTACATGCTAAAGTGGCCCTGGTTAAACGTCAGACCGGAGACCGGATGCGTTATTCGGGTTTGTTCGCCACCGGTAATTTTAACGAAAGTACGGCTGCCTTTTACACCGATCATATTTTGATGACGGCCAATAAGGAAATGTTGCGCGAAGTGGAGCTGCTTTTTATCTTTTTGGCCAAAAGGGTTAAACCAAGTAGTGCCGACCTGATTAATTTTAAACATTTATTGGTGGCGCAGTTTAATTTGCAGCAGGTTTTTCTTGATTTGATTGATCGGGAGATTGCACATGCCAAACAGGGTAAAACATCGGGTATTACCATTAAGATGAACAACCTGGAAGAAAAAGTGTTGATCAATAAACTTTACGAAGCATCGCAGGCAGGGGTAAAGATCGAAATGATTGTGCGGAGCATTTGCAGGTTAATTCCGGGTGTAGAAGGCATGAGCGAAAATATCAAGGTTACGCGTATTGTTGATCGGTATTTAGAGCACGGACGTGTTTTTATCTTCCATAACCTGGGCAAAAATGATGTTTACCTCGGTTCGGCCGATTGGATGAACAGGAATATCTACCGGAGGATAGAGGTTTGCTTTCCGGTTTATAATGAGCAGATTAAACAGGAGATTATAGATATTGTCGAAATCCAGAAACACGATAATGTACAAGCAGTGTGTATAGATGACGACATGAATAACGTTCCGGTTAAAAGTGGCGGGGTTCTTGTTTCTTCTCAGCATGATATTTATGCGTTATTGAAAAATAAATAACGCCGCGGTCTGTGTCTCCACAGACCGTATAATTTTACTTATTGATGGTCTGTGAGGACACAGACCATGGAAATTAAATTTTACCTTATGAAATACAATAAAACTTTCCTCGCTTCCAGTTTACTCATTTCAGTTGCCTTTTTGGGTATATCCTGCGTTAACGGTAACCGTGATGATAAAAAGAGTGATTCAACATCAGCAGTTTCGACCGTTAGTGCCGAAAAATCAGATTTTCCTTACGATTTATCGAAGCCTGTTAAATACAATATGCCGCACAACCTGTTCGAAATTTCTGGAATTGTATTCCACAATGGCGATCCAAAAGAAGTATTTGCCATTCAGGATGAAGATGGAGATTTATTTCATTTGGGCCTATCAGACAAAGAATCAAAGTATACCAAATTTGGTGGTAAAGGCGATTACGAAGATTTGGCTATCATTAACAATTATGTTATTGTTTTAAAAAGCAATGGCGAGCTGCATACTTTTCCGATTTCGGAAATTAACAAACCTGAAGTGGCAAATGTGGTTAAAACCAAAGACCTGGTACCAAAAGCAGAGTATGAAGGATTGGCTGCGGATGAAAAAAATAATATGATTTATGTGTTAACCAAAGATAGCAAGCCAGATTCGAAAGCGAAAGCTTCAAGCATTTACAGCTTTAAGTTTGGCGCTGATGGGGCATTAACTGCTGCCGGAGAATTTAGCCTGTCGCATAAAGATATTGAAAAAGCATCTGGAAGTTCAAAATCAAGGTTCCGTCCGTCGGCATTGGCTAAAAATCTAAAAACAAACGAATGGTATGTGCTTTCTTCGGTAAATAAGGTACTTGTAGTTACCGATACTGATTTTAAGGTTAAAGCAACCTATCCTTTAGATCCTGCTTTGTTTAATCAGCCAGAGGGTATTGCTTTCGACCGCGACAATAACCTTTACATTTCTAACGAAGGTGGAACGTTAGCCGCCGGGAATATTTTATTGTTTAAATTGAAGAAATAGATAAGGCGTCATCTCGACTGAAGCCTGGCGAAACGGAGAGATCTAAGAAGAATGAGTTCTAGATAGATTTAGCTTAGCCTTCGGGTTCTCGACTGCGTTGCATCTGATAGCTTTCAGGTCCGATCGAAATGACGGCCAATTATGAAAAAAAAACTTAATGTCCTTAATAGTTAGGAGCTAAGCTTCTTTAATATTATTTACCATTAAGGGATTAAGGTAATTAAGGTTTGATGCTCATGACCTCCGCGTCTAAATGGAGAGTGATTTAGCACTTAACGATAGGAAGAAGGGATGCTTAACTAGATATCCCAAAAACAAAATAATTTTAAAATAACTATATTTATACAAACGCTGAGTCTATGATCAAAAGATTTACCCTTTTTACTATCTTATTTTTAATCAACTTCATTGCCTTTGCGCAGGATGATGTAAAATACCGTGTAATTCTTTTTGGCGATGCAGGGGAGATGAATCCCGCACAGATGCAGGATCTTAAAAATGCTGCAAAACAGATTCTTCCCAAAAAAACGACCGTTGTATATCTTGGCGATAATATTTATCCAACTGGTATGGGGCTTCCGGGCAGTGTTGAAGAAGAGGAAACCAAAAAGATCCTCCGTTCACAGTTCGAACCCATGCGGAAAATGGGCGCTGCAGTTTATTTTGTTCCCGGTAACCACGATTGGGATAAATCAGGTCCTAAAGGTTTAGCTAAAATCAAAGCACAGGGCGATTTTCTTAGTGCGCAGAACGATCCACTGTTAAAGTTAATCCCCGCAAACGGATGTCCGGATCCTGTTGCCATTAAACTCACCGATAAATTAACCATCATTGCTTACGATAGCGAATGGTGGGTTTTTCCTTATAACAAATCGAACCCTAATGGGGAGTGCGATTGCAGAACCAAAGATGAGGTTTTGGTTAGAATGGAACAATTGCTTGAAGAGAATAAAGACAAGGTAATTTTGTTGGCTTCCCATCATCCATTTCAAAGTTACGGACCACATGGAGGATATTTCAATTTAAGGAACCACCTTTTTCCGTTAACTTCCTTAAACAAAAACCTATACATTCCTTTACCTGTTTTAGGCTCTGTTTACCCGATGTTGCGTTCTACCTTGTTAAGTCCTGAAGATTTAAACCATCCGGCCTATAAGGATATGATCAAATCAATAACAGGTGTATTTGGCGATTATCCAAATGTAACCTACGTAGCGGGGCACGAGCACGGTCTACAGTTAATTAAAGGGAAACAGCTGCAGATTATCAGCGGTTCAGGGTCGAAAGTCTCACCAAATAAAGAAGGCAAAACTTCGCTGTTCCACGAAATGCAGCAGGGATACGTGGTTGCCGATCAGTTGAAAAATAACGATATGCGTTACGAATATTATATTTATTCGGATACCAGCGTGAAGAAAGTATACAGTTATATCAAAAAGTTCGAAACCATTCCTCAAAAGGTTAGAAACCGGGATAAACCGATTACAGCCGACAGCATTTTTGTGCGTGTTAAACCCGAATACGATAGTGTTGGCCGTTTCCATCGTTTTGTTTTTGGTGATAATTACCGTAAAGAATATGCCGGAAGAACTAAAGTTCCGGTATTGAGGGTTTCTCAAATGATGGGTGGTTTAAAGGCTACCCAGCGTGGTGGCGGTAATCAATCGCGCTCTTTGCGTTTAGAAGATAAAGATGGCAAAGAATATGTATTGCGGAGTGTAGAAAAATACCCGGAAGTACTTTTGCCAGCCGCATTACGCGAAACCTTTGCCAAGGATGTAATCAAAGACAATATGTCGGCACAACACCCCTTTTCGGCCCTTGTAGTGCCCGAACTGGCTAAGGCAGGTGGAATTGCACACAGCAACCCGATTATTGGCTGGGTTTCGCCCGATGATAACCTTGGAGAATTTGAATCGGCATTTGCCAATACGCTGTGCTTGTTCGAAGAAAGAGAACCTACTGGTGAATCAGATAGTTCTCCCAAAATGGATAAAAAACTGACCGACGATAACGATAACAAGCTAGATGGGCCAGCCTGGGTAAGGGCAAGGGCATTTGATGTGCTGCTCGGCGATTGGGACAGGCATGAAGACCAGTGGCGCTGGAAAGAAACCAAAACTAAAGATGGTTCAACTTATTCGCCGGTTCCCAGAGACCGTGATCAGGTGTTTTTCAGATCTGACGGCTTTTTACAGCGTTATACCCAATCCTCTTCCTTATTGCCAATGATGCAGGGTTACGAACGTGGCATACAGAATATCAATTGGTTTTTGTGGGAGGGTAGAGAAATCAGTAGCCGATGGACAGCCGATATTGATGAAGAAGAGTTTGATAAAATTGTAAAGGATTTCTGTGCAAATTATAATGATGCGGTTTTCGAAAAAGCATTAAAAAAACTTCCTGAACCAAGTTATTCCTTACATCACGATGCCTTTTTAGCGCAGATGCGCAACAGGATTGCCACTTTGCCGAAATTGATGAACCAGTATTATCATTTCTTTAACCGCATTGTGGATATTGAGGTAACCAATAAAAACGAACTGATCCAGATCTCTGATGCGGATGATAATGGCCTGCGCGTAAAAATCAATAAGATTTCGAAAGAAGGTAATATCAAGGATAAACTTTTCGACCGTAAGTTTGATCCCAAAGTAACCAAAGAGATCCGCATGTATATGCACAATGGTAACGACAGTTTAATGCTGAACAATAAAAATTCGAACATTAAACTGCGGATTATCGGCGGCAAGGGTACTAAAGTTTACGATTTTGCCAACAGTAATGGATCGGTAAAGTTATACGGCAGAACCGATAAAGCAACTTACAATGGTGAGGATGCCGATAAAATAAGGAAAATCATTTCTAATGATACCTCGAACTTCAGTTACATCCCTAAAGATATGTACCGCAGAAATTCATGGTTGTTAAATGCTGGTTATAATCAGGATGATGGTATTTTACTGGGTTTAATCTACAAACAAACCAATCCTGGGTTTAGAAAACAGCCTTATGGCAATTCGCAAACCATTTCCTTTCTGCATTCATTCTCTACAAAAGCCTTTAGGTTTAACTATAAAGGTGAGTGGTTAAAAGCTTTGGGCAAGGCAGATTTTATTGTGAAGGCAGACGCTTATGCGCCAAACAATACGCAGAACTTTTTCGGATTAGGCAACGAAACACATTTCGACGAACATGGTGATGATATCCGGTATTACCGGGCGCGTTACAACTTATATCAGTTTGATGCTGCGGTAAGGTGGCGCCGTCCAAAATCTACTTTTAGTGTTGGTCCGTCATGGCAATATTATAAATATAACAAAGAAGACAATGATGGTAGATTTATCGAAAATCCACCGCTGTTGCATTCATCTGATTCATTAACGGTACGTAACGAAAAGATGTTTGCAGGTGCATTCGTTAATTTTACCAATAATACCCGCGATAACGATTTATTGCCAACTTTGGGTAGCTATGTGGATTTCAAGCTTTTGGGTTATAAAGGGGTTAACCAGTATTCTAATTCATATGGGCAGTTTACCGCGAGTATTGCGCTATATAAAAACCTCGATGGCAGAAAAAACTTCATTTTGGCAGATCGCTTTGGTGGCGGGGTAACCGTTGGTAAACCTGCATTTTATCAGGCATTGTATTTAGGCGGACAGGGAAATCTTTTGGGCTATCGCCAGTTTAGGTTTGCCGGTGAGCATATGTTTTATAATAATTTAGAACTTCGTGCTAAACTTGGCGACCTGGTGAGCTACGTTTTACCCGGACAAATTGGCCTGTTGGGTTTTTATGATGTTGGCAGGGTATGGAAACGTGACGAAGCATCAACAATATGGCACCACGGTGTAGGAGGGGGCGTTTATTTCGCTCCGGCATCACTCACGGTTGTGCGATTTGTGATGGGACACTCCTCTGATGGCTGGTATCCATACGTATCGTTGAATTTTAGGTACTAAATTTGTGTAACATATTAATAGATGTAATATCCAAGTATTACGTTCAGCAGACGAAGATTGCTTTTAGGAGTATGTATCTTTGCAATGAATTAGTAATTAAATAGATAACTATAAATTTTACACTATAGCAAACTTATACAATGAATACCAATGTAATACAGATACACAAAAACGAATGTATACATTGCCAGGTAGAATCATCACTGTCTTTTCGCCCCCTTGTGGAGTATTTAAAAGGCAGATTGAAAACAGAGAAATCAGTAAAATCTGAGTTTTACAGGTTTTTACTTCAAAAAATTGAAAAAGACGATGTGCTGCTTGGCAACATCAGTGCCGAAGAATTATCTAAATATAAAGATACCTTAGAATTGATTTTTACCATTCTAACGCCTTTGATGGATAATGAAGACGATTTATTTTGGGCTTTAAGTACCCCAATTCCAGATCAGATTTTCTTCAGCACCAATGCATTCTATAAATTTTTTAAGGATCATGATCCTAAAAATAAAGTAACTAAAGATAATGAGCCTGTTGAGAAAAAACAGCTTAAGTTTATCTATAATACCATTTTAGGCCGTTTTTATAATTTTACTTCGATACTGAAGAATGAGATTATTTATGCCCACATTAATCAGGATACAAAGCTTACGCAGTACTATAATATCCAAACGGATACCAAATTTGTAGATATTGTACATAAGGGCGATTTGCCTGAGCTTAATTTTGAAGAGCTTGGCAAGCATTTTCAGGATGAAACCGAATTAGAGTATCTGGTAAAACACTTGCCCTTACAAAATTTTATTTTTGAAGGTTTCAGTATCATCTCCATAACCGATGTTACGCTGCAACATGCTATTGACGGGATCCGTGATGCACTGGTTAACCACAATTATCAGACAGAAGCATATACGCACGTTATTCATGCTTTGAAGACCCTTAGTGGAAACGGAAAACTTGAATTTGGTTTAATGCCATTTTTAACCGTTAACAATAAGTTGGTTTTCGATAACCAGGAGTTTTCGCAGAGCATGCTCATCAACTCGGCAAAATCATCAAACCTCGAGGAAGAAGTATTCTATTCGTTGGTTGATAAATATAAAGAAAACCCAAGGGCCATCTTTGTAAGTGCCATCAATGATGATCAGATTGATAAGGATCCTTTTTTAAGGGTTTTAAAAGCAGCTGGTGTTTGTTCTTATTCGGTATTGCCAATTTATTACAACAATCAGTTGGCTGGTGTTTTAGAGGTATATTCCAATGAGGAAGTATTGGTTGATGATAAGTTATTGTCAAGGTTACGTCCGGCGATGCCATTGATCGGCCAGCTTTTCCAATATAGCATTGAAGAATTTGATGCGAAAATGGATGAGGTATTAATGGATAAGTTTACTGCTTTGCAACCATCGGTACAGTGGAAATTTAATGAAGCGGTGTGGCATTTTCTTCAGAACAGCGGTAATCAAAAACTAAAGGAAATTGAAACAATTACCTTTAAACACATGTACCCGCTGTTTGGGGCAATTGATATCCGTAACTCTACGATAGAGCGCAATAAGGCTTTAAAAGATGATATGGAAGTGCAATTGAACAGTTTAATTGATACTTTAAAATCGATCCGCAAACACGTTTCTTTAGAGCTTACCGATAAATTATTGTTCAACTGTAAAGATTGGATTGTACGCATTGGCGATTTCGCTTCTTCGAATGAAGAAAACAAATTAAATGAGTTTTTAGAGATAGAAGTTTATCCTTTCTTGTCGATTATTAAAGGTAATTATCCTCAAACGGCCGAATTTGTTGACCGTTATTTTGAGGTGATTGTTCCTGAAACAGGTGCTGCTTTTGCGAACCGCAGACAGCTTGAAATTTCGATGCAACTGATCAATACCGAGGTAAGTCAATATCTTGAAAAATCGCAGGCTAACTTACAGGCTTCATATCCTTGTTATTTTGCCAAGTTCAGAACTGATGGGGTAGAGTACGACATTTATATTGGTCAGGAAATTGCACCTGACAGGCCTTTTGATCTGTTATACCTAAAAAATATCCGTCTTTGGCAATTAACGTCAATGGTTGATATTGCACGTTTATCTAAAGGATTGATCGGCGAAATGCCCCGTCCGTTGGAGACTACGCAATTGATTTTTATTCACTCGAATGCGATTGATATCAGTTTTAGGAATGATGAACGTCGTTTTGATGTAGAGGGTGCTTATAACATCCGTTACGAAGTGGTTAAAAAACGTATCGACAAGGTATTGATTAAAGGAACAACGGAACGTTTAACACAGCCTCATAAAATAGCCATGGTTTATTTCAATCCTGAGGAAGCCAAAGAATATATGGAGTACATTAAATATATGCAGGTTCAGGGATATTTAAACGACGATTTGGAGGAACTGGAACTGGATGAACTGCAAGGTGTTTCTGGTTTGAAGGCTTTAAGGGTGGGTGTAAAATACCTGGAAAATAAAGTAAGCACTAAAGCTGATGCAGCCAAAAAGCTTAAACCTAAAGAGTTAAAATCAATCGAAAAGGAAATCGCTAAGGTGTTACAGCATTAAGCCGATCGAACATCATTCTAAATCCTCTGGTATAAAACCAGGGGATTTTTTGTTTGAGGTTTTAACCACAGGAGGGCGCAAAGAGAATACACGAAGTACTCAGAGTTGGGTGCTGATTATCCGTATTCTGTCATTCTGATCCGATAGCTATCAGATGCAATGAATAACCTAAAGGCTCTGCTAAGCAAATCCTAAACAATGAAACAGAGAACCAACTTATGGGATAAAGATCCTTAATCGCATTACCATTGACAGATTCCATTAGAGAGG
>NZ_JAVTSN010000085.1:0-12672 GCF_032678585.1 Pedobacter psychrodurus | reverse complement strand
AGGGAAGCATTATAAATGATTCCCTTTTTTATAGGTTAATTATAACTTAAACCTTTGTTCTGTTCTCTGAACTTCGCTTCAATTGTGCATTGATACGTTCCAACACATCGTAAATATCAAAAGGTTTGCTGATATAGTCGTCGGCAAATGCGTCAATAGCTTTTTGTTCGCTATTGTTTTGTGCAGACATTACAATAATTGGGATGTGTCTGGTAAAAATGTCAGTCTTTAAATCTTCGCAGATTTCTGCTCCGTTTCCATCTGGCAACATCACGTCAAGCAAGAAAAGATCAGGCATTGCATCCTGGATATTCTTCTTTAATTCTGCAAATGATGAAGAAAGTTGCAGTTCAAAACCCTCTTCCTTTAACAGAATTTCAATAACGTTTCTGATCTCCTGATCATCTTCTAAAATGTGTATTCGCTTTTTTTCCATGTTCAAATTATAATGTTTGGGATGTACCGTTAGCGTGGAATTCACTACACGATAGTAACAGTAACACCTAAACTCTCTAAATGTTTAACAATTTGTTCAGAAATTCCTTTATCAGTGATGATATGGTCAATTTCTTCTAATCCGCATATTTTTCCAAAGCCTCTTTTACCGAATTTGGTAGAATCGGCCAGTACAATTGTTTTTTGTGAAACACCGATCATTTTACGGTTTAAATGTGCCTCCATTGCATTTGTAGTGGTTAAACCAAAATCAAGATCGATTCCGTCGACACCCAAAAACAGTTTATTGAAGTAAAAATCCTGCAATACCTGTTCGGCATAAGCCCCCATTACAGAGGACGAACTTTTTCTCAATAAACCACCCAATTGTATTACCTCTATGCTAGGCTCCCGCATCAATTCTAAAGCTACGTTCAATGCTGAAGTAACTACTGTTAAATTAGATGCCGGTGCAATATTCTTTGCAAAATAAAGCACTGTAGTGCCCGATGCAATCACGATAGAATCGTTATCATTTAATAATGCAGCCGCTGCAATACCGATTTTATTCTTTTCCGTTGATTGTATTTTCTCCTTTTCATTAACCGGCCGGTCTACTGTATAAGGGTTGTTTACCGTAGCGCCGCCATGTGTTCTAAACAGCAGGCTTTTATCCTCCAGTAGTTTTAAGTCCTTTCTTATGGTTACAGACGACACTTTCAATTCCTTACATAAATCGACCACGTTTATGTATTGATCACGTTGCAAGCGACTTAAAATAAACTGGTGCCTCTCAGCCAGATTCATCATAGTATATTAAATTAGCGGCCGCAAATTAGCAATAAAAACATTCTTTAAAATATTTTAAACAAATAATTAATAAATTTTTAACATACATATTATATTATTTCGATTATGATTTCTTATAATTGCGTATTGTTTCGTTTTATTATTTTTATACCATAAATGAAAAGATTACATCAATCACATATAGCAGAAAACATCAATTGGGACTTCATTATCATTGGCGGAGGCGCTACAGGTCTGGGCACCGCGCTAGATGCAGCAAGCAGGGGCTTCAAAACATTATTGGTTGAACAATCTGATTATGCAAAAGGAACATCTAGCCGCAGTACGAAATTGGTACATGGCGGTGTGCGATACCTGGCACAGGGAGATATTGGCCTGGTAAGGCATGCACTTAAAGAACGTGGGTTACTACAGCAAAATGCCAATCACCTGGTGAATAAAGAAGAATTCCTGATCCCCTGTTATGATTGGTTCTCTATTATTAAATATTTAACCGGACTAACCTTATACGATTGGCTGGCGGGAAAATACAGCTTTGGCAAATCTAAATATTTCTCAAAAAAGGAAACATTAGCCATGATGCCCGGCATTAAGGAAAAAGGTTTAAAAGGAAGCATCAGGTACTATGATGGAAAGTTCGACGATGCCCGCCTGGCGATTAATATTGCCCAAACTGCAATCGAAAAAGGGGCATCATTGTTAAACTATACCAAGGTTACGGCTTTGCTGAAAAACGGTGAAACCGTTATGGGCATTGAAACAGAAGATGTAATCACTGGTTTAACCGCTAAATATAACGGCAAAGTGATCATCAATGCCACAGGGGTTTTTGTAGATGATATTTTGCAGATGAACGACCCAAATTCCAAAAAGATGGTCCGCCCCAGCCAAGGTGTGCACGTGGTGCTGGACAAAAGTTTTTTGAACAGTGAATCGGCATTAATGATCCCAAAAACATCTGATGGCCGTGTGTTATTTGCTGTTCCATGGCACGAACATTTGCTTGTAGGCACAACCGATACCCCCCTGGATGAACATAGTTTAGAGCCCAGGGCTTTAAAGGAAGAAGTAGATTTTATTATGGGTACCGCGGCCAGTTATTTCAACCGCAAACCCCTCGAAAAAGATATATTAAGTGTGTTCTCTGGGCTTCGCCCCCTCGCTGCTCCAACCAATGGCGACGGAAATAGTACAAAAGAAATCAGCAGAGACCATAAATTAATTGTTTCGGCCAAAGGTTTAATTACGATAACTGGTGGGAAATGGACCACTTATCGCCGCATGGCAGAAGAAACTGTTAATCTGGCCATTACACATGCCGGATTAGAACCGAAAGCATGTGTAACTCAAAATTTAAATATCCATGGTAGCCTGGCTACTAAGGGAGACCATTATATGGATATTTACGGGTCAGACCGTAGTAAAATTGAAGCTTTAATCGCACAAGATCCGACGCTTGGCCAGAAATTAATCCCCAACTTCCCATACACTGAAGCCGAAGTAGTTTGGTCTGCAAGTAATGAAATGGCCGAAACCGTAGAAGATATCTTAAGCAGAAGATTACGCATACTGTTTATTGATGCACAGGCGGCAAAGGATATGGCACCCAAAGTAGCCTCGCTCCTCGCTAAAGAATTATCTGCAGATAAAAATTGGGAAAGCAATCAAATTGAAACTTTTAATAAATTAGCCGACGGTTACCTTTATCATTCACGATAAAATAACCAACCGGCTTTAGCCCACTAACCAAATTCTTAATTATGAGTAAATACATCTTGTCTATCGATCAGGGAACCACAAGCTCGAGAGCAATTATTTTTAACCACAACGGCGAGATCGTAGCCATCGCACAACGCGAATTCACACAGATATATCCCAAAGCGGGCTGGGTGGAGCACGATCCGATGGAAATATGGTCGACACAATTGGCCGTGGTAACCGAAGTAATTGTTAAAGCAGGACTAACGGTAAGCGATATTACGGCCATTGGCATTACCAATCAGCGCGAAACGACAGTAGTTTGGGACAAGGAAACCGGTCAGCCTATTCACAATGCCATCGTTTGGCAAGATAGACGTACTTCTGCCTATTGTGATGAAATTAAAGCACAAGGATTAGCACAGAAAATACAGGGAAAAACAGGTCTTATCATCGATTCATACTTCTCAGCAACCAAAGCCAGATGGATTTTAGAAAATGTAGCTGGCGCAAGAGAAAAAGCTGAAGCCGGCAAACTGGCTTTCGGCACCATTGATACCTGGCTGATCTGGAAATTAACGGCTGGAGAAAAACATGTTACCGATGTAACCAATGCATCCAGAACCATGTTATACAACATCCATACTTTAAGCTGGGATGAAGAATTACTCGAATTGTTTTCGATCCCAAAAAGTATGCTTCCGGAAGTAAAATCATCGAGCGAAGTTTACGGGGAAACCGCTGGTAGGATATTGGCAGCAAAAATTCCGATTGCGGGCATAGCTGGCGATCAGCAGTCGGCCCTGTTCGGACAAATGTGCACCGAAATCGGAATGGTTAAAAACACCTATGGAACAGGCTGTTTTATGCTTATGAATATTGGGGCAAAACCAAAAATATCGGCCAATAATCTTTTAACGACCATTGCCTGGCAGATCAATGGTGAAGTAAATTATGCCCTGGAGGGGAGTATTTTTATCGGCGGTGCTGTGGTACAATGGTTAAGAGACGAGATGGGATTGATTTCCAAATCGGCAGATGTTGAAACCTTAGCCAAAAAAGTAAAAGATACCGATGGCGTATATGTTGTGCCTGCTTTTGCCGGTTTAGGTGCCCCACATTGGGATCAGCATGCACGTGGTACCATTACAGGCCTAACCAGAGGGACAAACAAATCGCACATTGCCAGGGCTGCCTTAGAGAGCATCGCTTATCAAACCATGGATGTGTTAAAAGCCATGGAGGCTGATGCAGGTGTAAGCATTACCGAACTCCGTGTAGATGGTGGAGCTACTGCTAACGATCTGTTGATGCAGTTTCAGGCCGATCTGCTAAACTGTAAAGTAATCAGACCGGAAGTGACAGAAGTTACTGCTATTGGAGCGGCATATCTGGCCGGATTAGCCACAGGTTTCTGGGAAAGTATCGATCAGATCCGTTCGCAATGGAAGATCAGCAGGACTTTTATTGCCGAAGAAGGAATCGACAATACGGATAGAATAAAAGGCTGGAACAGGGCCATTAAAGCGGCCAGGGTAAATGCAGAAGACTAAATAGCTAAACTTTAAACAGATCAGAATTTTATCACGATGAATGTATATCTCGCAGAATTTATTGGAACAGCACTAATGATTCTTTTAGGCAATGGCGTTGTGGCTAATGTGGTACTCAAAGGCACCAAAGGCAATAACGGTGGCTGGATTGTGATTACCACAGCATGGGCACTAGCCGTATTTGTAGGCGTAGTGGTAGCCGGTCCGTATAGCGGCGCGCACTTAAATCCTATTGTAACACTAGGATTGGCTATTGGTAAAGGTTTCAGCTGGAGCTTGGTACCCTATTATATTATTGCACAGCTGGCAGGCGCCATGACAGGCTCTTTTTTAGTTTGGGTGGTTTATAAAGACCATTTCGATGCCACAGAAGATCCTGGTTTAAAGGCCGCTCCTTTCGCAACTGCCCCTGCCATCAGAAATAAAGTATCAAATTTAGCTTCAGAAATTATAGGCACCTTTGTTTTAATATTTGTGATCTTTTATTTTACAGACGCCAGTATGGGCACAAAAGAAACCGTTACCCCTATCGGTTTAGGCTCAATGGGTGCTATCCCGGTTGCATTTTTAGTATGGGTAATTGGTTTGGCTTTAGGCGGAACAACCGGATATGCCATCAACCCGGCACGGGATTTAGGTCCGCGGATTGTACACTTTTTAATCCCGATGAAAGGCAAGGGAAACAGCGATTGGGGTTATGCATGGGTGCCCATCGTTGGACCGATCATAGGATCAGTATTAGCCGCCATCGTATTTTTATTGATCAGTAAGTAACATTTGAGTTGTCAACTTTAATAGCCCTATCGCCAGAAAGTTGACAACTCTTTTATCGTGATTATAGTGGTGTAGTCGGATGTTACCATCTGACTATAGGTAAATCTAAATTAATCAATCAGAAACGAAAGTTGAAAGATACTTATTCCGTGTCAGATGGTAACATCTGACACCACAGGCATTGTTGTTTAGTCAGATATTACCATCTGACTAAGTAAATCTAAATTAATCAAAATGGAGTTGCTACATTTGAATCAATCAGAAACGAACGTTGGAAGATACTTATTCCGTGTCAGATGGTAACATCTGACACCACGAACATTATTACTGAAACGCAGCTCTCCCCACTTGTTCATCGCCTAAATACACCCAAATGGCACCTTTCATATACTTAGCAAAAGAATCTTTCATATCCTGCAAGGTTACCTTGTTAAAATTGGCTACCATATCATCAATAATGGTATAACTGCCAAGCACTTCTGCCTCGCCCAAATCGCCTACAATAGAACTTGCACTTTCCTGATGCCGGTAATAACCATCGCGGTGATCCTTCTTTAAGGCATCAAGATAACGCTGACTATATTTCCCCTCTTTAATGCTGTTGTAAACCGTAATCATGGCCTGAAAAGCTTTCTTCGGCTGGGTAGTACTCACAAACATCGAGGTATATGGAATTTGCTGTGTTTTAATGGTTGCACCCGGCGCGTAAGATAAACCTTGTTTGGTTCTCAATTCATAATTCATACTTCCGCTTAAAGCATTAATGGTTAATACAAAAGCGTAATAATCGGCACTGCTCATGGTGGGCGCATTCATAATGCAACTCATGTAATTGGTTGCGATATCTCTTTGCTCTACCACCAGATGTTCCCCTGTTAGCATTTTCCGGTCGTAAACCGGCGGTGTGTATGGTTTCTGTTTAAGGGCCGCAAAAGAAGCCAGTATCTTTTTCTCCAGTGCTTCTTTAGTGATGTTACCAGCAACAACCAAAAACATCTTATTTTTATTCAACAATTCATTATGGTAATAATTGCTTACCATTTCTGCGGTAAAGCTCCCCACAGTTTTATTATTGCCCAGAGGGTTGATGCTGTAAGGAGAATCTTTGAACATGTTTTCCATGCTCAACTGCTCCACCCTTGTTTCAGGATCAGACTGACTATGATAAATTGCAGTAATCATGCGTTCCTTAGTGGTTTTAAATTCTGTTTTATCAAAGGCAGGATTTACAACTGCATCAGAAAAGAGCTTCCAGCCCTGATCGAGGTATTTTGAAATACAATCCATGCTGATGGTGCCGTAATCAGTGGTTGACGAACCCGAAATTTCTATCCCGTATTCATCCGCCAGTTCCTGATAATCGACCACGCTGTAATTTTTAGTACCACAGGTTGCAGCGGCAGCCAATGCTAAATTTTCTATTCCGGCCCTTCCGGCATCATAGTTCATTACCCCACCCCTAAAAAACATACTCATGCTTACTGTTTCTTTTTGGGTAGATTTTAAAATTACCTTCAAACCGTTCACCTCAAAAGAAATGGCTTTGGTTTGGGCATTGGCAAAATGGAAAAATATAATGAAATTGATTAAAAATATGAACTTTTTCATGGAGCGTAAGATTAAGGGTTCGATTTAAAAAATGTTTCTGGCTTCACCTCGTTCATACTGGTTTTATTCATCATCAGGCCAGCACAGTAAGGCTTGTCTTTAATGTATTTGCGCACATAATCGAGCAAATCTTTACGGGTCACTTTATTTACATTTTCTTCGTAATGGGTATAATAATCAATCGATGCCGAAGCCCACCAAAACGAAAGTAAATGTGCGTAATCGGAAGTTACTTCTCTCCTCCCCACCTGCTCGATGGAGAGCAAACGTTTTGCCCTTTCAATCTGTAAATCAGAAAGATAATCTTCATTGGCCCAAAGCGAAATCTGTTTGAGTACCTCCTGATAACATTCATTTATTTTGGCCGGATTAGGGCTTACCATTAAACTAATCGGGCCGGTATATTTTTGTGTATAATAATTTACATCGGCCTGTTGGGCCAAACCAGAATTAATCAATGCCTGCTTCATTTTAGAACCGTTCTGGTTTACAATAAACGAAAAAACATCGGCTGCATAGGTAGCCGGAACATCATTCCGTGTATCGGGTCCATGCCAGCTAAAAAGCATATAGGGTACCGGGCTCTTGTTCGATTCGACAAAATAATAATCGTTTTTAACCAGCGGTTTAAACTCTGGGATCGGCCATTTTATAAAAGGATCAAAAGGAGATCTTTTCCAACCGCCAAAAATGTAATTTACATAAGCAAAGGCTTCATCAACTTTAACATCGCCAGCGATTACCAGCACCGAATTATTTGGCCAATAGTATTTGTTTTTAATGGAATCCATTTTAGACGGCGTGGCAGATAGAATGACCTCGTGACTACCGATTACATTTTTACGGGAGTAATTTGCCCCCCACATATGCCTTGAATTGGCTTCCATCAAGGCAAATATCGGACTCGATTCGTGTCTGGTAAATTCGGCATTAACCACTTCATTTTCCAGGGCCATATCCTCTTTTATAAATTTTGGATAACGGATAGAAGAATTCATCAAACTTAACCCTGACTTTAAATTTGCAGCAGGTAGGGTAAAAAAATAATTCACGACTTCTTCTCTGGTTGTGGCATTTGAGTTGATATCCAGATCGTTCATTCGTGTATTTAAACGTTCGTAATCCGGATAATCTTTGTTTGCTTTAAAAAACAGATGTTCGTATAAATGACTTAAACCATTAAATTCGTCTGTTTCGGTGAAAGAGCCATTTCTACAGGCCATTTCGATGGTCACCAAGGGTACCGTACGATCTACTACGACCAACACTTCTAAACCGTTATCCAGTTTTTTGAAATGCATGTTTTCACTAAGCTTTTCCTGGGCAAAAGCAGCACCAAAGCACATTAAACAGGCCATGATGCAAAATAATCGAGAGCGCATATTGAATTAAATTTAGACAGCAAATAACTTTAAATCTTTCACTTAAACAAATATTATTTTCTTTTATTGTGAAATTATTTTTAGGACAGCCCCCTATTTCAGCATCATAAATTACATTTTATCACCTCTAATTAATTATCTTTGAAATAAGATCATTCTATAAACAGATAAATTAACCTAAGCATCTAAAATTGCAAGCATATTTCCTGGTTGTTGATACCGAAACATCTGGTTTGCCAAAAAATTGGTCTGCTCCTTATTCCAACGAAAAGAACTGGCCGTATATCGTTCAGATTGCCTGGATTATTTACGACAGATCCCATAAGGAAATCAAAAGAGAAAACCACTATATTAAGAATACAGATTTTACTATCGACAAAGCGGCGTTAAAAATCCATAAAATTACGCCCGAGTACCTTCAGGTCCATGGAGAGGACAAAAAAGAGGTCATGTTAAAGTTTGCTAACGATATTGAAAAATACCATCCATTAATCATCGGACATTTTATCGAACTCGATTACCACATGGTAAACGTCGAATTATACCGGATAGGCAAGGAAAATATCTTTAAAAACCTTGTCTTTTTCTGTACCATGAAAGCAAGTGCTCCATACATCACCAATACGGTAATCAGCCACTTAAAACTGGATAAGTTTTATACCATCTTGTTTAATGAAGTACCCGAAAACATACATAGCGCATTATCTGATGCCTTAAATACAGCAAAAATTTTCTTTCATCTGTTACAAACAGATAGAATAAGCTTAACTTCAGTTTACCATCAGGAACATACGTTCAACATAGAAAAGAAAAAGAAAAAAGGATTTTCGTTTAAAAGAATTTTACAGGGATTTTTTAATGGAAGATAAATTAGCAGATCAGATTTATACTGCCCGAATCGGCGACATTACTTTCAAGAAAATAGTGAGTTGCCCACCAGGTGCCCCCATTTTTGAAGTGGCCATTAAAATGGCAGAACAAAAAACCAGCTGCCTTTTTATTAAAAATGACCACGACACCTATCTGGGTTTTGTAACCGATATTACTTTAAGAGATAATGTAATCGCGAAACAATTGGATACCAACCTGCCTATTGATGTGGTAATGGATACCCATATTGTTACCATCTCTCCTGAAGCTTATGTATACGAGGCGATATTGATGATGTTCAGTAAAAAATCGCGTTATTTATTGGTAAACGATCATGGCCATTATGTTGGTTTTCTGAGCAGGAACCGGCTTTTAAGCGAGCAGGCAGAATCTCCTTTGGTTTTTATCCAATCGGTAAAATCGGCTGTAAATACGGGCGATTTAAAACTGAAATGGCAAAAAGTGCCACATATTGTAGCCCAGTTATTGGCCAGGGGCGTACATTCCAAAATTGTGAATGAAGTGGTTACCACTATTGCAGATACCATTTCTTTTAAAATTATCGAAGAGGTAATTGCTAAGCTTGGTCCCCCACCTGCAAAATTTGTTTTTATGGTTTTGGGTAGCGAAGGACGAAAGGAACTGAGCCTTAAAACCGATCAGGACAATGCCATCATCTATGAAGATACTTCTGAAGACAATAGAGCTGGCGTACGTGCATACTTTCTTGATCTGGCCACCCAGGTTTCTGATAAATTAAACTTTGTAGGTTTTGTATATTGTGATGGCGATTATATGGCCACCAACCCCAACTGGACACATTCGCTATCGCACTGGAAATACAATTATAAAAACTGGATAGAAGAAGCATTGCCCGAAGCAGCGGTGAAATTTGCTGCATTCTTCGATTGCAGGGCTATTTATGGCGATTTGTCCATCATGGAAAGTTTGCGATCATTTGTTGATGAAGAACTGCAAAAGCCTATAGAAAAGTTCTATGTATATCTGGCTAAAAATGCCTTGCTCTACGAGCCACCACTCACCTATTTCAGAAACATCAGAACTCAAAAAATTCATAAAAAAGAGGTTTTCGATATTAAAACGGCCATGACGCCAATTGTAGATCTGGCCAGGGTTTATGCGCTACAGAACCGCATTTTTCAAAAGGAAAATACAGGCGAACGTTTAAAAGCACTGAAAGAACTCGGTGTTTTTAGCGAAGAGCAGTTTAATGAACTCTCGCAATCTTATTATTACCTGATGGGTTTACGCTTAAAACACCAGGCGAACCTCATTGTCAACGATCAGGCCGCCCCGAACAACTTTATCGAAATTGATGCTTTAACCAAAATCGAAAAGGTAACCCTGATCGAAATCTTTAAAATTATCCAGAACTTTCAAAGCGGCATCCGCATGAAGTTTACCAATAGCTTAGGTTAAAATATCTGAAAAAAATCTAGAAGAGTCAACTTTCAACAGCTAACACCCCTGTAAACATCTACCTACTCACAAATCAACACGCTAATGCAAATCAAGCAAACGTTTGCGTGCAGTAATATTGGTTTACGCTGGCTGAAAGCTTTAAAGGTTTCATAGACTATTGTAAATACCTTAAAAACCAACATTTTGAAGTTCTTTTAAAGAATTCCAAACAAACGTTTGCGCTGTTTTTAGTTGTATTTAATGACTTACATGTTTGTAACTTAACCATCAGCATCCTGAGACAATCTCTATTCTTTTGATGCAATAATCTTTCTATAGAGACTTTGATTAGTGGCCTGGACTGGCAAATGATGATGGTATAATCTTCGTATTTTATAAATATCAAGATTAAAGGCAAGCGGCTGAGATCAGCAAATATAACACGGCATTAATAAGCAATTGCAATATCAACCCTAACCTAAATTATCTTATGAAAAAAACCAGTCTACTATTTACAGGCCTTGTTGTTGCCTGTCTGTTTGCATTATCCTGTAAAAAGGCCGAAACCTTAAAAACAGAAGAAAAAACGCCAAGCATTGGTCAAAAACTGGCCACCACTAACATTATTACGCAAAGCCGCAATGTAAATATTGTGTATTTTGTACCCAACGATCTCGATACCCTTGCGGGTTATAGAAAAAGATTGAGCGATCTTTTATTGTGGACCCAGGATTGGTACAAACAGGAAATGAACCGTAATGGTTATGGCAACAAAACATTCGGCCTGGCAGATGATGGCTCAGGCGGGGTAAAAATCCTCACCATTAGAGGAACTTTGCCAAAAGCCAGCTATCCTTACTCTGGAGGTAACGGCGCAGTTGCCAGCGAAGTTAACGCCTATTTTGCTGCCCATCCGGCAGATAAAACCAGTGATCATACCTTGATTATTATCCCACGTTATTCCATTGGCTCAAATGGTACACCGAGCGGTGGTCCGTTTTATGGTACGGGCCGCTGGTGTTATGCCTTGGATTATGAAGAGATGGATATTGCCAACCTGGGTTTAAATACAGACGTGGGCAACCGCTTTAGTGTTTGGTTCGGCGGAATGGTGCATGAGCTTGGCCATGGATTAAATTTACCGCACAACAGACAAAAAGTTTCTGAAAACTCAACACTTGGTATGGCCTTAATGTGGGCCGGTAATGGAACTTTAGGTAAAAGTCCTACCTTTTTAACAGCTGCTGATGCCGCTGTTTTAAATACCAATCAGGTTTTCAATAACAATTCGAATGCCTATTATGGTGCCGTAACCAGCAATATCAATAAGATATATGCCAGTTACTCTGGTACCTTGGCTTCAATTGTGGTTTCCGGAAAATTTACTTCAACAGGTAATGTAACCAGCATTCTATATTATAACGATCCGAATGTAAATAATGAAGGTACCGGCGTAAACCACGATTACAATGCCATCACGTGGGAATCGAAAAAAATTGGAACTGATAGTTTCAGAGTGGTCATGCCAATAGCTGATCTTCAGGAAAAAGCCGATGGTATACCCTACGAGCTTAAAGTTAAACTGGTTCATGACAATGGAACGGTAACGGAACAGATTTATTCCTATACTTTTTCGGGAGGTTTACCAGTATTAACCTTCTCTACCAAAAACGAGCTAAGCAAAACGGGCTGGAGTGTGGCTTCATTTAGTTCGGAAGAAACCAGTGGCGAAGGCGCAACCGATGGCCGGGCTGCGCGGCTGATTGATGGCAATGCAAGTACTTATTGGCACTCGCGATGGAGCAGTTCAGCAACAAGCTATCCACATACAATCGTGATCAATTTAGGTGCTTCAAAAACAGCAACAGGCTTAAGTTTAACACAGCGTAGTGGCTTAAGCAGGGCTGTGAAGAATTTCGAATTGTTAACCAGTACAGACGGAGTAAATTTTACTTCAGTTAATAATTACGTGGCTCAAAATGTAAATGGAGCACAATATTTCGGTTTTGGCAGTACCAAAACCTTCCAATATTTTAAAGTGATTTTAAACTCAGCTCAGGATGGTTTGCAATTTGCCAGCTTAGCAGAACTGGGATTATACTAGATTTCCCAAACCTAAC
>NZ_JAVTSN010000084.1:0-13583 GCF_032678585.1 Pedobacter psychrodurus | reverse complement strand
CACATTTTTAATGTGTGATAGATGTTTTAGGCGATAGAATCGCCAATCTCATGGATCCTCGTTACAAACGAGGACCATTAGGACTGATGAAGAGGATGAACAAATTGGATTTTATAATATAATCATGACCCTAAATAAAATTTACAGTTATAACATAAGGTGCAAAATTTTACTCACTCTTGCTTTGATAAGCACTACTGCGTTACAGCTATTGGCACAAAATAGTGGCATAGCCGCTACACTTTCTCCAATTCCGTCATCCTTACCAAATAGCAATAAACCGGCTATTTCTTTAAACGGCGACTGGAAATTTGCACAAAGCAACAAAAAGGGGAACATTAAAGTACCTGGCGAATGGGTAATGCAAGGTTATACCGTGAATACTGGCGAAACTGCCATTTATAGCCGAGAATTTAGCATCCCAAACGCCTGGACAGGCAACCGCATCAAATTGCGTTTTGATGGGGTAAGCTCGCATGCACTTGTTAAGGTTAATGGCAAAAAACTGGCGGAGCATGAAGGTAGTTTTGTTCCATTCGAAATTGACATTACCGATGTACTTAAAACCGGGAACAATGTACTGGAAGTAGAAGTACAGGCAAATACCATTAGTGATATTTTGGCCTGTACCTCGCAATATGCGGTACATACTGTAGGAGGCATTTTGCGTAATGTAACCTTGTTTGCCTTACCAGAGGTTAACCTGGCCGATTTAACAGTAGTTACTACATTGGATAAAACATACAGCAATGCCACTTTAAACCTTAAAGCATTGGTGAATAATCAGGGGCAAAATGCAGCAGCGGGGCAAATTCTTTATACTTTAACAGATGCAACTGGTAAAAGTGTTACTGTGGTTAAAACACCTATACCTGCAGTATCTGGTCAGAAATCTGCTGTATTAAATACTGATATTCCGGTTAAAAATGCTATAAAATGGAATACAGACAAACCCTATCTATATACCTTAACAACGAGTCTGATCATGGATGGTAAAGTCACCCAAACCAGCACACAGAAGATTGGTTTCAGGCAAGTTGAGGTAAAGGCTAACCAGGTTTTTGTAAACGGAATGCCCATTAAATTAAGAGGGGTGAACCGCCATTCAGTTCATCCTTTAACTGGTCGCAGCATTAGCGATAATCTGGAATTAAAGGATGCCGAATTATTTAAACAGGGCAATTGCAATTACATCCGTACCTCGCATTACCCACCTAGCGAACGTTTTTTGGCCATAGCCGATAGTATTGGTTTATTTGTAGAAAACGAAAGTTCGTTAACCTGGATACAGCATGGCGCTTCGCCGATCTGGAAGTTATGGAATTATAAAGACGAGAAATTTTATCCTTATATGCTGGCGGCCAACATCGAAAAAATGCAGGCGGGTAAAAATCATGCATCGGTAATTATCTGGAGTTTAGGGAACGAAAGTTATTGGAGCCCGTTATGGGATAAAGTATACCGCGAAGCTAAAAAATTAGATCCCACACGGCCTATCTCTTTTCACGACCAATGCTGGGGAGGTTTTAACAACGGAGGCAACAAAGTTGATATCGCCAATTACCATTACCCGGGTATTAATGGACCGGCTGCTACCGACACCATGAAAAGACCTACCTTATTTGGCGAATACGCACATCTCAGCACCTATAACCGTCGCGAATTAATAACCGATCCGGGTGTGAGAGCGAGTTATGGTCCCGTTTTGGTGAAAATGTACGATAGCATGTATGTACACAAAGGTAATTTAGGCGGCGCCATCTGGAGTGGTATTGATGATACCTTTCATTTGCCGGATGGCAATATTGTTGGTTACGGTCCGTGGGGGCCAATTGATGCCTGGCGCAGGCTAAAACCCGAATATTGGGGCATGAAAAAGGCATATGCTCCTGTAGTGATCAAAAACGTGTTTCAGCCGAGCGTAAAAAATGGTAAATTGGTACTGGAAATAGAAAACCGTCACGATTTTATTTCATTAAAAGAGGTAGAAATCAATGTTAAGGTTGATGGTGTGCCCATCCGCTTAACATCGGCCATTAAAGCACATGGCGAAGGTGTTTTGCTGGTGTCTGTAAAAGAGACCACAAAAGAAGTTTATATTTCATTTAAAGATCCATCTGGTAATGTGGTAAATGAAGAGCTTATGGTTCTAAAACCAGTTGAAGAAAAGATTAACACCAACAAGGTTGCACTTTCGTTTACTGAAAATGAAATGGCTTATTTTGTGGTTCAGGGAGCGGTAAACTATACCATTAACAAAATTACAGGTGTAATAACCGGCGCAACAAACAATGGTGAAAAGGTTTTAGAACAAGGCCCGGTGTTTAGTGTGGTGCCCATGAACAGTGAGGATGGGGGTAAACCCAATGTAGCTGGCGAAACGTATCAGAATAACATTTATCCCATCAAAAATTATCCATTGTATACCATTTTCGCCAATGAAATTAAAGTGGGCCAAACAGCTGATTCAATTACTTTCAACATCAAAGCAACTTACACCAATGGAGAGGGCAATTTAACCTATACATTTTCGGCCGATGGCAATACCAGGGTAGCTTATGAAGTGAAAACCACCTTGGAAAAACCTTATCAATACGGAATGATTTTCCAGCTGCCGAAAACTTTTGAAACCTTGAGCTGGAAACGCAAAGGCGAATTTACCGTTTATGCAGCAGAAGACATTGCCCGCGATAAGGGAACTGCTAAATTAAATGCCAAATGGTTGCCTGGTGTGGAAGAATTTGGCAAACCAGGCGCCAGGTTGTGGAAGGATGATGCCAATGAAATGGGATCGAACGATTTTAGATCAACCAAACAGCATATACTACAGGCACAATTGAGTGATGGAAATAAGGGTATCGTTATTCAATCCAATGGTAAACAGGCTTCGCGGAGCTGGCTGCAGGATGAAAAAATACAACTATTGGTAGCCGATTATTGGAACAATGGCTCCGAACCATTTTACGGTTCACCATTTACCGATGGAAGGATCAATATTAAAGGGAAAACACTAAAGGGATCTGTAAATTTTAGGTTGCAGTAAATGACTATTCATTGAAAGAATCCCCAGGTTGGTGGCGCACCAACCTCATAAGGTAATTAATTAAACGGGCTGGTGGGTCACCAGCCAGGGAATAGTTTAGTGACAGTTGCGATGAATCGTCATTTCGACCGCAGTGGAGAAATCTTTTAAACATAATCTAAAGATCTCTCCCCGCCTGTATGGGCAGGCATTCCGTTGCACTTCATCCGATAGCTATCGGATCGAGATGACGACCGATTGTTTTGTCATCCTGAGCCTGTCGGAGGTTTTAGTAAAATCCGATTGGCAAAAAATTAATGGTATTGAATAATAAAACTAAAGGTTGACCATAACATCAATCTGATAAAATAAAAAAACAACAAAATGAAAATAACAGATGTAAAAGTATGGCTGGTTGAAGGCGTAAAATACAACTGGACCTTATTAAAAATATATACCGATACCGGGCATACCGGAGTAGGTGAGGCAACAAACTGGCCGGGCAGTCCGATTGTTTTTGAAGCCACCAAACATGTTGGTCAGCGCATTATCGGGCTCGACCCCATGAAAACGGATTTTATATGGACCAAGCTTTACCGCGATTTAAACTGGATGGGGCCTTTTGGCGCCAGTATGTGTGCCATTAGTGGTATCGATATGGCGCTACTCGATTTAAAGGCGAAGGTATTGGGGGTGCCCTGTTACGAGCTTTTAGGCGGGGCTTTTAGAACAGACATTCTGCTTTATGCCAACTATTGGTTTACAGGTGGGGGGCACAATACCGAAGATTATGCTGCTCAGGCAAAAAAGGTTAAAGAAGCAGGTTTTACAGGTCTTAAATTCGATCCCTTTGCACATACCAATTATTTGTACGGCGAAGATTTATCCTCAAACCTACAGCTTACAGCTCCTCAGCAAGACCTGGCATTTAATGTAAGTAAAGCCGTGCGTGATGCCGTAGGTCCGGAGTTTGACATCATGATTGAAACCCACGCCATGTTAAATTATCGCGTGGCCGTAACCATGGCACAACGGCTTTCTGAACTGAACATTACCTGGTATGAAGAACCTGCAGGGCCAGAGAATGCCAATACCTTAAAGGCAATGAGAGACCGTATTCCATCAAATGTTTCGATCTGTGTAGGTGAGCGCCATTATACGCGTCATGGTATCCGCGATGTATTGGAGAAACACATTTGCGACATTATGATGCCTGATATTACCCGTTGCGGCGGGCCATCAGAGATGAAAAGAATGGCCACCATGATGGAAGCTTACAATGTACTCCTGGCACCACATAACCCTAACGGACCGCTCTCTACGCTGGCTTCGGCACAGGTTTGTGCTTCGGTACCGAACTTTTTCAGACAGGAATTTATGTTTAACGATGTGCCCTGGCGTGATGAAGTAATTTCGCATCCCATTGCAGATATGGTACAGAACGGGCACCTTAAACTCAGTGATAGGCCAGGTTTGGGCGTCGATTTAATTGAAGAAGAAATGGAAAAACACCCGGGTGTTTTAATTCCAAGAGCAGGATTTTACGTGTAGCATAAAAGGCAAAAAAGAGCATGGCATTAACAATAGATTTAAAAGGAAAGATTGTTTTGATAACCGGTGTTACTTCGGGTATTGGATTGGGGATTGCCAAAATGATGGCCAAAGCAGGTTGTACCGTAATCGGATGTGCCGAACACAGTGAAATAAGTGAGGTAGCTCAGTATTTTTTGGCAGAAATGAAGTCTTTTGACATAGAAACCGACTATTTCAAAACCGATATGACCTCAGCTGAAAATATTGAATCGCTGATTGCCGACATTACCAGTGGTTACGGACGGCTGGATATTTTAGTTTCGAATGCCGGCCAGAATGTATTTAAGGGTACGGAAGATTGTAGTGAAAAGGATTGGCAGTTTAATTTGGATTTAAACCTGTCTGCGCATTGGAGATTGGCCAGACACTGCAAATCGTTATTGTCGGCAAATAAAGGAATCATCATAATAATGGGCTCTAACCACGCTTTTGCTACCATTCCCGGTTGCGCACCATATAATATTGCCAAAACGGCCTTAACGGGTTTAGTTCGAAGCCTGGCTATAGAATGGGGGCCCGATATCAGAACGGTTGGCATTGCGCCAGGTTTTATCGATACCCCCGGAAACCAGCAGTGGTTCGATTCTTTTGAACAGGCTGATGAAGAAAGGCAACGGACCATCAACCTGCATCCCGTAAAAAAACTAGGCACCGTAGAAGAGATTGGGGGCTGGTGTGTCTTTTTATCGAGCGAATACGCTGCTTTTGCATCGGGTGTGACCTATTTAATAGATGGGGGACGAAGTGCTTTGATGCAGGATGTCATTTGAGATGTGAGAATTGAGACAGGGAATTTGAGGGCATGAAATAAAAAAGAGAATTGGGTTTACAGCAAATTTTAAACTATAGATGAATATTTGGAAGCCTGATGTGCTTTATAAGGCAGATTTAATTTTAGGCGAAGGTGCCCGTTGGCATGCTGAATGGCAAAAATTCTTGTTCATTGATATCAAAGGTAAGCTGCTTGGTACCTGTGATCCGGTAAATGGAAAAGTAGAAACCCGAAAATTACCGGCTATGCCTGGTATGTTGGCGCCTGCCGAAAACAATAAACTGCTGGTGGCTTTGCAAGGCAAAATTGTGTTATTGGACCTGGAAACAGGTAAAACAGTAACACTGGCTAAATTTAAAGAGGACGCCGAAAACCGGAGTAATGATGGGGCCTGCGATGCTTTGGGCAGACTTTGGGTGGGTACCATGCATGTTGATGCCAAACACCACGCGGGTAACCTCTACTGTTATGATGGGAAATTGGTGAAAAAAATTACAGGTACAAGTGTATCTAACGGCATTTGCTGGTCGCCAGATAACCGCACCTTATATTACATCGATAGTTTTTTGTACCACATTAAAGCTTTTGATTTCGACTTGTCGACAGGGAAAATGAGTAATGAAAGGGTTGTGGTAGAAATCACCGAACCGAACGTGGTTGCCGATGGCATGTGTATCGATAGCGAGGGGATGCTTTGGGTAGCCATGTGGGGCGGAGCCTGTGTAAACCGGTATAATCCGGCCAATGGAATTTGTATCGATAAAATTGTAGTTAATGCACCCCATGTAACCAGTTGTGCCTTTGGGGGTAAGTTAATGAACCAAATGTTGATTACCACGGCAAAAGATGGCTTAAGCGAAGATGAACTAAAACAATATCCGCACAGTGGTTCCTTGTTTATGATCAAATTAAAGGTAACCGGCCTGCCAACGGCTGCCTATAAAACAATATCGTGATTGCTTTGATGCTTATGCCCCTCAAGTAAATTACACTAACCAAATAACAATCTTTTAATATGAAACTGGAGCTTATAGATTATCTGATTATTGCCCTCTATTTTGCAATTGTAATGGGCATTGGTTTAGTGCTCAAAAAGAAAATAAAAACAGGGAACGACTTTTTATTAAGTTCGCACAATATACCGCTTTGGATTACCTGTTTGGCCTTTATCTCCGCCAATTTAGGTGCACAGGAGGTTTTGGGAATGGCTGCCAACGGCGCAAAGTATGGTTTGTATACCATGCATTTTTATTGGCTGGGAGCTGCTTTGGCCATGATCTTTTTAGGGGTATACATGATGCCCTTTTACTATGGCAGTAAAGCACGCAGTGTACCCGAATATTTGAAATTGCGTTTCGACGAGAAAACCAGGACCTTCAATGCGCTTACTTTTGCCGCAATGACTGTTTTTTCATCCGGAGTATCGTTATACGCACTGGCCATGCTGATGAAAGTGATTTTGGGATGGGATTTCGATCTTTCGATTTGGCTGGCGGCAGGTGTCGTATTGGTGTATACCTTCTCCGGAGGTTTAACCGGTGCCATTTATAACGAGGTTTTGCAGTTTTTTCTGATCATTATCGGGATAGCACCCTTGGTGTATATTGGATTAGATAAAGCTGGTGGGATAGCCGGAATTATACAACATGTAGATGATGCCAAACTGCATGTTTGGAAGGGCTTAGGCAGTCCGGCGAACAACCCCATGGGCATTGATGCCTTCAGTATGGTTTTTGGATTGGGCTTTGTTTTGGCATTTGGCTATTGGTGTACCGATTTTTTAGTGGTACAGCGTGCAATGGCTACCCGAAACTTAAATGAAGCACAGCGTACTCCTGTACTGGCGGCTTTCCCTAAAATTTTGATGCCTGCCATTGTAATTCTTCCCGGTATTATTCTATTGGCTTTACAAGGTCAGTATTCGGGTTTCGAATTGCCTGTTAATGTAAATGGCGATAAAGATTACAATATGGTACTGCCTTTATTGTTGCAGAAATTGTATCCTAGCGGTTTGCTTGGTTTAGGCATAACAGCATTAATTGCTTCTTTTATGAGTGGTATGGCAGGTAATGTTACAGCCTTTAATACGGTGTTTACTTACGATATTTACCAAACCCATATCAAGAAAAAAGCTTCTGATCTACATTATTTAATGGTAGGAAAGGCCACCACCATTGCCGGGATATTAATTTCCATTGCTACTGCCTATGTGGCCCGCGGCTTTAACAGCATTATGGACTTATTGCAACTGGTGTTCAGTTTTGTTAATGCACCCTTATTCGCCACTTTCTTTTTGGGCATGTTCTGGAAACGCACCACTGGCCATGGCGCTTTTTGGGGATTGCTTTTAGGTACAAGCGCTGCGGCAATCACACATGGTTTATCGGTGGCCGAAGGCAAAGGCGGCTGGTTGGTACATGCATTCGATTTTTACTCGGCAACAGGGCAGGCTTTTACCATTGCTTCCATCTCCTTTACGGTATGTTTGCTGTTTACGATCGTAATTAGTTTATTTACCAAAGCAAAGGATGAAAAAGAATTAGTAGGCCTGGTATATAGCTTAACCCCTAAACAGGATTTAAAAAGCAAAACCTGGTACACCAATCCACTGTATTTAGGACTTATCGTGCTGATGATTACGATATTTTTCAATATCCTGTTTTTCTAAAATAAATATGGTGGCTTGCCTGTTGAGGCAAATGAACAACTTAAATTCACTGTGGAAGTGAATAACATCAACCGGAAGGCAAAGCGACTAACCGGTTGATGTTATAAAAAATGGATATTGTTTTAAACCTCTGGTTTCATTTTAACCGACATGTAGAGCCAGTTTTTTACTTCTTCTTCTAAAGCAATCCCTGGGTTAAAGGCTGAGGCAACAATGGCCATGGGATTAAAAGTTTTGCTGTTTAATACCATTTTATATGGGTCGTGAAATACGGCACCTATAGCCACTAAACATAACGTGCCTTTTGGTAAAGGAAAGCTAAGAGTCTGGCTATCGCTCAGTGCTCCTTTTTTAAGCACTACACTTTCTAAGGGATAAACCATCCAAAGCCCTTTTTCCAGGTTAAATTGAACCACTTGCATTTCAATTGTACAGGTATTGGCCTTAGGTGGGAAACGCAGGTCTTTTGGAACTGCAAATTCTGGAATGCGGACCTTCACTTCATCTGCAGTAAATGTTGTTTCGGGCATCATCAATACACTTTTGTTTAACACCGAAGCCAGATTAAAGTTGAATCCGGTTAAACGGTCAAAACTTTGTTTGGCCAGTTTAAAGGTTCCCTCTGGGGTAATGGATTGGTACAGGATTGTAGAAATATCCGAATTCATCCGGTTAACCATCCTTCCATCGTAAAAACCTGTTAAAAGATGAAAAGACATTCGGATGTATTTGGAGAGGGGACTGATATAATTGCCAAAAACAGAGGCGCTTTTTTTAGTTGCTTCCGTTTGTTTTACATTTCCCCTTCCCGGTTTCGATCTTACAACATTAATGTTGCCCTGTTTGCTAAACGATAAATTTCCAATAGAACCACGTAAGCTCTTTCCATCCAATATGGCCATAACTAACAATTTATGATGATCAAATATTGCCAAAATGCTTTACGCTAATACCTGAAAGTATTATGGTTAATACATTGTAGTACGCTAATTTACTACAAATCTGATTAAAAACCATATATAGTCCGCATTTTTGATGTAAAACGCGGATTATACGCGGACTTGCTGCGGATTTAGGGTTAGTTTAATCATGAGATGATGGCCCGCTAAAATAAATCAGGCAGGCTTAAACACAGGTTTTTTATTTTTGGTACTGCGGCTTAAATAAAAAAGCCCAAGGTAAAAATAACCATGGGCTTCGGATGGAGAGCGATAAAGTTTAACGTTTAAAAGTATCCTTTTTAGGCACAATAAAAGTATCAATGGCGTCTTTTTGGGGCTTGTAAGTAGTTTGATAAAAAACATCCGTTCCCGTTTTATAGTCATTTATCCTCGTTAATACCGATGAAGGGTCTGTCACCTGTAACGATTTAGGCTGGCCGTTTATATCTGTATATTCTACGGTAGTAAAAATTGCAGTCGGATCAATCCCCTGCCAATCTATTGTTAAAATCTTACTTGTCGCATCGTATTTAGTAGTTGCCGGATTAAACACCCTGTTTACAATTGATGAAGCATAATTCTCGCCAAATACAGTACCATTGATGTAGATAGGTATCGACATGTTTCCATTATTGTCGAAAGTCCTGATTTCGAAGTTAATCCCTCCTTCGGTCAGGTTATCGATGATTAATTTTACCTCATCTATACCACTGGTACGAACAATTGTTTTTTCGACCATGTTTTGTTTGCCATTCCAGAATACCTGGTATTTTACAATTTTAGGGTCTGAGGTAAACAGGCCATATACCATTACGCGTTTGTTTCCTGCCAAAACTTTTGCAGAATCCAGTATACCTGGGTAGGATATTTCTTTATCTCCCTGAAATTCCCCTCTGTAATCGTCTATTTTTGAACAGGCACTAAAAGCCAAAAGGCCAAGTAATGCGAAAGACATCCATATATTTAATTTCATCTTTATAAGTTGTTAATCGTATGTATCATTTTAATTTTTGCTGCCATAAACCTCTATCTGCGTACCCATAATGGCATAAGTATTTTCCCAGTTGCGGGTAGATTTTATGCGTAAATACCTAAATGCAGGCAAACCAGGCTCAAACTCTGTAGGCCAGCCAGCCAGGGCAGAGGCAAGATCTTCGGCAGTTTCGTTACCCGAGGGTAGGCCTGATGGCTTTACAACAGATTGTGTAGCCAGTTTAGTCCAGCCATTATAACTGCCGTCGGCAGGAGGATTGTTTGTTGCCCAGATTTCGAAGTCCCTAAGATTGGCCCTTACGTAATATTTATTCCCTGATTCGGTTCTTGGAAAGAATAAAAACCTGCTCAATGCCCTGGTTACCCCTAAATCGATGGTGATGGTTTGTGGTGTAGTTACACCTTCTAAAGTAAATGCCCTTGGCCATGTTGCTGTGGCATAACTGCCATCCCACAGGTAACTTAAAAATGTCCCATAAGCCATTGTTGCGTCGCCCGGTAAATTGTAGGCAGAGAATTTTGATTTTTCCAATAATCCTTCACTATAGGGCGTGAGCTTGGTAAATAAGGTGTCGGTGTGGTTGCCAAAACGATCCATTACCACAAAACCAAAGTTGGTTGGTACCGATTCCTGTCCCCTTAGCGTAGTATTACCTGCTAAGGTTTGGGTATAAATTTTATCCAACGTTTTGATTACACCATTATCACTCTTGATCAGTGGGGCAATGATAACAGCCGCACGGTCGGGGTTGGTGAATTTTAAATTTGGCCCTCCAAAACCGGCAATAATATTCAGATTTTCAAAAACCTGCTGTATGGCTGATTTTAAGGGTTTGATTTTTACAGTTATTGGATCAGACATCACTTCGCTTTTGGTAACAGCATACAGTGTGATCTGTTGTTCATCTGTAGAGTTGTAGCCATCAATAAGTAATTGGTTGGTGTAATAAGAACTTACCACCTCTCTTTTGATACCCGGGCGTATTTCGTATACCGCTTTAATGTAAGACAGGCCTTCGTTCGAGGGCAGGGTATAGGTGAGTAGCGCTCCACCGCTTTTATTCAGTACGGTAACATTCGTTACTGTTCCTGGTTTTTCACTACTGTTTTCGATAGGACCGTTAAGGATATCATTTTTACAGCCAAAGGTTGTAAAAGCTACAATGAGCAACATCGCGCAAAATTGTAGTGTTTTTAAATTTCTTTTCATTTTACCTAGAATTTTACCAACCCGGATTTTGAACCAGGTTTTCATTTACCAATAAATTACTTTCTGCAATTGGCCACAGATAATCTCTTGGGGCCACAAAACGTTGTGTATAACGGGTGATAATTCTGTAATATAGCGTTGGGTCGGCCTGGTCTTTATCCCAGCCCTGTACATTGCCGTTAAGTTCAGTGCCTGCTGTTTTCCATCTTCTTAAATCCCAGAAACGGCTGCCTTCCAGCGCCAGCTCAATGCCCCTTTCCTGACGGATGATGCTGCGTAAACCCTCTTTGCTTTGATATTTGCCTGGATTGTTTGAAAAATCTGTCCATGATTTTTGAACAGTTGGCAAACCCGAACGATCCCTGATCTTATTTAAATAATCGTAAACAATGTTGCCTGGACCTGATAATTCGTTCAGTGATTCGGCATATAACAGGTAAAGATCGGCTAAACGGAACATGGGCCATGGATACCGCTCTGTACTGGTAGAGTTGTTTGCAGCCCAGTTAAACTTCCAGTTGACCAGCTTTTTCGCGTAATAACCTGTTGGCGGTTGTGGCGTTCCATTACCTGCTCCGCCTAAACGCACCTGCAAACTAAATGTTCCCTCATCGCTTCGGGTTAAACTTCCTTCCTGATACCAGATTCCGCCATCAAACCCTAAAGTAGCATAAAACCGGTTTTCGCGGTCGAAATTAAGTCTCGATGAGGTATAACCTACTAAATTGTTAAACCGTTCTTTGTTTACGCCGGCCCTTAGTTCTGATCTGTTACTAAAATTGAGTGTTTTATCTTCATTGGTGGGTACACCATTGGTGGTATAAAATAGATCAGCGGTTTTTAAGGTTACGCCTACATCAGCAATTGCACCATTACTTGCCCCATATCTGCCATCAAAGTGGCCCACAGTAACATATTGCAGGTCGGTGGTGCCGAGTGCGGGGTTACCCCAGATCAATTCAGAATTTTGCCATTTTTGACTTACTGCATTGCGCAGATTCATCTGTTTAATCGTAGTATCACTTAACTTGAATATCGAAGTAGGGAATTTGTACAATTGTATGCCTACGCCCTCGCATGAGGTAATGGCTGCTTTACACGCTAAAGCTGCTCTTTCCCATTTTTTTGAATCGTAAGTTGTATTTACGAGCAATACACCTTGTTTATCTTTAAAAGTGTTGTAATCGGTATTGCCGTTAAATAACGGACTTGCTGCCAATACCAAAACACGCGCTTTCATGCTCAGGGCAATTGGACGGGTTATCCTGCCCAATTCATTATTGGTGTTTTGAATTACATCTGGCAGGTTTGTAACGGCCATATCGAGATGTTTTACAATAAAATTGACAACACTGTCAACTGGCATACGCCTCACCTTGGTGTTTTCTATAGGGCCATCTACAGGTGCATTTTGTTCTATTGTGGGGATTGGGCCATAGGTACGTAACAGGATAAAGTGATAATAAGCCTTTAAGAATTCACCTTCGGCAATCCATCTATTGCGTTCATCTAAACCAATATCAGGCACCTTGCTCATATCGCGCATGTTTTCCAAAAAAACGTTGCAATCCCTTATCGCCCGGAACATTGATGGTGCATAAGCGCCGCCATCCCAGTAATTATAATAGGGTGCAACTACCGTTTGGTTACCACGTGGTATATTGGAGCCAAAATCATTCGATCTGCTCGGTAGCGGCACACACATTTCATCTCCACCCAAAAACGCAGGATTTGATGAGGAGCTGCCATCGTTCGGTAGGTACGAATAACAGGTAAAGAGATATTTCTCTGCCTCGGTACGTAGGGCAAAGGCATTCTCTATTTTGGGTAAATTATCTGGCACCACATCCAAAAAGCCTTTTTTACAACCCATCACCAGTAAAATAATACAGGCTATAAGGGCAGGTGTGGTTTTATATATGTTATTCTTTTGAGTCTTCATTTTACATTATCAAATAAAATTGTTAATCTGGTTAAATGCCAACCTTTATACCCAGGTTATATACCCTTTGTAAAGGGTAACCTAAGCCATTACCGGCCATTTCGACTTCCCACAGTTTAAAACTGCTAACAGCAAACAGGTTTAAGCCACTCAAGTAAAACCTGGCGCTATTTAAACCGATTTTTTTGGCTAATCTTTCGCTAAAGTTATAGCCCAGCTCAACCTGCTTTAGTCGTAAAAAATCACCTCTTCTTAACCACCATGATGAGGCTACCGAATTATTGGCAATCACTTCACTGCTTAACCTCGGCCAAAACGCATAAGCATTTCTGTTGTCTTCGCTCCAATGGTCCTGGGCAATAATATCGAGCAGGCCCGACTGGGTACCGCCAATCGTTACGAAAGGCGCAATACCTTCTACGTTTTGCGTATCTGCGTTACG
>NZ_JAVTSN010000083.1:0-13781 GCF_032678585.1 Pedobacter psychrodurus | reverse complement strand
TTATCAAACTCTTCTGCTTTTAATGGCATTACGGATAAACGTCCCTGGCGGACCAAAGAAATATCTGTTAAACTCGGTTCAGCCTTGATCTGCTCTAGTGAAACCGGATTTTTCAAACTTTCTACAGGAGATAAATCAACCACTACCCAGTTGGCATCATCGGTGGTCGGGTCCTGATAAAATTCTTTCACCACTTTGGCAATCCCAACTACGTTTTTACCTTCATTGCTATGGTAAAATAATACCAAATCGCCTTCTTTCATGGCTTTCAGGTTATTCCGGGCCTGATAATTACGCACGCCATCCCAAAAGGTACGGCCATCCTGATTAAATTTTTCCCAACTGTATTTAAAAGGCTCTGATTTTACTAACCAATGATTCATCTTATTCTTTATTTAAAAGGCTTTAAAGGCATATTTTCAATTCGATTTTCGGATTGGCGACAAAAGCAACTTTATGAAACAGTCAAAACAATCCCAATTGATACACATTTGGAAAAATGATGAATTCTATTTAAGCATTCCGAAAACCTTTACAGGTTCTAATAAACCTTATGTTTACTTTTATTATTTAGCCCCAAAACTACTAAATCTGCACGGATTAGGAAATACGTTGGAAAGAATGATGGTAATATAAAATTGATTAAGGATGAAGCTAAGAAACTACATGATAAAACATACCCAGCTCCTTTCCCGCTAATTTCACATTGCCACTTTGAAAAGGTAAAATCATGCGGCATTGATCAGATTTTACCTGGATGTTTCTTCCATTCCTCCGTACTATAGATGGGCGCCATTCAGGCACCCATTTATTCATTTACACATTTTTGCTTATTAGATTTAACGTCAGAAACGTTTTACCAATTAATACCAAGATTTATTTCAAAGCTTCCTGCGGTATAACCGCTTAATGCGCCAGTTTGCGTGGTGTAGGAAGTGTTAACCGTGTATTTCTTTTTATAATGCAACCCAACACCAAAACTTGCAGCCTTACTGGTGTGATACATGGCTGTAAAAAGCACCTGCTGGTCAGCGATTCCCAGCTGTCCACCAATATCAACAATATCCGCTATCTCTGAAAAGGAACGATAGGCCACCTTTGGCTGGAACAGGTTTTCGCCCAAAGGTATCTTATATCCCGCTGAGGCATAAACCACCGGAGTGTTCACCAGTTTAAAATTATCCCTTTTGAGGTAGTTTTTCAGGTTTACCAGCGCAAAATCGATATTGAAATGTTCTGTGGTTACACCGGTTCCAAAATCCCCATCAAAATAAGTCCTATGGTCTGTGTTATATGCACCAACCTGACCATCGTTCGGATTACCGATAAGATCCTGCATATCAATCCGCTGGTTCATAAAACCTGCCGACAGACCGAAGTGCAGTTTGGCGGTGGGACTGAGCGAAAGGTGATAAGCATAACTGGCAACAATACGTGTTTGCCTCTGCAGGCCAGCTTTATCGAGGTTCACATTCAGTCCAATGCCTACCTTTTCCCAGCCATAAGTAGCGGTAAGGTTCTGTACCGAAGGGGCACCGGGAATATTGTTCCACTGTGAGCGGAAAGCAAGATCAAGATCTGCGCCCTGCGCTATCCCGGCCATGGCAGGGTTAGCGAGATAAGTATTGGTATAATATTGGTTTAAAAATGGACTGGTTTGTGCTTTTGCCTTCGAAACACCGATAAGAGCAAGCAATATCAATATTTTTGTTTTCATCGTTTTCATTTTCTTAACGGTTTCTGATAATCGTGATAAATCCCTTTTGAACAAGCTTATCTGCACCATAGGTAATGATATAATAATAGGTGCCCTCGGCCAGGTCGGTTCCGCTTACGGTTCCGTTCCAGCTATTGTCGTATCCTTTTTTATTGTACATTTCCCTACCGTTGCGGTCGAAGATCCTTACTTCGTTGTTCGGATACATATCGATGTTCTGTACAATCCAGGTATCGTTCACCCCATCGCCGTTTGGCGTTAAGATGTTGTTTGCAACAAGTTTATAATCTTCGGCCACTTTAATGGTGATCGATGCGATACTGCTACAGCCGTTTGCATTGGTTACGCGCACCGTATAGGTTGTCGTTTGTGCAGGGCGTACAGTAAGCGTAGCCGTGTTCTGGCCACTTATAATTCCACTAGCTGTTGACCAGCTGTAACTTGTACCGCCACTTGCGGTTAATGAAGCCGTTTCACCTTTACTGATTTCTGTTCCTTTGCTGCTCACAATGTTTACAGTTGGAAGGGCATTAATGGTTAGGGTACCGTTTACATACACAAAACTGTAGTTATTCGCCACTCCACCTGCCGGAACAAGTACATATGTGCCAGCCACATTTCTGTTTGCGATAGTACTTACTGCTGGTTTAGTGCTTAATACACTTTCGGTATCGCCCACTTTGAAGCCGCTATAGCTTACTCCAAATGTTGGGAAACCATCTGACTGGCACATTATGGCATTATTTGCCGTTACGGTAAGTACCGCTTTGTTTACCGTTAAGTTAGCCGTTACATAAGTTATGGTATAGTTGCCATTTACTGTAACAGTACCCTGATTGATCGCATAAGTACCGGCGTTTTCGCCTGCCGCTCTGCTTAAACTTCCACTGAAGCTATCTCCCGTAACCAGTGCCGGAGCAAAAGTATAGGTCAAGGCAGGATCGACATCACCATAGGTTTTGCTTTTTGCAGCTGCAGTGACTGTTACTGTTTTCTTACCGATAGTAAAATCTGCACCAATATAAGTTAGGGCATAGTTAGGATTTAAAGCTAATGTACCCTGGTTAATTCCATAAGCGCCCACAGTTTCACCGACTGCCCTGTCTAGTGTACCTGTAAAAGTATCCGTTCCTACCAATGCCGGAGCGAAAGTGTACGTCAAGGCCGGATCAGCATCGCCATAAGTTTTGCTCTTTGAAGCTGCAGTGACTGTGATTGTCTTCTTACCGATAGTAAAATCTGCACCAATATAAGTTAGGGCATAGTTAGGATTTAAAGCTAATGTACCCTGGTTAATTCCATAAGCGCCCACAGTTTCACCAACTGCCCTGTCTAGTGCACCTGTAAAAGTATCTGTTCCTACCAATGCCGGAGCGAAAGTGTACGTCAAGGCAGGATCGACATCACCATAGGTTTTGCTTTTTGCAGCTGCAGTGACTGTGATTGTTTTCTTACCAATCGTTAAATCTGCACCAACATAAGTTAGGGTATAATTAGGATTTAAAGCTAATGTACCCTGGTTAATTCCATAAGTACCCACAGCTTCACCGACTGTTCTAGTCAATGATCCTGTAAAGGTATCAGTCCCCACTAAGGCTGGAGCGAAAGTGTACGTCAAGGCCGGATCGACATCACCATAGGTTTTGCTTTTCGCAGCTGCAGTGACTGTAATTGTTTTCTTACCGATCGTTAAATCTGCACCAACATAAGTTAGGGTATAGTTGGTATTTAAGGCTAACGTACCCTGGTTAATTCCATAAGCACCCACAGCTTCACCGACTGTTCTAGTCAATGATCCTGTAAAGGTATCAGTCCCCACTAAGGCTGGAGCGAAAGTGTACGTCAAGGCCGGATCAGCATCACCGTAAGTTTTACTTTTCGCAGCTGCAGTAACTGTTACTGTTTTCTTACCGATCGTTAAATCTGCACCAACATAAGTTAGGGTATAGTTGGTATTTAAAGCTAATGTACCCTGGTTAATTCCATAAGCGCCCACAGCTTCACCGACTGCCCTGTCTAGTGTACCTGTAAAAGTATCAGTCCCCACTAAGGCTGGAGTGAAAGTGTACGTTAAGGCCGGATCAGCATCACCATAAGTTTTGCTTTTCGCAGTTGCAGTAACTGTTACTGTTTTCTTTCCGATCGTTAAATCTGCACCAACATATGTTAGGGTATAGTTGGTATTTAAGGCTAAGGTGCCTTGGTTAATTCCATAAGCACCCACGGTTTCACCAACTACCCTGTCTAGTGTACCTGTAAAAGTATCCGTTCCTACCAATGCCGGAGCAAAGGTATAGGTCAAGGCAGGATCAGCATCACCATAAGTTTTGCTTTTCGCAGCTGCAGTGACTGTTATTGTTTTCTTACCGATAGTAAGATCAGCACCGTTAAATGTTATACTATAGTTACTACTTAAGGCAAGTGTGCCTAGATTAATTGCGTAGTTACCAATGCCTTCTCCCACTGTCCTATCTAGCAACCCCGTAAAAGCATCAGTTCCGACAAGTGCACCAGTATACGTATAGGTAAATGCCGGATCAGTGTCACCGTAGGTTTTGCTCTTCGCATCGGCTGTAACTGCGATCAACCTGCCAGTAATATCTGCTGTTGTGGCTGCCGTGGTATTGCCTAAGGTATAGTTGGCAGATGCACCACCTGTAATGGCAATACCTGTTACACTTACAGGTTTGTTTGTACCCACGGTTGCGGTTGCAAACGAAGCACCAGCATAACTCTCGGTAAATACATCACCTGCAACCCGGTTATCGCTTAAAGTTACCGTGGCGGCTGTTGTACCATCGTAAGCTTTGTTATTTCCAGCTGCTGTAACCGTTAATGTTTTTGGTGTGATGCTAAGATCGGCACTGTTATAAGTAATGCTATAATTGCCCGCATTGCTTAAGGCCAATGTACCCTGGTTAATGGCATAAGTACCCACGTTACTACCAGCAACTCGGTCCAATGAACCTGTAAAGGCATCGGTACCAATTAATGTCCCTGTATAGGTATAGGTAAATGCCGGATCTGAATCACCGTAGGTTTTGCTTTTTGCATCGGCTGTAACTGCGATCAACCTGCCAGTAATATCTGCTGTTGTGGCTGCCGTGGTATTGCCTAAGGTATAGTTGGCAGATGCACCACCTGTAATGGCAATACCTGTTACACTTACAGGTTTGTTTGTACCCACGGTTGCGGTTGCAAACGAAGCACCAGCATAACTCTCGGTAAATACATCACCTGCAACCCGGTTATCGCTTAAAGTTACCGTGGCGGCTGTTGTACCATCGTAAGCTTTGTTATTTCCAGCTGCTGTAACCGTTAATGTTTTTGGTGTGATGCTAAGATCGGCACTGTTATAAGTAATGCTATAATTGCCCGCATTGCTTAAGGCCAATGTACCCTGGTTAATGGCATAAGTACCCACGTTACTACCAGCAACTCGGTCCAATGAACCTGTAAAGGCATCGGTACCAATTAATGTCCCTGTATAGGTATAGGTAAATGCCGGATCTGAATCACCGTAGGTTTTGCTTTTTGCATCGGCTGTAACTGCGATCAACCTGCCAGTAATATCTGCTGTTGTGGCTGCCGTGGTATTGCCTAAGGTATAGTTGGCAGATGCACCACCTGTAATGGCAATGCCCGTTACACTTACAGGTTTGTTTGTACCCACGGTTGCAGTTGCAAACGAAGCACCAGCATAACTCTCGGTAAATACATCACCTGCAACCCGGTTATCGCTTAAAGTTACCGTGGCGGCTGTTGTACCGTCGTAAGCTTTGTTATTTCCAGCTGCTGTAACCGTTAATGTTTTTGGTGTAATGCTAAGATCGGCACTGTTATAAGTAATGCTATAATTGCCCGCATTGCTTAAGGCTAATGTACCCTGGTTAATGGTATAGGTACCCACGTTACTACCCGCTACTCTCGATAATGAACCTGTAAAGGCATCGGTACCAATTAATGTTCCTGTATAGGTATAGGTAAATGCCGGATCTGAATCACCGTAGGTTTTGCTTTTTGTATCGGCTGTAATCACAATTGCCCTGCCAGTAATATCTGCTGTTGTGGCTGCCATGGTATTGCCTAAGGTATAGTTGGCAGATGCACCACCTGTAATGGCAATACCCGTTACACTTACAGGTTTGTTTGTACCCACGGTTGCAGTTGCAAACGAAGCACCAGCATAACTCTCGGTAAATACATCACCTGCAACCCGGTTATCGCTTAAAGTTACCGTGGCGGCTGTGGTACCGTCGTAAGCTTTGTTATTTCCGCTTGCTGTAACTGTTAAAGTTTTAGGTGTGATTGCAAAAGTTGTGCCTGCTGTAAGAGTGATGTTATAATTACCATTAAGGGCAAGTGTTCCCAGTGTAATGCCATAAGTATTTACGTTTTCTCCAACTGCACGGCCCAAACTTCCGCTAAAGGTATCTGCAAAAGCTAAGGTCCCTGCACTGACTGAAAAGATCAAGGTTGGATCAGCACTACTATAGATTTTTGATTGACCGGCATTGGCTGTTACCGTAATATCCCTTTGATTAATGGCAAATGTGCTACCAGGCGTAAGATTTAAAACGTAGTTGGCACTAATGGCAAGGGTTCCCTTTGTAATGGCATAAGTATTTATATTCTCCCCGGGTACACGGCTTAATTTCCCGCTAAAAGTATCAGCAAAAGCTAAACTTCCAGTGCTAATCGAATAGATTAAGTTGGGATCAACATCACCATAAATTTTTGACTGACCGGTATTGGCCGTCACCGTAATTGCTCTTTGGTTGATGGCAAAGGTGGTACCAGGCGTAAAAGTGATGGAGTAATTACTGCCCGCTGAAAGCGAACCTATAGTTACCGCATAGGTATTCACGTTTTCTCCTGCTGCACGACTTAAGCTTCCTGAAAATGTATCAGCAAAGGCTAAGCCCGGTGCACTAACGGTATAGGTTAAGGCTGGATCAACATTGCCATAAGTTTTTGATTGTCCGGAATTGGCTGTTACTGTTATAGCTGCTTTTGCAACCGTACTTGATGGTATAGCTACCGTCTGATCGGTAAGACCGGTACTTGCCAAAGTGATACTCGCAGTGGCATAGGTACCCGCAGCTGCGTTGGCCTTTAGTCTTACATAAACCGTACCGGTGATATTCCCAGAGTTGCCTAGACTAACTGAATTACTGAAGTTTGTCCCATCGCTGCTTACCTCAAATATATTAGATAAAGAGGGTGTGACCTCAATACCTGAAGTAAGACCGCTACCAGTTACCTGAATGCTACTAGCGGATGATGCAGTACCATAGGTACTATTGAGCTGAGCGAAACTGCCTGAGGTTGAAATGTTTGTTGCAGAAATCACCAGGCTTGTATTTGTTGTATTGGTACAGCCTGCATTACTAAAGTTATAAGTAACTATATAGCTACCCGGTGTGCTTGTTAACAAGTTAACAGCTCCTGTTGAGGCATTAATAACAAGCCCTGCTGTAGAAAGGTATGCACCTCCCAAAGTACCGGTATGGGTTACATTTGCAGTGCCTGTTGGCAAATATGGGGATCCACTATAAGTTATCGTTGCTGTAGGTAACGCACTAATAGAAACGTTTGCCGTAGCCGTTTTGGGGCAGATACCACCATAGGTATAGATTACGGTATAGATTCCTGCGGTACTTGCACTCAGATTGATAGCGCCGGTAGAGGAATTGATAGAAAGTCCTGCTGTTGAAGTGTAACTTCCGCCTGTTGTACCCGTCTGTGTTACAGTTGCCGTACCACTTGCACAATACGGAGTTCCAGCATAGCTTATTGTTGCAGAAGTAGCTGCAGGCTCATTGATGGTAAAACTCTGCACCTTCTGGCATAAACTTGCATCTGTTACCGTAACGGTATAGGTTCCGGCAGCAAGTCCAGTTGCTGTGGCAGCCGTACCCCCACTAGGCGCCCATAAATACGTGTAAGCACCCGTTCCACCACCTGCAACTACCGTAGCAGTACCATTGGTTCCACCATTACAGGTTACATCGGTCTGACTTGGGCTTGTTGTAATGTTACATACAGGGCCAACAGTACCAGAATCCTTCACCCAGGTGAACGCGTCAAAATCGGCATAAACATAGGCTCCACCCAAAGTGATCTGAAGCTCATCTATAATGATATTGCTGTAGTTCTGACCGTTCAGGTTGGTCAGATCAATTAGCGTGTGGCCATTTGTAGCCCCCAGTGAGGTTGCAAACCCAGTGGTCTTAGTCTGTGTAAACTTGGTCACCCCACTAAGCTTTCCCGTTACCGTGAGGGTTCCACTCACGGCCTGGTTCAAGGAAGTATTGGACAAAAATATCCAAAACCGGTTTACCTTAAAAAGGTTAGAAGTCGTTTTAATACTGAATGATGCCCCTGGGGCTACCGAACCTGAATTGTCGATATACCGGTTGTCATTGGCCGTTCCGTTCCATCCAGTACCCGGATAGTTCGCCTGCATATCGAAAGTTGAGACATGCGAAACGATATTAAAAATTACCCCGTTATCGGTAAAACTGCTCGAACCGTTGGATTCCGTCTCGAAAACCTCAGTACTGGTTTGTGCCCGGAGCGTTCCGGCAAAAACCAAAAACATCAATAAATAGTATAGTTTTTTCATTTATTTGATAAATAAAGTAACATGCAGGAAAATAATTACGAAAAACAGTGATCAATTGCAAAGACATACCTGATCGCTAAGAAACCAACTAAGGAAATTGCTTTCAGCTGGAGTTAATCCTATTCCGGATTTTATAGATACAAAAAAAAGGAAGCAGACCTATTAACTGGTTAACACATAAAAAACCAAAAAAAGGCAATGGAACTACTGTTGCAGTGCTATATTCCTCCTTATAAACATACGGAGGGAAGCATGCTGTAACAGCTATATTCCCCGAAAAAGGGTGTAGCAGATCAGAGCGCATAATGGTTAGAGTGTGAGATGATTAATTTATCTCAAATATGAGAAAAAAATTATCTTAACCAAACTTTCTACGGCAACAATCCTGTTCTTTTTATCCAGCTGGTTTTCCGTCTCTGCTCACAAGGGAACTGTACAGGATATTATAGTGTCTTGATTTAATTCATTACAGGCAACTGATTGAGTAACAGAGACATTTTTTACGGTCTAAAAAAGGCCAGCTTCTCCTAAGAAAGCGGTCAGCTTCAAAATTAGGGATATTGAGTTGCGTGGATAAAGCTTAGTCAAGGCTGTCCTGGTCGAGAAAAAATGCCGGAGATTATAATGGGAATACGCAGTTATAATGTATGTCATCCTTGGCAGGTTTTTTTCAATCGCACCACGTTTGTTGACAAATAAAAATCATTTTAATTCACTCATGTACAAACCTTTAAAATTTTTCAAGGGCCTTTTCTGAAAAAAAAATGATTACCGTGTTGCGTTCAAGCCATGATTCCAGTTTAAAGGGACAAAAGATATTCATGGCAATGGAGCGCATGGATGAAACACGTCAATCTTTAAAATGAAAACACAGAAAAACTTAAACGGACTGATCAAAACCGGAGCAACACTAATCCTCTCGGCCATCATGTTTACCGCTTGCAAAAAGGACGGTCCAGTATTACCACCGGCTGTTCAAAATGGCAAACTTGCCGTACTGGTATCTTCTCCTGGTGCTGCCGAATTGTCCCTGCTGATCAATGGTGCAAAAGCTACCACTGCCAAACCTTTAACCTACAACACCACGATGGATTATTCTGATTTTAAATCAGGTGCTGTAGAATTTGGCGTAACCAAAAAGGATGCTACTGAAGTGCTGGCTAAGATTACAGGTACGATTAAGGCAAACACCAACTACACACTTTTTCTAACTGATAAATCACCAAAGGCAACTGTAATCTTATCTGAGGATGATCTTTCTGCGCCTGCAACAGATAAGGCGAAAATCAGATTTGTCAACCTTAGCCCTGACGCAACCCTTCTTGATCTTTACCTTGCCGGTAAAACAGAGACCGGCATCAGCAAAAAGGCATTTAAGGATGTTTCTGGCTTTATCAATGTTGATGCTGCCGCTGAGGCGAAGTTTGAGATTAAGGAAAATGGCAAAACTGATGTTTTGGCCACACTTGAAAAAGTAAAAATAGAAAAAGGCAAAATATACACCATTTATGCCAAAGGCTTGAAAGATGCAACAGATGTAAGCAAGTTGGGTATCGATGTAATGATCAATAAATAAGTTTTTGGGTCCGTTGAGGGGTTAGTGATGCCTGACAACGGACCCAATCTTTTTTATGAACTAAGCCACAGCATCTCTTGTTTGGACGAAATAAAAAGCAGCCTAACCTTAAGGATCTCCTTTTGGACTTGGGGAAAGTCGATTCTTCAGCAAAGGAGTTGCTATACAAACATTATTATGGATATGTGATGGCTGTGATTATCAGATATACCTCCAATCCTGCCGACTCGGAAGAACTCGCAAATGACAGCTTTATGAAAATTTTCAATTACGCCCATACTTTTACCCCTCCGGCAGATCCGGCCCATCTGGAAAAAGCCTTCAAAGGGTGGATTGCCCGGATAGCATCCAGAACCGCGATTGATTTTTTAAATAAGCCCCGATTGTTTATCCAGGATATTGAGATTTCTGAAAACGATCACCCAATGATTATTCCCCAGCAAATGATGAACCTCGATGTACAGGATATCCTCAAACTCATTTCTGTTCTGCCTGAGTTGCATAGAATTATATTCAACCTATACGAGATCGAGGGCTTCTCTCACCTCGAGATTGCCCAGATGCTTGGTCTTAAAGAAAATATTTCAAGGGCTTATCTCACAAGGGCAAAACAAAAGTTGCGTCAACTTTATGAATTAGAAAACAGATCGTATGGAACCTACTGAAGAAGACTTGTTTCAACATATGCGGGAAGTTCTTCTTGATCATGAGCTTCCATATGCTGAGGGTGCCTGGGAAAGATTTCTGCAGACCGACCGAAAGAAAAGAATGGGCATCATTTGGCGCTTTGCCCGCTCACCAGTTGCGGCACTGCTGATAGGTGCAATGTATTTGGGTCTGAACCATTTTTTTCCTTCTAAAAATGTCCATCAAAACATATCCGTGTATAAATCCTCTGCTCCTCTTAGTAAAAAGCCTGCGGTCAGAAAATATTTGCCCATAAGCGATGCTAACATCGATAGCGGGAAGTTGTTATTGGCGATACATGATCACGCCAGAGATAAGTCGCGGGTAAACAGTGAAAGGGCTTTCAGCCAATTCACGATTAAAAAAGACTCCTCAATGCTGGCCAGCTCTCTTGTCGACACCATTGGCGCTATTGGAGATGTTATTGAAGTGGTTAAAAAAGAGCAGTTTACAGCTAAAAGAAAAAAGGTTTCTTCTCTTGAAGATCTGCCCCTGGAGGTAGGTCAGCCAAAAACTGATCGCCCATGGACTATGGATCTTTTTGTGTCCAGAAATTATACCGGATCTGCAAAGCCAAGCCTAGGCGGCGGCGCAATGGTTCATTATGCACTTAACAACCGGATAGCGCTAAGTGCGGGGATAGCATATTCCGTCATCTCGAAAGTCGAGGAGCGTCCAAACTCCATAAATCCACAAAGGAGACTTTCATCAGTAGAAACTTCGGTCAGTGGCCTGGATATTCCTCTTGAAGTTAAATATAATATCTCAAAGCAAAGCTACCTTGCGCTGGGTGTTTCGGCCATGGGAATTGTCAGTAGCAATCAGCAACTTAATTATCAGGTGGAAAAAACGATGGAGATTACCGTTGTTGGGGAAAATGGACCAGTAACCGAAAGCCGCGTAGTGAGTACCGAGGAAGCTGTACAGGTAGATGAGCAGTTACTTTCCCGACAGCATTATATCGGCTTTTATAACATTTCTTACGGTTTTACACAGAAGATGGGCAAGGGTACTTTTATCACTTTCGAGCCCTACCTTAAACTCCCAATGAAACCTTATTCTGAGCAGCAGAGTAAACTTTTATCCTCAGGACTCAGGCTTCGGTTTAGTTTCTGATTTCAGCAAACCTGCTGTCTCCCAAAGCACTTGAAATAACCGATTTATTTTGCTGTCGGGCATAAAATAGCGGGATATAACAGTTTGCGCCTGGCGACAAAAGGTAAAGACAAAGCGCAACTTAATGAAGCAACCCAAGCCATCACCATTATTCTATACCTTAGGGAACACCCCAAATGCATTAACTGGCAGCAATATACTTGCCTCCTAAAAAATGGTAATGTTCTACAGGCAGCTTCCAAACAGAATGAGCAATTAAATTATAGCGCTAAGCCAATTGTATGTTTAAATTTCTATGTATATTTAAATATTAAACAAAAAGAAAGTTCGCTCAACACTTAAATTAAATGCCATATAACGCTCCAAACGAATTAAGCTATTTAAGTAATAAACAATTACTTAAAATGAAAAAAAGAATGACAATAGCCTTCTCCGTTACAACTGCAATAGTGCTCTTATCATATGTAAGCACATTTTTGATTGATAAAAGTTATCGTAATCTTACTATTATCATTATTCCCATGATGTTGATTTCGCCTATATTTTTTAATCTCAAGGGTTTGATGGACGTTAAAAGAGAATTAAAGTTAAGAGAACAGTGAACTTATAATACTCCAATGCGTAACACTATCGGATCGCGAAATTCTTATCCAGCCCTCCAATCTTTTAGTAATTTTATCTTCACCACCACCATTCGCCAGGCCGCAATTATTGGCAATAAGTTTATACAGATCGCAATACATTAACAAATCAAAAAATAACAGAAATGGCAGAATACGCTTTACCATATTTCGGAAATTTACCGACAGAAAATCTGGAAGAATATTATGATGTTGACATTGAATTAAACGGAAATAAAATTCAAATAGATCTCAATTTTGAAAACAAAACCATTGACACATTAATAATGGACGATGTAAAAAAATTCATCGAAAAATTTGAAAGCTTTGACCAGCTGAATAAGACATATATGCTGAATGACTATAATGACGAAGATGGCGACACCGTAAAATTTTATTTAGAACACCATCTTGAGGAACTTGATAAAGACGAACTTACAAAACTTGTAAACTTTGACGATACGATAACAGCACTCGAACAGCAACTTTTGTCAAAATTGAAATTAGTAAGAGTTGGGCTTTATCCTGATGGTGAATATAACTTCGCAACCTTTGATTATTCCATTGGCAAAGATATAACAGATCAATTGGTTGTAATAAATACTGATGAGAACGGACAACTGGATTATATGACAATGGAAAGCTAAATACCTACGATCAACTGTGCTCCCGGAGATGAGGTTTCTTCGGCAAAAGCTGTACTTTATTAGAGTTGGCTAGCAAAACGCCTAAAAAATGTGCACTGGTAATAGGTGCTACTGCATACTCTTTTTCCCTGTGGCCTAAGAAGATCGTCGAGTGGCCAGGCTATTTACCTTTTAAGGAATATAAGATTATTTAAGCTTATATGCACTTATATGTCTTACATGGTTAAGCGCCCATTTTTCCCGCAGATTTAATATGAAAAGGGCACAGATGTACACAGATTTTTCTGCACAGGTAACACAGCTTCGGCCTTGAACCTAAAAGCTCCGGCACCCCATATTAAAGCTTTGACCGAAAACCTAAAAGTCTCAATGCCTAAGCAAAAAGCTTCGACGCCCAGGCAAAAACCTTGGCCATCGAACCTAAAAGCTCCGATGCAGCACTTAAAAGCATCGACTCGCCACTCAAGAGCATCGATGCACCACTCAAAAACTCCAATGCCGAACCTAAAAGCTTCGCTGTCGAACCTAAAAGCATCGACTCACCACTCAAAAGCTCCGATGCCGAACCTAAATGCTCCGATGCACCACCCAAAAGCTCCGGCGCAGCACCTAAAGCATCGATTCGCCACTCAAAAGCTCCGATGCCGAACCTAAATGCTCCGATGCACCACCCAAAAGCTCCGGCGCAGCACCTAAAAGCATCGATTCGCCACTCAAAAGCATCGATGCCGAACCTAAAAGCATCGACTCACCACTCAAAAGCATCGACTCGCCACTCAAAAGCTCCGAT
>NZ_JAVTSN010000082.1:0-13787 GCF_032678585.1 Pedobacter psychrodurus | reverse complement strand
GTGAGCCACCAACCATGAAATACATGAGTTTGAGTCTATGCACTTTTATACTTCGGCAGGTTGATCAAAAGCACACTTCCTAAAATAATAACCAAACCAATAATCTGCGTAAGTCCGATTACTTCGTTGGTAAAGGTTAAACTCAGTAAAACAGCTACTACAGGATTTACATAAGCATAAGTACTCACCTGGGTAGCCGGACGGACTTTCAACAACCATACATAAGCGCTAAACGCTGCAATCGATCCAAAAATGATCAGATAAATGATCGATAGCCATGCATCCAGCGGTATACTGCCCCAATCTAGCGACTTAAATTCTGATTTCAGAAAACCTCCAGGCAAAAAAGCTACACTGGCCATTAACATCTGCCAGCCGGTGTTTACAGAAACCGAACTACCGGTAGTAGGATGATATTTCGAGTAAAGTGATCCACCAGCCCAGGCTATCGGCCCGAAAACAAGTAATACCATACCAATAATCTGCAGATTACTTTGGGGTTTATCCAATGCCTGCACAATCTGATCACCAAATAAAAGCACTACGCCCAAAAACCCAATAATCAATCCGGATACAATATATTTATTACTTAGATTTTCCTTCCAGTGCGATTTATCCAGAATCACAAACCAGATGGCTGCCGATGCCACCATAATGGCCACCAAACCACTCGGAATAAACTGTTCAACCCATATTACAATTCCATTGCCTAAGCCCAACATCAAAATACCGCTTACTGCAGCAATTTTCATTGTTTTTAGATTAAAAATCTCTTCTCCTTTAATTTTACACCAGGTTAACATCAAAATACCCGCGATCGAAAAACGGAAAGCCCCTAAAATAAATGGAGGAAAACCAACAAGCGCTTTTTGAATGAAAAAATAAGTTGAACCCCAAACGATGTATACGATGGCAAAAGCGAGGTAAACCATTACGGGAGATGCCGTTTTATTTAAATTTGTCATGATTTTATTTTTGAGGAATTACCAATTGTTGTTGTTCTTTTACCGTCTCCAATACGATTGTTGTTTTAACCGATAAAATATTGGGGACTTTGCTAAATTCATCACGGAGCAAAGCCATTAAAGAAGCCGAATCTGCAGTCCTTACCTTAACCAGAAAGCAGTCATCGCCCGCGATTACATGCACTTCCTGCACATCAGGAATTTTTGCCAGCTCACTAGCGGTATCATTGCAACTGAAACTCTGCGATGATTTCATAGAGATAAAGGCCAATAACCTTAAATCGAGCGCAAGCGGATTCACCTTAGCATGATATCCAGTAATCACATTCTTTTTTTCCAGCTTCTTTACCCGTTCGAGTACGGCTGAGGGGACAAGGTCCAATGCCTTTGCCAAATCTACATTTGAGATGCGGGCATTTTCTTGCATCAGTCTGAGAATAGCCAGATCGACATGATCCAGACTAAAATTGTTTTCGATTACCATTCTATAAAACTATAAATATTTAGAATAAAATTCAAAATATTTCGAACAAAAATGAATTTTATTCTATAATATAATTTTATTATGATAATTAGTCGGCAAAAAACTATTTAAACCGCATTTTATACGCCAAGTTTATCATATAGGTCAATTACCTTTTTCCGGAGTTTATTGATTTCCTCCTCCTTTTCCATCAATTCCTTTTTAAGCGCATCGAGTTGTTCTGATGAATCAGTTGTTACAGACTGACCATTAATCAATTGTACAACAGAAACTTTAAAAGTTTTAGAGATCTGTAGTAAACGGGAGATATTGACATCGGTTTGTCCGGTCTCGATTTTACAAAAAGCCGGTGTAGAGATATTTAATTTTTTGGCAGCATCCGCCTGACTTAAACCTAAGGCTAACCTACTCTGTTTAATACGGTCACCGATGCTTTTCATATTTAAATTAGATTTGAGATTCTAGATATGAGATATGAGGCGTGTCAAGAGATTTGAGAAGTGAGACATTAGATTTGAGGCAAATCATCTCAAATCTAATTTCTCACGTCTCAAATCTATCTTTCTAACGAAGCCGCAAGTTCGGGCAGATCGAAACCTGCATAATTACCAGAGCTCATCATCAATAGATTGGTATTTTTATAATTTAAGCTTAATAAATAGGCTTTCAGCTTTGCCGCATCATTAAAAAACTTCAGTTTTGGGTTGGCGAAAGCCTGTTGAACATCATCTTCAGAAAAAGGCTCCATCCGCTTTTGTTCGAAAGATTTAATATCGATAAATACAATTGCTTCATCGGCTTTATCCATGGCTCCTGTATATTCTTTTAGAAAATCTTTGTTCAAGCTGCTAAAAGTATGCAATTCGATACAAGCTACGAGTTTGCGGTTGGCAAACTGTGCTTTAACGGCATCGATAGTTGCTTTTAGTTTGGATGGTGAATGTGCAAAGTCTTTATAAACATTGGTAGAGTCGTCTTCCGAAATTACTTCCAAACGTTTGGCAGCACCTGTAAATGACGCGATCGCTGCATCAAATTCTTTCTCATTAATATCCAGTTGCTTACACACCAATTTAGCTGCATTCAAATTCATCAGGTTATGATCGCCAAATATGTTTAAAGCAGTTTCTTCCGGAAGCAAATAAGTAATTCCATTTCTAATTTCGTGCTCAGGAATAGCATAACCGATTTTGGTAACATTTGCTTTTGAATGCGATACGATTTCACTTAAATCAGCATCTGCTTTGCAATAAATTAAGGTTCCATTAGATTCAATGGTATCGATAAACTTATCGAACTGCAAAGTATAATCGGCATAGGTTGGAAAAACATTGATGTGGTCCCAGGCAATACCGCTAACTACAGCAACATTGGCTTTATAAAGGTGAAATTTCGGTCTTCTGTCAATTGGTGAAGCTAAATACTCATCGCCTTCGATAATCATTACCGGCGCTTCTTCGGTAACTTTTACCATCGTTTCGAAACCAGCCAGCTGCGCACCCACCAGATAGTCGAAATCACGTTTATAGTAATTCAGCACGTGTAAAATCATACTGGTAATGGTTGTTTTACCATGACTGCCTCCAATTACAACACGTAATTTATTTTTACTCTGTTCGTAAATGTATTCAGGATAAGAATAGATTTTAACACCCAGTGCCTGCGCTTTCAACAGTTCAGGATTGTCAATCCGTGCATGCATGCCTAAAATAACAGCGTCTAAATCAGTCGAGATCCGGTTTTCATCCCAGCCCATTTCGGCCGGTAATAAGCCGTATTGATCCAATCGGGATTTTGCTGGTTCGAAAATCACATCGTCAGAGCCTGAAATCTGATATCCTTTTTTATGTAATGCAATGGCCAGATTGTGCATTGCACTTCCACCAATCGCTATAAAATGTATGCGCATATTAATTAATTATTGAATGAGAGAATTATAGAATGGTTATGCGATGTAAACTAAAACATTCACTCATTCACAATTCTATCATCCTCTCATTCAGAATTCACCCATTCAAAATTCTATCATTATTTTTTCTCAAACTGGGCCGCAACCCAATCGCCATTCTGTTTATGATCAAGGTATTTGATGCCGTATTTGGCACATTCGGCAGTAATCATACCCAAATCAGGATCTAAATAAAACCCGCTGAAGAAAATTTTGCATTTTGGTTTTAATACTTCAGCATACCGGTGAATCTGATCTAACAAGATATTCCTGTTGATATTGGCAAAAATAACATCATATTCTTCGTTGGGAATAACTTCTTTACTGCCACAAAGTGCTTTTAAATTACCTACATTGTTCAATGCAGCATTTTCTATCGTGCTTTCATAACAGATGTCATCATAATCGATGGCCATCAAACTTTTAGCACCTAATTTGGCAGCCAGAATGGCTAAAATCCCGGTGCCGCAGCCCATATCCAAGATATCTTTATCTTTTAAATCAGCAGCTAAAATATACTGCATCACCATGGTTGTGGTTTGGTGGTGGCCAGTACCGAAAGCCATTTTAGGATCAATTACGATCTCGTATGGATATGATGGTTGTGGCTCATGAAAGGTTGCCCTTACATAACATACATCATCAATAATCAACGGACTAAAATTTTTCTCCCATTCGGCATTCCAGTTTTCATCAGCAACATCTTCTAAAGTGTAATCTGTTGCGAATTCTTCACTATAATTTACCAAGAGTTCTTTTAATTCCTGCTCGTTAAAATTTTCTTTGATTACGAAAGCCGTAAAACCACCCTCACTATCTTCGAAAGTATCGAAGCCTAAATCGGCAAGATCGCTGATGAGCAGATCCTGTTGATAGTCTTCGATACTTTTGAATGCAAATATTGCTTTAATGTATTGCATTTAGCTATTTAATGCTTTAATAATATCTGTAAAATCGCGTGATTTCAACGATGCACCACCAATTAGTCCACCATCAATGTCTTTTTGAGAGAACAAACTTGCCGCGTTGCCTGGGTTACAGCTACCGCCATATAAAATAGTAGTATCATCAGCCACATTGAAACCATAATTAGCTTCAATTTCACTACGGATAAAAGCATGGATATCCTGCGCTTGTTCTGGAGAAGCCGTTAAACCTGTACCAATCGCCCAAACTGGTTCGTAAGCAATCACGATTTTCTTGAAATCTTCTTCAGTTAAGCTGAAAATACCATTAACCAATTGTTTTTTTAATACTTCATAATAGCTACCGTTGTTACGCTCATCTAAAGTTTCGCCGATACAAAAGATTGGGATTAAGCCGTTCGATAAAGCAACTTTAGTTTTCTCTGCCAATAACGCATCGCTTTCTGCAAAATATTGTCTGCGTTCTGAGTGACCTAAAATAACATATTCAGCACCAACAGATTTCACCATTTTAGCCGAAGTTTCGCCAGTATAAGCACCACTTTCTTTATCGCTTATGTTTTGAGCGCCAATTTTAACATCGTTACCACCCAATTTTGCCAGGCTGTTTAAATGAATAAATGGTGAGCAAATAATAGCCAGCTGCTCGCCTTTGCGTTCATCTTTAACCATGTTTACGATTTCGCTGAATAACGAAAGACCTTCGTTATAATCTAAGTTCATTTTCCAGTTACCGGCAACAATCTTTTTTCTCATTTTGTATTAGTTTTATATTTTAATTAAAGGGTCTTATTGGTCCCAGATTTTGTTCGGGATCTGTAGTGTCAATTACATGTGTTTTTGCAAATGTATCACCTACCCGCTGATGTTTTTCTGAATTTTTGACAATTATAAATGCGATCAAACCAAAGCAGAAAAAATCGATCGGATCTAAAAGACGTCGTTTAAGTGCTTGCGTAAATCCAATCCTTTCACCATGCAAGGTTACAACTTTTAAGTTAAAAGATTGATGTCCTAATGTGGCACCATACATACCTTCGGAGATCACAAAATAAATGAGCCAAAAAAGAAAAACAGGCAGTGTACTGCTACCTGATATACTATAGGTTCCTTCTTCAACATGCTCTCCAAAGAAAATCAGATATGCCAGGTAACAAATAAAAAAAAGTCCATAATCTGAAATGGATGCATAAACTCTTTTCTTAATATTTGTTTTGTATTGCCTCATGATCAAAACCTTCTATACGATTCGGTTAATTCAAATACTTTGGCAATAATATCCTTTTCTGCCTGATCAAGAGGCAAATTTTTTCTGGCGAATACTTTCTCGGTCGTTTCGAACATTTTATCAATTTTATAAGTTTCGAAAGCACTTGCACCGCCCCAGCTAAAATCGGCTATATGGTTTGGCGGCATACCAGCACCAAAAACATTGGTTCCAACCCCTACCACACTGCCAGTATTAAACATGGTGTTGATGCCACATTTCGCATGATCGGCCATAATTAATCCACAAAACTGCAGATTGGTATTACGCATTTTACGGCTTTCATAATCGTAAAGCTTAACCGCTGCATAATTGTTCTTTAAATTCGAATTATTGGTATCGGCACCTATATTGCACCACTCCCCCATTACCGAGTTGCCCAGATAACCATCGTGGCCTTTAGCGGAATTACCCCAGATTACGGCATTATTAATTTCGCCACCAGCACGGCTATTCGGACCGATTGTAGTACCCGAATATATTTTTGCGCCCATTTTTATGGATGAACCCTCACAAAGCGCAAAAGAGCCTCTTATCAAACTACCTTCCCAAATTTCGGCATTTTTACCGACATAAATAGGCCCGATAGTGCTATTTAAAACACTGCACTCGGCTTTTGCTCCTTCTTCGAAAAAGATATCATCACCAAGTAACTGATTGGTACTGCTTATTTTGGCAGAAGTACGTCCGTGGGTTAATAATTTAAAATCTTTTCTGATTTCGGCCGGGTTATGACCGAAAATATTTTCGGGATAAATAATCTGGACAAAATCTCCTGGATATTCAATTTGTTTTAGCAGCTTAACAGCTTCAAGATTGTGCTGATCGGCAATATAAGCCACCACAACATCTTTTTTATAAAGCGCTTCGCCTGCCTTAAGCTTAACTACAGCGTTGAGCAAGGCTTCATCGGGACAAACAGAGCCGTTTATAAATAAATCGGCATTGGGTTTTGGTGCAAATTTAATGGAAAGGTAATCCTGAGTGTAAAAACCAAAATCGGCATCTAAATATTTGCCCCATTTTTCGGCAATAGTTAAAATACCAATACGTAAATCGGCCACTGGCCTGGTAAAAGTAAGCGGGCGGAGCGACGCCCAGCAAGCATCATCAAATAAATTGATTGTCATAAGCTGCAAAAATAAAAAAAGTCCCGATGCTTTTGGCAAAGGGACTTCAAAAAATGCTTTTTGTTGCTAAAATTATTTCTTAGCGTAACGGTTTTTGAATTTATCGATACGTCCTGCTGTATCAACCAATTTCATTTTACCAGTATAAAAAGGGTGTGATGTATGAGAAATCTCTAATTTATAAAGAGGATACTCGTTACCATCTTCCCATTTAATTGTTTCTTTAGTATCTACGCAAGATTTTGTTAAGAAAGCATATTCGTTAGACATGTCTTTAAAAACAACTGGTCTGTAGCTTGTTGGGTGCAAATCTTTTTTCATCGTGTTTTTTTCTTTTAATTGTGATGAAGCTATCTCGCTAATGCTTCGATGGTTTCATTTGAATGTTATTTTTAGTTATTTGTGTGAAAGCATCAAGAACATTTTTGCAATTTGCTGGCAACAACGCTTATGACATTTCCTACTTGTCTTTTTACCTCTATTTTAGAGGATGCAAATATCTTAATTTTATTTTTGATTTACAAGCCTAAATTAAAATTTTAAATTATAAGATATTTAGACATCTGTTTTACTAAAACTGATTTAAGCGGTGTTTATTGCAAAACGTTTGTTCATTTACGTATAACCACGACAAACCTAAAATTTTTGAGCTGAATATTGTTTTTCAGATATTTAAAAAATATATGTAAATTTGATTTATGAGAAAAGACAGCGAGTTTGATGGCATTATCCATGCGAGCAGTAGTGGAAAGCTCTACATTAAAAGTCCCGATTTTTTTGCGCAGCCAAGAATCAGGCAAATGGTGGGTGCTTTAATGGAATCAAGTATCTTCAAAAAGATAGAGAAAGATAAAAACAAGAAATAGCCCATACAGATGCCTTTTAACCTGCTCTTGTTTCCTCTTGTAGGCGGCTATTATATTCTTATCAGGTTCAGATACCTAAGGTATGTACAATACCGGCTGGAAAGCCAGCGTATATTATTAAATTCTGCCTTTGCTGGCATCCTTTTACTCGGCGCATGTTTTATATTAAGAGCATTTTTTATCGCCATCTCTCCTGAAACCGTTGAGCACCTAAGCAAATTACTGCCCATCCACACCCCTTATTTCGGAACCACCAGCATGTCGTTACTTGTTGCCGTAGGCGCAACAGAAATCGCAAATCTTTTCATCAATCGTCTTAAAGCCATTAAAAGAGCGATCGCTACTTCCGGAAATGAATTTGAACTTTTGCTGAGTTCGTCATTTTTCGACGCACATCTTTTGCAGTTTACCATGGACAGCGGCAAATTCTATGTGGGCTGGGTAAAAGAACTACCGAAACCCTTTACCACAACCTATATCCGAATTACACCTGCCTTTAGTGGCTACCGTAAGGAAGACAAAGAATTGGTATTTACTACGCAGTACTTAACCGTTTACGCCAGCTATATTGAAGATGGTTCTGTAGCCAACACCAACGAACTGAAAACTGATCTCGTATTAAAGGCCGATAAAATCAATTCTGTTTCATTCTTCGACATGGACATGTACAACCGTTTTAATCCGGCGCAAGAATAAGCTTTCCATCTAATCTTTTTTCTGACTATATTTCTTCCAGGTTTCTATTTTAGCTATCTGACGGGCGATATAGGTATCGGCGATTACTTCGGCTGAACTCAAACCTTCAACGGTCTCCAATAATCCCTTCAGTTTATATTGATCAACATCAGCCTTATATAAGATCTGGATTAACTTTGGAAAATCATTATCAATTAAATAAGCAAAAGCATCGACTATAGCATCTCTTAATTGATTTTCGGTGAGATGATCGGGGATATCAAAATCTTTGCTGATGATATTTATTAATGACATGGAACAGGACTTTTAGGATTACAGGGATTAGGATTCTTAGGATGATAGGAATTTAAGATCAGGTTTTATTACGTAAGTTTTTAAGCAATTTGCGTTACCCCAAGAACCACAGGACAAGGTTAAATAAACCTGATGGAAATGGCAGCTCCCGATTCTTCATCGGGACTAAAATGTACAGCAGGGCTACAGATACGATGTAATAAAGAACCCTTCGTTTTCAAATTCATAACCACTACTAACCGCTTTAAGATCCCCGCATGCGCGAGGATGACGATATCATAAATTAAAACCCTCATCCATTTTACCTCTTCCATCTTCCATTCATTAAATCCATTTAATTTCCTGACAAATCTCAATGAGTACACCATTGGTATCTTTTGGATGTACGAAACAAACCATTTTATTATCAGCTCCTTTTTTGGGCGATTCGCTAAGCAGTACAAAACCTTCGTTATGCAAACGTTCCATTTCGGCCAGGATATCATCCACCAGAAAAGCGATATGATGAATGCCCTCTCCTTTTTTTTCGATAAATTTAGCAATAGCACTTTCGGGATTGGTGGCCTCCAGCAGTTCCACTTTGTTCTCACCGGTTTTAAAGAAAGCCGTATTTACAAATTCGGACGCAACTAGCTCTGTTTTATAACAATCGGTATTTAGCAGTTTCTGATAAATATCAATGGAACTATTAAGGTCTTTTACCGCGATGCCGATGTGTTCTATCTTGTTCATAGATTATAAGGTTATGTGAATGTAAAAATGCGGCTTTTATCTATAAGCTCATAGCTATTATTTATAATTGTTAAATAAGTTTTTTCGTATCTTTGTGTTATAATTAACAGAATAGAGATGAAACAGCCGATATATTTAGATAATAATGCAACAACCCCGTTAGATCCAAGGGTGTTGGAAGCAATGCTACCTTACTTTACAGAGAAATTTGGAAATGCCGCAAGTCGTAATCACGCGTTTGGCTGGGTGGCTGAAGAGGGTGTAGATTATGCCCGTGAGCAGGTAGCCAAATTAATCGGCTGTACTGAAAAAGAAATTATTTTTACATCAGGTGCCACCGAAGCCGATAACCTGGCTATTAAAGGTGTATTTGAAATGTACAAAGAAAAAGGTAACCACATTATTACTGCGGTTACTGAACATAAAGCAGTTTTAGATACCTGCAAACACTTAGAAAAAAACGGCGCACGCGTTACTTATTTAGGTGTTAAAGAAGACGGTTTAATTGATTTAGCTGAATTAGAAGCTGCTATGACTCCTGAAACGATTTTAGTTTCGATCATGTATGGCAACAACGAAATCGGCGTAATTCAACCGGTTAAAGAAATTGCAGCCATTGCACACAAACATGGCGCTTTATTTATGACAGATGCTACGCAGGCAGTTGGTAAAATTCCGGTTGATGTAAATACTGATGGTATAGATTTAATGGCTTTCTCGGCGCACAAAATGTACGGTCCGAAAGGTGTCGGTGTACTTTACGTTCGTCGTAAAAACCCAAGGGTTAAAGTAACTGCACAAATGGATGGCGGTGGACACGAGCGTGGAATGCGTTCTGGTACCTTAAACGTTCCTGGTATTGTTGGTTTAGGTAAAGCTTGCGAACTTTGCCGTTTAGAAATGGAAAGCGAATCTGTTCGTTTATCGGCTTTACGCGATAAGTTGGAAACTACTTTGAACAAAATGGAAGAGAGTTATGTTAATGGTAATACACAACACCGTTTACCACACGTAGCCAATATCTCTTTCAAATATGTTGAGGGTGAAGGTTTAATGATGGCAATGAGTGATTTAGCAGTATCTTCAGGATCGGCTTGTACTTCAGCATCTTTAGAACCATCGTATGTTTTAAAAAGCTTAGGTTTATCTGATGATTTGGCACACTCTTCTATCCGTTACGGTTTAGGAAGGTTTACCACAGAAGCAGAAATCGACCAGGCGATTGAAGTAACTCAAAAAGCGGTTAATCACTTAAGAGAACTTTCTCCACTTTGGGAAATGTTTAAAGAAGGAATCGACTTGAGTAAAATAGAGTGGGCAGAACACTAAAAGAGGTAGAGGGCTGGAAAGCTTAAGGTAGAAGGTTAATCGCCTAACGCCCTACGCAAATCGCCAAGCTCCAAATTGAAAAATAAAAATAAAATTGCTCCGTAAGGAGATAAAAAAATAAAATCATGGCATATTCAGAAAAAGTAATTGACCATTACAATAACCCACGTAACGTAGGTACATTAAATAAAGACAGCAAATTTGTAGGAACAGGATTAGTTGGTGCACCTGAGTGTGGCGACGTAATGCGTTTACAGATTGAAGTTGGGGAAGACAACGTAATCACTGATGCTAAATTTAAAACATTTGGTTGTGGTTCGGCAATTGCTTCTTCTTCTTTAGCCACCGAATGGTTAAAAGGAAAAACAATTGATGAGGCTTTATCTATCGATAACATGGATATTGTTGAAGAATTGGCTTTACCTCCAGTAAAAATCCACTGCTCAGTTTTAGCAGAAGATGCAATTAAATCGGCTATTAACGATTACCGCGTTAAAAATGGCTTAGAGGCAATTGTATTAGAAAAATCGCACCACTAGAATAGATGTGAGATAATAGATATGAGATTTGAGACCTTTAAGCGATCAAATATGTCTCAAATCTAACATCTCAAATCACAAATCTCTATCACAATGATCACAATAACAGATAAAGCAAAAGAAAAAATCGGCCACTTAATGCAGGATTCGGAAATGGGTTCTGATTACTTTTTACGCGTTTCGGTAAAAGGTGGTGGTTGTTCGGGTTTATCATACAATTTAGATTTTGATAACGAAGAACAAAAAGGCGATCAGTTTTTTGAAGACAGAGGAATCAAAATTGCTTTGGATATGAAATCTTTCCTTTACCTGGCCGGAACTGAATTAGATTTCACTGATGGTTTAAATGGAAAAGGTTTCAACTTTATAAACCCAAATGCAAGTCGCAGCTGTGGCTGTGGCGAAAGCTTCTCTGTTTAAATTCACATAAAGCATATATTTAAGGGCGCCGAAAATTTCGGGGCCCTTTTGTATTTTTAAACCAAAAAGCGTTATAATTGTTAATTATAATTAGCGAACCAATACGAGCATGCCATTAATAAACGAATTTTCAACTGTACCTACCTTGTTGCGGAATGTTGTAAAAAACATTCATAAACCTCAAGAAACATTTTTGATCCATAAACAAGGTACCGAATGGACTGAAATTTCTTATGAAGATACTTTAAAAAGAGCCGATGCTGTTTCTGCCTTCTTTTTAGAAAAGGGAATAAAAAAAGGAGACCGTTTAGGTTTAATGATCGAAAATTCGCCTGAATATGTTTATTACGATCAGGGAATACAACAGATTGGGGTAATTAATGTATCCATTTACCCTACGCTTTCCGAGCAGGAAGTGGCCTATATCATTAATGATTCGGGCATAAAGGCAATTCTTGTTGGGAATAATTTTCTATACCGCAAAGTACTCAAGGTAGCATCCAACTGTAAAGAATTAAAATATATTATTCCTGCCTTTAAAGATTTTGAAAAGGTTGCCATTCCTGCGGATGTACATGTAGAAGTAATTGCATTCTCGGATATTCTTGCCCTTAAACATCAGGTTACAGCTGCAGAAAAAGCAGACATCGACCAATGCAGAAGTTTGGTGTTACCTGAAAATGTATCTTCGTTAATTTACACTTCCGGAACAACCGGAACACCTAAAGGTGTAATGCTCACCCATCATAATTTTGTAAAGAATGTTGAAGTTTGTTTACAACAGATCCCTGTGATCGATCAAACAGAGACCTTCCTTTCTTTCTTACCACTTTCGCATGTATTCGAACGTACTGCAACTTACCATGTTTGTTGTGCACAGGGCTGTAAAATAGCTTTCGCACAAAGTTTGGAACTTCTGGCGAAAAATATGGGCGAAGTACGTCCTACGGTAATGAGCTGTGTTCCACGTTTATTAGAGCGGATACATGATAAAGCGATAAAAGGTGGAACTGCAGGTGGTGGAACAAAAGCAAAAATATTTACCTGGGCTTTAGAAACCGGGAATAAATACCGTGTGGCCAAAGAGGCTGGCAAAAACCCAGGTTTAATGTTATCTGTTAAAAAAGGAATAGCAGAAAAACTGGTGTTCAGCAAAATTAAGGAGAAAACCGGTGGACGTTTAAAGTTTATGATTTCGGGCGGTGCCGCCTTACCTAAAAACGTGGGTGAATTTTTTGGCGATCTGGGTATTAAAATATTAGAGGGATTCGGTTTAACAGAAACTTCGCCTGTAATGTCGGTTACCGAATACCACCGGCAGGTTTACGGTACAGTTGGTCGCGTAATTCCGGGTATTGAAGTGGGGATACAAGATGTGGAAAGCAAAGAAATGTTGAGCATCCAAACACACCATACCTTTAACGAAGAATTTGAATGCGCCGAAGGTGAAGTGATCGTTCGCGGCCATTGTGTGATGAAAGGTTATTTTAATAAACCTGGAGAAACTGCCGAAGCGATAGATAAAGACATGTGGTTCCATACCGGAGATATTGGCCGTTTTTATAAAGGTAATTTACAGATCACCGACCGTTTGAAAAACATGATCGTAAATGCTTATGGCAAAAACGTTTACCCTACCCCGGTCGAAAACATTTATTTAAAAAGTCCTAAGATTGATCAACTCTTTTTGATTGGAGATAAACGTGAATTTATTACAGCCATCATTATTCCGAATAGAGAAACTTTAGAAGAGACCTTTAAGCTTAAGCCATCATTTTTCGAAGAGGCCGATCCTTTTATCCGCGATCAGGAAATTATGGACTGGATGGAACAGGATATTAAAAAAATCTCCAATGAACTGGCCAAATTCGAACGTATTAAAAACTTTAAGATCAAGCGTAATCCCTTCAATATTGACGAGGGAGAAATCACGCCTACGATGAAAGTGAAACGCCGTATTGTAGAAAAGAAATATGCCGAGGCGATTAATGAGATGTATGAAGAAGGGATTGAAGCAGAATCATAAAAAAAATATTCCCAATTCGGGAACTTTTGATACGCTTTATTGGCACTCATGCTGAATATGATAAAATCGACGCCACTAAAATTTAAACGCATGAATATTAAACCAATTAAAGATCAAAATGATTACGAGCAAGTTTTAGAAAGGCTTGAAATTATTTTCGATGCT
>NZ_JAVTSN010000081.1:0-14116 GCF_032678585.1 Pedobacter psychrodurus | reverse complement strand
TTAAAAAGGTAGTTTCCAGTGTCGGAAACTACCTCAATAGAGACCTGTTTTTCGAATAATATAAATATTAATATAATCCCAGTTCGGCCAATGCCGCAAATTGGGTTCCATCCCATGAGTTGCTGGCAATAATTTTGAAATACCGGAAGGTTTGAGGTGAAGCAAAATTAAAATACTGAGCACCATCGTTATTAGCGGCCTGTTTATTAAAAACACTGGTAAAATTTACCCCATCGCTGCTGATCAGCAATTCGAAATCTTTAATTGCCCTGCTGGCACCAACCCGTTGTGTAAGGGAAAGCCCACCGTTTACAGTTTTAACAGAACCTAAATCAACAGTGATATAATGGGGATAAGTGGCGGCATTAGACGACCATCTGGAATGCCAGAAAGTAGTGGCCGATCCATCAATTGCATCAACTGCTTTACCCGCCGCAGCCGTTTCCTCTGAGCTAAAACCCGCAATAGACCATCCAGTTTTAGAGAGTTCTGTTCTGGTAGAAAAATCAAGAACAGGTACACCGCTCTGAAAAGTATAAGGATAAATGGTTTCGTTGATGATTCCATTATCATGTACCAATTTCACTTTAAGTTCGTACGGAATACCATTGGTTTTCACCTCTAGCTCAGCTATCGGCATTACTACCCTAAAACTATCTGTTCCGATAGGGCTGGAAGCCCAGGTAATGGCATTATAATCTTTATTGGTTCCTGTTCCTTCGTTGTTTACATTCGGATCATTATAATACAATATTTTACTTACCGTTCCGCTGCTGGTAAATTTTCCCGAAACCACTATAGCCCCCAAACCTGCATCATAATTGGCGTAAATCCTGTTTATTTTGGATGTAATGGTACCATAATAGGTTTTACTATCATTGTTAAACACTTCGCAGGCGTTAAATATGGCTGCTTCGGCATCCGTTAAAAAACTTGGTCTCACCTCCAGATAATAATTGCTCAACCACATCATTGGCATTTTATAATTGGCATTGGTACCATTGGCATAAATATTCTGCGATACCCATTGTCTGTCATGAGGAGCATTAAAGGCATGACCTAATTCGTGCATCATCCCGCCAACCCATTTGGCAAAATTATTACGCCCCGGGTTTAAAACCCCTTTTAATGCCATGTCCATATATGGATTGTCATTTGCAAAACAATATCTTCCATATCCGTAAAATGGCTGTACCCCTTCCAAAGGTTGCGGTCCTTCTGTAGTATTGTTATCGTAACCAAATGCGGGCACTAAAATGAGTACGTGGTTACTGGTTTTTAATCCGGGGTGTGAAGTAAAATAATTGTTGATCTCGGTGGTATACGCTGTAGCAGTAGTACCATAACTTGCTTTTGGGTTATCGCCCCGAATCAATATGATCTCTGCATTACCGGTTGTACCATCCTGCTTTAAACCAAAAGTTTTAGCACCGTAACCTGCATTATTCATGGCGTTACTGTACCAGCCCTGGGCATAAATCATGACGTCGCTTAAACGCTTTTTCCAGTTTGGCAGTGTATCCAGATCAGATGGAATAAAATAAACGATAGCAAGGTTTCTGGTTTGGGTAATAATGGTTCCGGTAGTGGCCTGCTTTCCTGGTCCCTGAGTTTTGCTGTCTCCAGTGCCACCTTCTGTAGCGAGTTCGGCCTTTTTGCATGATGATGCAAATAAAAGGGCACATAATAAGGTTAATAAGGTTGTGGTTCTTTTCATATAAGATGATTTTTAATAAAATTTGTTTAGGGCTTTGACCCTTGTGTTTGCATGATTACCCTAAGTTAAGACTAAAAAAAAGACAGAAACGCCTCTGTGGCTGTACAAATAAAAAACAAAAACATGTACTCACAACCCACTGTAAATAAAAGAATTAAACGAAAGAGCAAAAATTAAATGGACAGATAAATCACTGTTAATCCTCAGAAAACCAGCACCATGTAATCATGTATCGGGAATTATAATTAGAAAACTTCTTTTGTTTTTAAATCCTGCAGTTTTGGAGAAACCGCTTTACCGATACCGCTAAATAAAATCTTGATCCCCATTACTTTACCGATAGATTTTTCGTAACGGGTGCTCAGTACTTTTTTACCGTTAAGGATTACTGAAGCTTTCTTGTTTTCCACACGGATCTCAATATCACCTCCGTTTATCGGATCAAATGCCAGGGCTCCCAAAAACTGGTCTGATCCCAGCACTCTTTTTTCAGAAAACTTATACTGTGAAAAAGCCACACAATTGCTCCTGTTGAGGGTGAGCAGGTGACGGTGTATAGCGCCTAAAATGATAATGGTCGTCTCTACACATTGTGTACCTGGTCTGTTCTGTTCCGAAAAAACCCTACAGGTAAAAGAAAAATTATCACCACTGATATTTGAGGGCTTAATATTGCTAAAGCCTACCAAAAACGGCCTGTTAGTAGCCAAACCGGCAGAATCCAGCTGTTTTTTTGAAACATAAATATTTTTTGGATTCAATGGCTGTAAACCTGAAATCGGATATGCCCTCGAAGTATCGTTACCCGAATTGGCTACCCAACCTTTTGTTTGCATAAATATGGAAACGGTATCTATCGGCTTATCGTGATACAATAACGTAGCGTAAACCACACCTGGATTTCGAAAGAATTTAGCAATTTCCTTTTTGCCACTTATTGGCGACTGTAATGCTTCGTCCATAAAATCGACCTTATACTCATCTCCATCTTTAAGTGCTTTCTTTGATTTAAGTTTAAAAACGGCCGTATGTGGTACATTGCCAAAAGGATTTTCGCAGATCAACTCCGTATCACTGGGATCACCCTCAGCTTTCCATACCACAAACCATGCAATCAATGCAATGAGTAAAGAGGCCATTAAACCTGTATAGATATATGTTTTTTTATTGGATTTACGTTGCAGGTGAATGGGATTTTCTACTTCAACAAGTTTTTCAAATCCTTCGGGATTGGTCACTTCAGGCTGTGTTGACAAACTCACCAGTTCAAATTCCTGCCAATCGCGATAGCCTATAAACTGCGCAAGGGCGTCGCGGGTTGCCTTTTGAGGAAAATAGCGCTGTGGCGTTTTAAGTTGCCCAAACAGCCTTTTAAGGGTATTTACACTAAGATATACTTTTGTCTGTTTACCCAGTTGACTGCTTAGTTTGTTATAATCAGAAACACGCCACTCTTCTATAACTTTAGAACCCATTTTCTGGATAATAATCCTACAACAGATGTCCAGCGCATCAAAGGCAGATTGATTACTCGGCTGTACTGAATTCGGCTCCATCACTTATTCACTTTATGTATTCGTTAGGGATTCTTTTTTGCAACCAGTTTACTAAACCATCAGTATTCTTTGTAAACTTTGTTTACAAACATATAAATAACAGTTTAGATAGTTATATATAAAATTGCGCTTTTTTAATCTTTTTTAAATAAGAATAACTGCAATATGTTTTTGCCCCCAGACTAAGTTTGGAGTTGAGCGTTTGGAGTTTGGAGTAGATTAATAAACCTCGCGTTGAGCGTTTGGCCTCAGTTAACCAATTAAAACAATTAACCGATTAACCAGTAGATTAGTCCAGAGTCTGAAGTCTTTAGTCCAAAGTCGACTAATCCATCAGCAACCTGGTTATCAACTATGAACCATGGGCCAGTTAACCAATTTACAGTTGCCAGTTTAAAGTTAACCAGTTTAAACAATTAACCGATTAACCACACTAAGTTTGGAGTTGAGCGTTTGGAGCAGATTAATAAACCTCGCGTTGAGCGATTGGCCTCCGTTAACCAATTTAAACACTTAACCGATTAACCAGTAGATTAGTCCAGAGTCTGAAGCCTTTAGTCCAAAGTCGACTAATCCATCAGCAACCTGGCTATCAACTATGAACTATGGGCCAGTTAACCAATTTACAGTTGCCAGTTTAAAGTTAACCAATTAAAACACTTAACCGATTAACCAGACTAAGTTTGGAGTTGAGCGTTTGGAGTTTGGAGTAGATTAATAAACCTCGCGTTGAGCGTTTGACCTCAGTTAACCAGTTTAAACAGTTAACCGATTAACCATCAAACCAAAATATCGTTTTTTACCAATATAATCTTCAAGATTTGTATTTTAGAGATATGAACATTACCTATAAGTTAGATGTGATCCCGAAGCCGGAAGAAGTGATCGAACTATTTATCCACGCGGGACTAAAAAGACCAACAGAACCTGAAAGGATAGCCTCGATGTTAAAAAATGCAGATGTATTGGTTACTGCCTGGCAGGAAGACAAACTTGTTGGCATTTGCAGAACCATTACGGATTGGGTTTGGTGTGCTTATTTAGCAGATCTTGCCGTATTTACGGGATCTAAAAGTGCAGGGATTGGCAAAGAAATGATTGCCATTACGCGCGAGAAAATCGGACCGCAATGTATGCTCCTCCTGTTATCGGTACCTACCGCTTTCGAATATTACCCTAAAGTAGGTTTTAATAAGGAAGACCGTGCATTTAGTATAGAACGAACGTTATGATTTTACACCTATGAAAAAGATTATTCTAGACTTAGCTGTTACCCTTGATGGATTTATAGAAGGCCCGAACGGCGAAATTGATTGGTGCATTATGGATGGCGATGCCAATTTTAACGATTTTTTAGATGGTATTGATTCGATCTTCTACGGACGGATCAGCTATGATTTATGGGGCAATTACCTCCCCGGAGAAGAAGAAAACGAGTTGATGAAATCAATTTCGCAGAACATCAACAGCAAGAAAAAATATGTGTTCTCCCATTCCAAAACCGATGATGGCACCAGTGCTGTTTTTATCCATTCGGATATTGAAAAAACGGTAAATGAAATCAAAAATCTTCCCGGTAAAGACATCTGGCTGTATGGTGGTGCAAAACTGATCTCAACTTTTCTAAACGCAGGACTGGTTGATGAGTTGCAATTGGCTGTGCATCCGGTTATTTTAGGCGGCGGGAAATTATTGTTTAATGAGATTACCAATCGCGTGAGATTAACATTAAAAGAAACCAAAACTGCTCCATCGGGTGTTATTCTGCTTACTTATGAAGTAGTGAGATAGCTGAGCGCAGAGCGCTTGGGGTTCGGCGTTTGGAGCATAGTGTTTGGAGCAGAGGGTTGATAACTGGTTTGGTAGTCGGAAGTCTGTAGTCAATTACCTACCATTCGATTGTCACCCTGAGGGATAATTTATTGCATAAAAATCAATATGATTGACGTATAAATTATTTTTTTGCCCTGCTGCTCCGTCTTGCCTCGGCTCGCCGCCGCCGAAGGGCTCTTTCTTTTTGGCATCAAAAAGAAACAAAAAATGCCGGCTGAAAATTTTTCTTTGGAAGCCAGTAGAGTGGCTTGGTCAGTGGGCCCCGAAAAATTTGTTAGGCCGGGTCTTAGTTGAACGTGGATGAGGTGCTTTGGCCTAACTGGGAGGAAATGCAAATGCCTTTAAGTTGCTCATTAATAAATAATTAAAAAATAACGTCAATGGTAGCGGAGTCGAAGGGCTAATCTGGTTAAACAGCCTTGCGTTTGGAGCAGAGGGTTGATAACTGGTTTGGTGGTCATGAGTCGGAAGTCTGTAGTCAATTACCTACCATTCGATTGTCACCCTGAGCGGAGTCGAAGGGCTAATCTGGTTTAAGTAGCCTTGCGTTTGGAGCATAGCGTAGATAACCAGTATGGTAGTCCTGAGTCGGAAGCCTGTAGTCAATTACCTACCATTCGATTGTCACCCTGAGCGGAGTCGAAGGGCTAATCTGGTTTAAGTAGCCTTGCGTTTGGAGCATAGCGTAGATAACTGGTTTGGTAGTCCTGAGTCGATTAATCCATCAACATCCTGGCCATCAACTATGAGCCATTGACCAGTTGCCAGTTGTCAATTTTCAACTAACCGATTTAAACAATTAACCGATTAACCAGTTTGCAAGTTTACAGTTACCAGTTTTCAGTTGTCAATTTTCAACTAACCAATTTAACAATTAACCGATTAACCAGTTTGCCAGTTGCCAGTTTTCAGTTGTCAATTTTCAACTAACCAATTTAAACAATTAACCGATTAACCAGTTTGCCAGTTGCCAGTTCACAGTTGCCAGTTTACAATTAACCGATTTAAACAGCTTACAGTTAACCGCTTAACCACCCCAACCTACACTTTTATAAATATTTTTTAACAAGCGCAATCTTCCGCAGCAAATAGGCTGTTCCCCAGCTTAATCCCAGCGATAGTACAAAAACCAGGAAGAACTTAGCGCCTGCAGGTATATTAACATTCAGCAACCCAAACTGAAGCCAGGTGATGTAAACAAAATGCACCAGGTAAATTAAATAGGCATGGCTACTGAGCGAATCCCACCAGGTAATTTTTTTAACCACCAATTTGCTAAAAGTGCTGATAAAAGCGATGGATGTTAACGTGCAACACAGTACAAATAACGAATTGTTGAGTATGGCCATTTGCTTAATGTTAAGTTGTTGCCCCGTCAATACTTTGTTTAAAAAACCAGTCGAAAACACAAAAAAAGCAACAATCGCCAGTAAACACCATACAGGATAATACCTAACCGTTGATGAACTTTCAGCAAAAACTCCGGCACCAATCGCTAATCTTCCTACTGCTATCCCAATTCCAAAATAGGCAAAATAGAGGATTAAACGGCTGAGCTGAAAATCAAAAGGACCAATCCCGGTCCAACTGTATGGACCGAAATAAGCTGCCATGGGCAGATAGGCCAGCAAACCGATAAAAAACAAGATAATAAATACGGTAAAGGCTTTGGTGTTCTCCTTAAACAGTGTGGGATTGGATACTAACTTTTTCGTATAAAATAACCGGTAAGCAAATGCTGCGATCAGGTTGAAAACAAATAATAACCATAAAAACCAGGGCGGTCCAACCGGCCAGGCTTCTGTCGTAAAAAAATCTTTAACATAAGCCCAAATAGCTGTGTTGCCTTTTGCAAGATAATAGGAAGGGAAATAAGCCAAAAGCATCAGTAAGGTACCCAGCAATAAAAACGGAATCAATAAGCGGTACACTTTATCTTTCGTGAATGCTAACACCCCCTTTTTGGCGATACTCGAAAAGAAATAAAGCCCGCCAATAAAAAACATAAGCGACATAAAAAAAGTATCGTTAAAACCCACCAGATCATCGAGTAATGCCCACCTCCTGTTGTCTACCATTGCATGTGTAGACAAAATATAAGCATCTTTATTAAACACCGAAAAGGTGGTATAAGCCAGGGCAGCATGGTGGGCAACAACCAAAACAGTGATGGTAGCGCGTAAATAATCTACCCATACATTTCGCGAAGATTGATTGGCCATATCTTTTTTGCTTGCTTGATGTGACTACATTAAGGATAAATTTAACATCTAAATTGTAATTAATCATAAAAAAAGCGACAATCAAAAAATAATTTCATCAAATTAGAGACTGAGCAATAAGTAGATAGCCATCTATCTTAATATTCAAATGTGATCAAAATACTTGCTTTAATCTCGCAATTTCACCAATTTAGGTAAGCCACAGTTCATTTTTGGTTTTATAAAAGATAATATGGAAAAAACGATAAGCTTAAGGGGATTAACCACCATTAGTTATTGGGCAGATGATGTAAAGGCTGCAAAAAAATGGTATACAGAAATATTGGGCCAGGAGCCTTATTTTGAAAGGCCTGATGCCGAAAATCCGGCTTATATAGAGTTCCGTATAGGCGATTATCAGCACGAGCTTGGCATCATCGACCGAAAATATGCTCCGCCAATGCCGGCGCAGCCAGGGGGAATAATTGCTTACTGGCATGTTGACAACCTGGAAGAAACCCTCAACAGGCTCATTGCCCATGGCGCAACAGCGTACGGTCCGATAACCGAATATGGTGTTGGCTTTGTTACCGCCTCAGTTATCGATCCTTTTGGCAATATATTCGGTATTATGTATAACAAACACTATCTTGAAATATTAGAACAATCGGCAAAATAATATATCAATCATATTTTATGGAAGAATCGAAAAACGGCGTTCAGGCTTTTTATGCCAAAACACAGGCCGACTGGCGCCAGTGGCTCGCCGAAAACCATAAAAAAGAGGCATCCGTTTGGCTCATCATCTATAAAAAAGATGCAACAGCCAGTAGCCTACCGCATGCCAACGCGGTTGACGAAGCACTTTGTTTTGGCTGGATTGATAGCTTAACGATTAAGCGGGATGAGGAAAGCCGTTATCAGTTTTTCTCAAAAAGAAAAGCCAAAAGCAACTGGAGTGCCATCAACAAAAATAAGGCACTAAACATGATTGAACTAGGGTTAATGCACCCTGCAGGTTTACAAACGATCGAAACCGCCAAAGCCAACGGTATGTGGGACGCCCTAAATGATGTAGAAAACCTGATCGTACCCGATGATCTGAAAAAAGAATTTGGAACCAATAAAATGGCAATTGAACATTGGGAAAAATTCCCCCGTTCTTCCAAAAAAGCAATCTTAAAATGGATATCAGAGGCCAAACGTGAAGAAACAAGACTGGCCAGGATTAACGATACAGTGAAGTTAGCAGGAGACAATAAAAGAGCGAAGTAGATTTAGTCTGAAGTCCTTAGTCTGAAGTCCTCAGTCGCGAGTCCTCAGTCTGAAGTCCTTAGTCGCGAGTCCAGAGTCAATTAAACTCAACCCATGCGTCCTCCTGAACTTGTTTCAGGATCTATTTCAATATTAGTTTAATACTTGGAGATGTCAGTCAAACAACTAACCGATTAACTACAAAAGGTGGGCGTTTAGAGTTTGGCGTTTGGGGTCAAGGAACTAATGACCAATGAACCAATGACCAATAACCAATGACCAATAACCAATGACCAATGAACCAATGACCAATGAACCAATGACCAATGACCAATGAACCAATGACCAATAACCAATGACCATTGAACCAATGACCAATAACCAATGAACCAATAACCAATGACCAATGAACCAATGACTAATGAACCAATAACCAATCGTTAGTTTGTATCGAGTTACTTGAAAAGAATTTAGATTGATTGTGATATTACCTTTGAGATAAAAAGCTCCATCTGCTGCCCTAACTTCCATGACCAATCAGGCAGAACCTAAAGTTCATATTAAGGACAGCAGATTATTGAGTAATAGCCAGAGAGTATTTAGGGCCGAACCCATTATCACTATTTTAGCCACTCAGTTTGGAGCATAAAACAATTGTATTATGCAAATTTATGGAATTGATTTATCAAAGGACAAGTTCGATGTGAACTTTGTAAATGAAAAAGGAGTAGAAAAAAACAAGACGGTGAAAAACAACCTGCGTTCAATATCGTCTTTTTTGTCTGAAGTGCCTTCAGAAACCATCTTATGCGCAGAGCATACCGGTAGTTATGGCGATTTATTGGTTTACCTGAGCAACCAATGCGGTGTTCCCATTGCCTTGGTTTCTGGATATAGTGTTAAACACAGTCTTGGTCTGGTAAAAGGGAAGTCAGATCCTAAGGACGCCAGTCGTTTACGGGAATATGGCGAACGTTTTTTTGATAAACTCTCTTACAGCGAGTATCACAGTGCAGAGATCTCAGAGCTAAGACAACTAAGCTCACTTCGTTCACAGTTGGTAAAAGCACGCAAAAGCATACTCACAGGGGCCCATGCAAGAACGGTGATGCCTATACAGAGCCTGGCAGTTAAACGCCACTTAATGCTAACACTAGGTTTTCTGGATGCAGAGATTATTGAGGTAGAAAAAGAGATTGAACTGCTCATAAGGACTAATAAGGAATTAGCGGAGAACTATGATCTTACTATTAGTGTGAAAGGTGTTGGGCCAGTTATTGCAACAGATATGCTCATTAAAACGGGCAATTTTAAGATAATTGACACGGCAAGGAAAGCTGCATCTTATGCCGGGGTTTGTCCATTCCCAAATAGTTCTGGCAAGATGGTGGCCAAGTCGAGAACTGTTCCTTTTGCTGATAAAGGACTTAAATCTCTGCTATACATGGGAGCAAAATCAGCGGTTAAGCACAACAAAGAATATAGATTGTATTATCAGAAGAAAGTACAGGAGGGCAAACCACATTATCTGATCATGAATAATGTGGCAAATAAGATGTTAAGGACTATATACGCTGTATTAAAAACAAAAACACCATATAGTTCTGAACACATATGCCTAGACCCAAGAGAAATTAAAACAAACCGCTCTGAAAAAAAAGTGGCTTAAAACTTGTTTTTTATTAGAGTATATGAACTGATTAATTATTCAATTTATTCCTATACTCCGACGGTTTCATGCCTTTAATGGCTTTAAAAAATTTATTAAAGTTGGTTGGATTATTGAATCCACTGGCATAACAAACATCAGCAATAGAATAATCTTCAGATTGAAGCAATTTACAGGCATGGCCTATCCTGATCTCATTGATAAACTGGGTAAGCGATTTTTGTGCCCGCATCTTAAAAAACCTGCAAAAAGAATTCGGTGTCATGTTGCACAATTCGGCCACTTCATTCAGGTGTATATCGTTATGAAAATTTTTCATTAAAAACTGATATACCTTATTGATCCGGTTATTGTCTTTCTCATCATATTGGTTTTTAAAAGTAATACTGGAGAGATACTTAAAATCTTTTGATCGCGCCAAAATTTTAATAACTTCAATCACGGCTATTATATTTTCAAAGCCGTCGTTATCCGCCATAGCAAGCAAAATATGCTTTATTTTGTGGGTGGTTTCCGGATCAAATACAAGCCCTCGCGATGCCCTCGAAACCAAATCGGCGGCCAGCGCCAAAACATCCTGATCATCGGTTAACAAAGAAAAAAAATCGATACTAAAATAAACTACGGTAGATTTTACTGCTTTATCATCACTGTCTTCGTAAATTTTATCATTCTGCCAGATATGCGGAAGGTTTGGCCCCATCAGCACCAGGTCATCATCCTCAAAATTCCCGATATGATCGCCAACTATGCGTTTGCCATGGCTCCGTTCAATCCACACCAATTCGCACATATCGTGAAAGTGGAAAGACGAAATCAGCCGGTTATTGTCTATATGTTTGATATGGACAGATTTATTCCCCGAATGGTTAACATTGATAAGTTCAGACCTCATAATATTTCACAAAAAACCCAAATAAGTAAACTAAATTAATGATAAATAATGAAATATGGTTATTTAAGGTAAAAAAGTTTAAATAATTCCAAATATAGTTTTACAAAGAGATTTAGGCTGCGTGTACTTTAGTATAAGTAAACATTTTACTGCATATGGTATACACTGTACCTAACGATTAAATGTTTTTTTAACCAAAAAACTATATAAACTGTATGAAGAAAATTTTCCTATTTTGTTTCATGCTATTCCTGTCTGCACTGGCTTTTTCGCAAGATAAAACCATTGTAAAGGGAACAGTGCGAAATGCAGAGCAACAGCCCCTCGCCGGTGTTAGCGTGGGGGTAATCGGCCAGAATGTCGGCACAACTACCGATAATGAAGGCCGCTTTACCATCCAGATCCCCAAACCTGCGGGTGCAAGGCTCAGATTTAGCTTTGTGGGCTACTCTACATTAGAAATTTCCGCAAACGATCCGAAAGCGAGTAATATTACTTTAAAAGACGACGATCAGAATGAGCTGCAAGAAGTTGCTGTAGTGGCTTTCGGCACCCAGAAAAAAAGCTCATTAACGGGCTCTGTTACCACCATCAGTGCTAAAGATCTGAAAGGGCCAACCAGTAACCTCACCACTACCTTAGCAGGCCGCGTGCCAGGTGTTATTGCTTACCAGCGAACTGGCGAGCCTGGACAAGACAATGCCAACTTTTTTGTAAGGGGTGTAGGTACTTTTGGAACCGGAAAACAAGACCCTTTAATTTATATTGATGGTATCGAGAGTACACCTACCGATCTGGCCCGTATCAATCCCGATAATATAGATAACTTTTCAGTGTTAAAAGATGCTGCAGCAACAGCCTTATATGGATCGAGAGGATCTAATGGTGTAATGTTATTGACCACTAAATTAGGCGCACAGGGTGTTACCAGAATAAACGCCAGGGTAGAGAACAGGTTATCTACCAATACCCAAAATTTTAAACTGGCCGATAACATTAGCTATATGCGTTTGGCGAACGAAGCAATAACTACACGCGATTTTCAGAACCAGGGCGGTGTAAATCCACCTTATTCGCCAAATAAAATAGACAATACAGCTGCAGGCATGGATCCATTACTTTACCCAAGTAACAACTGGGTTGATATTTTAACCAAAAACAGCACCCGAAACCTTGCAGCAAACTTAGATGTAAGCGGTGGTAACGAAAAAGCTGTTTATTATGTAAGTTTAACTTACGATGAGAATAACGGTTTATTAAAAGAAGCAGGCCTGAATAACTTTAATACCAATGTAAAAGCCCTCTCCTATTCCCTATTATCAAACATCACCATCAATTTTACCAAAAGCACCAAGGCACTCATCAGTGTACGCGGTACATTTGATAACAACAGTTCTCCTGTTGGAGGCGGATCCCGGATTTTCACTTTGGCCTCGCAAAGTAATCCAGTGGCTTTCCCGGCTTTATATCCACAAAGTTTCTTGCCTTATGCTCAACATCCGTTATTTGGCAGTGCCTTATTACCCAATTCCAACAACCAGCTGTATACCAATCCATTCGCAGAGTCTGTAAAAGGATTTCAGGAATATAACAGGGCACAACTCGTACCCCAGATCACGATTAATCAAAATTTAGACGGTATTACAAAAGGACTAAGTGCCCGCGCAATGGCTTTTACGCAACGCGATGCCGATTTTACCCTCGTAAGGCAATACAGTCCATTTTATTATCAAGCCCGACAGGTTGGCGGAAAAACGATTTTAACTTCACTAAACGAGCCTACACCAGGCCAAACCACGCAACAAATTGGTACCGTACCAACCGAGTACCTTACTTATCTGCCATCGGCCAAAAACGTAAGTACGGTTATTTATGGCGAAGCGGTAATTAATTATTCACGCACCTTTAAAGAAGATCATTCCGTTGGAGGAAGGTTCATTACCACCGTTCGTTCTACTGTTAACGGTAATGCCAATACCTTACAATTATCGTTACCTAAACGGAACCTAAACTTTTTAGGCCAGGCCAACTATGCCTACAAAGATAAATACCTGGTAGATTTTAGTTTTGGCTACAATGGATCCGAGCGTTTTGCACCTGATAAACGTTATGGCTTTTTCCCGGCAATAAGTGCTGCCTGGATCGTGACCAAAGAAAAATTCATGGAGCCGCTAAACAAAGTGATTACAAATTTAAAACTAAGGGGCAGTTATGGTTTGAGTGGAAACGATCAGATCGGATCTGATGCCGATCGTTTCTTTTATTTATCAGAAGTACAATTAAATAATATTTTCACGAGCACTACATTTGGAGAAAATTACGGATATACCAGACCGGGCATCTCAACAAGCCGCTACGCCAACCCTAATATTACCTTCGAAAAAACAAAACAATATAATTTAGGTCTGGAGCTAAGTCTATTTAACGATTTCAATTTCGTTATCGAAGCCTACAAGAAAAATACTTCCGGTATCCTGTTAGCCCGAACGAATGTACCAACAACTGCCGGCCTACAGGCTGGTACCTTTGCAAACATTGGAGAGGCCAGCAGCAAGGGCATCGATTTTTCTTTCAACTATTACAAAAACTTTAACAAAAACTACTGGGCTAAGATATACACCACTTTCACCTATGCAGCAAGTAAGGTATTGTTCAACGAAGAACCCAATTATCCAGACAATCTGAAACATTTAAGCAGAGTAGGCCGATCAGCCGGACAGTTATATGGACTAGTTGCTGAACGTTTATTTACCGATGAAACAGAAGTTAGAAACTCACCACGCCAAAACTTTGGAATATATGGGGCCGGCGATATTAAATACCGTGATATTAATGGTGATGGGGTAATCAGTTCGCTGGATGTGGTGCCTTTGGGCCTGCCTAAAGATCCTGAGATTATTTACGGTTTTGGTGGTTCGTTCGGCATTAAACAGTTCGATTTTAGTTTCTTCTTCCAGGGGTCAACCCGTTCCTCATTTTTCATCAACCCAA
>NZ_JAVTSN010000080.1:0-14658 GCF_032678585.1 Pedobacter psychrodurus | reverse complement strand
GTTGGTTTATTCGTTCATTGGTCATTAGTTCATTAGCCATTTGTCAATAGTTTATAGAAAAGAAGCCGTAACCGACTTGTAACTAACAGATTGGTTAATTAATGCCAAACGCCTGGCGTTACACTCCAAACCTATGAAAGCTTAATGGCAATTGAGTGAAATCTGTGTTTCCGTGGCTGAAAAATATTTAACTTGAAATAAATTTTGATATCTGATTTGTCTATCGTAATATTGCGATATAAAATTATGGGACTTACTAAAACCGAAATCTTTACTGAAGAACAGAACCAGATGGCAGCGTTATTAAAAGCGATGGCCCATCCTGCACGAATAGCCATTCTTCAGCGCATCCTTAAATCAAATACTTGTATCTGTGGCGATTTGGTTGACGAACTGGGTTTAGCCCAGGCTACCATTTCCCAACATTTAAAAGAACTTAAAAATGCGGGCATTATACAAGGTACTATAGAGGGAGTGAGCATTTGTTATTGTATCGAACCTAAAATGTGGAAATTATTACAAACACAACTGGGCGATTTCTTTGCTTCATATAAAGGCGAGCAAAACTGCTGCTAAAATTTTTTACTCAAATCAATCGTTAAATTGCAATATTATGATTAATACATCGTCAATCGAATGGAGCAGCTTCAAAGCTGAACTTCAACAACATCCAGAGCTGGTATTACAGTTCCAATATGCTCCTGGCAAATGGGTAAGTGCCAATTATCACATCACCGAAATTAAACAGGCACCAATTGTTTCGGTCGACTGTGGAGGGGTAATGAACGCCTGGACTGAAATTATTGTACAGTTATGGGAACCTACGGAAGAAGAAGAAGCGGGTAGGGCCATGCAGGTGAAAAAAGCATTATCCATTATCCATCTGGTAGAAAGTAAAATGCCATTAAACCCCAATGGAATCGTAAAAATTGAATTCGGTAATTCGGTGTTTGATACCAGACAGATGTTCCCGGGTGAATTTAAAATTGATGGCGAGAACCTGATTTTAGATTTAACACCCGATGCTACCCAATGTAAAGCCATTAACCGGGGCGGAAGTTGCGGTACCACCGAAACAGGTGAAGAATGTTGTGCGCCCGCTCAGCCAATAAAACAAAAAGTCGAATTGGCTAATCTCGCTGCTGTTCAAAATAGTTGTAGCCCTGAAAGTGGCTGCTGTTAATCATTTAAAATTTATAAAAATGAAAAATGTATTGGTGCTCTGCACCGGAAATAGTTGCCGAAGTCAACTGGCAGAAGGTTATTTGAAACATTTTGCTCAAAATAAAGCCAAAATCTACAGTGCAGGGATTGAAGTTCATGGTGTCAATCCAAGAGCTGTACAAGTGATGGCCGAAGATGGAATTGATATTTCAGATCAAACCTCGAACAATATCGAGGAATACTTTGATGTTGCTTTCGATTATGTAATTACAGTTTGCGATCATGCAAAGGAAAGTTGCCCGTATTTCCCAACTCAGGCCATAAAGCTGCACCATAACTTTCCGGATCCTGCAAAAGCTGTTGGTACCGAGGAAGAAATCATGAACGATTTTAGAAATACAAGAGATCTGATAAAGGTTTATATGGAAGATTTTGTAAGCAAAAATTTAAAAGGATAAAGATGTCTGCAAATGTTTGTACTCCGGCAGTTCAAAGGAAACACCTCAGTTTTTTAGACCGTTATTTAACGCTTTGGATTTTCTTAGCCATGTTGTTGGGGGTAGTCTCAGGCTTTTTATTCCCATCATCAGCAGTCTGGATCAATTCATTTTCGAGTGGGAGTACAAACATCCCTTTGGCCATTGGATTGATCCTGATGATGTACCCGCCTTTGGCAAAAGTTAAATATCAGAACTTAGGTGCAGTATTCAAAAATGTAAAAATATTGACTGCTTCGCTTATTTTAAATTGGGTAATTGGTCCATTTTTGATGTTTTTCCTGGCCATTGCTTTTTTACGGGATTATCCTGAATATATGGTTGGTTTAATTATGATCGGCTTGGCCAGGTGCATTGCAATGGTAGTGGTGTGGAATGAACTCGCCGATGGAAACCGTGAGTACGCTGCAGGTTTAATTGCCTTAAATAGTATTTTTCAGGTTTTGCTTTATAGTGTTTTCGCATATTTCTTTATTACGGTTTTGCCACCTTTTTTTGGCCTTAAAGGTATTGCCATAGATATTTCTATAGTAGAAATTGCAAAGAGCGTAGGCATTTATTTAGGCATACCATTTGTTTTGGGGATCTTAAGTCAGAAAGCACTAATCAAGTGGAAAGGTGAAGAATGGTTTTATTCCACATTTGTGCCGATGATTTCTCCGGTCACCTTAATCGCCTTGTTATTTACAATAGTGGTGATGTTCAGTTTAAAAGGTGAATTAATGGTTCAGATTCCAATGGATGTACTTCGGATCGCCACACCATTAGTGATTTATTTTGCCATCATGTTTGTGATCAGTTTCTTTGCAGGTAAGTATTTTGGTGCCGATTATGGTAAAAGTACCGCCATTGCTTTTACAGCAACTGGCAATAATTTCGAACTGGCCATCGCTGTAGCTATTGGTGTATTCGGGATCCATTCTGGGCAGGCATTTGCTGGTGTAATTGGCCCATTAGTAGAGGTGCCCGCATTAATTGCTTTGGTGAATCTGGCGCGATGGTTTAGGAAGAAATATTTTGAAGCATAAACTCAATTTTTAAAATATGTGAGTTAATTCCAATCATGTTATAATCAATTTGAAGAGAAGCTAAAATAAATTATTGGCAGATTTCAGGAAGAAGGGGCGTCATTGCGAGGTACGAAGCCTGCCTGCTGCAGGCAGGCAATTTTGCAACTATCGCTATTAGCGGGCGCATTAAGATTTCTTTCCCGAAAAGTCGGGGCAGGCTGTCGGCTGAAAAAGCCTTCTCACAATGACGATTCCTCTCATCCAATAACCGTATTAAAAACTTTCGGTCATTCAATTAGCCTTTTATGACCTCTAATTTAAATATTAAGCACTAACCTCGCCAAAATTTGTTGCAGTAGCCAGATATTTCCAATTGGCCATATCTCTTTGTACATCAGCAATTTTTGCATCAGCCACCTGGTAAGCATCGGGGCCTAAGAACAAATGAAGCGGTGGGTTTTCGCTTTTGGAAGCTTCGATAATTACCTCAACTGCTTTGGCCGGATCGCCTGGTTGTTGGTTATTGATATCGTTCTGATGTGCTGCCTGCGAATCGCGCACTTCTTTATAGGCATCGATCGGAGAACTTGGCACCGCTAATGATCCTTCGGTAAGAAATGCTGTCCTGAAATAACCAGGTTCCACAACCGTTGCTTTTATACCCAATGATTTTACTTCAGCAGCCAACGATTCCGTAAAGCCAACTACCGCAAATTTTGTAGCGCAATAGATTCCGAAACCAGGGAAGTTACCTGAAAAACCACTGATTGAAGAAATATTGAAAATATGACCAGATTGTTGTTTTCTCAACTGTGGCAGTACCTTCCTGATTACATTTAACGAACCGAAAACATTAACGTCGAAATTTTGACGCGATTCCTTGTCGCTTAATTCTTCTAAAGCTCCAAGCATTCCGTAACCTGCATTGTTTACCACTACATCTACCTGACCGAATTTACTGATCGTTTGACGTACTGCCGCTTCTACACTATTCTCGTCAATAAGGTCAACAGCTAAGGGTAAGAAGTTTTCGTGCTCACCAACAGCTTTTGTTAAATCGTTCAGATTTCTCGAGGTGGCAGCAACGTTATTGCCATTACTTAATAATGTTTTTACTAATGTTAATCCCAGACCCTTGGACGCGCCTGTTACAAACCAAACTTTTTGATTTTCCATGATATTATTTTTTCTAAATGAAATGAGTTGATTGGCAGACAGTCACAATAAATATCACCACTGCCGCCTTTTTTGATTGCTTATGCTAGGTTAGCATTGCTTAGTTGTCGAAATCTGTTGAAATCGTAATGGCTTTCCAGTCTTTGAATTCCTTTTGTAGCGCTTCTACTTTGCTGTTTGCTCTTTGGAAAGCATCGTTGCCGAGTAGCAAATGAACTGGTGGATTAGGCATACTGGCCAAAGAGATCATTGCAGCAGCAGCTTTCTCAGGGTCACCAATCTGTTGACCATCCATATTTAAATACTTCGCGTGTGTTGCCCTTACTTCTTCGTATTCAGCGATAGGCTTGGTTGCCAATATCAGCGAGTCGGCAGTTAAGAAACTGGTTCTGAATGCACCAGGTGCCACAACCGTTACTTTTATACCAAATTCTTTCAGGTCTTCGGCCGATACTTCTGATAATGCAATTACTGCCGATTTAGTTGCCGCATAAATTGCCCAGCCTGTTGCGCCAGCAATCCCAGCGATAGACGCGATATTGATGATATGCCCAGAACGTTGTGCCCTTAAATAAGGTGATGCTTTTCTGATGACATTTAACGTTCCGAAAACGTTAACATCAAAACTGTTGCGTGTTTCAATGTCGCTCAATTCTTCTATACTGCCTCCGATACCGTAACCCGCATTATTGATTACGACATCAATTTTTTCGAATTTTGCAATCGTATCCTTAATTGCCGCCTCTACACTTTTTTCATCTGCCAGGTTAACCGCTAGTGGAAGGAACTTTGCGGTTTCAGCAGTTACTACATTTTTAAGTTCATCAATATTTCTTGAAGTGGCGGCAACAAATTGGCCAGCTTTAAGCAATTGATGTACTAAACTTAATCCTAAGCCTTTTGAAGCTCCGGTAATAAACCAAACTTTTTTCATGCCCATAGTTTTATCCTTTTTTGTTAAGACAAAATTACAGCACAAATCCTTTTAGCTTATTACGTTAATCAAACTGATGATTACGAAATTCAAACAATTCGATAAGAAGTAGGGGTATGTTTGGTCAGTTTTTTGAAAAAGTTGTTGAAATGGGTCGGTTCTTCAAAGCCCAGGCAATAACCTATTTCTGATATATTCCAGTCGGTGTGTTTCAATAAAGCCTTTGCTTCGCTTAACAAACGTTCGGTAATGTAATGTGTAGTGGTTTTGCCAGTGGTTTCTTTAATTGCGCGGTTTAAATGATTTACATGTACTGAAAGTTGAGAGGCATAATCTTTGGCCGAACGCATAGTAAACCTTTGCGTCGTGGTTTCGATAGGAAACTGACGTTCCAACAACTCCGTAAAAACAGAGGTAATTCTGGTGTTGGCATCCGTATGTTTGAATAAATTTTCAGAGGGCTCTGTTTTTAAAGCAAAGTGGGTGATTTCTGTAATGTAATTGCGGAGCAGATCGTATTTATAGATGTAGTCAGTATTGATTTCCTCGAACATCTTGGCGAAAATAGCCTCTATTTGCTTGTCCTGCTGCTCGTTTAAAATATATGCAGGTTTTCCGCCATGGGTAAACATCGGCAAATCGCCAATGTTGCCACGGATCTTTTCCGTGAAAAAAGCCTCCGTAAAAATGCAGAAATAACCTGTTACATCACTTTGTTTGCCAGTGGCCAGCTCCCATGTGTAAGGTACAAGTGGATTAAAAAAGATTAAAGCCGTGCCATTAATTTCGATGCTTTTATCCGCATAATGATAAACGTTATGGCCGCGGGTAAGACAGATTTTATAATAATCCCTGCGGTTATAGCTCATTGGTTTATGATCGTCCCTTAAACAATCTTCCAATTTGAAAACGTTAAAGTGCCCTACACCGTTTTGTAGATTATCGGGTAAGAAACTGAATTTGTTCTGGTAAAAGTCTTCAATGGTTTCTGGCTTATTCATAATAACAAAGTTACAAAATTCAAACGTAAAACAAATAATCTCCTTTGTGCTGAGTAAGCCTTCATCATCAAACCGTATGTTCTCATCTAAAAGGAGATTGTAATGATAAATAAATTTGCATTTAATATACCGACTGGTATATATTTGTGCTGTCAATTAGAAACAATATGACTAAAGCAGAAAAAACAAGAAATTTCATTGTAGAGAAAACCGCGCCTATTTTTAATATGAAAGGTTATGCGGGTACTTCTTTAAATGATATTACCGCTGCTACAGGTTTAACCAAAGGCAGTATTTACGGTAACTTCGCTAATAAAGATGAGGTGGCATTGGCGGCTTTTGATTATAACCTGAAAAATGTATCGTCCAGAATTGATGCTGAAATGAGTAGACAAGACAGCATAAAGGATAAACTTTTGGTGTATATCAATATTTACCAAAAATTTATTGATGGTTCAGCATCAGAAGGCGGATGCCCGGTATTAAATACGGCAATTGATGCCGATGATACCCATCCGGAATTGAGAGGGAAAGTTTTGAAAGCTGTTTTAAACTGGAAAAACAAAATTGCTAAACTGGTTGAATTGGGGATTGCCAATAAGGAATTAAACGCAGATAACAACCCGGAACAAATTGCTTTAACCATCATAGCCATGGTGGAAGGAGGCATCATGATTTCGAAATTGACAGCAAACACAGAATATTGGAGCCTTATTATGGACTCTTTGAAAAAATATGTAGATGGCCTCGGCTAAAAATTTTTAACCTAAAATATACCGATTGGTATTTTAACATGAAAAGAACCAGAACAATAACCTGGGATGATCCCATGAAAGGCGCAAAAGAAGCCATGCAAATGGATGGTATCGATTATTTACAGGCAATGAGCGATGATAAATTCCCTTTGCCACCACTTTTGCATACCCTTGATTTTAGCGTAACCCAAATCGAAAAAGGTAATGTGGTTTTCGAATTTACACCACAGGAATTTCACTATAACCCGATCGGAACCGTTCACGGTGGCGTAATCACTGCCATTTTAGATTCGGCTATGGGTTGCTCGGTACATTCGCTTTTGCCTGCCGGAAAGGGATATACCACTTTAGAACTGAAAGTGAATTTCTTAAAAGCCATCACTATCAAAATCGGAAAATTAAAAACCATAGGCAAGGTGATCAATCTCGGTGGCCGGACTGCTTTAGTCGAAGCGCAATTGCTGGATGAAAATAATATTATTTATGCCCACGCGGTGAGCACTTGTTTAATCTTAAAATTTTAATAAAATATACAATGAAAACTTCACAAAATACCGTTTTATTGATCGGCGGAACAGCTGGTATCGGTTTAGAAATCGCAAAACAATTAACTGCATTAGATAACCATGTTATTATTACCGGTAGAAACCAGGAAAGGCTAGATGCGGCAGCTGCCTCACTAGAAAATGTAACCACCATTCTTTCTGACGTGAGCAAAGCTGAAGACGTTGATCAATTGGTGAACAGAATAAAAGCAGATTTTCCTCAACTGAATATCGTAATTAATAATGCTGGAAGAGCAATCCTGTATAATTTAGCCGATCCAGAACAGGATGCTTTTGCTAATGCGGAAGATGAAATGTTGACCAATTATTTATCGATCATCAGGATTAATCAAAAATTACTGCCCGTTTTAAAACAACAAAGCGAAGCCGCAATCGTAAATGTTTCCTCTATCGTGGCCTATGTTCCTGGCATTACTTTACCAACTTATGCGGCCAGTAAAGCAGCGCTTCATTCTTACAGTACATCATTGAGGTTAAGTTTGGAAGAAACATCCGTTAAGGTTTTCGAATTGGTGCCGCCATTGGTGGATACCGAATTTTCTAAAGAAATTGGCGGCCATAATGGAATCAAACCCGCTGTTGTAGCTCATGACCTGTTATCTGCTTTAGCCAATGATACGTTTGAAATCAGGGTGGGTGATACGGCTAAAATTTATGAATTATTCAGACAATCGCCCGTCGATGCTTTAAATGTGATGAATGCAAACAGAAAAGCCTGGATCGATTCAGTCGAAAACTAGCTGTTATAGCCGGAATAAAAAGAAGCCGTTATTTTATTATGACGGTTTTTACTATTGGAATAGTTACTTTCGCGGCATGAAGTGTAAATCCTGGGTTTAGGCCGGCCTCAGTTGATTATCATTATTATCCTGGTGTGTTGATAACATCATTATTTGTTGTAAATAAGCTTTGGAAGATAATCATAGACCGGTTTTTATTTAGGTGGATTGACTAAAAAACAATAAAATGAAAAGAGTAGTAGTAACAGGTTTAGGTGCTATAACCCCATTGGGTAATACTGTTGAGCAATTTTGGCAACAGATATTGGCTGGTAAAAGTGGCATTGGTCCAATTACAAAATTTGATTCGAGCAAATTTAAAACACAATTTGCAGGTGAGGTAAAGGGTTTTAATCCTGAAGATTACCTGGAGAAAAAAGAAATTAAAAAGTATGATCTTTTTACCCAGTATGCAATCGGTTCGAGCGATCAGGCCATAAAAGATGCAGGACTGGATTTCAGCGCAATGAGCAACGATCAATTGGCAGAAGTTGGCGTGATCTGGGCAACCGGAAACGGTGGTATCGGTACTTTCGAAGCGCAATTGGAAGAGTTCCATGCAGGCGACGGGACACCAAGGTTTAATCCTTATTTCATTCCAAAAATGATTGTGGATATTGCAGCGGGAGCCATTTCCATCCGTCACAAGTTGCGTGGCCCGAATTATTGTACTGTATCTGCCTGCGCATCATCTAATACCGCGATTATCAACGCTTTCGATACCATCCGTTTAGGTAAAGCAAGTGTAATGATTGCCGGTGGCTCTGAAGCTGCCTTAACTAAATCATCGGTAGGTGGCTTTAATGCGGCTCAGGCTTTATCTAAAAACAATGAAGATCCCCAAGGTGCATCTAAACCTTTTGATAAGGATAGGGATGGTTTTGTAATGAGTGAGGGTGCGGGTGCATTGGTTTTAGAAGATCTTGATCATGCATTGGCACGTGGTGCACATATTTATGCTGAAATTATAGGTGGTGGAATGGCTGCTGATGCTTACCACTTAACCGGAACACCTCCTGATGGAATTGGCGCGGCTTTGGGTATGACTAAGGCTTTAAAAGATGCTGGAATTTCGGCTGATAAAATTGATTATATCAATGCGCATGCTACTTCAACTGGCTTGGGCGATTTAAGTGAATTACAGGCAATTAATACTGTTTTTAATGGCTTACCTGTAGTGATTGGCGCAACCAAATCGATGACCGGGCATTTGCTAGGTGCAGCAGGAGCGGTAGAAAGTGTAATTAGCGTTTTATCCATCAGGGATAATATAGTACCGCCAACTATCAACACCAAGAATTTGGATGAAAATATCCCAAAAGGATTGAATATTATATTGGGAGAGCCAATTAAAAAAGAAATCAATTATGTTTTGAATAACACATTCGGTTTCGGTGGACATACGGCAAGTACGATTTTTAAAAAGTATGAGGCTTAATTAGTTTTTCTTGATCATGATGATGAAGTGTTTGGTGGCTCACCAAACACTTTTTTTGTTTTAGGTTCATTAGTCCAAGCCGTGTTTCATCCACAAAGTTCCTCTTCCTGTCATTCTGAACGCAGTGAAGAATCTTTATCATAACAGTGCTTAATGTAGCTACCGCAAGAGAAAGCAGAGATTCTTCGTTGCGCTCAGAATGACAGAACATTTACTGGCCTTAGCGTCTCTAATGCTATTATGTTAAGGGGTTTTAGCCACAGATGCGCACAAATAAACACAGATCTTTATATCCCCGCCTGAACGGCTGGGCAGGTGTGTGCATCCTTTTTATCTATGGTTAAATCATGTTTACTTATATCTAGAGCTTAACTTAATGACATTGTTAGCATCTCGCTAAGACCTTTATTTTTTAGCCACGGAGGCACGGATAACACTGAAAATTTAATTGGTAATGGTCTTCGACTACGCTCAGACTGACAAATCCGTTTAGTTTTTTACTATGGGGTAGAAACCAATGACCAATGGCTAATGAACCTACTTATCCATCAATAAATTCACCAATTCTTTTAATTCCTCTATTTCAAGTTCCAGCTTTTCAATTCTGTTTTCGAGTTCAGTAGGGTCAAACTGCGGAGCGGCTGGTACTTCGGTTTCTGGTTCGGTGGTGGTTTCGGCCTGTTCGCCTAAAAGATGAATAAATCGGGCTTCTTTCTGTCCGGCTTTTTTTGCCAGTTGCTTTACAAATGCGGGTTCCTCGTCAGATAGTTTTTGAAGCTGTTCCAAAACTTCTTCTATACTTTCAAACTCATATAACCTTCCCGAGTTACTGTTAATCTCGCCAGGTGTTAGCGGTCCGCGTAAAAGCAATAAACAGATGATGGCGAGCTCCGAAGGCACTAAAGGATATGCTATGGCGAGATTATGTTTGTATTTAGTTGCCCTGCTTGATCCTCCTGTAGCAGTGGAGATTAAACCTTTTATTTTAAGTTGATTTAGTGTTAAGGTGATGGTTTCCTCATCGTAATTGACCACCGGGTTTCTCGAGCTTTTTTGGTTACACGCAGCCGTTAAACTATTTAAAGTCATTGGATAATAATCGGGTGTAGTTCTGCTTTTTTCTATCAACGCACCTAAAACACGTTGTTCTTCTGCTGATAAATCGGGTAGTGGTTTTACATTGTCCATGTTATAAAAGTATACATTGGTTGAACATTTTAAAAATTATTTTGTTAATGATTTATTCTTAGGGAGTTATATAAAAATATTACTGAATAGAACAATTCTAAATTTCCAAATGGCTAAAATTTGAGGTTTAGAATCACGAACTTAGGAAAACATCCGATATCTAAATATTTAATTATGAAATCTTCTGATCAGAAACCAAATCAGGGCGATAGCAGGCGCGATTTCCTCAAAAAAAGCTCTGTGATCACAGCGATTGCCTTAACACCGGGAGTGGCTGTTAAAGCTGCAGAAAGCAATGCTGATGAACGTTTTGCCGAACTTTTCGAGAAAATACCTTTAAACCTTAGCGTAAATAATAAAGCGTATAAAACATCCGTAGAGCCGAGGGTAACACTTTTAGACTACCTGCGTGAAGAACTGCATTTAACGGGAACTAAAAAAGGTTGCGATCATGGGCAGTGTGGGGCCTGTACCGTACACGTTGATGGCCAAAGGGTAAATTCTTGTCTGAGTTTAGCTGTGATGAATGAAGGAAAGAAAATCACCACCATAGAAGGTTTAGCTAATGGCGATACTTTACACCCCATGCAGGCTGCATTTATTAAATACGATGGTTTTCAGTGTGGTTATTGTACACCCGGCCAGATTATGTCGGCTGTGGCTTGTGTACGCGAAGGACATACCAGTTCAAGAGCAGAAATAAGCGAATACATGAGCGGAAATATCTGTAGATGTGGTGCTTATCCAAATATTGTTGATGCAATTGTCGAAGTGAAGGAAGGAGGCGCAACGGTATGATCAATTTTCAATATTTAAGAACAACCACAGCAAAATCTGCCATTGCCTTATTGGTAAAAGATAAAAATGCCAAATTCCTGGCGGGTGGTACAAATCTGATCGATTTAATGAAAAGAGGAGTTACCGCACCCGAAAAGCTCATCGATATTAATCACGTTCCATTAAAACAGATTGAACAGATCGGCAATAAAATCCACATTGGTGCTTTGGCTTCTAATACCGCAGTTGCAGATCACGCACTGATCAAAGAGAAGCTGCCATTACTCTCGTGGGCTTTACAGGCTGGAGCATCGGCGCAACTCAGAAATGTGGCAACCGTTGGTGGCAATATGATGCAACGTACACGTTGTGGCTATTTTTATGATACCGAAATGCCTTGTAACAAACGTCAGCCAGGTACTGGCTGTGGTGCTATGGAAGGTTTTAACCGTATGCACGCCATTTTCGGAACTTCAGCCCAGTGTATTGCCGTTCATCCAAGTGATATGTGTGTAGCACTTACTGCTTTAGATGCCGAAGTGGTGTTGGCCAACGCCAAAGGCGAACGAAGGATGTTATTTAAAGATTTTCATCGCTTAGTAGGAGATACTCCACAGTTAGACAATAACTTAAAAGCGGATGAAATGATTATCCGGTTGGAAATCCCATTGAATAATTTGGCCAAAAACTACCATTACCTTAAAGTTAGAGACCGTACATCTTATGCATTTGCCCTTGTTTCTGTAGCGGCAGCATTTGAAATCAACAACAATAAAATTACCGATGTCCGTTTGGCAATGGGTGGTGTTGCACACAAACCCTGGCGTTTAACGGAGTCAGAAAATTTCTTAAAAGGAAAAGAGGCTACTTTATCGAATTTCGAACAGGCTGCTCAATTGGCCATGAAGGATGCCAAAGGTTTTGGAGGTAATGACTTCAAACTTAAACTGGCACCCAATACAATTATTGAAGCGTTGAATCTTGCAAAATCAAAAGCTTAAGTTATGGAAAAGAGAATTTTAAAAGATGATAACGACCGCGTAGATGGCTTTTTAAAAGTGACCGGACAAGCTAAATATTTCGCAGAATATGAGCTGCCTGGTTTAACCTATGGTGTTTTGGTAACGAGTACCATCACTAAGGGGAAAATTACGGCATTGGATACCAAGGCAGCAGAAAAGGCGCCCGGTGTAATTGCGGTGGTTTCGCATCTCAATAAACCATCGGCAGCAGCTTACGAGCAGGAAGGCGGTCCACAGATGAAGATTTTTTATACCGATAAGGTTTTTTATAACGGGCAGCCGATTGCAATTGTGGTGGCCAATACCTTCGAGAGGGCCACTCATGCCGCTTCATTGGTTAAAGCAACTTATGCCAAAGAGGAATTTAATACGGATTTTGAAAAGGCTTTAAAAGATCCTAAAGCGAAAAAACTTCAGGGACAGGCCGATTATAAACGTGGAATAGAAAATGCCTATAAAACGGCAGAAGTTAAGCTAGAGGAACGATATTTTTTGCCTATCGAGACGCATAACCCGATGGAACTTCATGGGATTATTGCCGACTGGCGACCCAATAACCAGCTTACCGTTTACGCGAAAACACAAGGCGTTAAGGCTACCCAGGGAACCATCGCAAATGTTTTTAAAATTCCGATGGAAAACATCCAGGTTAATTCGGAATTTGTAGGTGGTGGTTTTGGTATGGCTTTACGCACCTGGCCATTGGAAATTGCAACGGTAATGGCCTCCAAGCACATCGGTAAGCCTGTAAAAGTGGTGATTACCAGAATGCAGATGTTTACCATGGTGGGTAACCGGCCAGCTGCGATACAAACCATTGGTTTGGGGGCAGATAAAGATGGTAAGTTAACAGGGATCACACATAGGGCTTATGGCGAAACTTCTACTTACGAGAACTTTACCGAAGGGGTAGTGAACATGGCCAAATTTATGTACCAGTGTGATAATGTAAATACATCTTATGCCATTGTTCCGGTTGATCTTGGTGTGCCAATATGGATGCGTGGCCCGGGAGAGGCAACAGGTGCCTTTGCTTTAGAAAGTGCCATTGATGAAATGGCACATGCACTTGATATGGATCCGCTGAATTTTAGGATTAAAAACGATCCTGAAACCGATCAGCAAAAGAATAAACCTTTTTCGAGCAAGAATATTAAAGAAGCTTATCAAATCGGTGCAGAGAAAATAGGCTGGAGCAACAGAAAAAACAAACCAGGTAGTTTGGTAGAAGGCCCATGGCAAACGGGTTATGGGGTAAGTATTGGTGTATTTAATGCCAACAGGGGCAAAGCCAGCGTGAAAGGGATTTTAAAGGCTGATGGAACATTGCTTTTACAAAGTGCAACAAGCGATATTGGTCCCGGAACAGGGACTGGTATGACTTTAATTGCCAATAAACTGATGAAAATTCCGGTAAACAAGATTACGTTCGAATTGGGCGATTCTTCTTTACCACCGGCACCCAGCCAGGGTGGTTCGGCAACTTTATCTACCGTAGGTTCTGCGGTGAATGATGTTTGTGTTGCACTAAAATCAACTATAGCGGAGTTAGCGGCAAATTCAAATATGGATGCTACAGCCAATTTTGTGGATGTACTGAAGAAAAATAATCTTCCTCAGATAGAAGTTACCAAAGAAAGCCAAGGAGGAAAAGAACGGGATAATTATTCCATGTATTCCTTTTCGATCCACTTTGTGCAGGTAAAAGTTCATGCGTTAACTGGAGTAGTGAAAGTGAGTAAAATCGTTTCCGTTGGCGATTCGGGCACAATCGTAAGTCCGAAAACGGCCCGAAGCCAGATGCTTGGAGGTGCTGTTGGCGGCATAGGGATGGCTTTAACCGAAGAATCGATTATCGATCACCGTTATGGAAGATACATCAATAATAATTTTGCCGATTACCATGTTCCGGTGAATGCCGATGTGCCAGAAATTGACGTTAATTTTATTAATAAACCCGATCCTTATATCAACCCAATGGGTGCAAAAGGGATGGGCGAAATTGCATTAATCGGTTTTTCTGCAGCAGTGGCCAACGCGGTTTTTAATGCTACAGGTAAAAGGATCAGAACATTGCCGATTACGCCAGATAAGATTTTAGCATAGTTATTCCAAAGAAGTCATTTTTTTGAAAACTTGAGTCTTAATACAAATTTGTCATCCTGAGGGATAATTTATTTTATAAAAATCAATATGATTGACGTATAAATTATTTTTTTTCCTGCTGCTCCGTCTTGCTTCGGCTCGCCGCCGCCGAAGGGCTCTTTCTTTTTGGCATCAAAAAGAAACAAAAAATGCCGACTGAAAATTTTTCTTTGGAAGCCAGTAGAGTGGCTTGGTCTGTGGGGCCC
>NZ_JAVTSN010000079.1:0-15551 GCF_032678585.1 Pedobacter psychrodurus | reverse complement strand
TAAATAAATGTGTGTAAAGATTAGCTGAAAGAGGGGTGTCCGCAGGACGGGGTGTTAATTAACGCCCTATAAACCCTACAATATCCTGATACAAATCATTCCCACCAAAAATCATCTGACTGATCATCGGCACATGGCTTTTGCCTTTTATCTCCTTTATTTCTACAGGAACATTGTTGGCTTTAAGTTTTTCGTATAACCTTGGTGTCTGCAATTTAATGGCGCCGTAAGTTTTGCTTCCGTAAAAGAGTAAATGCGGATTTTTAATATTATTGACGTAATCCCATGGTGAGGCCACTTTCCAAACGGCAGGCTGATCGGTAAAAGTTCTGATGAAATCGAAATAAAAATGGTCTTTTTCGGCTGTGGTTAAATATTCTTTCATATCCAGTCCGAAAGGATCGTTCAAGATTACACCCTTAATCGGATTTTGAATACCCGCTTTTTTAAAATATTTAGGGTCTGCATTGATCAGTTCGCCCAGATGTGCCCCTGCCGAATGTCCCATTACAAAAATCTTATCTGCACTTGCCGTATAATCTGTAATATGCTCCTTAACCCATTTTACAGCCAAAGCACAATCATCGCCCATTTTTTCATACTGAACATTTGGTGCCAAACGGTAATTGATGATTACGGTAACCACTCCCTTTCGCGCGAAGTTTCTGCCCAGCCACCAATACGTTTCTTTTTTACCACTGCTCCATGAACCTCCGTGAATGAAAATCAGAACTGGTTTATCTTTGACACTATCATTTTTATAAAAAATATTCAGCGTATTGGCCTCATCAGCATTGCCCGCATAATTTATATTTTTTACTTTTTTAACCTGTGCAGAAGAAAGTATCGTTTGAAATAACAGCATTAATAAAACAAGGGATTTGTACATAAAAGATTTATTCTCTAATACTAAATAAACGAAAATGTTGTAGGGGTGGATTTTTTTGAGGAGTATCGAGATGTGAGTATCAAGTATCGAGACATAATTCGTCCAGCGCTAAACCCTAACCGCTAACCTATTAACCCTATGCCTTAAACCTTCCACCTTATACTCTCTACCCTTTAATCAGCGGATTTTTCTCTTTTGCGAATAAATCGAAAACCTTTTTATCTACAAAAGCCGGGAAAAGTTTATTCATCCATACGGCTAATTTCCCTTGTCCGGTCATGATTAAGGTACGTTTGCGTTTTTCGATACCATCGGCGATGATACTTGCCACTTCTTCCGATGTCATCATTTTGCCTTCGTCCATGCTCGTTTCGCCATGTGCGGCACCATCTTTTGATAAGGCGGTTACACGGATGTTTGAAGCAGTAAAACCAGGACAGGCCAATAAAACGTTCACACCGGTTTTTAGCAGTTCGGTACGTAAAGATTCCATAAAACCGTTCATCGCAAATTTAGAGGCCGAATAACCTGTTCTGCCCGGTAAACCACGGTAACCCGCAATTGATGAAATGCCTACAACTGTTCCTTTCGTTTTCAAAATATCGGGCAAGGCATATTTGGTGCAATACACTGTTCCCCAAAAATTTACATCCATCAGGTTTTTAAGCACCGATAAATCCAGATCGTTAAACAGGGCACGCATTGATAATCCGGCGTTATTCACCAGAATATCAATCTTTTGAAACGAAACCAACGCTTGTTTGATAATCAACTCGCAGTCTGCTTCCTTACTTACATCTGCCTGAACCGCTACGGCCCTGATGCCATATTTTTTTTCAAGATCGGCGGTAATTTCGCAAAGGGTTACATATTGACGGGCAGCTAAAACCAGATTGGCGCCACGTTTTGCAAATTCTTCGGCACAGGCTTTTCCAATTCCGCTCGATGCTCCGGTGATGATGATTACTTTATTTTTTAAATCCATTTGTAGTATCAAGTAGCGGGTATCTAGTATCAAGACTTGATACTGTTTCTATTAGTTTGTTTTAAAGTAGTTTGTTGCTTCGGTAACCTTATCGGTATTGATAATATCTGCACCCAACTCCTGGAGTAGTTTCCAGCAAGCCTGGTTGTCTGGTGCACCCCAAAAACGAAAAGGCTTACCAATTTTATGGGCATTATCGATAAGTTCCTTTAGTTTAGCTTTATCAACCACCGAAATTTCGCCTACACCTTTCCATTTGGAATAGGTGGCAAAGTTATCGCTGATCATGGTTACCTTTTTTAAATCTTCGGCCGCATAATTAATGCCTGGCAAACCATCAAACCTGATCATTTCAGGATAAAGATGGAAAGTGTCTTTTGGCGGCCGGTTTCCGCTGATTACAATACTTACCTTACCTCCCTTTGAAAATAGTTTTTCATCAGGTTTTAATGTTTTAAGTAAAACAGGATAGGTTAAATCCCAACTCTCTTTAAAATCGATCATCAACTGAAAGCTATAAAAATCTTTGGTTTTAGATAATTCCAGAATAGGTTTCAGATAGATTTTATTTAAAGTATTACCTGCTTTAATTTCTTCTTTACTATGCGCCACAATTAACGAATCGCCAACCAGAAAAATATCGGCTTCAATAGAGAAGGTTTTATTTTTAACGGCATCGTAAAAAGGCTTTTGGTGAGTATAATCGTTGTGTGAATGGATTTTAACCTGTGCTTTAACGAAAAAAGCAGATAAAATCAATATGAAGAGAACTGATAAATGTTTTGCCATTATTTCATCATTGCGGTTTCGTAAGGCACACGGGTTACAATCGAACGGCCAAGGGTAATTTCGTCGGTATATTCGAGCTCGCCACCGAAAGCAATACCCCGTGCGATGGTGGTTACCGGAACATTAAATTCCTTTAATCTCTTGTACAGGTAGAAAAGTGTGGTATCACCTTCCATATTTGGACTCAACGCTAAAATCACTTCTTTAATCCCTCCTGCTATCATTCTGGCCACTAAACCTTCAATAAAAAGATCGGAAGGTCCTACCCCATCCATCGGGGAAATTAATCCACCCAAAACATGGTAAACGCCAAAATATTGTCCTGTATTTTCAATTGCCATCACATCGCGGGTATCTTCTACCACACAGATGGTTTCCTTATCGCGTTTAATTGACGTACAGATTTCGCACACCGTATAATCAGAAATATTATGGCAGGTAGTGCAATGTTTAATCTGTTGTTTAAGCTTGATAAAAGTGTTTCCAAACTGGTTTACTTCCTCCTGCTCCTTGTTTAAAAGATGTAATACCAAACGTAAAGCTGTTTTTTGCCCTACACCAGGAAGTTTCGAGAATTCGTTTACCGCATCTTCGAGCAGTTTGGATGAAAAATTCATGCTACAAAAATAGGTAAAATGGTTTGTTAGTTCAATAAGTATTAGTTCAATCGTTCATTGGTCATTAGTCATTAGTTCATTAGGTTATTTAACTTCGGACTCCGGACTTCGGACTTATCAATGTATTGCTTGATTTGATACTTTTCTTTACATTTATCAGCTTAACACAAAACTATGTCCCCAACCATCCTCTTATGTTTTCTGATCGGTTATTTTTTACTACTGATTATTATTTCCTTTGTTACTTCAAAAAACTCATCCGATAATTCGACTTTCTTTATTGCCAACCGGAATTCTAAATGGTATTTGGTAGCCTTTGGGATGATCGGAACTGCACTTTCGGGCGTTACTTTTATATCGGTACCTGGAGAGGTTGGTGCGCCAAGCGGAAACCAGTTTCAATATTTTCAGTTTGTTTTGGGCAACGCTGTGGGTTTTATCATTATCGCTACGGTTTTGTTACCACTTTATTACCGGATGAATTTAACATCCATTTATAGCTATATCGAAAAGCGGTTAGGTCATTACAGTTACAAAACAGCCGCTTCGATATTTTTGTTGAGCCGTACGCTGGGTTCTGCAACAAGATTGTACCTGGTTGTAATTGTTTTACAACGTTTTATATTCGATAATTATGGCATCCCGTTCTGGTTAACGGTTCTAATATCGTTGGCGCTGATCTGGTCGTATACCTTTAAAGGTGGATTAAAAACCATTATCATTACCGATACACTGCAAACTTTTTTCCTGGTATTATCAGTTTTCTTAACCATCTATTTCATCTGCAATAGCCTTAATTTCAATATCCCAGAGGCATTCGAAACGGTAAAAAACAGCAGTTATTCGAAAATATTCTTTTTGAATGATTTCCTGACCAATAAATTCTATTTCAGTAAACAGTTTATCGGGGGGATTTTTGTTACCATCGCCATGACGGGTTTAGATCAGGATCTGATGCAGAAAAACCTCAGTATGGGCACCATCAAAGAGGCACAAAAAAACATGTTCACTTTTACAGGGGTATTTGTGATTTTAAATGTTTTCTTTTTGAGTGTGGGTGCTTTATTATACATTTTCGCAGCCAAAAACGGTATTGATATTCCTTTAGATCATATTACCGGAAAACCACGAACAGATTTATTATTCCCCGAAATTGCTTTAAACAACCTGGGCGCTATACCGGCAATTATATTTATGCTGGGCCTAACCGCAGCAACCTTTGCCACTACAGACTCGGCACTCACAGCGTTAACTACATCATTCTGCGTCGACTTTTTGGGGATGGATAAAGCAGAAAATGTAAATGCTAAAGACGCGGTTAAAAAGCGCCATACCGTACACGTGGCATTTTCTGTTTTGATGTTTTTGGTGATTATTGTGATTAATGCGTTTAACAGTTCATCAGTAGTGAGTTTGATTTTTACCATCGCCTCTTATACCTACGGCCCGCTTTTAGGACTATATAGTTTTGGATTGTTTGTAAAAAAACGTGGTTTACATGATAAATTAGTGCCAATAGTTTGTTTATTATCACCTTTTTTATGTTACTTGCTTTCCACGTACTCAACCACTTTATTGGGCGGTTACGTTTTTAGTGTTGAACTGATTTTGATCAACGGTTTAATCACATTTATAGGTTTATTGTTCATCAGTAAAAAGACTGATGCGCAAACCAGATTTTAATATTAGAATAACAGTATATGACGAGTGAAGAAAAAATTAGAAGCGCTTTTGAAAACAAAGACTGGCAGGAAATTAAAGTAACAGATTCCTGGCAAATTTTTAAAATCATGGCCGAATTTGTAGACGGCTTTGAAAAACTGGCTAAAATTGGCCCATGTGTTACCATTTACGGATCTGCCCGTACCCCCCAAACACATAAATATTATCAGTTAGCTGAACAATGTGGTAAATTGTTAACCGATCGTGGTTATGGGGTAATTACAGGTGGTGGTCCCGGTATTATGGAGGCTGGTAACAAAGGCGCGCACACCAATGGTGGTAAATCAGTGGGTTTAAATATTGAGTTGCCTTTTGAGCAATTCCACAATAAATATATCGATCATAACAAATTACTGGAATTTGATTATTTCTTTGTACGCAAGGTAATGTTCATGAAATACAGTCAGGGTTTTGTGGTTTTACCAGGTGGTTTTGGCACTATGGATGAGCTTTTCGAAGCCTTAACCTTAATCCAAACCGGTAAAATCGCCCGTTTCCCTATCGTATTGCTTGGTGTTGATTATTGGGGCGGATTAATCGATTGGATTAAAGGAACCATGTTGCAAAAAGAACACAATATTCATGAGGAAGATTTAAATCTCTTTAGATTGGTAGATACTGCAGAAGAAGCCGCAGAACATATTTTCCGTTTCTACGATAAATACGTACTTAAACCTAATTTTTAGGATGGTTCAATAGTTCATTGGTCATTGGTTCATTAGTCATTGGTTCATTGATCATTGGTTCAATAAGTATGGTTAACTGGTTAATTGTTTGAACTGGTTAATTGTTTAAATCGGTTAACTGTAAATGGCCAATTGTTAACTGGTTAAGTGGTTAACTGAAAATTGCTAACTGTTAATTGATTAATCGGATAACGGCAAATTGGTCATTGGTTTTTGATTCTTGGTCATTGATCATTCATAAAAAAAGTGCTTACAAACAATAAGCACTTTTTTTATGTAACATCTGAAAGGAACTACCATCTAAAATAAAACGCAATTAAAATGTCGAAATTTATCAACTGGAAAAGCGATTGGTTTAGCGGAAACCTTCAACTCTTTGTAGATGGCCTTCAAAAAGGAGCAATTACTTTCGGAATGTGGAAAAGCGATGCAGAAAGCATATTCGAAGATAAAAACTATCAATTTGTAAATGAGGGCTTTTGGCAATCCAGCACGAAAGTGATCGACAGAAAAACCAATGCAGTAGTTGCTATGATTACTTACGACAGCTGGAAATCAAAAGCAGTTATCAGCTTAAAATCTGGCGAACATTACGAATGGAAATCGACCGGCATATGGAAATCACAGTGGACAGTGAGCAATTATAACGATGAGCACATCATGTATAACTCAAGCAGCAACAGTGGTGCAATATCTTCTGATACGGATAATGAATTGTTGATTTTAGCAGGTTTATTTATCAAGCAGATTTATAATAAAAAAACAGTTGTAATTATTGCCTGCATTATCCCGATTATTACGACATCAACGCTTCGTCATCATTAATAAAATATTAAATCCTTTTGTGAGATGGAACAGGTATTAAGCTGGAGAAAAGGTTTATTTGATAGTAATTATCAGGTAATCAATAATGGTTTGCTAAGATTTTCGTTGAATTTTAGTTCATGGAAAAATTCTGCAATAGCCACAACGCAGGCAGGCATTTACCTGTTGAAAAGCGAAGGATTTTCAAAATCCGAAACTAAAATTGTAGACAATACAAACACCGTTTTGGCGGTAATTACTTACGATTGGCTGAACTTTAAAGCCAGAATTGTTTTTTCTTCCGGAGAAACTTTTGATTGGAGTTATCAGAACAGTTGGTTAAGCCGGTGGTCGTTAAATAACCATAAGGACAAACAGATTTTATACAATGCTTCTACTGGTAATGGATTGATCCATACGAATGTGGATGATGATATGCTGGTATTGTGCGGTCTCTTTATAAGGGAGTATTATTCAAGGATCCTTTTTGGGTTTATCATTGTTGTATTCATCATGCTTAGTTTTAAAAGTATTTTTTAAGCTTTTTTGTCATTCTGAGCGCAGCGAAGAATCTGCCACGACAATCTATCAATTTGGTCTTAGCGCATCGCCAGGACACAAGAAAACATTAATCTTACATCATAGAACTATTTCATATCCTAGCGAGACGCTATGACGAGAAGAGGCTTTTTCAAAACGCGATCGTCATGCTGAAATTATTTCAGCATCCATCCTGCAATAAAGACCCTGAAATAAATCCGATAGCTATCGGATCAGGGTGACGTATCTCTAGAGAAACTTCCGAAGTCTCGCGCTGATTTTACCCTTTCAGACTTCGGATTTAACCTAAAATCTCTTTTATCTTTTCGGTTGGTCTGGCAATTACAGCTTGTTCTCCTGAAATTACAATTGGTCTTTCGATCAAAATCGGATGTGCGACTATGGCATCGATCCACTCTTCATCGGTTAATACTTTGCCTTTATAATTTTCAGCAAAAACCTTTTCGCCTTTACGGATCAACTGCAATGGAGTAATGCCCAGTTTTTTGATGATTGCTGTAAGTTCACTTTTACCGGGTGGGGTTTCGAGATAATATACGATCTCAAATTCTTTTCCGCTTTTTTCAATTTCCTCCAAAGCACAGCGGCTTTTGGTACATCTGTTATTATGGTAAATCTTAATCATTAGTAATGTTTAAAGTCCACTTACACCACCACTCACAACCAGTTTCATGGCATCAGCTGCAGTCATGTGTAAATCGGTTACCTTATCTCTTCTTACAATACAAAGCTGACCGGCAAAAGAGTAAGAAAGTGGAAAATACACAGCTACTTCATCGGGCAGATTGAGTTTATGCAGATCGTTCTGGGTTAAAAATCCAATCTTTTTTAATCCACCCTCTACTTCAACCAATACGGGGTGGTTAAATTTCTTCTCGTCGCCTACAAAAGCCTCGGTTAAATCTTTTATGGATGAATAGATAAAATTGAGCAATGGTAACCGCTGCATAATCCGTTGAAACCAATTGTACATGGGTTCGGTTACCAAATTGGTCACGAAGATTCCTGCAAGTAAAATGATGGTTAAAACGGTAAGCAAGCCTAAACCAGGGATGTTACGACTCTCACCCGTACGTGGATTTACGCCTAGAATATTGTTTACATTTAACCAGCTATCAACAGTTGTAACCGCCCAAACCACAATAAAAATACTTACGGCAATGGGCACAACAATTAATAAACCTTTAATCAAATAGTTTAAAATAGCTTTCCCGACTTTGTTCATGGTGCAAAAATAACATTTTTTTTAGTCATTGGTTCATTTGTGCTAAGTGTTCAATAGTTCATTCGTCATTGGTTCATTTGTACTGGGTGTGTAACCTAGAGATCGGTTATATTGGAATGGTTCAATGGTTCATTCGTCATTGGTTCATTTGTACTGGATGCATATCTAGCTATCGGTATTACAGTTGTGATTAGCACATTCACCAAAAGTTTGTTGTACATATTTTTTAACATCTGTGTACCTAAGCTACTTGCTACACTAATGATTAAGGAACAACTGAACCAATGAACTAATTAGGCAATATGCCAACTAATGACCAATGAACAACTGAACCAATGAACTTATTCATAGAAATAAACCCTTTTAACCCTTTGCGAAATATTGGTTAGGATTTCATAGGGAATGGTATTGATATCTTTTGCCAATTGCATAATGCTGTGTTCCTTGTTGAAAACAATGGCTTCATCGCCAGGTTTTACGTCGATCCCTGTTACGTCCAACATTGTCATGTCCATGCAGATCGAACCGATTACCGGCACTAAATAGCCATTAATAAGCATTTTCCCAACGCCGTTGCCAAAATACCGCGTATAGCCATCAGCGTATCCGATTTTCACGGTGGCTATTTGTCCGCCATTTGGCATTACGCCTTTTCTGCTATAACCTACAGTTTCACCAGGTTGCAATGTTTTTACCTGTGTAACCGTTGTTTTAAGTACCATTACCGTTTGCAAACCACGGTTATTGGCCAAAGCCGAATCAAAACCATACAAACCGATGCCTAACCGAACCATATCCATCTGTGCCTCAGGCCAACGCGAAATGCCTGAAGTATTGGAAATATGAAACAGGGGTTTATAACCAAAAATATGGATCAATTGATCGGCAACAGTTTTAAATTTCTCGATCTGTTCTTGTGTAAATCCATCATGTTCTGCAGCATCACTTGCCACCAGATGCGAAAAAACACTTTGAACCTTTACCCTTGCCGAATCTTTTAAAATTGCAGACAATTCATCGATCTCTGACTGATCAAAACCCAAACGGTGCATACCGCTATCTATTTTGATGTGAATGGGATAATCGAAATCATAATCAGAAAGTGCATTTAAAAAACTGTTCAGGATTTCGATACTGTAAATTTCAGGTTCGAGATTATGTTTAATGATGGCTTCGAAAGCAGATTCTTCCGGACTCATTACCATAATGGGCAAAGTAATTCCAGCTTTGCGCAAAGCGATACCTTCGTCGGCATAAGCCACAGCCAAATAATCTACCTTATGGAACTGCAATAAGTTGGCAATTTCGAAACTTCCGCTTCCATAGGAAAAGGCCTTCACCATAGCCATAATTTTTACCCCAGGCTTAACTTTAGAACGATAAAAATGCAAATTGCCCACCATGGCATTCAGGTCGATTTCTAAAACCGTATCGTGTATTTTTTGTGTAAGCAATTTACTGATCCTGCCAAATTCAAAACGCCTTGCTCCTTTTACCAATATGGTTTCGTGGTTAAACTGCAAACCTGGGAAAGCCTCAATAAATGCATTGGTATCGTCAAAAAACTGGGTTTCAAACTTAAAAAGACCGGCAAAGCGCGAAATATGTGTACCGATCCCGATCAACCGGCTTACTTTCTTCTGCAAAAGCAGTTCGGCTATTTCGGTATATAAATCGAGGTCATCTCTCCCTGTTTCGAATAATTCGGAAAGGATAACTGTTTTTTTTGGATGCTGGTTTTGCTGGTTTAAAAAATCGAGGGCAATGGCCAACGAAGAAATATCTGCACTGTAAGAATCGTCGATAATGGAACATTGGTTGATTCCGTTTTTCAGTTCCAAACGCATGCTTACATGGCTCAATTTTTCTAAACGCAAATCTGCCTGCTCAGGCGTATAACCTAAAGCCAGTAGCGTTGCCCAACAGATCATGCCATTTTCTATAGAGGCTTTATCTTTAAAAGGTAAAATACATTCGATTTCCCTGTTTTGATAAATAGCCCTCAAATAACAATTTCCTTCAATGGGTTCTACAGCAAGCACCTGTAAATCAGCAGCCTGCTTACTGCTCCAGCTAAACTGTTTTTTACCAGGTAAATCCTTGCTGCTTATTTCGGTTACATATTCGGGCGAATAAATAAATAACTCAGCAGTTGCAAAAAGTTTCAGTTTCTCCATTAGCTTCTCTTTCTTGGAACTAAATCCTTCCGCATGCGCTTCGCCTATATTGGTCAGGATTCCAATCTCAGGTCTGATAATTTCGGCCAGACTTTGCATCTCGTTAACTGCAGAAATACCAGCTTCAAAAATTCCCAGGGTATGATCGGCTTCAATCTGCCATATCGAAAGCGGTACGCCAATCTGCGAATTATAACTTTTCGGACTTTTAACAATATTAAAATCGGCGGCGAGCAGCTGGTATAGCCACTCTTTAACAATCGTTTTCCCATTACTTCCAGTAATGCCGATGGTTTTTAAATCAAATTGATTCCGGTGATAGATAGTGAGCTTTTGCAAGGCCGCCAAAGCATCGTTAACGAGTAAAAAATTACAATCCAGATATTCGTTTACGTATTTGGCCTCGGTAATCACGAAATTCCGGATTTCCCTTGCGTAGGCATCTTTTATAAATTCATGTCCGTCGCGATGCGAGGACAAGGCAAAAAATACAGAATTTTCTGGCACCAGAACCGAACGGCTATCAATCACCAGGTATTGAATAATAACCTCTCCATCAACTAATTTGGTATCGGCATTTAAAATTTCGGCTATTTTGGTTAGGGTATATATCGGGTTTTGCATGCTATTATATTCAGAAAAATACGGTAATCGCTTTTATTTTTACGAATTTCAGTAATTAATTATGAAAAGCGGTAAACAAGAGACAGTATTATTAGATAAAAAACAAGCTTTGGCCAAAGCTGAAAGTTTTTGCGTTTATCAGGAGCGTTCGCAAAAGGAAGTCCGTTATAAATTGGTAGAATGGGGCATGCGTGGCGATGAACTGGAAGAAATTATAACCGACCTGATTTTGAGCAATTTTTTAAATGAAGAAAGGTTTGCGAAAACGTATGCATCAGGCAAATTCAACATTAAACACTGGGGACGTGTGAAGATTAAACAGGGTTTGAAGTTAAAAGGTGTGCCCGATAAAATTTTGCAAAAGGCAATTTATAGCCTCGACGATGATGATTATATGCAGACCATTGAAAAATTAGCGTTAAAAAAAGCAGAAAGTTTAAGCGAAAATGATCCGTTTAAAAGAAAAAACAAGCTCATGAGCTATCTTCAGGCAAAAGGTTTTGAAACTGATTTAATTTTACTTGTACTGAAAGCCAGCAATTTAAATTAAATATTAAATTTTTAACAAGAAATCTCTTGACAGAAATATAAATCTGCCTATATTTGCATCACCAAAACGAAACAACAACATCAGTTTTGTAAATGCGAAAGTAGCTCAGTTGGTAGAGCACGACCTTGCCAAGGTCGGGGTCGCGAGTTCGAATCTCGTCTTTCGCTCCAAATAAATGCCTTCCTACCAGAAGGCATTTATGTTAAAGTTAACCAAGCCGATGGAGATCGGCAGCGGCTAATGCTCGGGTGGTGGAACTGGTAGACACGCAGGACTTAAAATCCTGTGCTTTCAAAGGCGTGCGGGTTCGATTCCCGCCCCGAGTACATCAAAAAAAATCGAACGAAAACCTTTCAGAAATGAAAGGTTTTTTTGTTTATCATACTATTTATTATTCATGCCTTTTGCTATCATGATATTGCCAAAGCACATTAATAATCTTCCAGACACCGTTTAATTTAACGATGTGCATATAATCGATCCATTCGTCTGCGATCAGCTTAACTGAAGCTGTTTTGTCTGAAACATCAAGAAATTTAATTTCCTTTTTAGGAACTGCCGGAAATTTGTCGTTTTTTTTATTGTAGCTCTCCGCCAGGATAACCATTGATTCGGTGGACGTCTCCCGAACATAGTCCTTACCTGTTGCCTTGTCCTTCCAAAAAGTACGTTTAACCATTCTTGGATGCAAAGCCTGTTCCATTTGTTTGGGATTTGGATTATGTTGCGCCTCAATATAGTTAAGCGCAGCCTGTTTTATTTCTAAACTGTCCTGCTTGGTTTGAGCGGAAGACTTAATAACAAATACTAAGAAAGCGAAAAAGAAGATACTGTATTTCATAAATTAGGCAATTTAAACATGCTTATAAAGCTAGCTAAAAGAAATTATGAGCAAACATTTATTCAACTATAATATTACCGACAGCATAATAATGAGTTAAAAATAATTTTATTTCACTGATTTTTAGCCTGTAATAACTTCTATCAAAATATTTATTTTATTTTTTTTGATTCAGAAAGTTTAATTTCTATATTTGCAACCCCAAAGGAATACAGCACAATGTATTAATTTGCGAAAGTAGCTCAGTTGGTAGAGCACGACCTTGCCAAGGTCGGGGTCGCGAGTTCGAATCTCGTCTTTCGCTCTAAATGCCTTCCTACCAGAAGGCATTTATTTTAAAGTTAACCTACCGAAGGATTTCGGAACAGGCTAATGCTCGGGTGGTGGAACTGGTAGACACGCAGGACTTAAAATCCTGTGCTTTCAAAGGCGTGCGGGTTCGATTCCCGCCCCGAGTACATTAAAAAAAATCGAACGAAAACCTTTCAGAAATGAAAGGTTTTTTTGTTTATAACTGGTTTACCCAGAATCCCTGTAAATATCCCTACCTTTCGATATGCAACACCATGAATTTGAACCTCCTGAAGCACTACAAGACACCATAAAATGTTTCTGGTACAACAAAAGGGAATTTGGCCCAACAGAATCGGGTTTCGAAGTCATACCCGATGGTTATGCAGAAATTATTTTTCATTTCGGAAGCGGTTGTAGCGTTGTTTACGATGGCCTATTGCAACCACTCCCTTCACCATTTATGATCGGCCTGCTTAATCAGCCTATGCATTTCTCTACCAAAAACCGGTTTGAGATTCTTGCCATAAGGTGTTTTCCATGGACAGTGTTCGATCTGCTCGGATTGCCAAGTGGTAAAGGAGAGGTACACATATTTGAGCATCCCATTGCCAAGCTACAATCCGTATTAAAGGATTTGGTTCATTCAGGCAAAATAGATGAGGCTGTCGAACAGATCAAACAGTTTTTATTGAATGCACGGTCGCAGATTGCTGTAGACAGTATGTTATTTAAAGCAGGTATTGCCATGCGGGAAGCAAACGGCGCCATCCCGGTAAGCGAAGTGGCAACAGCTGCCCATGCCACAGTGCGTACCCTGGAAAGGAACTTTAAACAATCGTCTGGTTATACGGTAAAAGACGTGGCAGGTTTAATGCGTTTTGAGCAGGTGCGCAACCATTTATGGCTCAACCCTGAAAGCAATATTGCCAGCCTGGCCCATGAGCTGGGCTATACAGACCAATCTCACCTGAGCAGGGAATTTAAACGTTATAGTGGCACCACACCAGCGGCATTTGCCCGAAAAGCAAAAAAAGGCAAACAATTGGTGAGCAACAACTTTGTCGCGTTTGTACAAGCCTAATCCCAGAGCATTCCTGAATTTTGTGTTTCAATTATTCAAATATGAGCACAATAATCAAAAACCATAATTCAACAGATCATCAATCTATTTACGATGTAATCATTTCGGGCGCAGGCCCTGTAGGGCTATTCCTTGCCTGCGAACTGGCCTTAGCTAAATGTTCTGTTCTGATACTAGAAAAGGCCGAAAATGAACATTCTTCCTTAAAGCAACTTCCTTTTGGCATAAGAGGACTTAACGCGCCTAGTATCGAAGCGCTTTACTGTCGCGGCTTGCTTGAAGATCTTCAGATCCATAAACGCATTAAAAACCCGCACTTAAAACAAGGCGCCAACCGACAAGGTGGGCACTTCGCCGGCATCGTATTTTACGACGACAATATCGACACCACCCAGTGGAAATACCGCCTGCCAGGCGCAACCGAAACCAGTTTAATTTCTGAAATGGAAGAGCTTGAAAGGATATTTACCCGCCGGGCAGAAACCCTGGGTGTAACCATCAGGCGTGGACAAGCCATTACTGATTTTCATCAAACCGAAAACGGCGTAACCGTTCAATCTGCCGATCAGTCTTTTCAGGCTAAATGGCTTGTAGGTTGCGATGGCAGCCGAAGTATTGTACGCAAATTGGCTGGTTTCGAATTTGCCGGTACAGAACCAGAATTTACCGGTTACTCCACTAAAATTGATCTTTTGGATCCTGAAAAGCTAAGTCCGGGCCGCAACGTTACCCCAACAGGGATGTATTTACAATCCCAACCAGGTTACGTCATTATACAGGATTTTGATAGCGGGGCATTTCACCATTCAAAAAAACCAGTCACACTCGATCATGTGCAGGAGGTATTACGCCGTGTATCAAATACGGATGTTACGGTTACAGCACTGCACATTGCCACCACCTGGACCGACCGCGCAAGGCAGGCCACAAGCTACCGCAATGGCCGGGTGCTTTTAGCAGGTGATGCGGCACACATTCATGCGCCTTTAGGTGGCCAGGGACTTAACCTTGGATTGGGCGATGCCATGAACCTCGGCTGGAAACTCGCCGCAACAATTAAAGGGGAAGCTCCCGAAGATTTGTTAAACAGTTATGATACTGAACGCTACCCTATTGGCGAGCAGGTATTGGATTGGTCGCGGGCTCAGGTGGCCATTATGAAACCAAACCCACATGCCCAGGCGCTAAATGCCATTTTTCGCGACCTGATGAATACACGCGATGGTGCCACTTATTTCGCAAGTCGGGTATGGGGCATCAACACCCATTACAATTTGGGTTCCAATCACCCATTGCCTGGCCGAAGCGTTCCAAATTTTCAACTGGAGAACGGTACAACCATCGGCGAACTTATGCATTACGGCCATGGCATCCTGCTCGACTTTGATGCGGATGTTTCACTTAAAACTTATGTTGATGAGTATAGCGATCAAATCAAATACATTGCCGGCCCTGCCCGAGAACAATTGGGACTAAGTGCCCTATTAATACGTCCTGATGGCATCATTGCCTGGGCTTCTGATGAAAAACCAGACTATACCGATCTTCATCAGGCTATTGCCCGCTGGTTTACGGTCAATTCCAAGATCAAACAATAAAAAATTAACCCAAACCCTTGCGCTAATCTGTCGGCCCGACAATTAGCGCTTCCTTCCTTCCTTCCTTCCTTCCTTCCTTCCTTCCTTCCTTCCTTCCTTCCTTCCTTC
>NZ_JAVTSN010000078.1:0-15608 GCF_032678585.1 Pedobacter psychrodurus | reverse complement strand
CTGCGAGAGGGGAATTGCCCCTCATAGTTTTTATGCGATTTGCATTCCCCTCCTCTGGAGGGGTGCCTGAAAGGCGGGGTGGTCCTATCAGCACTAACCCAGCCTATTTAAACCCGACAGCAGCGAGCATCCCAATTCCTTCAATCTGGATAAAGCGTATGGCGGGACTGTCGTAACCGATTAGCACAGCAATTGCTTTTCAAAAACAAAAAAACTTTAACATACAAAAGAAGAAACTTACACCGTCCTTGTAACCTTATCCAGTTTACTATAATCCATTACCATTTTACCTTCCTCATTGTGGTAATACATTTTCTCAAATTTGGCATCCATTTCAATTTCCTCATCCTGGTAACTCGTTCTGGTATGGATCGTCTGCGAAAAAGTATCATCAAAAGCTTTAAGGATGACAAAAACTTCTACCTCAGCATGTTGCAGTTCGGTTAAAGATTTCTCATAAAACGGACTTTCTTCGGTAATGGCATGTACCAGCGTCCAGTTTAAAGATAAGATACCAATTTTATCGCGCTCTAAAGCCAGTGGATAAAACCTTCTCACATGTTTGCCATCTACCGTTTCGTTGTACGACATCACCATCTGCACTTCCACTTCGATGAGTTGATTGCGGCGGAGATTAACCAAGCGGCACATTAAACCATGGCCTTTTTCGTAAGGGGCAATCACCATTTTTTTGCTAAAACTTACTTTAGATGTAGGTCTGCTGAAACGGCCATACAATAAACCGGTGGCCAACGCAAAGGCAAGCAAACCTAACATACTTTCGAAAGCAGCCAGCACACTGGTAACAAAACCCTGTGGCGAAATGTGGCCATAACCAACGGTAGAAATGGTTTGGGCAGAAAAGAAAAAGGCATCAAAAAACTGATCGCGAAGGGTTACACCTTTGGCGCCATCTAAATTTTCGATACCCACGAGATTGTATAAAATGGCGAAAATTGTGTTTACAGCCATATAAGTAACGAGGATGACAAAGAAAAACCTTGTCCAGCTCATGGTTACCAGGCGGGTATAGGTATCGTCGAACTTAAACCAGGGCAGGCCTGTACGTTCGATATTTGCTGAACCATCGGGATTGAGCATGCGCTGATTTTTGGTTACCGGATTGGATCCGAAACCGAAATCATCATTAAACTGTACTTTTCTTTTGAAGAAAGACATATATTTTTAGAAAGATTTTGGAATATTAAAAAACTATATCAATATTTGCTTTATACAAACATGATAATTAAAAACTTAAATAACAATTGGTGGTGGCATAACGAAATTCGTTAGGCAAATTCTATTGTTATATATTTTAAAATATTTTAAACACAATGAAAAGGATTGCCCAAAAAGCAATCCTTTTTTTATGCCTTCCCCTCCCGTGGAGGGGTGTAAGAAGGACGGGGTGGTTAAGGAGCAAAATAATAAATGGTTTGTGGAGACACAAACCATGGCGTAAATAAAAAGAATGAGAAATGAACCACAGATAAAAAAGATGAACACGGATAAAATCTGCGTGTATCCGTGTTCATCTGTGGTTAAACAAGATTGAGCGATAAAAAAAGTAGGCGTAATACCGAGGCCCCTGTTCGTGTCTCCACGAAATGGAGCAAAATAATAAATGGTCTGTGGGGACACAGACCATGGAGATATATGAGAAATGAACCACAGATAAAAAAGATGAACACGGATAAAATCTGTGTGTATCCCTGTTCATCAGTGGTTAAACAAGATTGAGCGATAAACAAAAGTAGGCGTAATACCAACACCCCGGTTCTTGTCTCCACGAAACGGAAGAAAATAAATGGTTTGTGGAGACACAAACCATGGCGTAAATAAAAAGAATGAGAAATGAACCACAGATAAAAAAGATGAACACGGATAAAATCTGTGTGTATCCGTGTTCATCTGTGGTTAAACAAGATTGAGCGATAAACAAAAGTAGGCGTAATACCGAGGCCCCGGTTCGTGTCTCCACGAAACGGAAGAAAATAAATGGTTTGTGGAGACACAAACCATGGCATAAAATAAAAGAATGAGAAATGAACCACAGATAAAAAAGATGAACACGGATAAAATCTGTGTGTATCCGTGTTCATCAGTGGTTAAATAAGATTGAGCGATAAACATGAAAAAAATATTAAACCATTTATTCGAGAACAAGAGTTTTAGCAGGGAAGAGGCGAAGAACATTTTAATCTCCATTTCCGAAGGGGCATTTAATTCTTCACAAATTGCAGCTTTTATTACTGCTTATGCCATGCGCAACATCACAGTACAAGAGTTACAGGGCTTTAGGGATGCGATGCTTGATATGTGTGTAAAAGTAGACTTATCGGGTTACGATCTGATTGATCTCTGTGGTACGGGAGGCGATGGTAAAGATACTTTCAATATTTCTACCTTATCATCATTCGTGGTGGCAGGAGCCGGGCATCATGTGGCCAAACACGGTAATTATGGTGTTTCTTCGGGCTGCGGTTCTTCTAACGTAATGGAATATTTAGGTTATACTTTTACCAATGATGAGGGTACGTTAAGACGTAACCTGGATACCGCCGGCATCTGCTTTTTACATGCGCCACTGTTTAATCCGGCGATGAAAATTGTTGCACCGATCCGTAAAGAACTGGGCGTGAAAACATTTTTCAATATGCTTGGCCCGATGGTTAACCCCGGACAGCCAAAATACCAGATGGTGGGGGTATTCAGTCTGGAACTGGCCCGTTTATATGCTTATCTATACCAGGATACCGATAAAAGTTATACTATCGTGCATGCGTTGGAAGGTTATGACGAGGTTTCACTAACCTGCGATGTGAAAACCTTTTCGAACAAGGGCGAACAGATTTTAACGCTTCAGGATATGGGCTTTGATAAGGTGGATACCAATGCGATTAAAGGTGGTGATACGGTAGAGTCATCAGCTAAAATATTTATGGATGTTTTAAACGGCGAAGCTACAGATGTGCAGAACAATGTGGTACTGTGCAATTCGGCATTGGCGATTAAAACCATAAAACCCAACCAATCTTTTGCAGATTGTTTTTATGAAGCAGAAGAATCGTTGATGAACAAAAAAGCATTGGAGAGTTTTAAAAACTTACTGGCATGCTAAAGTTAAAAGTTTGCGGAATGCGTTTGGCAGCCAATATTGCTGCGGTTGCTGAGTTGCAGCCAGATTACCTGGGGTTTATCTTTTATAAGAAATCGCCCCGGTTGATCAGCGATGTTTCTGCTGAACTGATCAAATACATCCCATCGGAGATTAAAACGGTGGGTGTGTTTGTAAATGAAGACCTTGAAAAAATAAAAGATAAAGTAAACACATTGAAGCTGAAGGCTGTTCAGTTACATGGAAGTGAATCGCCTGAATATTGCGAAACATTAAAATCGAGCTTTCCCGCTTTGGAAGTGATTAAAGCTTTCGGAATAGATGAAGATTTTGATTTTTCAGGTCTCGAAGTATATTTAAAGGTGGTGGATTACTTTCTCTTCGATACCAAAACTAAAGCACATGGCGGATCGGGAAAAGCCTTCAATTGGTCTGTTTTGGACCGATATACTTACAGCAAACCCTACTTTTTAAGCGGTGGAATTGATTTAGAACACACCCAAGCGATAAAAAATATACACGATGAGCGTTTATATGCCCTGGATATCAATAGCAGATTTGAAATTGAGCCAGGTTTGAAGGATGCGGAGAAGATTAAAGAATTTATTAAAGAAATGAATAAATAGGTTGTTATTCATAACCCTTGGTTTAAACCAAGGGGAAAAAGAAAAGAAACATGAAATACAAAGTAAACGAAAAAGGATATTATGGAGATTTTGGTGGCGCATACATCCCCGAAATGCTTTATCCAAACGTAGAAGAATTGCGTCAAAACTATTTAAAGATTATTGATGATGCCGGTTTTCAAAAGGAATTTCATCAATTGTTAAAGGATTATGTCGGCCGTCCTTCGCCTCTTTATCTTGCTAAAAGGTATTCGGAAAGATATGGCGCCAATATTTTTCTGAAAAGAGAAGATTTAAACCATACCGGCGCACACAAGATCAACAATACCATCGGGCAGATTTTACTGGCCGAAAAATTGGGCAAAAAAAGGATTATAGCGGAGACTGGTGCTGGTCAGCACGGCGTAGCTACGGCAACGGTTTGTGCTTTGCGTAACCTCGAATGTGTGATTTACATGGGCGAGGTAGATATTGAGCGCCAGGCGCCAAATGTGGCCCGTATGAAAATGTTAGGTGCAAAAGTGGTTCCGGCGAGTTCTGGAAGTAAAACCTTAAAAGATGCCACCAATGAGGCCATGCGCGACTGGATCAATAATCCTGTTGATACACATTATATTATTGGTTCGGTGGTTGGTCCACACCCTTACCCTGATATGGTGGCAATTTTCCAATCGATTATCTCTGAGGAAACCAAAAAACAATTATTAGAACAAACCGGTAGCGATCAGCCTGATTATGTTTTGGCTTGCGTAGGTGGTGGAAGTAATGCCATGGGCATGTTCTATCATTTTATGGATGATGAAAATGTGAAACTCATCGCTGTTGAAGCGGCCGGTAAAGGGGTATCGAGTGGGTTTTCTGCAGCTACCACTTACTTAGGTAAAGAAGGGGTATTACATGGTAGCAGAAGTATTTTGATGCAAACGCCAGATGGACAGGTGGTAGAACCACATTCGGTTTCGGCTGGATTGGATTATCCGGGTATTGGTCCGCAACATGCACATTTGTTTAAAACAGGCCGCGGACAATATGTTTCGATCACTGATGAAGAAAGTTTGGATGCAGGTTTGCTTTGTACACAACTGGAAGGAATTATCCCGGCCATTGAAAGTGCACACGCCTTGGCTTACTTAGAAAAGATGGAGTTTAAAGCAGGCGAAAACGTAGTGGTTTGCCTTTCAGGTCGTGGCGACAAGGATCTGGATACTTATATTAAATATTTTAACTTATAGATTTGAGACGATAGATATGAGATTTGAGACAATAGATATGGGGTAATAGATATGAGATTTGAGACAAAAGGATTCCTTGCCAGGTACTTAAGTCTCATATCTCAAATCTCACGTCTCAAGTCGCAAATCTCTAATCTCACATCTCCAATCTCACATCTCCAATCTCATAGAATGAACCGAATTAAACAACTCTTCCAGGAGAAGAAAAATATATTATCAATTTATTATACCGCTGGTTATCCAAATACTGGCGATACTTTACAAATTGCCGAGGCATTGGAGAAATCGGGTGCTGATATGCTCGAAATCGGTTTCCCTTATTCGGATCCTGTTGCCGATGGACCGGTGATTCAGGCCAGCAGTAAACAATCGCTCGATCAGGGCATGACGCTTAAACTGCTTTTCGAACAGTTGAAAGACTTACGTAAAACCGTTACCATTCCCGTTTTGTTAATGGGTTATGTAAATCCTGTTTTGCAGTTTGGGGTAGAAAATTTCTGTGAGGCCTGTGCCGAAGTAGGGGTAGATGGCTGTATCGTGCCAGATCTGCCGATGGTAGAATACGAGGAGTTTTACAAAGATTGCTTCGAAAAGCATAACCTGAGCAACGTATTTTTAATTACCCCGCAAACAGCTGAAGAGCGCATCCATAAAATTGATGGTTTAACCAATGGATTTATCTATTTGCTATCCTCATCGGCTACTACAGGTAAAAATCTCGAGGTTGGCGATACTACAGAAGCTTATTTCGGCAGGATTAAAAACCTGAACCTGAAGAACCCAACGATGATCGGTTTCGGGATCAGCGATAAACAGACTTTTGATAAAGCCTGCTCGTATGCCAATGGCGCCATTATTGGTACCGCTTTCGTTAAAGCCATCGCCGATGGTAATTTGGAGGAAAGTGTGAGTACCTTTATGAAGAAGTTTAAGGGGTAATTTTTTTCCTTTTCTTCCTTACATCGTCCTTGCGAGGAGGCACGACGAAGCAATCTTTCATGCTAGTGATCCTGCCGGAGAGATTGCTTCGTCGGCTGAAAAAGCCTTCCCGCAATGACGATCAATCTCTCGGTTCGTCACCCTGAACTTGTTTCAGGGTCTTTCATGCAAGAATATTTATCTTCACTGCACTTCATCCGATAGCTATCGTCCTTGAAATATCGGAAATTTCCGTAGCTTAGTGCCATTAAAATCTCTTTATAAAATATTCCTCAAACAGAACTCTGTTCTGATATTCCCTTATCGTTCTGATCATGGGGCTAAACTATTATTTTCTAAATTTTATAAAGAACATCATGCAAGATTTAAAAATTGCTTTAATTGGTGCTACAGGTAAAGCTGGTGCTTATATTTTAAAAGCGCTATTGGCGCAAAAATTCAGGGTAAAAGCCCTTGTCAGGAATCCGGAAAAACTTCAGATCCACCATCCTTCGCTGGAAATCATAACCGGCGACGTTAAAGATGCAGAAACGGTACTTGCTTTTATACAAGGCTGCGATATGGTAATCAGTGCCCTCGGTATGGGACAACCTGCCAGTGAGAAAACAATCTTTACACAATCAACAGCTCATATTCTAAAAGCAATGGAGGCTTTTAATCTGAAACGCTACATCGTGATTACAGGGATCAATGTAGATAGTCCTGCTGATGAAAAAGATGTCAAGACTCAATTCGCAACCAAATGGATGTACGATAACTATCCGGTTTCTACAGCAGATAAACAAAAAGAATATGATCTGTTAACTGCCAGTGACATCGACTGGACTTTAATCCGTTTGCCGTTGATTATGCAAACTGATGAACGGACAGCAATTGAAATGAGTTTGATCAACTGCGAAGGCGGTCAGATTAATGCTTCTAATTTGGCGGAGTTTATTATTGACGCTTTAAGGGATGCCGCCTTTGTAAAACAGGCGCCTTTTATCTGGAATAGTTAGGTTGTTTTACCACCAGGACACGAAGGCACCAAGTATTATATGCTTTGTGTTCTTTGTAACCTGGTGGTTAAAGCTTATTATAGTTTCTTTACCATATAAGGAATTTAAGGGCATGCGGGGCATTACACTTATATGTAACTTATATACCTTATATGGTTCATTTTTTGGCAGCTACATCACTAAGGCACTAAACTTTGTGTTCTTGGTGGTTAATAAACTAAAAAATATCTCCGTGTTAATCTGTGCCTCCGTGGCAATAAAGCTTACTATTTAAGCATTTCGTTTCACCCAATCCGCATAACTCATTTCAAATTTCACTTCACCTTTATTCACCATGCCTACGTTTTTCCAACCCTGGCGGGTATAAAATTCTTCAGCACGGGTATTGGGCGCTGTGCCCAGCCAAACCAATTCTTGTGTTTGATCGAAATACCAATCCATCATCAAGCGGTGCAGCTCTTTGCCAATGCCCTTGCCTTCAAATTCAGGGCGGAGAAATAAAGCCCAAATGTTATGTTCTTTTAGGTCGACAATAGAGAAACCCACTAGCGTTCCGTCTACTTCGCAAACCCAGCCTTTGCCGCGTTGGGTAATAAATTCTTCGCAATCTTTGTCAGTAACCAGTGCCGGATCTGACAAAGTGTTCTCTTTTACGGTATGTCTGACAATTTGTATTGCAGGAATGTCAGTCGTTTTTGCTTCGCGGAAAATCATTTTTTATTTTTTTTGAGAAAACTAATTTATTTAAAATATGCTTTTAACTGCTTTAATCGTTGATTATCAGCGGTAAAACTAAGCAATAAAATGTTTATGACAAATGAATGATTGTGAATTCTGGAATTGGTTCTACATTTGCCTAACGGTGTTAGATTATTTACACCTAATATTCCAGTCATGGGAAGTAAAGAAAGAATTCTACGTTTAAAAGATGAAACCAGAACAAAAATTCTGGATGCTGCCTTGAACATTGTTCAAACAGAAGGCTGGCAGGCATTGAGTATGCGTAAAATTGCCGACCAGATTGAATATACCGCACCAATTATTTACGAATACTTTTCTAACAAAGATGGCATTTTACTGGAACTCACCAGAAGAGGTTATTTAATGTTGGCCAAAGATATCCGCGAAGCCAGAGATCAGCACGAATCTCCGGAAGATAAAATGGAAGCCATGTGGATTGCCTACTGGAACTTCGCCTTTACCCATAAAGAATTTTATCAGTTGATGTACGGTGTGGATATGGTTTGTTGTACCGTTAAAAATTCGATGGCAGAAGCCGAAAACGTAGGCAGTATGTTGGGCGATGTAATTGAATCTTTATTCGAAAAGAAACCCGTTTCTGATGACGATATCTGCATGAAGTATTACACCTACTGGTCTATCATCCATGGTTTAATCTCCATCAACCTGGTCCGCCCAAATGGAAGAACAACAGACGAGTTAAACCAGCAAATTTTAAAAGATGCCATCAAAGGCATTACGTTATCTATTAACAGTTAATTTTTTTTTACCCGGTAATTTAACACTGTTAAATTATTTATACACTCTAATTCCAATTAAATTTAATTATATGAAATCTCTACACCGCTTGTACCCGCTACTTAACACCGTTAAATGGTTTAATGGTATTAATTCAATGTTAACAATTTCTCTTTTATCTATAATTTTGGTGAGCTGTAAATCGTCTCCTGATCAATCAGCCGCTGCACCACCGCCACCGGCATTGCCTGTGAGCGCCATTAACTCGAGCACAGAAACCACCTATATTGAATATCCGGCCTCTATCCAGGGTGCTGTTGATATCGATGTTCGTCCGCAGGTGAGTGGTTACCTACAAAGCGTTCTGGTTAACGAAGGCGCTTATGTTACCGCCGGACAAACCCTATTCAAAATTAACGAAAACCCTTTCCGCGAGGCTTTAAACAATGCAAAAGCAAGCTTACATGCTGCTGAAGCTGCGATTTTAAATGCACAGTTGGAAGTGGATAAGTTAACTCCTTTAGTGCAGAACAAAGTAGTTTCCGACTATCAGTTGAAGACTGCTAAAACGGCTTATAAAATTGCCCAGGCCAATGCAGAACAGGCAAAGGCAAGTGTGGCTTCGGCACAGATCAATTTAGGTTATACCAATGTTAAGGCTACGGTAAGTGGTTACATTGGCCGTATCCCTAAAAAACAGGGAAGTTTGGTTTCGCCGACCGATCAGATTGCATTAACGCAGTTATCGGATATCCACGAAGTACACGTTTATTTCGCACTTGCTGAAAACGACTTCAATAACTTTAACGCAAACTACCCGGGTAAAACACCTGCCGATAGGATTAAACATTTACCAGCAGTTGAGCTTTTATTGGCCGATAACTCTGCTTATCCAATTAAAGGTAAAATCGACATGATTGATGGTCAGTTTGATAAAAACACAGGTGCCATTACTTTAAGGGCTAGTTTCCCTAATGCAAGCGGAGTGCTTCGCTCGGGTAATACCGGTAAGATCCGTTTAGGCTTGCAGCATGATGATGCCATTCTGGTTCCTCAATCATCTACAGTAGAAATGCAGGATAAAGTATTCGTATTTACTGTAGGCGATAGCAGCAAGGTTAAAAAACAAGCCATTACCATTGTTGGTAAAAGCGGCGAAAATTACCTGGTTAAAGACGGGGTAAAAGTTGGCGACCAGATTGTGTTGAGCGGCGTTGATAAATTACAGGAAGGCATGGTGATCGCGCCTCAAAAAGCAGCAGATAAAGTAGCTGTTGCAAGAACAAAAAACTAATACGACCATAAAATTTAAAAAGTCATGTTTCAGAAATTTATAGACAGGCCTGTACTTTCGACTGTTATTTCCATCTTATTGGTAATAGTTGGTATACTTGGCTTAACAAAGTTGCCCTTAGAGCGCTTTCCAAATATCGCACCTCCGTCGGTATTGGTAACCGCTGTATACCCAGGGGCCAATGCCGAAACGATATTACGTTCGGTAACACCTTCACTGGAGGAAGCAATTAATGGTGTGGAGAACATGACCTACATGACCTCCAGCGCCAGTAACGATGGTACCCTGGCGATTACGGTTTACTTCCAACAAGGTACCAACCCCGATCAGGCTGCTGTTAACGTGCAAAACCGTGTTTCGCAAGCCACCAGCCAATTGCCTGCAGAGGTTGTACAATATGGTATCACCACTACGAAACAGCAAAACAGCTTTATTGGGGCTATCGGTGTGTACTCTGAAGATCCAAAAAAATACGATGCGGTTTTTGTAAACAACTATGCGCAGATCAATATTATTCCGGAACTTAAACGTATCCCGGGTGTAGGTTCGGCCAGTGTATTTGGTGGTATTAAAGATTATTCAATGCGTATTTGGTTAAATCCAAGTCAATTGGCTACTTATAAAATTACACCAAACGAAGTCATCACTGCTATTCAGGACAAAAACCTTGAAGCGGCCCCAGGTAGGGTTGGAGAACGTAGTAATGAGGCGTTTGAATACATCATTAAATATAAAGGTAAGCTTACCAAACCAGAAGAATATCAAAATATCGCGATCCGTTCCAATTCAGATGGTTCTATTTTACGCTTAAAAGATGTGGCCCGTGTTGAACTGGGTGCGTATAGTTATGGTAGTGTTAACCGTTTAAACGGACATGATGGTATTACCATTGGTGTTATCCAGTTATCGGGTTCAAATGCCAACGAAATCCAGATTTCGATTGATAAACTGTTGGCCAAACTATCAAAAGATTTCCCATCGGGAATTAAATACAATCAGTTTTACCGTACCAAAACCGATCTTGATGAATCTATCAATCAGGTAGAGCATACCTTGATCGAAGCTTTCTTACTGGTATTTATCGTGGTATTTATCTTCCTTCAGGATTTCAGGTCGACGTTAATTCCGGCTATTGCAGTTCCGGTGGCGATTATCGGTACCTTCTTCTTTATGCAGCTGTTCGGCTTCTCTATTAACCTTTTAACCTTGTTCGCATTGGTACTGGCCATAGGTATTGTGGTGGATGATGCGATTGTGGTGGTAGAAGCGGTGCACGCCAAAATGGAAGAAAACCCTTCACTTAGCCCAAGGGCGGCCACAACCGAGGCGATGAACGAAATTACCGGAGCGATTATATCGATTACACTGGTAATGGCAGCGGTATTTTTACCGGTTGGTTTTATGACCGGCTCGACAGGTATTTTCTACAAACAGTTCGCTTTAACCATGGCCATCGCCATTATTATATCGGCTGTTAACGCTTTAACTTTAAGTCCTGCTTTGGCGGCCTTGTTTTTAAAAAACAAACATGCAGAAGGTGGACACAACGCGCCTAAAAAAGGTTTTGTAGAAAAGTTTTATGCAGGCTTTAACGGTGGTTTCAATTATATGACCAACCGTTATATTGGTGGCTTAAAAGTGCTTATCCGCAACAAATGGATCAGCATGGGCGGCCTTGCCTTAATCGTTTTGGTTACCATTTTTCTGGTAGGCAGAACAAAAACAGGCTTTATTCCTACAGAGGATCAGGGTTTCGTGGCTATCGCGGTGGCCAGTCCATCGGGAACATCATTGGCCAATACCAATAAAATGTTGAAACAGGCTGAGGCTGAGTTGAGGGCGATGCCATCAGCAAGGTTTGTGATGTCGTTAGCAGGTTATAATTTCTTAACCGCATCGAACAGTCCTTCAGCTGGGCAGATTTTCTTATTGTTAAAACCAAATGAAGAAAGAGGGGCGGTTAAAAATATCGATGAGATACAAAATATTGTAAGGGCTAAAATGGCCGCTATATCTGCCGGTACCTTCTTCGTATTTAGTTTCCCAACGGTACCAGGTTTTAGTAACGTTGAGGCGATGAACGTGATGTTACAGGATAAAACGAATGGCAGGTTGGATAAATTTAGTGGTGTAGCGAATAACTTTATCGGAAAGTTAATGGCGAAACCTGCTATTGCTTATGCCTTTACTTCTTACAAAGCCGATTATCCTCAGTTACAACTGGATGTGAACGACGAAAAAGCCGATCAGTTGGGTGTAAGTAAAAAAGATATCTTACAAACGATGCAGACTTATTTCGGTACGGCACAGGCATCAGATTTTAACCGCTTTGGTAAATACTACCGTGTAGTGGTTCAGGCTGATATTGCCGATAGAACCGACCCTGCAAGTATCGACCGTGTGTTTGTGAAAAACAAAGCGGGAGAAAGTGTGCCGATCAGTACCCTGGTTAAATTAACCCGTGTATATGGTTCGGAAACGGCTTCGCGTTACAACCTGTTTAACTCTATCGAAGTAAACGCCATCCCTAAACCAGGTTACAGTTCTGGTGATGCGATTAAAGCGATTGAAGAAACGGCTAAAGAACAATTGCCAACCGGATATGCTTACGAATTCTCTGGACAAACACGTGAGGAAATTTCTTCAGGTGGCCAGTCGACGGTGATCTTCCTGCTTTGTTTGGTGTTTGTATACTTCTTATTATCGGCACAGTACGAGAGTTATATCCTGCCATTGGCGGTAATCTTATCAATCCCTACAGGTGTATTCGGTGTGTTTGTGGTATTGGGTTTAACCGGTATCGAAAACAACATTTATGTACAGGTAGCGCTGATTATGCTTATCGGTTTGCTGGCTAAAAATGCCATCCTGATTGTGGAGTTTGCGGTACAGCGACGAAAGGCAGGACGCAGTTTGGTTGATGCGGCGATAGAAGCAGCACGATTGAGGATCAGGCCGATTATTATGACCTCACTTGCCTTTGTATTCGGTTTATTCCCGATGAGTATTGCAACGGGTCCATCGGCACAAGGTAACCACTCCATCAGTATTGGTGCCGCAGGTGGTATGGTATCTGGTGTAATTTTAGGTTTATTTATCATTCCGGTACTTTTCGTCATCTTCCAGGCCTTACAGGAAAAACTATCAAAAAAATCATCAAATGAGGTTGTTCAACACCATGGAGAACCTGTAAATAATCATACAGTTTATGAAACGGTTTAATATTATTACCATCCTGCTCCTTGCTTTAATCTGGAGCGGATGTTCGGTTTCGAAAGATACAGCGCTGCCAAATATTGCGCCTGGGTTATTCAGAAACACAACACCTAAAGATTCTTCGAGTGTGGGCTCAATGCCTTTGAAGAGTTTTATCAACGACCTTACTGTTCAGAATTTAATTGATACAGCTTTGGTTAAAAACTACGATATGCAAATTGCTTTGAAAAATATCGATGCAGCTGAAGTATTGTTTAAACAATCGAAACTGGGTTATCTGCCCGAACTTAAACTGCAGGTTGCAGCAAGTTCGAGCCGTCCATCAGACAATAGTTTAAATGGATTAAGCTTAAATCAGTTTACAGGTGCCAGCCATATCGAAGATTACAATGCTAATCTGGGTGTGGTTTGGGAAGCCGATATCTGGGGCAAAATCCGCAATCAAAAAGCTGGCGCTTTAGCCAGTTTTTTGCAAACAGAAGAGGCGCGTAAAGCAGTGCAAACCCGCTTGGTGAGTAATGTTGCACAAGGGTATTACAATTTGTTAATGCTTGATGCGCAGCTGGAAATTGCCAAAAAGAACTTAAAACTGAACGATAGCACGCTTAGGATTATCAATTTACAGTTCGATGCAGGTCAGGTTACTTCGCTGGCCATACAACAGGCACAGGCGCAACAGTTAAATGCGGCGCAACTGATACCTCGTTTGGAGCAGAATGTTACTTTACAGGAAAATGCTTTGAGTGTATTGATTGGTACTTTGCCTAAAGCGATTAACCGCGAGAGCCGTTTGGATAAAATGGATATCCCACAAGATTTAAATGCTGGTTTTCCTTCGGCTATGTTGAGCCGCAGACCGGATATTAAAAGTGCTGAACTGGCTTTAACCATTGCCAATGCAAAGGTTGGGGTAGCGAAAGCAAGTTTATATCCTTCGCTGGTGATTACCGCAAGTGGCGGGATCAACTCTTTTAAAGCAAGCAACTGGTTTAATGTTCCGGCATCGTTGTTCGGTTTGGTTGGGGCAGGGATTACGCAACCGATCTTTCAAAGAGGTCAGTTGAAAACTTCTTTGGAGCTGGCTAAAATCGACCGCGAGAAATCGGTGATCCAGTTCCGTCAGTCGGTACTGAACGCTGTTGGCGAAGTGTCGGATGAGTTAACGAAAGTAGAGAAGTTGAAAACTCAATATGGTATTGCTGAGAAAAGAGCACAAACTTTACAACAGGCATCGAAAAATGCGAGTATGTTGTTTAAAAGCGGTATGGCTAACTACCTTGAAGTGATTACTGCGCAAGGCAATTTATTGCAAAGCGAACTGGAGTTAACTACCATTAAAACGGAGCAGTTAAATGCTGTTGTTGGCTTGTACCGTTCTTTAGGGGGGGGGTGGCAGTAAGATAATGGTGATTTAATTTAGTTAACCACCAAGTCACAAAGACACTAGGGATGTTTTGCAATTGCAGGATGTTCTTAGTGTTTTTTTGTTTTAGAACCCTTGAAAAGAATTCGTCATCCGATAGCTGTCGGATGCGAGGCTGGACTAGAGCGAGCCGAAGCAATCTTTATATAGCGTTTTTTAGTGGTTTTTACCACCAAGTCACAAAGACACCAGGGATGTTTTGCGAAAGCAGGATGTTTCTGGTGTTTTTTTGTTATCATGGGATTTTCATACCGAGCACTTCACAGGAGGCTAAATTTCTAGGCCTGTTGCTATTTGCAACTATGAGGGGAACTCCCCTCCTAATCTAGGAGGGGTGGGGGTGGTTATGAGATGATATTTTTTCTTGCCCTACGCGCTGTCTTGCCCTACGCGCTGTCTTGCCCTTCGCGCTGTCTTGCCCCAGTTCGCCGCCACTGGAGGGCTCTTACTTTTGGCTTGGCCCAAAAGTAACAAAAGCCCAAGGCTTGCATCCTTTCTTGTAAAAACCTACGGAAATCTCGATTGCGGCAGCATCGAGGCTCTTAGTCCCTTGCTTATCCCCGCGCTCTCGCTTTGATCCTGCCTTGGGCTGTGGGATAGTGAGGGGGAGTGCAAAGATTTCCGTGCTTTTTCCGTCGAAAATCTGCGAGGCCGGATAGCAGGGTGCAGATAGCGAAGCGCACACTGTAGGGAGCAGAGAATTTTCTCTTTTGCTGTCATCCTGAGTAAGCGAAGGATCTCTGTGTAAGTGACTATTGCCTTCGTTCAATCACCTACGAGGTTTTGCCCTTCGCGCAGTCTTGCCTCGGCTCACCGCCGCCGAAGGGGCTCTTACCTTTTTTCAGTAGTATATATGTTTTTATAGGCCTTCAAGCTTGCTTCGCAGGTTTCTTGATAAAAAGGTAACCAAAAATCAAGGCTTGCAGCTTTTCTTGTAAAAACCTACGGAAATCTCGATTGCGGCAGCATCGAGGCTCTTAGTCCCTTGCTTATCCCCACGCTCTCGCTTTGATCCTGCCTTGGGCTGTGGGGTAATGAGGGGGGAGTGAACAGATTTCCGTGCTTTTTCCGTCGAAAATCTGCGAGGCCGGATAGCAGGGAGCAGATAGCGTGGTGCATATTGCAGTGAGCAGAGGCTGGCATTCTAAATCGGTGGGTTCTCAAACTATGAGGGGAACTCCCCTCCTAATCTAGGAGGGGGCAGGGGTGGTTATGAGATAATATTTGTTCTTTGCCCTACGCGCTGTCTTGCCTCGGCTACCGATGAAAAATCGGTACAGGTG
>NZ_JAVTSN010000077.1:0-17530 GCF_032678585.1 Pedobacter psychrodurus | reverse complement strand
CCATCTGTGGCAAAAAGCTAACAACATAAAAGTCGTAGCGCAATACTCGTGCAGTCAGATGTTATCATCTGACTGATAGATAATTTAGTGTCAGTTGGTAACAACAGACACCACAGAATGCTTAACCACAGATAAAAAGGATAAACACAGATACGATATTAACGTCTGTGTCCATCTGTGGCAAAAAGCTAAAACGAATAACACACTACTCCATATTATCTATTAAAATTCGCTTTTAACCAAATTCAAAATATTTCTGATAATAATCAAAAGTGTTTCTGCTGCTACCCCCATAACTTCACTTTCCAAAACAATTATCAAAGATTCAAACCACAACATGATGAAAAAAGCTTTTTGCTTAGTATTGCTAACAGTTACATTTATATTAAATGGTTATGCCAGGGCACTACAACAAACCCCACCCCAAAACTGGCTGAAAAAAGCAACCGATGTAATCGCTTTTCAGTTAAATAAAGCTGCCGTTACCTATAAACCAGGAAAAAACCCACGTTCTATAAACCCTAACGGTACCGTAAGGACAGCGGGTGTAACCGATTGGACAACCGGATTTTTCCCGGGCAGTTTATGGTATGGATATGAACTAACAGGTGATCAAAACCTGGCCACAGAAGCTAAAAAATTTACACTTGCACTCGATACGGTGCGTAACATTACCAATTCGCATGATTTAGGTTTTATGCTTTATTGTTCTTATGGAAATGCTTTTAGGATAACCGGCGATAAAACCTATTTACCTGCATTGGCCGATGGTGCGCAACACTTGTATAACCGTTTTAACCCCAAAGTAGGCGTAATTAAATCATGGGATTTTGCATGGTGGCATTATCCGGTAATTATCGACAATATGATGAACCTCGAATATTTGTATTGGGCAGGTAAAGAATTTAAAAAACCAGATTATATTAACGCAGCCAGCACCCATGCCACTACGACCATGAAAAATCATTTCCGTAAAGATTTCAGCTCCTACCATGTGGTTGATTATGATCCTGCAACAGGTAAAGTACTGGCCAAAAGAACGCACCAGGGGGTTACCGACGAATCGGCCTGGGCGCGTGGCCAGGGCTGGGGATTATATGGCTATACCATGTGTTATGCCAACACTAAAAACCCTGCATTTTTAACACAGGCAGAAAACATCGCCAAATTTATCATGAACCATCCACGCATGCCGAAAGATAAAGTTCCGGTTTGGGATTTCGATGTGCATAATGCGATGGATACCGAAGAAAAGGCACCCAGAGATGCCTCAGCTGCTGCGGTTATTGCTTCCGCTTTATTGGATTTAAGTACCCAGGTAAAAGATGGTAAAAAATATGTTGATTATGCGGAAGATATACTAAAATCGCTTTCTTCTGATGCTTATCTGGCCAATCCAGGAGAAAACCAATACTTTATACTGAAGCACAGCGTTGGTGCTTTTTTATACAATTCGGAAATTGATACGCCCTTAGATTATGCCGACTATTATTACCTGGAGGCTTTAAAACGTTATATAGCCATTAAAAAAATAGATTTAAAATCCGCCAAATAACCTGTTTAAATTAAAGCGGATAAACCACATTATTTAAATGAAGATGAAACCAAAATTAATATTTAGCCTGCTCTTAACCGCATTTACGCTGTGTAATGTAATGGCTCAGGAACAGCCCATCACCAAAGAAAGTTTTGCCGCAATCAACCTGAACTACCCCGGGTTGGAGAAGGCAAAAAAAGCCTATACCGCCTCTAAATACAATGAAGCCGCACAAGCCCTGCTGAATTACTATCGTGAAAAATCAGGCAAAAAAGATCCTGATTTTAGCAATGGGGAGAAAGCGGTCGATATTAAAAGCCCGGTGGATCGGGCCAATAAAATGGCAGCCGATAGTGCGCTCCTGCACCGTTTTCAGCCACAAAAAGGCTATGGCTTTTTTAATTATGGAAAAGATATCAACTGGCAGTATTGGCCCATAAAAGACAACGAAGTGCGCTGGCAGCTACACCGTGTAAAATGGTGGCAATCGATGGCCTTAGCCTATAATAGCACCAAAAAAGAGGAATATGCAAAAGAATGGATGCTTCAATTTGCAGATTGGGCAAAGAAAAATCCATTTGGGCTTTCGGAAGATAACGACAAATATGCCTGGAGGCCTTTGGAGGTATCAGACAGGTTACAGAGCCTGGTACCAACCTTTGCCATATTCGTAAATTCGCCAAAGTTCACACCCGGCTTCCTCCTATATTTTTTGAAGAATTACCACGAACAGGCGAAGTATCTACCTACACATTACGCCGCAGAAGGCAACCACCGCTTGTTTGAAGCCCAGAGAACGCTGTTCGCGGGTGCATCATTTCCCGAATTTACAGATGCGGCAACATGGCGTAAAAGTGGCATTGAAGTGCTGAATACCGAAATCCTAAAACAGGTATATCCGGATGGCGTACAATATGAGTTATCACCGGTATACCATGCGGGTGCGATCGATATCTTTTTAAAGGCCTACCGTACGGCACAAAAAGCAGGCGTTGCAAACGAATTTCCGGCCAGTTATAAACAAACTGTAGAGAACATGGTCATGGCTTTTATCAGCATCACCTTCCCGAACTATAATCAACCCATGTTCGGCGATTCGTGGTTGGCCGATAAAAATTTCAGGATGCAACAGTTTCAATCCTGGTTAGACGCATTTCCAAAAAATGATGCCTTACGCTATTTTGCCACCGATGGAAAAGAAGGAAAAGTACCCGATTTCCTTTCAAAAGGATTAAACACTGCAGGCTTTTATACTTTTAGGAACGGATGGAACAATGCATCAACCATTATGATCCTGAAGGCAAGTCCCCCGGGCGAGTTTCATGCCCAACCAGACAATGGCACCTTTGAACTTTGGGCGAACGGACGAAATTTTACTCCTGATGCCGGATGTTTTGTTTATAGCGGCGATGCCGAGATTACCAAAATGAGAAACTGGTACAGGCAAACACGCGTGCACAGTACACTAACCCTGGATAATCAAAATATGCTGATTACCAAAGCACAACAGAACAAATGGGAAACAGGTAAAAATCTGGACATTCTAACCTACACCAACCCAAGTTATGCGGATTTAAACCACCAGCGCAGTGTATTGTTTATCGATCAAAAATACTTCCTTATCATTGATAAAGCCATCGGGAAAGCCAAAGGCAATCTTGATATCCATTTTCAATTGAAAGAGGATAGTAATCCGGTATTTGATCAGGCTGGCAAAAAAGTTTACACCACTTATGCAGATGGAAACAACCTATTGATTCAGTCGTTAAATTCGGATAAAGTCAGCCTGCACGAGGAAGAAGGAAAAGTATCCTATGCTTACCAAAAAGAACTGAAACGGCCTGCTTTCGCATTTGAAAAGCAAAAAAACAATGATCAGACACAGCAATTTATCAGTGTGCTTTATCCTTATAACGGCCATAAGGCACCTGAGATCAAAATCAATGAAAATACTGGCAACGATTACGAAAAGGGCAACATAGACCTTTCGGTCAGCATTGATGGTAAAATGAGCGTGGTGAAAACGACACTTATGAAGTAATAATAATCCAATCTATTTCCCCGCTGATGAACACAGATGGATACCGTAGATTTAGGAGATTTTTTCTTGCTACTATAGGTCAAAATCTGTTTGATCTGCGTTTTTTGATCAGCGCAATCTGCGGGGAAATAGAAAATGAGTGCGTGAGAGAAGGATTGAATGAGAGAATGATTGAATGATAATATAACTATAAAAAACAGCATGAAATAAGAAAATAATCAACCATCAACTAACCAAAAAACCACATGAAAAAAAAGTCAGTTTACCTGCAAAAGTATATGGCCCTTGCTGTATTATTTTTAGCAAGCTCCTGCAGTAAAGTTCAAAATGGCCTGACCAGCCAGACCGAGACTGCAAAATTTCCCATTGCGAAGATGGCCCTCGGACCACAAGCCAACTTTAATTACGGGGATACGATTTTAAACGTAACCTACGAAAATGACGCACTCAACTCTGGCATTGCGGGTATAAATGCTACAAATGCTACTGCATCTGATGCGGCTTATATTGTATCACCTGGAGCCACAACACTAAACCATGCCATAGCGCATAAAGTGGTATATGGCGATTTGGGTTATAATTCTGACGGAAACTGGAGAAGTGAAAGCGATGCCCAGCAGATTATCCCTGCCCGTTATTTCCCCGGCGATGAACGCCGTTATGAATTTAGCGTGATGTTAAAGGATTGGCCGGTTTGGAACCAGGGCGACCCAACCAATGAAAGCAATCTTTTCCAGTTAAAAGTTTCGGGTGGGGAAAATGTTCCACTGATGATCCGCGCGCAAAGAAATGTGATCAGGATTAGGTACCAGGATGTATCGGTAACAGACATCCTACCCAATATCCAGCCTTATGTTAACCAATGGATCCAGTTTAGAATAGACGTGCTCTGGGCGACCACCGCTACCGGGTATATGAAAACTTATATGAAACTGCCGGGGCAAAGCGATTTTGTTTTGGTAGATTCTTCAAAAACAAACTATGCTACCTTTACCGGCAATGTTAATAACGGAAACTTAGGCTACATTAAATGGGGATTATACGTAGTGCCACCCAACAGCACCCGCACCGTTTATCATGATGATATCCGCATTATTAACCTCAATCAGGCGCCTACCACAACAGGCCTTATCTGGGGCAACAGTATCCCTGATGCTAACCCTGCATACCTGGATGGACCATATACCATAACATCAAACATCACCAATCCTACAGCCTATAACAATACCAACCATGTTTATATTCATCCCAACATCAAATACCAGTCGCCACAAAATATTGTATATGTGAACAGTGCGAGTCCTGCCCCAAACCCTACTGATAATGTTGTGGGCACACCAAGATCTGATTTTTCGCGTTCAACATTATCGGCAGCAGGCCTATCAGGCGGTGCACCTGGTCCGGGCGGGCGATATTTGGTAGGCGGCTGGGTAAATGCAACATCAGCAACAACGCCATCAGCCTTTGATCCGACAGAATATTATGAGCTTAATTTAGAACCCAAAAGCGGTTACTATTTTAACTTTAGCGACATTAAATTCACCGTACTAAGGGGAGCCGCCACGCATCCCAATACCTTTGTGCTCCGCTCCAGCATCGATAATTTCGCAACCAATATTTCGGCTCCGGTAACCATAAGCGGTACTACTACGCCAACATCGATAGCATTCAATGCATCGGCATTGAGCAATATCACTACTGCAGTTACTTTTAGACTTTATGCTTACGGGGCTACTGCTACTAGTGGAACAACAAGTGTTGGTGTTAACGATTTTCAGGTGAGCGGACAGGTTTTACCTACTCCTTAATTAGAGGTTATATATTTCAATTCAGTAAATTATAAAAAACCGGGTAATGGAATTCTCCATTACCCGATGATTGAGAGGTTAATACAAATCGGTTCCGGTTAACTTAATTTGATAAGGCCACTGGCCAATTAAATCGGGCTTTCTGGCCAGTTTAACATGTGCTATTGGCGCAGCGCTCACCACTAGCCACAAATAGGCTGTTTTGGCTGGAACTTTAAAAGTATATGTTCCATCTTTTGAAGAATACATTTTGCCATAAACACGGTCGCCATTTTCTTTAACAGCTAAAAACCCATATCTCCAGCCTGCATTTTCGGGGTTTATCATCTGGTAACCTGCTGTTTCCGTTAGTCCTTTAAAATCAAGCTTAACAGTAGAATTAGCTGGTACTTTAAGCCTTATGCCGTTATAACCATAATTTTGCGGACAGTCTTTTGAACTAATGTTATACCAACCATTTTCTAAAGGATTAAATGTTGTTTTATGTTTATTGGCATATTTACCGGCTACATCACGTACACGTTTTAAATCCCAGGTGATAAACTTTCGTGAAGCATCAAAAACTTCATCATTAAACTTTTTCTGGCTGATATCGGTAATGCGTTTGTAGGCCATCACAGGATCTTCACCTTCGTTTAAATTGTTGAGCAGTTTCCCATAAAAATCTAATCCATGTTTTTCAGCCCAATACTCCAGTAAAAAAGGCGAATGGTATTGATTATCTGGATGAAGAAAAGCCAGATTGGTCTGTTTTAAGAATGCCATTAAATGGAAATTTTCAAAATCTACCCAATGGGGATACACCTGCCAAAGTAAATACTGGCTTCCCATTTCGTTTATTGCTCCACTAAAAGAAGTACCTCTATCGCAACCGGCCATAAACTGAAACGAGTGACCCAGTTCGTGCGCCAGAACACCATAAGGATACTGATGTACGCGAACTGCAGGCGTCCATAAAATGGCTACACTATCTTTCCCCCAGCCATACGCCGTACCTTCATTTCCACCATAGATAAAAACGAGTGTTTTATACCGGTCGGAAACCGAGTGGCCCTTTTTTAGCACCTTTAATTTATCGATATAATAATTGTAAAAACGTTCAGTTTCTGCAAGTGATCTTTTCACATCAAAACGTTTAGCCGTATCTACATTCTGCATCGGATCGTCACCAAGTTCCTTTGACCAAAAAATCACCACATCAGCCGATTCTACCCTGCGTTTATTGCTAAAAACACTGTTATTATCTTCAAAATTATTGTTTTCAGGAACCTTGTTTACGTTTTTAGGGATGAATACTTGTTTAGCCCTTTGCTTTTGTTGGGCTATTACAAGCAACGGGAACGTTAGCAATAGCAATACAATAATTCGCCTGGTTATTGGCTTCAATTTGTTTATCATTTTTGATAAATGATTACTTAAATACATTTTTTGGTACCGTTCCAGTCCATGAATCAGGAAGTTTACTGATTCCAAAAATTTTCGCCAATACAAAACTGGTGTTCTTGTTGCTGTTAAAAGAAGTTATTAAACCACCCTTTTTAATCTGAGGTCCGGTAATGGCCCAGGGCACCTGCATTTCGTTCATAGATATACCTCCATGGCCTTTGTTTATCCCTCCATGATCCGTAATCAATAAAATGTGCATGTCTTTATAAATCCCATCTGCCTTTAATTTTTCTATCAATGCCCCTATTGCTACATCTGCCTGCTCAATGGCGGTAATATATTCTGGTGTCATCCAGCCAAAACCATGACCAGCATGATCGGTATGTACGCTATATAAGAAGGTAAGTGTAGGGTTTTGTTTGTTTTTTACCATAAAATCAAATGCTTTCTGGTAATTGTCTTTATACTGATCTTTTTCTTCAAATGACACCTCATCCAGGTATTTTTTGTTGATGGGATTAATCAGCTCCTTCCAGTTATAATAATAGGCTGTTTTAACTGCAGGGATAGCTTCTTTTAACACTTTGAAGATAGATGGATAGTAGCCGTCCTGATCTGTTTCTAAAGGCTGTAAGGTATGTTTTTCCAGTGTCCAGTCGTTGGCGGTGATGCCATGCTCCTCCGGTCCCGAACCCGTCATGTGGCTAGTCCAGTTGGGCAGCGTAACCGATGGCATTACCGGGCGGGTGCTTAACGAAAGTACCCCATCGGCAAAAAGTTTATCGAGATTAGGGTGTTTCGCGGTTTTATAACCCTCTGCACTAAAACCATCAAGACCTAAAATTAACACATGTGCTTTACGCTGGGCGGTGGCCGATAATGACAGCAGGGATAAAACCATCATTTTTAAAAAAACTTTTCTCATAAAGAATTAAATAAATCTATTGATACAATATTGGAACAATTAAATAATTAATGGATAACTGAGCGTATTCAGCATCAAAATTAAATTATAATTACTAAACAAATGTTTAATTAAATTAAACATTTGTAAAATAATCGTGATGAACATCTTTCAGATGAGTGATCATTTAATGCGCAATATCCAGATTGCCAAAACTAAATTAACCTGCAAACCTCCTCATCAAATTTAAAAGGAACTTGTCTCAAATAGCATAAATTTGTCTTAAGCGACTATAGAGTTTTTCGATCCAGATTGATCAGAAAGTCCCAGCTGACAGATTTTATAGCTAAACAGTATTTATGAAACAAGTTCCATCACCATTTGGTATTAATAATTTGGATTTTGAACAAGCTTTACCTTATCCAGCTCGTATTTTGGAATGGGAAACAAATAATGTTTAGTCGCGTCAAATTTGCGTGTTTCAACCAGCAAGCTGTAGTCGTAGGTAAATGATCCGTTTGCATTTTTGATCACATTAACCCCCATGGCATTTTTGTTATCGGTGATTTCGGCAATTTTCCACCGGCGTACATCAAAGAAACGGTGCCCTTCTAAACAAAGTTCTACTTCTCTTTCATGGCGGATTTTATCGCGTAAATCAGTGCCGGTGGCCGAAACCGCAGGCATATTTACCCCTGTTCTCTGGCGTATTTTATTGAGCCAAATTATAGCCTCACCGTCGTTACCAGCACCATTTAACGCTTCAGCATAATTCAAATAAATCTCTGATAAGCGAAAAATGATAAAAGGCGTTTTACTTTCTCCTTCAATGGCTTCGTTATGTGTTTCGTCATTATATTTTTTCCAGTTATAACAGGTATTGCTTGCGTTTCCGGCATTAACTGGCGCCGTTCTGCTGTCTGCACCTTTATCATAATAGGCAAGTGTTCTGCCTTTAAATTGTGCACCGTTATACAATATATTGGCATAAAACCTTGGATCGCGATCGATGTACGGATTCTGATCGCTGTAACCAGAGCCCGTTTCGGTAATCATTTTTCCATTTTTCATTTCAAACTGATCTACAATATGTTGCGTAGGGATATAAGCCGAGTAACCGTTTGAGCCGCATGGACTAAAAAAGGTATCAGAATAAGCATTGGTTTTAATCGGATCAATGTGGTAACCAATAATAACCTCAGGCAGATCGGGCTGGATGAAAAGATTATGGTAATCACCCTGATATAAAACATATTGATTCATATCAATTACTGCTTTTGCAGCATCTGCAGCAGCTTTCCATTTGGTCTGATCGTTATTGGTATTCCAAAGCGGACTTGCTGCGTATAACAACGTTCTCGATTTTAGTGCAAGGGCGGCTCCCTTTGTTGCACGGCCTAAATCAAGGTTGGCCGAATAACTTAAGGGCAACAAGGGTACAGCCTTGTCCAGCTCGTCTACAACAAACTTGATCACCTCTTCGTAACTGGCTCTCTTTTCAACAAAATTTTGATCAGTAGCATTGTATACTTTGGTAATTAAAGGTACACCACCATACTTTGAAGCCAGATCGAAGTAACAATAAGCCCTTAAAAAAGTAGCCTCGCCTTTTAACCTGTTTTTCTTGCCCTGATCGCCTGGTACCGATTCAATTTTACTAAAAAACACATTCAGCTCCCTGATGTAATTGTAATCAACCGTCCAGCTATCTAATGCTAAAAGATCTGCTGAAAGTGCGCCTGTGGTAATGCGGTTTACGTTTTCGTAGAGAAACTTGGCATACGTTTCATCTGATGCTGCTGCGTAGCCCAAATGGCTTGGCACACCGCTATACATATAAAAGTGTGGCAATACCACATATTTTTCGTTCACGAATTTTTCAACCAGGTTCACATCGCTCCACAAGGTTTCGTCGCTGATTAAATTAAGCGGTTTAGAGTCTAGTAAATCTTTCTTACAGGAAACCAGTCCCATAAAAGATAAAGCAATAATTATATTTTTAAATTTCATAAAATCTTATTTAGAATGACACATTTACACCAGCACCAATAATTCTGGTTTGCGGATAATAGGCACCGTTAACATAATAGCCATTGTTATCAGATGGCACATAATTTAGCTCCGGATCATAGTTTTTAATTTTGCTCAGTACAAACAGGTTGGATCCATTTACAAATACCCTTGCACTGCGCACCTTAATTTTCGACAAAAATTCTTTTGGGAGATCGTAACTTAACTGAAGGGTTTTTAACCTTAAGAAAGCGCCATCATTTAACCAGAAATCAGAATCCAGGTTGTTCACCGTACTGTTCCTGTCAAATGCGGCAGGCAGATTATTGTCAGGCGTTTGCGGTGTCCAGCGACCTTCATATTGCCAAAGCGCTGGCGTGGTTTCTGAATTGTTTCCTTGCGGACGGATGATGTGTTTTACACCACTTACGCCGTAAAACAAGGCTTCTACACCAAAACCTTTATACCTTAGCCCCAGGTTAATACCAAAATTGTTTCTTGGGATCTGGCTGTCAAAAAAACGTTCCCTATCGTTGCTGGTAATTTTGCCGTCATTGTTTACATCAATATATTTAATGTCGCCAGGTTTTGTTCCAGTTAAAGGTGTTACTTTTCCACCGTTGGCATTGGTATAGCTATTTATCTCATCCTGGTTGTTGTAAATACCATCGGTTTTATAAATTAAAAAAGAACGGATTGGATAACCGGTTTGGCGCTGATAATCAATCGTTAGAGGCGACTCATCCATAAACACAATTTCGTTGTTGGTATGGGTAAAATTACCGCCAACCGTATAACTGAAATCGGTACCGATTTTGCCATTGTAGTTCAACTCTAGTTCGAAACCATTGCTATTGGCAATCCCGATATTTTCGGGTGGGAGTTTACCGCCTAAACCAGTATAACTTGGAATGGATGCATTTCTCTGGGTTAAAATATCGTAACGGTGTCTCCAGAAATAATCACCATTAAAGGTTAGTGCATTGTTAAAAAAGCCGAGTTCCAGACCGAGGTCCATACTTTTAACTTTCTCCCAGGTAAAGTTTGGATTTGGCGAAACATTGGTGGCTAAGCCCAGGGCTGGTACATCAGGATTACCAAAATAGTAGGCATTCTGATTAATTTTATAAGTACTTAAATATAGATATGGGCTAATGGCATCGTCACCCAAAATGCCCCACGAGCCTCTTAATTTTGCAAAACTTACAAAAGGTAAAGCTTTACTGAAGAAATTTTCCTTGCTCATTACCCATCCGGCCGAAATACCCGGAAAGAAACCAAATTTATTCCCCGGGCCAAAATTGAATGATCCATTGTAACGGCCGCTAAACTCGAACAAATATTTTTCTTTGTAACTGTAATTTACCCTCCCAAAAACACTTCTTCTGCCATTTTGATCTCCTGAACCTCCATTCGATAAAAAGGTTGGGTCAGGGTTGGCCAATCCTAAAAATGGCAGTTGATCGCTTAACAGGCTTCTTGATCCCGTGGTGGTCTGCGCCGTTAAATAATCCGTTTCTTCATAGCCAAAAATGGAACTCACATTATGATCGTTGGCAAATACTCTATCATAACCAAGTTTAATGTTATAGGTATTTCTTCTGGTGCGCCCCCAGGTTTCATTTAATCCGATTAAATTTCCGTTGGTCGATTCTTTTTTGTTGATGTATTCGCCGGTAGTTTTATTGTAATCATAATTATCATACGGGCGGGAAAGGCGTTTATATTGCCAGAAAGTATTGTCTAAACCTGCATAGGCATTTAAATAAAGGCCTTGGGTTACCCATGGCATTTTCAAGTCGATTGTACCCGTTGCCTGTGCATAATACGATAACTGACGGTCGTAACCAGGCTGATCGGTAACCCTCAATAATGGATTACTGCCAGTGGTTGTTCCGGTACCATATAAACCATTGGGATATTTAACGGCAACCGTTGGGTACTGGGCCAAAATCCCCATAAATACCCCACCGTTTAAGTTTGCATTGTCAAGAGGTGCATATTTATCTTCATTACGGCCTGATAAATCGAGCGAAACCTTTAAATCCTTTGTAATATTGGCATCAATATTAGCCCTTAAGTTTTTTTGGTTATAGTTAAACGGCGATTCGTTATACAAATACTTTTGATACAGGTATTGCCCCGAGATATAATACTTTACATTATCGGTACCTCCAGAAACATTTAAGTCGTGCTGTGTCATCGGAGCCGTTTTAGCGATTACCGCATCATACCAGTTGGTATTAGGGTGCCCCATTGGATCAGTTCCGTTTTCGAACAGTTTAATATCCTCATCCGTGTATCTTGGCGCACCGTTTCTGCGTGCCAAAAGTTCGTTATAATACCTGGCAAACTGGCCTGCATCAACCAGTTTGGTTACGCGGGTTGGCGATTGAAGGGAAACACTTCCATTGTAAGAAACCGTTGGTTTGCCGGTTTTACCACGTTTAGTGGTAATCAACATCACCCCATTGGCTGCACGAACCCCATAAATAGCGGCTGATGCATCCTTTAATATCGAAACCGATTCGATATCTTCTGGGTTGATCCGGCTGAAACTTCTGTCAGGAACACCATCAACCACAATTAATGGTCCGGCGTTTGGATTTGAAAAACTGGTTGCCCCTCTGATCGATAGCGCAGAACCATCGTTGCCTGGCTCACCGGAGCGGTTGGTTGCAATTAAACCTGGCGTTCTGCCCGTAAGGTTGTTGGAAAGATTTCCATTAGGACTTTGTTTGATCACATCGCCTTTAACCTGTACCACAGCACCAGTTAAGGTAGCCTTTTTCTGCGTACCATAACCAACCACCACTACATCGTTTAAGTTATTGTTCTCCTCTAATAGCGTAATTGATAGGCTTTGCTTGCCATTTATGGCGATTTCCTGCGATGCAAAACCAATATAACGAATACTTAAAATTTCATTTCCTTTTAAGCCACTTAAACTAAAGTTACCATTTGCATCAGTGGTAGTGCCTTTCTGGGTACCCTTAACTAAAACACTCACGCCAGGTAAACCAGCTTTTTTGGCATCGGTAATCTTCCCCTTAACCACAGTGTCGGCTTTAATTAAATTGCGCTTAAAATCCAGCCTTTCAGGATGCGCATGCGCAGACGAAGAAGCAGTTAAGCAGAACAGTATACAGAGTACTGTAAAACTCAAAAATTCGGGAACTAGAAAATTCCCGGTCTTTTTTTTGGTCAAATTCATAGAATGGTTTTGTATTGTTTGTTATTTATTGATTTTGAGCAGTTTTACGGTTCAATCCATATGAATAGCCGGTGAACTTATGCAAATACGCATCCATCAAAGATTTATGGATTTTGCGTTTAAACATGATAATTACCTAATTCCCTTTTGATTATTCCGTAATTGGTTAGTGCGGTAAAGTTAAATCAGACAACTAAAAATGGTTCATAATACACCAACCAAACTCCACACAAAACCACGTACCCCTAAAGCACTAATTATCAAAAAATTAAAAAGGAATTTCAATCTGTTATGGACGGTATGAAATCGGGATTTGTGCAGGTTTATTCAGAAAATAAGCGAAATGAACTGACTAAGCTGGCTTAAGCAGAAGTCAACTCTTCTGTAAACAATTTTCCCCTCGAAATAATCACGGATGATCGGTATTATGGGCTATGAACTATTTTTAAAGCGATATTTATATTAAAAAATTGATGATTTTATATTAACAAGCTGTACACAGACTAAAATCCCGAACAATATCAACCTGTATATTAAAGCTTTACCTGTACAAAAATTTGCTGTTCTTTTGTATTAGCGCTTATCCTTTTTTCTATTTTTATTAAAATAATTTTACAGTTGACATAAAAAGAAACTATGTTTTATGATAACATGAATCACATATATTTACGTTAAACGTGATTTTTATATTTCAACTGTTTAAAACCAATAAAACCAGGCACTACTTGATTAAAATAATGTACAAAAAACACTTCCCCCTCTTTTTTCTAATGATGGCAACCGGATTAACCAGCTTTGCACAGAAAACCATAGAAATTGCAACTAAAAACAATGCATTGATACTCGAAACCGATAAGGATAATACCTTACTATCAACATACATCGGCAAAAAGCTGGAAAACATAGGGGAATACCCCAGTGTACAGGCCCTCGATAAATACAAACCAGGTTCTGATGATCTTTTGAACAAACGCGAAGCTTATATCGCTTCTGGCGCTCTGAATTTAATGGAACCCGCACTAAGCGTTACCCATGCCGATGGCAATAAATCTACTGTACTCAGCTTTTCTGAAGTAAAAACAGAACAAATTGACCCAAACCGGAAACTCACCAGCATTTTACTAAAAGACCTGAAATATAATTTCCAGGTGACCCTAAAATACCTGGCCTATTTTAATGAAGATGTAATAGAGCAATGGGCAGAAATTGTACATAAAGAAAAAGGAACTGTGGTGCTGAATAAATATGCTTCAGCGAACCTCACTTTAAGTGGCCGGAAATTCTTCCTTAAAAACCAATATAGTGGCGCCACACGCGAAATGCGTTCAGAAGAACAACAGTTATTGCACGGGATAAAAACCATCGATTCGAAACTGGGTACCCGGACAAACCTATTACATTCTTCTTCATTTATGGTTTCGGTTGATCAGCCTGCCACCGAAGATCTGGGTGAAGTAATTGCAGGTTCATTGGCCTGGACGGGAAATTTCAAACTTGATTTTGAAACCTTTGATGAATATTATCTGAGGATTACAGCAGGCATTAACAATTTCTCCTCGAACTATACTTTAAAAGCAGGCGAAAATTTTGTAACCCCACGTTTTATATATACTTACTCTTCAACAGGTAAAGGTTTGGCCAGCAGAAACCTGCAAAACTGGGCAAGAAATTATCAGCTATTGGATGGAAAAGGGGAAAGATCGACCATTTTAAACAACTGGGAAACCACCTATTTCGATTTTAATGACGAAAAATTAAATGAACTGACCAAAGACACCAAAAAGTTAGGTGTTGATGTATTTTTATTGGATGATGGCTGGTTTGGGAATAAATATCCGCGTAACGGTTCTACTTCTGGCCTTGGCGATTGGCAGTATAACAGGGAAAAACTTAAAAACGGCATCAGTACCTTAGGTAAGGAAGCCACTGCAAACGGTGTGAAATTTGGCATCTGGATAGAGCCGGAGATGGTAAACCCCAAGAGTGAATTGTATGAAAAACATCCCGATTGGATTATCAGACAACCAGAAAGAAAAGAATATTACATGCGTAACCAGCTGGTGCTCGATTTAACCAACCCAAAAGTTCAGGATTTTATATATAAAACCGTGGATGATATTTTCAAAGAAGTACCTGAGCTTGCTTTTATTAAGTGGGACTGCAATTCGCTGATCTACAACGCCAACTCCCCTACTTTAAAAAACCAGGACCATTTTTACATCGAATACATCAGGGGTTTAAATAATGTGCTGGAAAGGATTAGAAAAAAATATCCAAAAACCCCCATGATGCTTTGTGCAGGCGGTGGCTCGAGGGTAGATTATGCCGCACTGAAGTACTTTACGGAGTTTTGGCCAAGCGACAACACCAACCCATACGACCGCATTTTTATACAATGGGAATATTCGTACTATTTCCCCTCAGTTGCTGTAGACAACCACATTACCGACATGGGTAAACAGCCCATTAAATTTAAGACTGACGTGGCCATGATGGGCAAACTGGGTTATGATGTACGCGTAAACGAACTGAGCAAAAACGACCTGCTTTTTAGCCAGAATGCGATTAAAACCTATAACAGTTTTAAAGATATTGTTTGGCATGGCCAACAGTACCGTTTGCAGGATCCTTACGAAAACAAAATCGCTTCAATTGCTTATGTGAACGATGCCAAAGACCAGGCCATTGTATTTAACTACTATGTAGCCACTCTTTTTACCAATGGGGTAATATTGCCAATCAGATTGAAGGGTTTAGATCCTGCCAAAAAATATAAAATTGAAGAGATTAACCTATATCCAGGCACGAAATCACCGATAGATAACAGCAAAGTTTATTCTGGCGACTTTTTAATGAAAGTAGGTTTTAATCCGGAAGCCAACAGTTACAGAACCAGTGTGGTTTTAAAAGTACAGGCCATGTAAATCAATAAAACTAAACCTCATGATAGTAAGGGTGGCATTTTCGCCGCCCTTTTTTTTTACACATACCTTAATACATTTCTATGAAAAAATACATTTTGAGCATTGCAAGCCTCATCATCATTAGCGTAATTGCTTTATCGTTCAAAAAGAAAAAGGATCCAGCCACCGAACGTCCGAACATTCTTTTTGCCATTATGGATGATGTTACCTATCAGCATATTGGCGCTTATGGCTGCAAGTGGGTAAAAACGCCCAATTTCGACCGCATTGCAAAAGATGGTCTTTTGTTTAAAAATGCCTATACCCCAAATGCCAAATGTTCTCCATCACGCTCTTGTATCATCACCGGACGAAATTCATGGCAACTGGAAGAAGCCGGCAACCATTGGTCGTATTTCCCCGCTAAGTTTATTTCTTTTGCCGAGGTTTTGGCACAAAACGGATATGAAGTAGGTTATACGGGGAAAGGTGTGGCTCCTGTTGTGGCAAAAAATGAAGATGGTTCGCCACGCGAAACACTGGTAAAAGTATTTAACCAGATCAAAACAACACCTCCTACCGCGCAGATCAGCAATGTAGATTATGCGGCAAATTTTGATGCCTTTTTAGGTACTACGGGTAATAAACCCTTCTTTTTTTGGTACGGTGGCCTGGAGCCACACCGCGAATATGAGTTTAATTCGGGGGTTAGCAAAGGCGGAAAAAAACTAACGGATATTCCAAATGCCGACATTTATCCTTTTTGGCCAAAAACGGATTCGGTGCGAAATGATCTTTTGGATTATGCTTTTGAAATTGAATATTTCGACAAACACCTGGGCAGAATGCTTAAAATGCTTGAAGATAAAGGCCAGTTGCACAATACCCTCATCGTGGTTACTTCAGATAACGGAATGCCTTTTCCACGGGTAAAGGGACAGGCTTACGAATATGCTAACCACCTGCCGCTTGCCATGATGTGGGCCGATGGTATCGCCCACAAGGGCCGCAAAATTGAAGATTTTATCAGTTTTATCGATTTTGCACCTACCTTTTTGGATCTGGCCAGAGTGCCTGCTGATCATAACAGGATGAAACCCATTACCGGCAACAGTTTTGCATCCATTTTTAGCTCGGATAAAGAAAAGGTATCTGAAAAACGCAATTTCGTATTGCTGGGTAAAGAACGGCATGATGTAGGCCGCCCCAAAGATGCAGGTTACCCTATCCGCGCCATTGTTCAGGAGAATTACCTCTTTATCAAAAATTTTGAACCTGACAGATGGCCTGCCGGAAACCCCGAAACTGGGTATCTTAATGTAGACGGTGGTCCTACAAAAACGGCTTGCCTGAACACGGTATATGCAACCAACAACGATTTTAATTATTGGTTATGGTCCTTCGGCAAACGGAGTGCTGAAGAATTATACGACATTAAAAAAGATCCTGCCTGTTTAAATAACCTGGCATCAGATCCATCACAGCAAAAAAAATCGGCACAGATGAGAAGTAAATTATTAAGCTTGCTAAAAGATCAGGGCGATCCGCGCGTTTTTGGCAAAGGAAGTCAATTCGACCAATATCCTTATGCCGATAAAAGAGGGGTAAATTTCTACGACCGTTACATGGCTAAAGATCCAACTTTAAGCTGGGGATGGGTAAATGATACTGACTTTCAAGATATCTCGAAAATAGAAAGGGCAAAAAAAGCAAGGAATAAATAATAA
>NZ_JAVTSN010000076.1:0-21818 GCF_032678585.1 Pedobacter psychrodurus | reverse complement strand
ACACGATAGGACATCAGTCGGGATGAGTAAAGGGAATGGCGGGGCTCCAGGAGCTATAAAATGCTGACCTTCGTTTCCAAGAGAAAAACAGTCAATAATTAATGAAGGAAGTCGTTATCTAATTATTACTGCCCCAAAAAACTATCAATTGCTTCAATTGCATTTGCTAGCCTTTCATCTCCCAATCCGCCAATTACTTTATAATTTGCATTCAAGGCCTGAAGTTCTTTGTGCCAAACCTGCATAAAATATTCGCGTTTATCAGGGAAATCGCGTAGCGGATCATCTTGCCAGGGCAAATCGATGTCCAATAGCAGATACAGATCGTATGGTCTTTTAGGCAAGGCATTTAGCACAATCTGTGGGGTTTTGCCAAGCACTTCATCACTCCATATTTTAACGGTAACGAAAGTTGTATCGCAGATAATGAAGTCGCTTTCAGTTGTTACTAAAATGGCGTCTTCTAGCGCCACCTGACCATAGTACATATTGATTTCATCTTGTAAAGTATAGTCGGCAACCAGGTTCTCACAATAGTAGCGGGCATATTCTGGCACCCACGAAACTTTATAATATTTTGCCAGTAACTGGGATATGGTAGATTTCCCAGTACTTTCAGGGCCAACAATAGCGATTTTTTTAATGTTTTTATTCACGATACGTTTTCTGAATACTATCAAATGTAAAAGAAAAAGCCTTAAAAGAAAAAATCCGGTTGAGGAGGGCTCCTCTAACCGGATAATAAACCAAACAAACTATTTATGAAGAAATCCTCATGGCGGGTAACTAATCCGCGGAGGAAGCTTTAGATCTTTTTCTAAAGTATATACAAAACGCATATATGTTCTGCTTATTACAACATTATTGCCAATATTTCGATCATCACAACTTCGTGACTTAATTCTGACGTATAGGGGCGTTTTTGCTAAATTCTTTTAACAATAATTAACATTATCGGGATTATGATACATTTACACTTGACATGCGTGTATAATTTATAGTACATTCTGTAATTTGGGTGTTCATTATTTAAAACTATTTGCACAGAATTGTGTTATCTATTTAAGACATCAACAACTAAAACGTTATACCATGAGAAAGATCTGTGTTGTATTATCTCTTTTAATTGTATTTGCTTTAGGCGCAATCGCTTTTATAAATATTAAATTGGGCGGAATCATCGGAAAAATCAGTCCGGTGGATGCCGCTTCTTCGGTTTCGCTTGTAGCTGCAACAGACACGCTGAAAGCACAAATTAGTCAGGGTGTTTTTACTTTTACCAACCTCAAAGAAGGCGTTTATACGGTGGTTGTAAAAGGCAATGCGCCATATAAAGATGCCGTGATCGAAAAGGTTGCCGTTAAAGATAGTGCCACTACAGATTTAGGCGAAATTAAATTACAACAGTAATGCTTTTTGCAAAAGAAAAGTTTAAAAAGAGGGCTTTATAAACCCCCTTTTTTATTTTAAAAAAATCAGCTTAAAATCCCTCTAAAGATGTATCTTTGCATCCCGACAGAACAGTTGGGATTTTTCTTCTTACAAGCACAAAATCTCGTTGCTTTCAAGGTTCCAAAAAGAACCAATACTTTAGAATTTTAATTATTGTTTAAGCTTTATCATGCCTAAAGACACTTCCATTCGCTCAGTACTGATTATCGGATCTGGACCAATTATTATTGGCCAAGCCTGTGAATTTGATTACTCGGGTTCGCAAGCGGCTCTTTCTTTAAAAGAAGAAGGGATTACCGTTTCCATTATCAACTCCAATCCGGCTACCATCATGACGGATAAGGTTATCGGTGACCATGTTTATCTGCGTCCGCTAACTGTTGATTCTATAGAGGTTATTTTACAAGAGCATATCGACTCTGCAGATTTACCTAGAATTGATGCGGTACTTCCTACAATGGGCGGCCAAACTGCACTTAACCTATGTAAAGAAGCTGAAGAACGCGGTGTTTGGGAAAAATATGGGGTTAAAGTGGTTGGAGTAGACGTTGCGGCGATCGAAAAAACCGAAAACCGTGAAGCTTTCCGCCAGTTAATGGTTGATATCGGTGTAGGTGTTGCAGAATCTAAAATTGCCAACTCATTCTTAGAAGGTAAAGAAGCTGCACAAGAAATCGGTTATCCATTGGTAATCCGTCCTTCGTATACCTTAGGCGGTTCAGGTGGTGGTTTTGTGCACAAAAAAGAAGAATTTGATGCAGCGCTAAAACGCGGTTTAGAAGCTTCTCCAACACATGAAGTACTGGTAGAGAAAGCCGTTTTAGGCTGGAAAGAATATGAGTTGGAGTTATTAAGAGATAGCAACGATAACGTAATCATCATCTGTTCGATCGAAAACTTCGATCCGATGGGTATCCACACCGGAGATTCGATCACTGTTGCTCCGGCAATGACCTTATCAGATCGTTGTTACCAGGACATGCGTAACCAGGCGATTAAAATGATGCGTGCCATTGGCAATTTTGCCGGAGGCTGTAATGTTCAGTTCTCAGTTAACCCTGCGAATGATGAAATTATCGCAATCGAAATCAATCCACGTGTATCACGTTCATCAGCTTTAGCAAGTAAGGCAACTGGTTATCCGATTGCAAAAATTGCTGCTAAACTGGCGATCGGTTACAATTTGGATGAAATTGAAAACCAGATTACCAAAACCACTTCGGCATATTTTGAACCTACTTTAGATTACGTAATCGTTAAAATACCACGTTGGAACTTCGATAAATTTAAAGGCGCAAACAAAGAGCTGGGTTTACAGATGAAATCGGTAGGTGAGGTAATGGCCATTGGCCGCACCTTTATCGAAGCCCTGCAAAAAGCTTGTCAGAGTTTAGAGATCAACCGCGCAGGTTTAGGTGCCGATGGCAGACAAAACCGCAATATTAACGAAATTATGGATGGTTTGGAGCATGCTTCATGGAACCGTCTGTTTTTAATAAAAGATGCCATGACGATGGGTGTGCCTTTGGAGTCGATCCGTAAGGTAACTAAAATCGATAAATGGTTCTTAAACCAGATTCAGGAGCTTGTATTGCTTGAAACTGAATTAAAAAGATACTCGCTTAACAATATCCCTCAGGATTTCTTCATGACGCTTAAGCAAAAAGGCTTCTCTGATATTCAGATTGCCTGGTTGTTAGGAAACGTTACCGAGGATGAAGTTTACGATCGCCGTAAAGCGCTGGGAATTAACAGGGTATATAAAATGGTGGATACCTGCGCTGCGGAGTTCCCGGCAAAAACGCCATACTACTACTCTACTTTCGAAGAGGAGAACGAATCTGTTCCATCTGATAAGAAAAAGGTGATTGTATTGGGTTCAGGTCCTAACCGTATCGGTCAAGGTATCGAATTCGATTATTCATGTGTACACGGCTTATTGGCTGCAAAAGAATCAGGTATCGAAGCCATCATGATCAACTGTAATCCTGAAACGGTTTCTACAGACTTTAACATGGCCGATAAATTATATTTCGAGCCGGTATTCTGGGAACATGTTCGCGAAATCATCGAGCTTGAAAATCCAATTGGCGTAATCGTTCAATTGGGTGGACAAACCGCTTTGAAAATGGCTGAGAAATTAACGGAAAGAGGTATCAAAATTATCGGAACATCTTTCGAGAACATGGATATCGCCGAAGATCGTGGCCGTTTCTCTGACCTGTTGAAAGAATTAGATATTCCATATCCAAAATATGGTGTGGCAGAGAATGCAGAAGAAGCAATCGTTGTAGCAAATGAAGTGGGGTATCCAGTGCTGGTTCGCCCGAGTTATGTATTGGGTGGACAAGGGATGAGTATCGTAATTAACGATGAGGACCTTGAAAAAGCAGTAGTGAAATTACTGGGCGATTTACCGGGCAACCGTGTATTGATCGATCACTTCCTGGATAGAGCCGAAGAAGCAGAATCGGATTCGATTTCTGATGGCGATGATGTTCACATTGTAGGTATGATGGAACATATTGAGCCTGCAGGTATCCACTCGGGAGATTCGTTCGCGGTATTGCCAACCTTTAGCTTACCTGAAAAAGTAACTAAAGCAATGGAAGAATATTCGATCAAAATAGCAAGGGCTTTAAATGTAATCGGATTATTAAACATCCAGTTCGCGATTAAAGATGAGAAGGTTTATGTCATCGAAGCGAACCCTAGGGCATCGCGTACGGTTCCTTTCATCGCAAAAGCTTACGATGTGCCATACATCAACATCGCAGCGAAAATTATGCTGGGTGTAGCGAAACTGAAAGACTTTACGATTGTGCGCAAGCTCGAAGGTTATGCGATTAAAGAACCGGTTTTCTCATATGAGAAATTCCCCGAGGTAGCAAAAGAGTTAGGTCCTGAAATGAAATCTACAGGTGAGGCGATCCGTTTCATCAAAGATTTAGAAGATCCTTACTTCCGCAAACTTTACAAAGATAAATCAATGTATTTGAGTAAGTAATCCACTTACGAAGTTTCGAAAGGCAAGAGCTGGGAGAACTTGTAAGTTTTTATAAAATAGAATGGCCAGTGATTTTCACTGGCCATTTTTGTTGAAAGCAAACCTCACAGGTTTTAAAAACCTGCGAGGTTTATTTCGATCGTCTTATTTCTTCAACTTTGGTATTCTTGTAGGTGTATCCGTTCCGTTTACGATGGTAACAGCACTTTTTGCGATTGCTTTAATGGTAGAAAGGATATTTTCTACATCTAACGAACTGTATTCGTCTTTAACGCTATGGTACAATTTATCAATATCAATTTTATCGGTACTGATGGTATGTGCCGGAACGCCTAGAGCAGCTAAAGTAGCGTTATCACTTCTGTAAAATAGGTTTTGATCTGGATATGGGTCCGGGTGGAAAGTAAATTCTGTTCCCGCTAAGTTTTTCTGTAAAATCTTACCAAAATCCGATCTTTCGTAACCTGTGATAAATGCAGTATTCTTACCGAATTTTGAATCTTTACCGATCATTTCAATATTGAACATCGCCACAACTTCATCAGGATTTAATTTTTCTGAGAAGTATTTTGCGCCAAAACCACCGATTTCTTCAGCTGTAAAAGCAACGAAAATTAGGGTACGTTCATTGTTTTTCTGCGCTTTGTAATACTTGGCAAGGGCAATCATTGCGGTTGTGCCAGAAGCATCATCATCTGCCCCATTGGCAATACTGTCGCCATCAACAGACTTTAAAAAGCCCAAGTGGTCATAATGACCAGAGAAAACCACAATTTCCTTTGCTTTGGATTTTCCAGGAATTACCCCCGCAACATTAAACAAAGGCATTTTGGTTATTTTGCTTGTAAAGCTTGCCGAAAAATCTGTAGCGGCATCTTTACCTAAAACAAAAACCTGCACAATGCTACTCGTTTTTTTTACATCTTCTTCATCAACGGTTGCTGGTTTACTAAAATGATCCTTATAACGGTTAAAAAGCTCTGCAAATTTACTGTCAACTAAAACGATCTGGCTTTTTTCGGCATTCAACATGGCCCTAAACTGGGCTACAAACGGCTTATCAGGATCTAATTTAACTACAGTAGCATTCGATTTATCAAGTGAAATGCTTTCTGTGGTAACACCGGTAATCATTAAATTTTCTGGTGCAATTTCTTGCCCATCTATCTTAACACTTGTATTTTGAATGGCAACCTGATATTTGTTGAAACTCTGACGGAACGTTTTCTCTCCTGTTAAAGGTTTTAGGCCGATTTTCTTAAATTCAGATTCGATAAAGGTTGCGGCCTTATCAATACCAGGCGTAAAGGTAGCGCGGCCCTGCATATCATCTGCACTTAAGGTTTTAATCAGGTGGTCGGTATATTCGCGCGTGATAATTTTATCGATGTTTTGCGCCTTAAGCTGCAAACTTGCCAAACCGACAAGGGTAAAAAAGAATATTTTCTTCATATATAATAAGTATTAGTTAGTTCTATTTAGATTTTACCTGCGATGATAACCATTTATCTCTAAAAGTTTGCATAGCTGGTGTTAAAGTTCCGCCTGTTTTTTCGATTGGAACGATTTCTAAAGCTGGATTTTCTGTTAAGGTGAGTTGCGTTGTTTTCTGTTCTCCGCGATGAAGATAAGTAACCTTTAATACATCACCGGGTTTGTGGGCATCAGTTAGTGTGCTAAGGGCTGTGGCATCTTTTAGTTCCGTACCGTCGATTGTTAATAATACATCATCAACATCTAAATCCGCCTGGTATGCTGGCGTACCTATAAGTGTTTGTCCTAAAATTACCTTGCCATCCAATACATTAATGCGGCCAAAACCTGTAAATGCTTTGTTAGGATTCGCTTTCTGCAAAACCAAGCCTGCATTTAGAAGCAGTTTGGCATAATCGTTTTTATCGGTTCCGTAGATGTACTTTTTAAAAAAGTCGGTGGCAAAAGCAGAATTTTTAGTGAGTACAGCCAAAGTTTCTTCTAAATCAGGAATAGTATAGGCAATTTCCGGTTTTCCATAAGCTTTCCAAAGGGCACGCATGTAATCATCCAATGTGAGTTTAAATTCGGCTCTTAAACGGAGATCTAGCGCCAATGCTGTTGCTGCGCCATAAGTATAGTAAGAGGTGAAAATATTGCCTTTGTTGGTTTGGTCGATCGCGACACCTGCATCGGCAAATACAGCATATCGGCTCGCTTCGATCGGCGAAAAATTCTTTGCGCCCGGAGAAAGTAAAACCGCATTAACCAAACCGTTAAAAGTTTGCACGGCATTATCAACCGTTTTTAAGCCTGCCCTGGTTAATAATAGATTGCCATAATATTGAGTAAAACCTTCAGCCAGCCAAAGTTCATCACTCATATTGGCATGCTCGAAATTAAAGGGCTCTAAAGTTTTTGGTCTTAAACGTTCTACATTCCAGCTGTGGAAATATTCGTGCGAGAATGTACCCAGGAGGTTTGATTCGTAACCTTCAATTTTCGGTGTGCGTTGTACAATCGAGGTAGAGTTTCGGTGCTCCATGCCATCGCCAGCATTCTCCGGATAAACATCATCCAAGAAATAATAGTTGCCGTAATCGTAGGTTGGGAATTCTCCCCAAACAGCCAGGTGTTCATCCACCATTTTTTTAAGCATTTCAGCATAATTATCAATGGTTTTCTGATCGTCGTTCGAGTGGGTAATTAAATGAATGGTCTGTTCCTTCCCATCTGTATTTTTTACCTGCCAGCTTGCCGTTTTATAATTGGCAATTTCGGTTGGGCTATCCATAAAATACTGGAGGTTTGGTGCGAAATAGGTTCCATTGGCCATTGGTTTTAATTGTGTGGCCACTTTCCAGTTCTTTTTTTCAGTATAATTGAATTTCACGAGTCGCGGTCTAGTGTCCATGCCTATCGGGAAAGCAAAAGTTGCCGGGATATTCATGTGTGCATGGGTCTCATCAAAACCTGCATAGGTGCCATCAATCCAGTTTCCGAAAAGTGTGTAGGTTACTTTTACGCTGCTGCCATGGTTGGGGATTTCGTAAACATCACCGGCCGATTGTTTGATATTGAGCAATTTTCCGCCACCATCAAAGGCTTTTAAATGGTATACATTTTTGCCAAACTCATGTGTAGCATAACGGCCAGGCGACGACCTGCTCATTCTAACCTTTAACGTACCCGCAGGTACATTAGGGATCAACATGCTAATTTCGGCCTCGTGATGAATTGCATTTGGAAAAGAAACCGTATAACTGATCTCATTTTGAGCAAAAGCTGTGCTAAAAAATAAGCTAAATATTGCAGCACCTAAAAATTTATTCATAAAATCTGGATTATGGCAGCAATTTAGTAAAAATGGAAGAGGTAATGACGTAAAATGTTTAATGGAGACATTTCCATCATCCATCTTACCTCAAACATCATCCATTATCCCTCGCTGTCCCAGTCGTGTTTTTCCAGATCGCGGAAGGCTTTTCCTTTAATGATCTCTTTTTTCTTGGATGACTCTGAATCGACCCTAGTTTCATGGATATTATCGGCGACTTCAAAATGGAAGTCCTTATCTTTTTTAGAATGGTAAATGGCTACCTCATCGCCATCTGATATGGCATAATCATAAGGTCCGCGGGCACTCATCAGTTTTACAAACACAGGTAAACATTCGAAGAAAATAAACAGCAAACCGATAAAAGTTACAGCGATTGCCGTATTGTTATCGCGTGTACCGTCCACATTAAATTTCAGCTGACCCAAAGCCCAGTTCCGATCGGCAAAACCAGCAATATCGGATAAACTGTCCAGTTGTTTTTTGGTATACAGTTTCTCGGTAAACAGGCCATCAAATTCTTTACGTTTATCTACAAAAGCTTCCGATTTATTGATGTTGGCTTTGAGCGAATCTAATTCTGCTGTACGCTGGGCAATTTCGGTTTCCTTGCGCTTGGCATAAGGCCCATAACCCATTACCCCTGATGTTTCTGTGGTTTTGTTGCCAAAAATCTCAAAATTAAGCTTTTGCCGATCGGCTTTGATCCCTTTTTCTAAAGAATCCCTGGTCGCTTTCTGTTGGTTTAAGCGGCCAAACTCCACCTGATATTTTTTCTCGAAAGCTTTGTTCAAGGTATCAATTTTAGCGCGCTGGCCATTCAGGTAGCTCACCTTTAAACGTTCTTTGATCTCTTTGTCGAAAATTTTAAGCTCAATGGGTCTCGAAATCACCATACCGATCATAATAGCAAGCAAAATACGGGGCGTGGCCTGTAGCAATTGTTTATTGGTGCTGGCGCTCTTATTGATACTCGATACGATGTAGCGGTCCATGTTAAAGATGGCCGCCCCCCATAAAAAGCCGAAAACGATGGCGAAGATTACTGCCGTATCATCGCCCTTAAATACAAAATACATGGCATAACCGCCGGAGAGCGCTGCAAATAAGCCTGTGAAAAAGATGGTGGCACCAATGCCGGTATATTTATTTTGTTCTGAAGGATACTTTTCCAGCATGGCCACATGAGCGCCGGAGCAAAACCAAAAGAAACGGTTCAGTTTGTCCATTTGTAACTATTTATAGTTAAACGCCTAAGGGTTAAAGTTGTTACAGTGTTACACAAAATTTTATGGCATTTTTTTGATGGGCTGTGTAAAATTCATTTTCCTATATTTGCATAAATACATTTAATAAAATGAAAGAAATATCGGTACAGGAACTAAAAGAGAAAATCGATAACAAAGAAGATTTTCAATTAATTGATGTTCGCGAAACATTTGAATATGAAGTTTCAAACCTTGATGGAGAGAATATCCCTTTAGGCGGAATTTTAATTGAGGCTGATAAGGTTGCTAAAGATAAACCTGTAATTATTCAGTGCCGTAGTGGAAAGAGAAGTGCAGCAGCTGTAATGCAGTTGGAGCAACAGTACGGATTCGACAATCTCTATAACTTAAAAGGTGGGATTTTAGCCTGGCAAGAAGCTTTTGATCCGAGCATGCCAGTATATTAAGGATAACCAATAACTAAATTCCAATTATCAAAGTTTACAGATCGCGAATTAAAACTTTGTTTTTCGCTCTACGCAGAATTTGATAATTGGATATTTGCTGACTAATAAATGAATTCTTTTAAAAAAATATTTCTCCATCGTGGGTAAAAAATTTGCTTTAAATATCTTCTATAATTTAGCCATTATCCTTTCGATCCTTGGGTTGGTGTGGTGTTATAATAACGCTAAATACCTTCCGGCAGGTTTTTTGGTGGGTACAACGGCCTGTTTATTCTATTTTAAATATCAGCTGTCTAAAGATCTCAGAAAAAGCTTTAGAGAAAGAGACCAGAAGTAGCTGTTCCTTCAAGTCCTAAGCCCGGCAGATCTTTTAGGATATATTTTCCATTTTCGAAAGCAGGATCGGTAAAAGGGTTGTTTTTGGTCAACCATGGTCCATCCAAATCGGCCCAGTTGCACAGCGGAGCCAAAGCGGCTGCAGCCAAGGTGGCACAACTCGTTTCGCTCATACAGCCGATCAAAACTTTCATGCCAAAAGAACGGGCTTTCAAAATCATCTGATGGCCTTCGTACATGCCACAGCTCTTCATCAGTTTTACATTAATGCCGTGATAGGCCCCTTTCAGTTTGTCCATATCTGCCACGCGTTGTACAGCCTCGTCGGCCAGTAATGGGATGGGGCTGCGCTCGGTTAACCAGGCATTCCCATCAAGATTGTTTTTATCCATAGGTTGCTCAATTAAAACCACCCCCTGGTTATGCAGCCAATAAATTAAATCAATGGCTTTAATCTTATCCGTCCAGCCCTGGTTTGCATCCACATAAAGTGGCACACTGGTCATGCTTCTGATGGTTTCGATAATTTCCCGATCGTTATCCCTGCCCAGTTTAACCTTAATCACTTTAAAAGCTGCTGCATCTTTCAGTTTTTCGCGGATCACCTCGGGAGTATCAATCCCGATAGTATAGGAAGTTACCGGCATTTTTAACAGGTCGGCACCGTAAATCTCATAACAGGGTTTGTTTAACAGCTTGCCTTGAATGTCGTTAAGGGCAATGTCAATAGCCGCTTTAATGGCGGGTTGACCTGGAGCAAGGCTGTCTAAATAAGCGATAATTTCTTCAAAGTTGAACGGGTATTGAATTTTATCCCAGTCGATGAGCTTGAGAAAAGTATCTGCACTTTCGTAACTCTCGCCCATATAAGGTACCATAGAGGCCTCTCCATAACCCGTAATACCTTCATGTTCGATCTTTAGCAACATTAAGGGCGTACTGGTGCGGGTAAATTTCGAAATCGAAAAAGGATGTTTTAATTCTAATTCAAATTGCTTGCAACTAATTTTCATTGTTAACCGTCTTCTAAATAAAACAAGGTAATTATCACGTTACAAATTATCTTTGTAATTAACGCAACTACACTGCTATGAAAAACAATTCAAGATTACGTTATTTTATTTATTTATCCTTAATAATTATTGGAGGATGTTCTACAGGTAAAAAAGCCTTGCAAAAAGGTGATTACGATACCTCTGTTTCTAAAGCTGTAAGCCGACTGCAAAACTCGCCAAAAAACAGCGAAGCCATGCAGGTACTAAAAACAGCTTACGATCTGGCCGTACAGGATCATTTAAGAAAAATTGGTGAGGCTAAAATGTCTAACGATTTATTCAGATGGGAATCGGTGATGTACGATTATCAAAAGATCAATCAACTGGCTGATGATATCAACAGCTGCCCGGCTTGTTTAACAGTTGTTCCAGGTCCAACAAAATACGTTAACGAGCTTGCTGATAGTAAATACAATGCGGCGAGCGCCCGCTACAACTCCGGTTTGGGTTATTTGAGGGAGAACAACCGTAATTCTGCTAAAAAAGCCTATTACGAATTCGAGAAAACGCAAAATCTGCAACCAAATTATAAAGATGCCAAAGCCAAAATGGAAGATGCCTATTGGGCAGCAGTAACCAGGGTTGTGGTTCAGCCGATTATTGTAAACAGTAGCACTTACAAATTAAGTGGTGATTATTTTCAACAACAGATTGATCAGTTTATCGGAAATTATTCGAGAAATAAGTTTGTTATTTTTTATGGTGAAGCGCAGGCTACCGATCAGAAAATTGTTCCTGATCAGGTTTTGAGCTTAAACTTCGACGATTTTGTGGTAGGCCAAACCTATGTAAAAGAAAGGGTTGAAAAGTTAAAACGCGATAGTGTAGTTATCGGCGAAACCCGTGATAAAAAAACAGTCTACGGTACTGTGAAAGCCACCTTAAGTATTTTCGAAAAAAACATATCCTCCTCTGGTTTACTCGACATGAGCATTACCGATTGGAAAACCAGAAAGCTTGTCCACCAAAAAAAAATTCCTGGAACTTATGTGTGGAAAGACAGTTGGGCAAGTTATAAGGGAGACGATAGGGCTTTAAGTAAACAACAATTGGCTATAACCAAAAGAAAAGAAATACTTCCGCCACCGCCGAGTGCTTTATTTTTAGAATTCACCAAACCGATTTACACGCAACTGGTTGATGATATCGGTTATTATTATAATAATTACTAGCACTTACCGGCCCCTGACCCCACCCTGTTAGTGGAAATGTTCACGCACTTCAGCAACAGGCCCATTCCTTCAGGAGTGGAAAACAGAGGACATTGCTATATTGCTTCAGCTAACAGGGTGAGGTTGTAATCCCTGCGTTAAAAAAAAATATCTGTGCAAAGCCCTAAAAATATAATGGCTAATATTGCAGTAATGAATACCGGCTTATACAATCCTTTCCAAAACTTTGATTTTTTATATAAAATCTGCTTTTTAAGTGGCAAAACTTTTAATTCTCCTGTTATTCAGGTTCCATTGATCCCAAAATGGTTATTGAAACAAGCGGGTTTGAGTGGTGAAGAGCAGATTCAGTTTTTGGACGAAAGTATCCGCCCCTATAATACGTTGGTTATCCCGGTAAACAGTGAAGTGAATGAACAGTTTTTAACACCGCTGGAGGATAAAATTGAAGCTGCATTTGCAACTGGTTACGATGCCGTTTCTGCACTGCCCGAGCTGGATCTCTTTAACTGGATCGGCAAGTTTCTATATGGCTTTGTATATATCGAAATGCATTCAGCCTTACGTAAAGAGATGACTGCCGATGGTTTAAATATGTCGCAATCGCTAATGATGAAATTTGCCAACCTGAATTTCATGATGCAGAACCTATACACCAGTTTAGAGTTCGAGGATTTTTCGCCATGGTCTATCACGGTAGTGAAATTAGAAAATGGAGAAACGCCGTTTAGTTTTCGCGATGAGATCAATACCTTAACTTTCTCTTTAAAAATGAAAGATTTTGGTATTATAGCCTGCCTGCAGGATAATGGTACGAATAGACGTTATCATCAGGAGCTCATTAATGAAATTACAGGGAAAACTTTAACTGCCGAACAGTTTGAGGAGTTGAGTGCCCGTTTTTATTATTCCGCTTATCTGTTTAACCGTTTGCCCGAATATACATTTATGCCGGTTGAAGGTACGACCTATATTGAAGCCATGCCTTTGCGTGGAAACATGACCAAACCCCTTTTTGATGTTTGGCAGCATAAAATATATGCACAGGTATTGGAGAATTTCTGGAAACCCTGGGGTTATGTGGTTTTTGAGATTATTAAGAATCCAGATGAGCCAATGAGTTTCTTCGAGAAACCGTATTTGCCTACTGCGGGGTAAGGCTTTGCCTTTCGTCATACCCAAACCGGCTTGGGTACCTTAAAGCCAAAAAAAGTCGATACGCTATCGCATTAAGATTCCCGTTTTCACGGGAATGACGACTGTTTTAGGAAATTGACTTTTTAAAGTAAAGACTATCTTCCTCCTCCGGTTAACATCGTAATAAAGTTTTGTAAAATGCCCGGAACGAAAATGATGGTGAAAATCAATCCGGTTAAGGCTCCAAAAAAATGTGCATCGTGGTTGATGTGGTCTCTTGAATTACGAGAGGCATAAGCACAATAAACTAAATATAAAATCCCAAAAACTACGGCAGGAATTCCGATTGGAATAAACATGATGTAAATTTTAGACATCGGATTAAATAAGATATAGCTAAAAAGCACTGCGCTAATTGCTCCTGAAGCGCCCAGGCTATTGTAATTAAAATGATCTTTATGCTTAAAAACCGTTGGCAGATCGCTTAGTATTAATCCAAGGAAATAAAGTAAACCGAACTGCCAGCTACCCATCAAACTTTCTAGTGTAAAAGCAAAAGCATAAAATGTAAACATGTTAAAAAATAGGTGCATCCAATCGGCATGAACGAGGCCACTGGTAATCAGTGTATATACATTCTGTCCTTTCGAAACGCTATAAGGATGCAGCATAAACTTGCCGTAAAGCGAATGATCGTAGAACGCGTAAAGGCTGGTGATAATGGTAAAAACAAAAATTACCGAGGCAACTGGTGCGATATTGAAGTATTCCATTGGGTTATTTTAAATCAAGTTTTACGTCTGTAACCAAACGGGCTACCGGATATCTGTTGTGTGTTTTTTCGTAATAATCAGAATTTTTATATACAAAATCAAGTTGTGCGGCACCATTCTTTGCAAATTCTGCATCCGATGCTTTTATGGCTTCCAGTTTGTTTTTTAAATCCGGATTGTTTTTAATCAGTTCTGTTGCGGTATCCTCAAAAACGTAAGCCGAATAATGTTCTTTCATATCTAAAATTGAATCAAAAAAGTTCCAGTTGAAAAATGAATCAGTGGCCTGTGGTTCTAATGTTTCCACAATGTAACGGTTGGTTGGCTGGTTTACATATACCACAAAATCGCCTTCATAATACTGTAAATCCTGTTTTACTGTATTTAACTTTACCGCCGAGTGCAGGTAGTGCCCTTCATAAGGTCGGGCTCCGGTTTTAAAATCTCCGATATAATAACTTTCTACCTCAATTTTCTGGTCAGCTTTAATCTCCAGAACTTTAACATTATTCAGTCTAAGCAAGGCAATTACACGGTCCCAGGCCTTTGGAATGATATAAGCAACAGGTTTTTTTACAGAGGTTGCCGGCTCGAACCTGTTCCACTCTTTAATGGTTTTGTTGTAAGGTTTGCTACGGTCGTAATATAAACGGTCTATACCACTTACCGTGCTTGGCTTTTGTCCATCTTCAAAGCCTTTAAAAGGTAAATCGTTTACTGCAGTTTTGTTTAATTTCCACTCTAAAGGGAATTCCTGTTGCGCAGCAACAAACTCGTCTGCTTTACGCTTGTTCTCTCCGATAGTTTTGGCATCACGCTCTACTATATCCACATAGGTTTGCAATAATTTATAGGTGGCATCTACGCGTAAATCGTACGACTTTAGCATGTGTGTTTCGGGCATAAAGCCAATGGTATTATGCAAAGCAGCATAACCGGTTGAGTAACGCGGCGGGTCAATAAATCCCGTTATTCCGGTTTCCGGGGTTTCGCCGATCGAGTTTACATAAGGGATCATCGGATAACCCACTTTCTCCATCCCTGTATACAGATCAGGTACTAATGTTTTGGTTAAATAACCCGAAAGAACCGCATTCAGTTTATCTTTTTGAGTAGGGATAAGCGTCATTACGTATTGGTAATCTGCTCCATTACTCGTGTGCGTATCAACAAATATTTCAGGCTGCCAAGTATTGAAAATCAGTTGAAATGCAGCAGCGTTCTTAGAGTCTGTTTTAATGAAATCGCGGTTGAGGTCGAGGTTTTTGCTATTGCCCCTAAAACCATAGGCAACAGGTCCGTTTTGGTTTGCCCTTGAGGTGCCTGAGCGGTTAAAACTTCCATCGATATTATAAAGTGGAATGATACAGATCACCACATTTTTTGGAAGTTTGTTGGCCTTAAGCAGATTGCGGGCTAGCATCATCGATGCATCAATGCCTTCGGGTTCGCCAGGATGGATCCCGTTATTGATCAATAAAATCCGTTTATCGTCCTTTCTGAGCGCCAATGGATCAAAAATCTTATCCCGCGACAAAACCAATAGATGTAACGGTTTTCCAAAATCTGTGTTTCCATAAGTTAACAACCTGGCTTCCGGATAGGTTTTAGCCAGGTTTTTATAGTAAGATATTGCAGCAGTGTAGGTTGTGGTCTCCATCTTGCCACTTGTTTCGAAAGGTGTTTTCTGTGCGATAGAACTTAATGAAAAAGAAAATATAACAGCTACTAATAATAATAATATCCTCATGCTACCGATTAAATAATGTTTACAGGTTTTTATGATAAGAGCGAACGGTTCCGAACATATATCTAAACCCAACAGTAACCGAATTGTACATGTCTGGATAGTTGTTGTTGGATTTCAGTCCTGACTCGTTATAACCGTCCAACCCCTCACCAAAAGTGAAGTTCGACTGAGCATTAACATTGATGACATACCTCATATAGCCATAGCTGTCCTTTATGTAGTAGTTATACCCCAAATTTACTGGTAATACCAGGTTGACGCTTTTATCTTCTCCGGCAAAACGCCGACTGTCAGAGCTGGGAGCCTCTGTAGGTCGATATCTGGCTATGTTGGTGAGGTTATTGTTTATCGCTCCCAATCCGAAACCAAGATATACCCCTCTGATATTATAAAGGAATCCTCCTTTGTCATAATTGATGAACTCTCCCAGCATCACTTTTAGGTTGGCTGAAACTGCTGTGTATTTGTTAACAAACCTACGGCCTGAGGGATCCTTAACTTTGATTCCCCCCTTGATCCTTCCGTACTGCCCTTCCAGACCCACTGTTAGGAATGGGGTCATATGATAATCAAAAACACCATAAACAATTTTCCCCAAGTCCCCCCGGTATACATCTGTATATGATCTATTCATCCCGCCACCGAAACCATAAGACATTTTAAAGTAGTTGGATTGGGCAAAAGAAGAGCTGCCAATAGAAACAAACAAAAAAAATATGTAAATGATTTTTAAAGGATTGACAGACATAATGTTTTTTTACAAAAATAATATCATTATCGGATATCTATAACATTTACCTTTGAATTATGAGCAATTACATCAATGAAGAGAAATCTTTAGAACAGCGTTTTATAAAATACGCAAGAATTGATACACAGTCTGACCCAAACTCTATAACCTGTCCATCAACATTAAAGCAGAAGATTTTAGGTGCAGAACTTGTACGGGAATTACTGGAAATTGGTATCTCGGATGCTGAAATGGATGGTAACGGTTATGTTTATGGTACCGTTCCATCAACTACCACGAAAGTACTTCCAGTAATTTTTTTCTGTTCTCACATGGATACCTCACCAGACTGCAGCGGGGAAAATGTGAAGCCCGTTATTCACGAGAAATATCAAGGGCAGGATTTAATTTTACCTGATGACAACAAAATAGTGATAAAACTCTCCGACCACAAAGATTTAAACTATCAGATCGGCAATGATATTATCACGGCAAGCGGCACAACTTTGTTAGGGGCCGATAATAAAGCTGGTTTGGCAGAAATAATGGAGGCTGCTGCTTTTTTGATGAAAAATCCGGATGTGAAACACGGAACCATTAAAATTCTGTTCACTCCTGACGAGGAAATAGGACGAGGCGTGGATAAAGCCGATTTAAAAAAGCTCGGTGCCGATTTTGGGTATACGATCGACGGAGAAACATTGGGTTCTATCGAAGATGAAACCTTTTCTGCAGATGGTGCCAGCCTTAAAATTTATGGTGTAAGTACACATCCAGGATTTGCAAAGGGGAAAATGGAAAGTGCCATGAAAATTCTTGCCGAAGTTTTAGATTCACTACCAAAAGATACGTTAACGCCTGAAGCCACCCACCAAAAAGAAGGGTTTATCCATCCGGTAAGCTTCAACGGGCAGGTAGAAGAAGCTGAAGCGCAATTTATCATCAGGGATTTTACCGATGAAAAACTTGCTGAACATGGTCATTTTCTGGAAGAAACCGTAAAGAAAGTGATGGCTAAATATCCAAAATCAACCTATTCCTTAGCCATTAAAGCACAATACCGGAACATGAAACGGGTATTGGATCAGTATCCAAAAATTGTTCAATACGGAATTGAAGCGATAGAGAGAGCCGGAGTGGTAGCTAAACGGCAGAGCATCCGCGGAGGAACCGACGGCTCACGCCTTTCTTATATGGGGTTGCCTTGTCCGAATATTTTTGCTGGGGAACATGCTTTTCATAGCAAACAAGAATGGGTAAGCGTACAGGATATGGAAAAAGCGGTACAGACAATTATTAATATCGCCTGTATTTGGGAAGAACGTGCTTAGTTTGGAGTTGGGAGTTTGAAGCTGAGAGGGGTGTCGAACTCAAAGTCCCAACTAAAAGCTTCAAACTCAATAAGAAGCTTGCCCGATATCCAGTCTGTCTATTTTTCCTTCTTTATTGACCTGAAATTTAAAGTAGGTTTTAAAATCGCCCCATTGGTCGGAGTGAAAGTGGCCGTAAACATCGAGTCCATTGTTTTCAACTTTATCTATACAGGTAAAACGCTCGTGACCTAAAGCCTTTTTAAAGAAATTGTTAAATTTCATCTGGTTACCATCATCAAAGAAGGCGACTTCCAGGGCAAAGAGCGGAAACCATATTTTTTCATCTCCTTTTTGTAAGGCAGTTATAGCGGCTTTCACTTTTGGGTTCGATAATTTTGTTAGGTCTATCGCCATGGTTTTTTAATTTTGAGCGGATTCCAAATAAACAGCCCCTTAATCTTCTTGTAAATTTAGGCTTTAGGTGGTGATCAAATTTAATAAAAAAGATGTTTTTAAAGCACATCTTTTTGTTAATTTAGAGGGCAATGATAACTCTCGAGAACGATTATATAAAAGTTAGCCTGGCGGCTAAGGGCGCAGAACTTCAAGGCTTATTTAGCAAAGAAACCCAGCTGGAATATTTATGGAATGCCAACCCGAAATATTGGGCAAAACACAGTCCTGTTTTATTTCCCATTGTAGGCTCCCTAAAAAATAACATTTTCAACTATCAAGGAAAAAGCTATGAATTACCCCGTCATGGCTTTGCCCGCGATCATGTTTTTAATTTCGAAAAGATAAGCGAAACGGAAGCCGTTTTTACCTTAACGCAAAATGAAGATACCCTAAAAGTGTACCCTTTTTATTTTGAATTGAAGCTGTGGTACCGGTTAGTCGACCGGAAACTGAATCTAACCTATGAAGTAATCAATACCGGTACGGAAGAATTGCTTTTTTCAATAGGGGCTCATCCGGCATTTGCGGTTCCCAATACACCCAATACCGTATACGAAGATTATTACCTCGCTTTTAATACCGACGAGAGGTTGACTTTCTGGAAACTGGAAGATGGTTTAGTGGCTGATGAAACTGAGGCTATCGAGCTGGGGAGCCATAAATTAAACCTTAAACATGAGCTTTTTTACAACGATGCACTGGTTTTTAAGACCTTGCAGAGTAACTGTATCAGTTTGCTGAATACCAAAAATGATTATGGCCTGCATTTCCATTTCGAAGATTTTCCGTTCTTTGGTATTTGGGCCGCTACAGATGCACCATTTATCTGTTTGGAGCCTTGGTGCGGGGTTGCCGATGGCGTTCACCACGATCAGGAATTTATACACAAGGAAGGCATTATCAATCTCGATGCTGGTGAAAGCTGGTCGCGCTTTTGGGAAGTAGAGTGTTTTTAACTGGTTTTGTTGTTTAGTCCTAGTTGTTGTTGTCACAGCTCTATTTCTTAACCTAGATTAAGAAAATTGGGAAAGATAGGCACTACCTTGTCAGCTTTCCACATAAATTAAGCTGTTAACAAGATGAAGAACACACCACAATTTGCGCAATTATTTCTCAGGCTCGCTTTGGGCATTGGCTTTATCCTTCCTGTTATGGACCGTTTTGGTTGGTTAGGCGCACCAGGATCACCAACAGTGGGTTGGGGCAATTGGGCTATATTTTTAGACTATACCAACTCGCTTATGCCCTTTTTGGCCAAGCCAGCTGCCAATGTAATGGCCATTATTGCTACAGCAGGCGAGTTAATTTTTGCCCTGTTACTGCTTATTGGTTATAAAATCAAACTAGCCGCTATTGGCAGTTTTTTGCTTACCCTAACCTTTGCGCTCTCTATGTTCGTCTTTGCGAATTACAGGGCGCCCTTTAATTATTCGGTTTTTGTAGTGAGCGCGTCAAGCTTATTGTTGGCCACCTTGCCTGATTATAGATGGAGTATAGATAATCGTAAGTAGTTTTAATACTGGACTAAATTCTGTTTCCGTTGTGCAAAGGATTTTAATCGGCAGCAATGAAGGTTTTATAACAAAAAAGGGGCTGTCTCAAAATAAATGAGGCAGCTTTTTTTGTATTTAAATAAATTCTATCTGTTATTTGTTTATTGCTGGCTAGAAATGTTTATTTATCTAATATTTTGTTAAAAAGAGCAAAAGCAGGCCTTTTTAGGCTGCTTTTTTTCTAACATTTTGTGCAATTGCCAGTAATCCCCATTCTACTGCCACTTTTTCTTTTCCTCGGAGCATGAAGCGGCGGAACCCGTGGTTCTGTTTAATATTCCCGAACACTGGTTCAACATCATGACATCTTTGCTTTCGTTTTTCAACTCCCTTATCACTATTGAGTAGCTGATATGCTTTTGCCTTATGTCTCTTCAGGCTTTCGTTAACCTCTATTATCCTATTCCCCTTAGATTTGTGGCAGGCTCCATTGAGTGGACAGGTGGCGCAGTTTTTTGCCTGGTACCTTTTGCTGGTCTGCTCAAAGCCGGTACTTGTTTTTCGTTTGCTATCGCCGATATAATTCATCTTTTGACCCATTGGACATATATAGCAGTCCTGCTCCTGATTGTAGAACAGTCCGTCCTGGGCAAATGGTTTCTTCTTGTTGTGGGTTTCACTTTGCTCTTTATCGAACATGCCATATTTTACGTAAGCTTCAATCTGACAAGCTTCCATGATCTCATAATTTTCCTCACTTCCATATCCTGCATCTGCGGTAATGGTCTTCAGGGTTTTACCAAAACTAGCCTCATGTTGCTCGATATGTTCTTTTAAAGTAGTGGTATCAGTGGGGTTCGGGTGAATGGTGTAATTCACGATGAACTGGTTTGAGGTTGATATCTGTACATTGTAAGCTGGCTTGAGCTGACCATTTTGCATGTGGTCTTCCTTCATTCGCATGAAAGTCGCATCGGTATCGGTTTTACTAAAGCTGTTGCGTTCCCCCAGGATTTCTTCTTTAGCTTCATATTCTGCGATCTTTTCCGGATATTCCCTGGTTACATACCTCAGCTTCGCTTTGACCTTTTTGTCCAGATCCGTTCTTTCTGCCAATACTGCATTGAGCGTATCCACAGTCTGCTGTACCTTTTCTGTATCGATATCGGTAAAATCCGGCGGTTCGGGCAAGCCATCTTCTACTTTGGCAACACTTTGGGCATATTGCCAGATTTCACTCAAGGCTTTCTTCATCTTTTCCTTACTGGTCTGGATAGCTTTTTTCCATACAAAGGTATACTTGTTCGCATTGGCCTCTATCTTGGTACCATCAGTATAAACCTCTTCAATACTCAAAAGGCCTTCTGCAGCCAAAAGTTTTACCACCTCCTCAAATACACTGCGAAGTGCATCCTTAAGCCGCACGCCACGAAAACGGTTGATGGTATTGTGGTCGGGATAACTCATCCCACTGAGCCACATAAAATTGATATTCTCTCTGCAGGCTACCTCCAGCTTTCTGCTACTGTAGATATTGCTAACATAACCATATACTAAAACCTTTAACAGCATTTGGGGATGGTAACTTGAAGTACCTTTAATCTTATATGCATCCAACAGCACCTGGATATTGATTCGGTTAATAACATCGTTCACGATGCGAACAGGATGGCCTTTTGCTACAAGTTCATCCAGGGTAGGCGGAATAGCCATAATCTGGTCCTGATAGTAAGGCTTGAAAACTGGTTTTTGGACTGGCATAAATCTCAATTATTTATAATTAAATATCTGAAATTCAAGACTATAAACCAAATTTAATAAATGGAAAATCGATTTTTTTAAGAAAAAAGAGACTGCCTTTTTGAGACAGCCTCCTACTCAAACTTTAAATTATTTTTGGGACGACTTCAAATAATTGTTTAATACCCTGATACAAATATGGAAAAGATAGCCGGATATTTTCCATTCAGTTTTATTCATTTGGAAGCAATCGGTTTGTGATTGTAATATTGCATCGCCCTGCGTCAAAGCCACCCTTAAATTTGTCTCGTGTACACCCTTTTTATCATTTTTAGGCGCTGTAACTTAGTAACCTGAGTTCGATAATTAATCGTTGAAAAATTTGTAACCATGGCAGTAAAATAGTATATTTAAGTATA
>NZ_JAVTSN010000075.1:0-21905 GCF_032678585.1 Pedobacter psychrodurus | reverse complement strand
CTCTAACCCTATAGTCGATTGCCATGCCCGGCGCACGCAAAAAAAGAGAAACCATCACTGATTTCTCTTCCTTAAAATATTTTAAAATTATTCTTAAGCCTCTACAGGATGCTCTTTAGCAGCCAAATACCTTTCGGCATCAAGCGCGGCCATACAACCAGAGCCCGCAGCAGTTACCGCCTGACGATAATACATATCCTGCACATCGCCACAGGCAAAAACGCCTTCGATATTGGTTAAAGTAGAGCCTGGTTTAGTAGCTAAATAACCGGTTTCATCCATGTTCAGCTGACCTTTAAAAATATCGGTATTGGGTTTATGACCGATAGCCACAAAGAAACCTTCTACCTCAATATCAGATTCAACACCAGTTTTGTTATTTAAAACCTTAACGGCAGTTACATTTTTACCATTTCCTAAGATCTCCTGGGTTTCGGTGTTGTAGTGTACTACAATATTCGGCGTGGCCAAAACACGGCTCACCATCGCTTTAGAAGCTCTAAATTCGTCTCTACGCACCAATAAATGAACAGTTTTACAAAGTTTAGCTAAATAAGTTGCTTCCTCAGCAGCAGTATCTCCGGCACCCACAATGGCAACATCCTGTCCTTTAAAAAAGAAACCATCACAAACGGCACAGGCCGAAACCCCAAAACCATTGTATTGTTGTTCGCTTGGTAAACCCAGCCATTTGGCTGTAGCACCTGTTGCAATAATTACGGTATCGGCAGTAATGGTTTTAATTTCATCAACCACTACTTTATGTGGAGTTGAAGAGAAATCTACCGAACTTACATAACCAAAACGGATATCAGTACCAAAACGCTCTGCCTGTTTACGGAAATCTTCCATCATTTCAGGCCCCATAATACCTTGTGGGTAACCTGGAAAATTTTCTACATCTGTAGTTTGTGTAAGCTGTCCACCGGCTTGCATACCAGTGTACATAATTGGTTTTAAATCAGCTCTTGCAGCATAAATAGCGGCAGTATAACCTGCCGGACCTGAACCTATAATTAAACACTGAACGTGTTCGTTTTCTTGTGACATTATATTGTGTGTTTGAAATTCATTAATCGTAGTACAAATTTAATGCTTTAAACAATTGTTAACAAGTGTACATTGTCAACATAGTTTACTTATTAACAAGTAGGGCGCGGAGCGCTTAGCACATGGCGTTAAACCTCATACGCACTGGATGCTCAAAACACTTCATATCCGTGGTATAAGATGTTTTCATCTGACGCTAACTACGAATATACATGATGATTATTTACCAGTTAGCTGGCAACCTCCAACAGCACAAAAACTATCTCCCTTTATTTTCTCTGATCAACCGAATTACATTACCTCCCAGGATTTTTTTAACATCACTTTCCGAGTACCCGCTTTTAATCAGTTCTTCGGTAATTTTCGGATAATCAGCTACGCTGTTCATGCCTAAAGGGAAAGATTCGGCACCATCAAAATCTGCGCCCAAGCCAACATGATCGATGCCTATTAATCTGACAACGTGATTGATGTGTTTAATCAAAAGTGCAATCGGCGGACGAGTAGCATCTGCATCAGCCTGATGATTGAAAATCAAGGTATCAATCGCACTATTTCTACCGTATTTACCAGTTAGCATCTTAAATTCGTTATCAAATTTCGCAAAAAAAACATTTTGTTTGGTACTGTAAGTAGAATCTAAAAAACCACTGTAAAAATTAATGCAAACTACCCCACCATTTTTACCAACAGCCTTAATCTGATCATCTTTTAAATTCCGTGGAACCGGATTTAAGGCATAGGCACAGCTATGCGAAACAATTACGGGCTTAGTGGATGTCTTAATCGCATCATAAAATGTTTTTTCGCCTACATGGGATAAATCAACCATTACGCCAAGTTTATTCAAGCGTTTAACCACCAGTTTTCCAAAATCATTTAAACCCGCATTTTCACTTTTCACTTTACCAGAGGTTTCTTCTGCGGCAGAACTTGCCCAGAGCGTACTGTTGTTCCAGGTTAAAGTGAGGTAGGACATTCCGCGCTTTGCTAAACTATCGATATTAGCTAAACGGTTTTCGATCATATGACCGCCTTCTACACCAATCATCGCGGCCAATTTTTGCTGTTTAACGGCTAGTTCTAAATCTTTAGCGTTTGTAACCAATTGAATCCGATCAGGATATCTTCTGATCAAACTATACAGTGAATCAATTTCCCGGTTCGCTAAAGCATATCCACCACTTTCATCACACCAGATGGAGAAAAACTGAACATCCAAACCACCTTGTTTCGCCCTTATCAAATCGAAATTACCTTTGGGTTGAAGTTGACCTATATCGATACCGGATTTGATCTGATTGAATAAAATATCGCCATGGGTATCGATTACAACAGCATCATGGTGAATTTTATCCGAATTTTGTGCAAAAAGGTTGATCTGCAAAAGTGTGAGGGCAAGAAAAAGGCAAAAATTTCTCATACTTTAAATATAATATTAATTGTTGTGATCACCTCAGACACCTAGGTTCATTTATTTTTTTCACCACCAACAAACAAAGACACAATATGTTCTAAATATATTGACTGCCTTAAATACTTTAGTTGACTATTCATTATAGTTAACTCAAATGCTAACATCTGGCAGCACAAAAATTTTTATTGATAAGTTAAACGATATCTAAACATCGATGTTACAGGCTTCTTTTCTTTGCCTATTGTTGCAGCTTTCCAGCCTGTTGATTTTATAAAGTATTCTTTTATTTTCTCTCGCAATGAAAAATCGGTAATGTTGGTAACAGAAGGTTCAGAAATTGTTCCATCTGGTTTTATAATAAAAGAAACAATAGCCGTCTCGAATTTGATATCATTGGAATTTGCAATTCCCATAAATTTTGAAACCTCATTTTTAAAGCCCGCAGGTTCCTTTGGAGGCATATCATATTTGTTTTTTTCTTTGTTAAGCAATGCTTCCTCTTTTCGTTTCTTCTCTATTTCGGCTAACATCTCTTTATTCTTTATCACTTTTACTACTCTACCGTTTTTATAGATATCTTCCTGTGATCCTCCGAAAACTATCCACTTACCTTCTCGCAGATCGTTTATATATTCTCCACTTACAATAATTCTACCGTCAAAACCATAATCAACATATTTTCCATTTAAAACATCATCTACGTATGTTTCTATCTTTTCAACGCGCCCATCACTAGCATACTCCGTCCAGACACCATTTTTTTTTCCAAGATTGAAATTCCCTTTGCTTTCTAAGTAAGTACCAGTAGAATTACGATCTATTGTATTGCCATTAAACACTGAGCTTGAAGGATTGCTTTTTAAAAAATTATAATATTCGAATTCACCATGCGGAGTAGATAGACTTGAATCTTTAAAACTGGCTTTGGTTAGCAATGAACCATGCATAGTATACTGATTCATCTTAAAAACAGTATCTGATTCCTTTTTTTCGAACAAAATCATGTAAGAAGATCCTTTAGTAGAATCACATATTTCATTCTGATCATCTAGAAAATATTTTATATTCTGACCAAAGGAATATCCGCACAGGAATGTGAAAAACAATAGAGCGTTAAGAAATTTCATGGTTCAAAAGTATTATTTAGTCAAAATATATACAACATAAATAATGCGAGTCATCACATATTTTATTTAGAACCAATTGAGTTAGAGCATTGATCGTAACGCCAATATAATTTACTGCCAGATTACAATATCTGACATTATCTAAGTTTGTATAATCCCAACATTAAACTTTTTCGTGATTGGCGATTGATTGGCAGCCTCAATGCCCATTGAAATCACTTTCCTCGTTTCCAGTGGATCAATAATCCCATCTACCCAAAGGCGGGATGCGGCATAATATGGCTTGGTTTGGCTATCATATTTATCGGTGATTTCTTTTAACAGTTCGGCCTCTTTTTCAGGTGTAATCACCTCTCCTTTTGCTTTTAATGATGCTTGTTGAATCTGCAATAAAGTTTTAGCGGCTTGTGAACCACCCATTACTGCAATTTTAGCGGTTGGCCAGGCGTAGATCAATCTTGGATCGTAAGCCTTACCGCACATGGCATAATTACCGGCGCCATACGAATTACCCAATACAATGGTAAATTTGGGCACTACAGAATTGGCTACAGCATTCACCATCTTGGCTCCATCTTTAATAATACCACCCTGTTCCGATCGGCTGCCTACCATAAAGCCGGTAACATCCTGTAAAAACACCAATGGGATTTTCTTCTGGTTGCAGTTCATGATAAAACGGCTCGCTTTATCGGCACTATCTGAATAAATTACACCACCAAACTGCATCTCTCCTTTTTTCGACTTCACCACTTTACGCTGATTGGCTACAATACCAACTGCCCAACCATCAACGCGCCCCAAACCACAAACAATACTTTGTCCATAGCCTTTTTTATATTCTTCAAACTCAGATCCATCAACCAAACGGTTAATGATATCCATGATTTCGTAAGGTTTGTCGCGGTTCTCTGGCAGGATGCCGTATAATTCTTCTTCTTTCTCTTTAGGTTTGGCTGGTTTAATCCGATCGAAACCTGCATTTTGCGGTGCCCCCAACATGCTCATGATGTTTTTGATGCTATCAAGGCAAGCCTGATCGTTTGGATGTTTATAATCGGTAACACCCGAAATTTCGCAATGTGTGGTTGCCCCACCCAAAGTTTCATTATCAACTTCTTCACCAATAGCCGATTTCACGAGGTAAGATCCTGCTAAAAATACCGATCCCGTTTTATCTACAATCATGGCCTCATCGCTCATTATGGGTAAATAGGCACCACCAGCTACGCAAGCCCCCATAATGGCCGAAATCTGTACAATTCCTTCCGACGACATGATGGCATTGTTGCGGAACATCCGCCCAAAGTGTTCTTTATCGGGGAAAATTTCATCCTGCATGGGCAAATATACCCCTGCACTATCTACCAGGTAAATGACTGGCAAACGGTTTTCCATGGCAATTTCTTGCGCACGAAGATTTTTTTTAGCTGTCATCGGGAACCATGCACCTGCTTTTACAGTAGCATCGTTGGCCACAATCATACATTGCCGTCCACTTACATAACCAATGCCGCAAACTACTCCTGCCGATGGACAGCCACCCTGTTCCTTGTACATCCCATCAGCTGTAAAAGCACCTACTTCTAAAAAGTTAGAATCCTTATCGATCAGATAGGCAATCCGTTCGCGGGCCAAAAGTTTCCCTTTTTCCTTTTGTTTTGCAGCGTTTTTTTCGCCACCACCTAAATATATTTTTTTGAGTTTGGTTTTCAGTTCGTATACCAACTGTTTGTTCACATCCTCATTTTTATTGAATTCGATATTCATGGTGGCAATTTAAATTTAATTTTAGAAAAACAGTATTGACCAAAACGGTTTCTGGTATACCAACTCGTTTAACCGCGAAGAAAGCAGAGAAAAGACATAAAGAAAATAAGGATTTATAAGCTTCTATCTTAAAAGCTCTTTGCTGAAACTTTGCGTCCTTTGCGGTTAATCTGAAAGATGTCCGTTTAAAATGATATTTTTGATTAAACCCGAAAAATGGAACTAACCATCAATATTCCTGCTTTATTATTTCCTGCCATCAGTTTAATTATGCTGGCCTATACCAACCGGTTTCTGGCTTTGGCAAGTTTGGTGCGGAGTTTAAAGTCAAAATATGAGGATGGTGATAAAAATGCTGCCCTCCATAAACAGATTGAAAACTTACGCTACCGGCTAAGATTGATTAAAAATATGCAGGCGTTTGGTGTACTCAGCTTTGCGAGCTGTCTTTTTTGTATGTTTTTTATTTATTTGGAGTGGAATACAGTTGCAGAAATCCTTTTTGCACTGAGTTTAATATTTTTCATGATCTCTCTCGTGATTTCTTTGATTGAAATCCAGATCAGTACCAAGGCATTGGAGCTCGAACTGAGCAGCTTAGAGGAACTCGAAAATCCTTCTAGTAAGTAGGTTAAAAAAGAAATTTGATAAAGATTGATATGGAACCACTTGTTAATACACCAGAAGAATATTTAAATAGTATCCCTAAAGAAAGGAAACTACCAGTTTCTAAACTGAGAACTACCGTTTTGGAAAATCTGCCAAAAGGTTTTGAAGAAAAAATCATTTTTGGCATGCTAGGTTATGTAATTCCACTACAACTTTATCCGGCAGGTTATCATTGTACACCGCAACAGGCATTACCTTTTATTAATATCGGTTCGCAAAAGAATTTTATTGTGATGCATCATCTGGGACTGTATGCTTTTACCGACTTGTTGGAATGGTTTCAGGCAGAATATCCAAAGTATAGCAAATATAAATTGGATATGGGAAAAGGCTGTGTGCGTTTTAAGAAAGCAGATGATATTCCATACGAACTGATTGCTGAACTAATCAAAAAGATTACGCCTCAACAATGGATCGAGCAATACGAAAAGGTATATAAACGTAAGGGCTAGTTTTGGTAAACTACCCCATTAATTTTCAGTTTTTTAAAGTTTTCGGCCCAGCCTTTACCTTTAATATATTTTACCTGTGAAAGGTTTCCCTTTAAGTTAGGGTGATAAACCGGATCGAACGAAAAAGTCATTGTAGAATCCGATTTTTGAACCACGGTGACTTCGTTATCATTTTCATCCTTTTCTCCGGTAGTAAAAAACTTATCGCCAATTTTTGCATTAAAATCAGCCCTTACATAAGTTTTTAAAGAGTCATCTGGATAACTTTCTACTAATTTGTTCCGTTCATCTATTCTCAAATAAAATGTGCTTGTTGCATCGCCACCAACCAGAGCATAAAACTTATAAAAAAGTTTCTTATTAATCCTAACCGTATCCTGGATTTCGGTATAAGATTGAGCGTTCATGTACCATAAATTACCAATTTGCATAGGCAAAAATGAATCAGCCCCACCATTTTGCACCTTTTTCTTTTGGCAGGATAGCATGAACAGAATAACTAAAATAAAACTTAGAAATTTAAAGGCTTTTATCATGAGCGCATTGGTTTCTTATTTAAACGTTAAAAATCAGCAATGCGCTACATGGTAAATCATTAATTTACAAAATGATACAGAAAAACCACTTCTCCGCTGAATGCTGGCTTTTTCTGATCTTCAATTTCCATTTCGATGGCCATATTGACCTTCGTTACGCCACGAAGATTAATAATGGAAGCCAGTTTAGCTTTTAACCTTACTTTGCTGTTTACGGTAACTGCCTGAGCAAACCTCAAACTTTCGATCCCATAATTGATCTCCATTTTTAGTTTTTGGATATCAACAATTTCTTTCCATAAATAAGGAATTAATGATAATGTTAAATAACCATGTGCAATGGTTGCCTTAAAAGGACCTTCGTTTTGTGCACGTTCTTCATCAACATGAATCCATTGATGGTCTAACGTGGCATCGGCAAATTTATTGATCTGTTCTTGTGTAATGGTGTGCCATGAAGAAACGCCTAATTCCTTGCCAAGGTATTGTTCAAATTCTGCGTGGGAGGTAATGATTTGCATTTTTATAATTTTAGTTCCTTTTATAAGGTATTTTATAATATTGTAATATTTTCTGGTTGATTACTAATGTGATGGCGAATAGTCGATAGTTGATGGTCGATAGCCTACTAATATAAGCATCCTGACCATTAACTATAAGCTATTGACTATTAACACTAAACATTTTGATATATCTTAGCGCCAAACGTTTTATTGATAACGAATTAATAATTCTTACTTAACACTTGCTAATCAATACTTACTACTCGATACTTGCGCCTTTTTCAACTCAAATTCCGCTCTCTAAACCAAACTTCGTCAGGAACAGCAGAAAAATCATCCATTTTGCTGATCAGCATTTCTGCATTTGATTCATTAAAAACCAGATCTCGATTTGCCGGTTTTAAAAATTTACTTTGCACCATCATGTCCATTTGGGCAAACAAAGGGTCGTAAAAGCCATTAACATTTAATACACCGATGGGTTTAGTATGCAAGCCGAGCTGTAGCCAGGTTAACACTTCAAAAAATTCTTCGAGTGTACCAAAACCGCCGGGTAAAATCACAAAACCATCGCTAAGATCGGCCATTTTCTGTTTTCTCTGGTGCATGTTCTCCGTAACGATCATTTCAGTTACTCCCTTATGCCCTACTTCTTTATCCATTAAAAACTGAGGAATTACACCGGTAACCAAACCACCAAAATCTAATACATCATTGGCTAACACACCCATTACCCCTACACTGCCACCTCCATAAACCAATCTGATCTCTTGTTTTACCAGTGTTTCTGCCAATTGTTTGATCGCATTACGCAGCGCTACATCGCCATTAAAGTTTGATCCGCAATACACGCAAACCGAATTAAGCTTATTCATCCCGTTAAAAATTTACCGAAGTTAAGATTTTATCAGCTTTCTATAAATTTTAATTCTGCACAATACTGTTACAGGTTTGTTTTTAAGAGTTAAGATCAAGAAAAACAATAGCATATTCTATATTTTTTCATTCTACCTTCCAATTGTTCTAGTGATAAAAGTAAATTATTTTAGGTATTTTGATTTCCCGCAAGAACCACTGGCCAATATAAAATAGACCTGATGGAAGCGAACACGAAGCCAATTCTTCATTGGCAGAGTAAAGCGTACAGCAGGACTACCGTAACCCAAAAGCACAGAACCCTGCTCTCCTAAAAACAAAACAGGAGCTGCATTACGCCGCTCCTGTTTAACCAAATATAAGAGAAAATAGATTTTATGAACTAATCTTAGAAAGCATAGCGGATGGTTGCTCCATACGTTCTAGGGTCGCCAAGTACACCTGCATATAAACCAGAGTTACCTGCTGCAGCCTGTAATTGTTCATAGTAGTTTTTATTGGCGATATTTCTGCTCCAAACAAATAAGGAGAACTTATCCGATTTGAAACCTAATCTTGCATTAAATAAAGCATAACCTTTCACATTTAATACGCTTGATGGTGTAGGGTTTGAAGAATATTCTGAGCGGTAACTTGCATCACCAGCAATAAAATATCTTCCCTCTTTAGTAGCAAGATTACCTGCTGTGCTTAATTCTGTACCACCTGAAATATTCCATTTAGATACACCTGGCAACCTGCCTCCCGAAGCATCTTTAAATGCAACCTGGGTAGCTACACCATTTACTTGTTCTGTGTGTCCGGTTTCTTCCAATGGAAGTGGTGCATTGGTAAATTTAACATATTTGCCATCTAGATAAGCTAAGGCTGCATTTAAGGTGAAGAACCTTTCCAGCTGGTAGGTTCCATCTATTTCCAATCCTTTTACCCTAACTTTTTCGGCATTGGCCAGATATCCCCTGTTAACACCTAGTTGTGGCGACTGAACATTGGTTTGGTAATCTTTAATATCGGTATTAAATGCACTGATATTTACAATGGCACCTTTAAACGGTTTTGTTTTAGCACCTAACTCGTAATGTTGAACATACTCTGGTTTTACTACAGCTAACGATAAATCGGCTGCTCCGGTAGAAGTAGTTGGTAAACCACCTACGTTAACACCAACGGGTTTGTAAGCAGTAGAGAAAGTTCCGTAAACATTCAAGTTATGCGTAGGACGGTAAGATACGGTGAAGTTTCCCGATAAATTGTTATTATCTACCTTGGTTGTAAACTGTTGATTTGCATATACAGCCGCTTTAAGCGCCAATAAAGCAGCATCGGTAGTTTGTAAACCACCATAAGTTACCCTGTCATAATCAACATCTTTTTGATCATAAGTATACCTTAAACCTGGTAAAACGTGCAGATTCTTTAAAACTTCCCAATCTACCTGTGCAAAAACAGCTGCGCTTATAGATTTAATGGTAGAATTGGTTTTAATACCAAAGCCATCCAATAAGCCCGGGGTTGAGTACAAAGCCTGACTACCAGTATTACTCGTTTGTACAAATCTCCATTGATCTTTACCTACTTCTTCTGTTTGTGCCAAACCTTTTAAATTCTGGCCCAATAAATACACACCAATTACACCACTTAATTTATCACTAAGATTACCTGCATATCTTACTTCTTGTGAATATTGATCGTGGCGCGAAGTACCCTGCGATTTTGTTAAAGCTGCTAATGCAGAGAAATCCCGGTCATTTGTAGGATCCCAGTTCCAGAATCTCCATGCAGTAGTTGAAGTTAGTGTTCCATTACCAATTTTATAATCAACATTTAGTGATATGCCACCAATCGACTGATTATGTCTCCAAGGCGTATTAGTGTTAATCTCTCTTGAAAAAGGATCGATTTTTGGCTGTTGATAACCTAAATCAGAAACGATCTTGGCGTACTGGCGGTATGCGCTTCTTTCAGTTGTGGTTACACCTGCAATTACCAATGGATAACCGGCGGGATGCTGAATGCTCACATCGCCACTTAACAAAACCTGTAATTTATCAGAAGGTGTGTAATACAACTGACTTTTAAAACCAAGGTTGTTTTGTCCGCTGTATTTACGTTCTTCCCTGGTATTCCAGATGGTACCATCGCGTTGAGTGCCTGAGATCGAAATCTTTGCAGCAAGATCTTTTGACAATGCACCAGTAACAGAAGTTTTAGCCTGGATAAAGTTATAATTCCCAACACTCATTTCTACTTTTGCACCTGGCGTTAAACTTGGTTTACTGGTGGTAATGTTGAATGCACCTGCAGTAGTATTTTTACCAAATAAAGTACCCTGCGGACCACGCAAAATTTCGATCTGCTCGATATCAAGAAAATCTGTTGAGGTTGCAGCCGGACGGGCATGATAAACACCATCTACATAAAAACCGACGCCCGGATCGATACCATCATTGGTTAATCCAAAAGTTGAGCCCAAGCCCCTAATGTTAAGCGTGGTGTTTCTTGCATTGGAGGCATATAACTGAACAGATGGAACCAATTCTTTTAAACGGTTAACATTAAATGCGCCAGCATTTTCTGCTGCACGGCCACCGATAACGGTAATTGGAATAGGCACATCCTGTAAAACCTCCGAACGTCTGCGTGAGGTTACTACGATTTCATCTAAAAGGGCACTTTCTACCAAAACCAATTCGATCGGTGTATCCTGGTACCTTAAAATCTGAAAATCCTGTGGTTTATAACCTACCGAACTTACCTGAAGGTAAAATGGCGGTTCCTGCTTTGCATCAATTTTGAAAGCACCGTTATCATCGGCACTCACTGTAATGTTAGTGCCTCTTACTTTTATGGTTGCGCGTGGTACCGGCTCACCGCCCGACTTTTTTATAATACCTGTTATTGGACTTTGGGCAAAAACAAAACTTGCTGAAAGTAAAATTGAAAAGAGAATGAGTAAACTTTTGTTCATGATTGGTTATATAGTTTGTTTAAATGTTGTTGATTAATCCCGTTCGAAAATATTCGATTACTGTTTTAGAATGGCTATAACAACAATACGAGCGTGATTTTTGATCTATTTTCATAATTATTATATAATTCCTATGGATTTAGTCGACAAATATATTAAAAAAATTTATCTGCCAAATTTTATTTTGCGATTTTTATATTTTTAAACCTCGCAGGTTTCAATGAGACCATTGAAAACAATATAAATACGAATAAAACCGATAAGGTCTAAAAGCAAACGGGGCTATCGTAAACGATGCCCCGTTGTAATTATCCCTAAATCCCTTTTAGGGGATTTTAGATATTATGGTTTGTTTTTTAAAAGGTTTTGAGTTGTTAAAAATCCTCCTAATAAGATGATTAAGCATTTACCCTCTCTAACCTACACTGCACTTATCTGGTATAATTTGGTGCTTCTTTAGTAATCGTAATGTCGTGTGGATGGCTTTCGCGCATACCAGCTGCCGTAATCTGCACAAACTGTGCTTCTTGCAATGCTTCGATATTGGCTGCTCCACAATAGCCCATACTAGCACGTAAACCACCGATGTACTGATACATCACTTCAGCCAAAGTTCCTTTAAATGGAACACGACCAACAATACCCTCAGGTACCAATTTTTTAATATCGTCTTCCACATCCTGGAAATAACGGTCTTTAGAACCTTGCTCCATGGCTTCAATTGAACCCATTCCGCGATAAGATTTAAATTTACGTCCTTCGTAGATGATGGTTTCACCTGGCGATTCTTCTACACCTGCAAATAATGAACCTGCCATTACTGTGCTTGCTCCCGAAGCAATTGCTTTGGCGATATCGCCGGTATGTTTAATACCACCATCGGCAATAACGGGTACACCGGTACCTTTTAGAGCTTTGGCACATTCGTAAACTGCGTATAATTGGGGAACACCTACACCAGCAATAATTCTGGTGGTACAGATCGAACCTGGACCAATACCTACCTTAACGGCATCGGCACCTGCATCTGCTAAGAATTTTGCAGCAGCACCGGTAGCAATATTACCAACAATAACCTGTAAATCAGGATACTTTGCTTTAACTTCTTTCAATTTATCAACCACACCTTTGGTATGACCATGGGCAGTATCAATGGTAATGACATCAACGCCAGCATGAACCAAGGCATCAACTCTCTCCAGTGTATCGGCAGTTACACCAACCGCAGCGCCTACACGTAAACGTCCACGTTCATCTTTACAGGCAGCAGGATAATTTTTAACTTTCGAAATATCTTTAAAAGTAATTAAACCACTCAGGTAACCATCTTTGCTCACTACCGGAAGTTTCTCGATTTTATGATTTTGAAGAATCTCTTCAGCCTGAACCAAAGTAGTACCTTCTGGTGCAATGATTAAATTTTCTTTGGTCATGACCTCAGAAATCGGTCTTTTCATATCCTTTTGGAAACGCAAATCCCTGTTGGTAATAATACCAACCAATTTATTATCGCTGCTTACTACCGGGATACCGCCAATTTTATGCTCTTTCATAATTTTGAAGGCATCAGCTACAACAGCCGTTTCCAATAGAGTAACCGGATCCTGGATCATACCACTTTCAGAACGCTTTACTTTGCGTACTTCTGCGGCTTGTCTTTCAATAGTCATGTTTTTGTGCAACATGCCAATACCACCATTTTGCGCTATGGCAATGGCAAGTTCGGCTTCTGTTACAGTATCCATTGCGGCAGAAATCAATGGAACATTAAGTTTGATTTTTTTTGTTAAAAAAGTGGATGTATTTACTTCACGGGGCAGAATTTCAGAATATGCGGGTACCAATAGTACGTCGTCATATGTTAATCCTGTGGCAATAAACTTTGTGGAATCGAGTTGCATAGCAAATAAATTAGGATTTATTATTTGCCAGGCAAAGATACGAAAATTGAGGGAAAATAAAAACCTAAAGATAAAAATGCTTAAATATTAAGCTTGCCTGACAATCGCTCATTAATGCAAAAACCTGGTATATCGCAATAATTCAGATATGGAGTACTACCAAAGATCATAAAAAGACAAAACTCGTAAGAGCTGAATATTATATATATATGGAGGAATTTTTAGGCTAGGCGGTAATTATTTAGTAATAATTCAAAGAATGTGTTTATTATTGCATAACCAAAAAACTATTTTCTATAATGCAGAAAAATGCTCTCAAATTTCTGACTTTAATGCTTTGCATTGGGGTTAGTACACTCTATGCCCAAACCACTCAACCTGTAAAAAAAGAGTTTAAGTTTGGCAAAATTGCACCAACAGAATTCGAAACAAAAGCTTTAGGACAAGATTCCGCAGCATCGGCGATCAAATTATTCGATGTTGGTGAATGTTATTTTGAAGTAGGTCATTCTTCAGGTGGCTTTATCTATGTTTTTGAAAGACATATCCGTTATAAAATCCTCAACAAAAGTGGTTACGATTTTGCCAATTTTAAAGTTGAGCTTTATAAAAGCAGTAGCTCCGCAAAAGAAGACCTTAGCTTTATGGATGCAGCAACCTATAATATGGTTGATGGCAAAATGGTTACCAGTAAACTGAACAAGGATGCCAAATTTACTGAAGAGTTTAACAAAAATTATGTGATCAAAAAGTTCACACTTCCAAATGTTAAGGAAGGCTCCATCATCGAATTTAAATATAAGATCAAATCAGACTTTATTTTCACCCTTCGTGGTTGGAAATTCCAATCCAGTGTGCCAACGCTTTGGTCTGAATATAATGTGCGGATACCCGAATACCTCACTTATAAGAATAATATGAGTGGCTATTATCAGATCGATCATCCCCTACACCAAAATGTAAGTGCAACTTATGTAGCCGGTGTAAGCTCCAATGCTGTTTATGATAAGTACTGTGTAGCCAATGTACCTGCGCTAAAAGATGAACCCTATGTAACAACTATGGATGATTACACGCCAAAAATCGAATTTGAACTTAGGGCAACCAATTTTCCTGGTCAAATTTACCAGGATTATAACGGCTCGTGGTCAAAAATTATCGATGGATTGGCAAAAGATGAGAACTTTGGTGGTTTCATCAATAAAAATGGTTATGCAAAATCGGTACTTCCTGGCATCCTAAAAGGAGAAAAAGATACTTTAGCTGCTGTAAAACTTATTTTCAATTATGTTAAAAACAGTTTGAAGTGGAATAAGGATTATGCCAAATATGCCAACGAAACCAATCCAAAATCTATTTTTGAAAAGAAAACAGGTTCATCTGCCGATATTAATCTGGCTTTATTAAGTTTATTAAAAGAAGCTAAAATTGATGCTTACCCGGTATTAGTCAGTACAAGAGAAAACGGCGAACATCCTGGATATCCATTGGTATCGGCATTTAATAATGTAATTGGGGTTACGCAAATTGGAAATGCACTGTATTTCCTTGATGCCACAGACAAAGATTTGCCTGCTGGCATGATAGATTCTGACAACCTGAGCCACCAGGGCTTTTATATGGATTTAAAAACCATCAGCGGAAAATGGCTTTCTACTGAACCGACTGTTCCAAGTGAAAAAATATTCGTATACAATATGGTTTTAGATAAAGATCATAAATTATCCGGAAAGATCAACCAATATTCAAAAGGTTATGCCGCCTTAAATCTTCGCAATAAGTACAGAAGAACCAATAACGAAACTGAGTTTATTAAAAACTATAAAAAAGATAAAGCTGGTCTGGAAATTTCTGCATACAAGATCGATAATTTAGATAGTCTTGATGAGTTATTGACTGAAAGTATGGATGTTGTAATTGAAGACAATGTGGAAGAAGCAGGTAACCTGGTGTATTTTACACCTCTGCTTTTTGAGCGTACTAAGGAAAACCTATTCAAATTGGAAGAAAGAAAGTTTCCTGTAGATTTTGCTTATCCATTTAAGGAAAGTTACCGTATTACCGTAAATTTCCCTGAAGATTATGAAATAGATAAACTGCCTAAAGGAGGAGTTTACAAACTTCCGGAAGAAAATGGAACCTTCTCGATCAATTATATAGCAGAAGGCAAAACTTTAATGGTAAAAAGTACCATCAATGTAAATAAATCGCTTTATACACCAGAAGAGTATTTCGATTTGAAAGAACTATTTAAAGCGGTTGTAGAAAAACAGGCCGAGCAGATTGTATTTAAAAAGAAAGTATAATGAAATACTATTTAAGTTTAACGCTTGCTCTAGTGGGCATAAATAATGCGTTTGCCCAGGTTGATTACGATGTAACGAAAATTCCTGAGAATCTTAAAAAAGATGCAGTTGTCGTGATTCGGAATGAAGAATCCTTTTTCGATATTAAAGGATTGGGGGCCGCCAAAATGGATTACAAAGTAGCAATGACCATTTTGAGCAAAGCTGGTGAAGAATATGGAGAAATGGCAGAAGTTTATGATAAATTTAGCAATATCTATAACATCAAGGCTACGCTTTACGATGCCGCAGGTAAAAAAGTAAAAGACTATAAAAATTCTGACATTAAAGATCAGAGTCTGATTTCGGATTTTTCGATCTTCGAAGATAATAGGCTCAAGCTTTTAAAATTTGTGAGTATAACCTATCCATACACCATAGAATATAGTTACAGTCAGGATTATAACGGGCTACTTTCTTTTCCTTCGTGGCGCGATCTTAAGGATTTTGGTGTATCGGTAGAAAAATCAACTTATACCATCCAAAAGGCTAAGAATTATAAAATGAGGTACATTACGAGCCCGAATTTACAGACCGATTCGGTGCTTAATGGTGAAAAAGTACAATACAAATGGAAAAGTGCCAACATTGCAGCCATAGCCGATGAACCGCTAAGTACCGGCATTGATAACGTTTGTGCATGGGTTAAGGCCGCTCCAAATCAATTTGAATATGATGGCTCGACGGGGAATTTCGACAACTGGAAAAATTTTGGATCGTGGTTGTATACCTTAAATCAAGGTGGAAATAAACTTCCGGAAGCCACCAAGCTAATGGTGCAGAATTTAATTAAGGATGCAAAAACACCAAAGGAAAAGATACGTATCCTGTACAACCATCTGCAGCAAAATACCCGTTATGTAAGCGTTCAACTGGGGATAGGTGGTTTCAGACCTATTTTAGCAGAAAAGGTTGCACAGGTAAATTATGGCGATTGTAAAGCACTTTCCAATTACATGAAAGCATTATTAAACGAAGCCGGAATTCCTTCTAATCTGATTGTTATTGGAAATGATATGCCTAGCCTAAACACTAATTACTCAAGTATGGGACAGGCTAACCACATGATTTTATGTGTTCCATCGGCAAAAGATACTACGTTTTTAGAGTGCACCAGTCAATATAAACCAATGGGATTTATTGGCTATAGCAATTCCGACAGAAATGTATTAATGGTTACCGAAGATGGTGGAAAAATCGTGCATACCCCCGTTTATCATGCAAAGGAAAATTATCAGATCAGGAAAACTAAAATTACCCTGGCAGAAGACGGCACAGCCAGCTCAGAAATAAAATCTACCTATGGCAATGCGCAGTTTGAAGAAAATTTTTCTATGACATTGATGGAGCCAGTTTATCTCAGAAAAAGAATAATTGAAGATAGTTCTATCCCCGTTGCAGAATTGATCAGTTATAAATATGTACAGGCTGATAAAACCATCCCTGTACTTACAGAAGAAATTAACTTCAAAACCAATCCACTGTTAACTAAAGGCGGTGACAAGTTATTTTTAGTGGTGAATCAGATTAACCGCCGCGAAAGTGTACCGCTCAAAGTAGAGAACCGAAAAACATACTTTGCTGTTCCTTTTAGCTATAACGATGATGATGAAATTAATTATATCTTGCCAAAAGGCTATAATGTAGAATTTATTCCAAAGGATATTACCATTACATCTGAATTCGGATCCTATACCGCCAAATTTAGTGTTAAAGACAACACGATTGTTTATAACCGAACACAAACCATGAACAATAAGAAGTATCCGCCCGAAAGATATGGCGAGTATGTAGATTTTTACAAAAAGATATTTCAGGCAGATAAACAAAAAGCCGTTTTAGCAAAAACCTTATAAAAGAATATGATTACAGAAAACCAATATTTTGATGGAAACGTTAAATCGTTAGGGTATGAAACCGCTGAAGGAAGATCGACCATTGGCATTATAAATCCAGGAGAATATACCTTTGGCACCGCACAAAAAGAAATTATGCATGTTATTGAGGGGGAATTAACAGCCCTTTTGCCCGATGCTGCCGAATGGCAAAATATTAAAGCAGGCAACAGCTTCGAAGTGCCTGCAAACTCGTCGTTCAAAGTAAAAGCAAATGTTCAAACGGCATATCTTTGCCAATACCGATAGTCTATAATCAAGGAAGTCAAGTTTTGAAAAATTGACTTCCTTTTTTTCTAAAACTTATTTCTTCCCAATCACCACTTCGGTAAAACCCTCTGTATTGAGGTATTTATTTGCTAAAGCTAATAACTCTTCAGCAGTAATACTTTTCACTTTCGCGATGTACTTTGTATAATAATCGTAATCCAAACCTGCGAAATAAATGTTTTTGAATTTATCGGCATGTGAGAACACATTTTCCAAACTGCCCAACATCGACCCCAACATATAATTTCGAACCAAGTTCAGTTCCTCCTCTCCTATCGGTTCGCTTTTCAGCAGTGCTATTTCTTTATAGATCTCAGTTAAAGCTGCCGAACAAACATCAGCGCCCACTTCTGTAGCGATAAAAAGATAACCAGCTTGCTGTAAAGAGGAGATACCCGACCCGATTCCGTAAGTATAACCTTTATCTTCCCGAATGTTGTTCATCAAACGTGAGCCAAAGTATCCGCCTAAAACGGTATTTAAAATCTGAAGTCCGGAAAAATCTTCATGCTTGCGGTTAATCGCCAGCCGACCTATACGAATAGCTGATTGCAGTGCTTCAGGTTTTTCTGTATAAACAAACTGTTTTTCTGTGCTTGTAAAATTGAAACTGTTCTTTACTGCATTACTTTTTTCCCAGTCGTTCCCAAAAGCATTGTTCAGCAGCTTAAAACTGGTATCATCAAACTTTCCTGAAACAATTATCGTACAATTATTTGGCGCGTATGCAGCCTTAAAATATTCCAGCAGATCGTCGCGTTTCAGTGCATCATAATGCTCGGCTTTTATATTTACGCCATAAGCCGTATCACCAAATAAAGCATGTGCAAATTCCTTTCTCGAAAGGATATCGTTTTTTTTCAGGTTTACCTGCAGTTTTTGCTTCTGGTTCTGAATGTAAATATCAAGCTCATGCTGTGGAAACTGACTTTCAGACAAAACATCTTTTACAATCGGAAGCACCGAATGTAAATGTTTGTTTAAAGTATACAGCGTAACGGAAGATTGATCTTGCGTGTATTCTGTTTGAAAGAAGGCCCCGTAAAAATCAATTTGCTCAGCAATTTCCTTTGAAGTTAATTTATTTGTTCCATTGTTGATCAGTGCGCTCACTGCAATGGCCTGCAATGGTTTTTCGAGTTTCCAGTTTACGTTTTCAAAAATAAATTCGATACGTACCAGATCCTGTTCTCCAGAATAGATAGTAAAAACGGGAACACCGTTATCCAATACTTTTTTTTCTGGATGGATAAAATTTATAGTCGATACCTGCTTAAAATCAGGCGCCTGTTGTCTGTTAAGCATTTTCTTCAGTTAAGTAATATAAGGTTGATGATGAATTTGGGTTGAAGGTTTCGTTAGAGATCCTTTGAATATCTTCGGCCTTCACTTTTAAAAATTCTTCTGTTTCCTGGTTTAGTAAAGCGGCATCACCCAAAAGCTCATAATAAGCGAGGTTCATTGCTTTATCCAACAAGCTCATTTCCGAAAATACCAGTACAGATTCTACTTTATTCTTTACTTTGGTTAATTCGGTATCAGCAACCAGTTCGGCCTTTAATTTATCCAGCTCCACCCAAATTGCTTTTTCTGCAGCCTCGGTTGTTACCCCTTCTACCAGTTTACCTTCAACAATAAATAAACCCGGATCTAAACTGCTCGATATATATGCGTTGATATCGCTAAAAAGTTTCTGCTCTTTTAATAAGCTGTTATACAAACGTGAAGATTGTCCGCGTGATAAAATATCAGATAATAAATCAAAAGCATAATAATCCTGATTTAATCGCCCAGGCATTTTAAAGGCCATATAAATTGCATTTAAAGGCACGTTTGCTTTAACGGTTTCTTTTCTGGCTTCAGTTTGCGGTGCTTCCTGAATCAAATCACGGTTGTATTTATCTCCTGCAGGAATAGGTTCGAACCATTTTTCGGCCAGTTTTTTCACATCTTCTGTTTTTACATTCCCACCCACTACTAAAATTGCATTTTGTGGGGTATAATGTTTTTTGAAAAATGCTTTTACATCGTCCATCGTTGCATTTTCGATATGTGAAAGCTCTTTTCCGATGGTTGCCCAACGATAAGAGTGCTTTTTATAAGCTAAGGGACGCAACTTTAGCCAAACATCGCCATAAGGCTGGTTAAGATACCGTTGTTTGAACTCCTCACTCACCACATTTCGTTGTGTATCCAAACTCTTTTCAGAAAAAGCCAGACTCAACATACGGTCGCTTTCCAACCAAAACGCCGTTTCTATATTTTCTGCAGGCAGCGTAATGTAGTAATTGGTGATATCGTTACTTGTAAAAGCATTGTTTTCACCTCCCACGCGCTGCAAAGGCTCATCATAATTGGGGATGTTTACCGATCCGCCGAACATTAAATGTTCAAATAAATGCGCAAAACCGGTTTTTTCAGGATCCTCGTCACGGGCACCCACATCATATAAAATATTTAAAACTGCCATTGGAGTTGTGGCATCTTCATGCACCAAAACTTTTAAGCCATTGGCCAGTGTAAAACGATTAAAATCTACCATATCTATTTTTAGAACCGTAAAGATATTATTTTAAGGGTAACTGGAAGATGGAAAATGATAGAGAATGTAAAATGGCAAATGATGGACAATGTTAATATGTAAAATTGAGATGGATGATATAAGATGGAATATTGATAATGGCAATTCTACAGGCCAATCGCCGTCCGCTTAACGCTCTATGCATTTTTTTACAAACCTTAAACCTTACACCTTCAACCTTCCCGCCCTTTTCCTTATCTTTGTATTATGAATACAGCCGATTTACTGCAACGGGCATTACATTTTGATTTTTTGAGCCTTGAGGAAGGTGTACATTTATACCACCACGCCGATACAGCATCATTGATGTTTGTGGCAAATGAGTTAAGAAAAATTCAGGTGCCCAGTGGTAAAGTAACCTGGCAAATCGACCGTAATGTAAACACCACTAACGTTTGTATCGCCAACTGTAAATTCTGTAATTTCTTTCGCAGGCCTGGCCACGACGAAAGTTATATTACTGATATCGAAACCTATAAGATAAAAATTGAAGAAACTTTCCGTTTAGGTGGAGATCAATTGTTATTACAAGGTGGTCATCACCCAGATTTAGGCTTGTCTTTTTATGCCGATCTTTTTAAAAAATTAAAGGAATTATATCCTGATTTAAAACTGCACGCTTTAGGTCCGCCTGAAATTGCGCACGTTTCAAAACTAGAGGGTATGACGCATACTGAGGTTTTAAAAGCCTTAAAAGAAGCAGGAATGGATTCGTTACCAGGTGCCGGTGCCGAAATTTTAAACGACCGGGTAAGGCGTTTAATCTCAAAAGGGAAATGTGGCGGTCAGGAATGGCTGGATGTAATGCGTGCCTGTCATCAATTGGATATTACCACTTCGGCTACAATGATGTTTGGCCATGTTGAAACCATCGAAGAACGTTTTGAGCATTTGGTATGGATCCGCCAGGTACAAAGTGAAAAACCTGCTGATGCAAACGGATTTTTAGCCTTTATTCCATGGCCTTTCCAGGATGATGGTACTTTATTAAAAAGACTCCGCGGCATTAGCAACAATGTAACCGCTGATGAATATATTCGCATGATTGCCTTAAGCCGTATTATGCTGCCTAATATTAAAAACATACAGGCGAGCTGGTTAACTGTTGGAAAAGCAACTGCACAACTTTGTTTACATGCAGGTGCTAATGATTTCGGATCGATCATGATCGAAGAAAATGTGGTATCAGCTGCCGGTGCGCCACACCGTTTTACCGCAAATGGCATCCAGCAATCCATCAAAGCTGCAGGCTTCGAACCACAACTCCGTGGACAAAAATACAACTACAGGGATTTACCTGAACATTTGGAGGAACAGGTGATAACTTATTAGATAAGAATAAATTACAGAGAGGGCACTATAAATATTATTATTTATGGTGCCCTCTCATTTTGTATAATTTTGACTTCAGCTATATCTTTTGTTTCATTATAGTTTTCAGTAGAAATAAGGGATCAAGCAAAAAAGTTGGGGAGTTGAGAAGTTTATTTAATTTTGTACAACATTATTATTTTGGACACCTCACTACTATCTTTAATACTACCT
>NZ_JAVTSN010000074.1:0-22328 GCF_032678585.1 Pedobacter psychrodurus | reverse complement strand
CACCCATCCAAACGATTTTGGTATGATGCAATACGCCAATGCCTATGAAAAAATCATCCGCAAGCTTTTAAGCGCTAAAAGATAATTGCTCATGAAAAGGTACTTTTTGTTTGGTTTGTTATTGGTTTTACTCTATTCCTGTACAGTAAATAAACATTATAATAAAAAGGTGTTTTGGAAAGAGAATTTTAATCAAAAAAATACTTTTGATGCTAAAACTGGTCTAAAATACCTCGGGGCGGTGCTGATTGGAATAGACATATGAGCGATGATGAAAGTTGTTGTGCGTTAAGGGACGGTAAAATGATTCTCCGCGGGATAAAAAATGATGATTTTTCAAATGATACATCCCGTTATTTAACAGGTGGGATCTACACTAAGGATAAGGTGAACTTTGGCTTTGGCCGTTTAGAAATTAAAGCAAAACTAAAGGGGGCTAAAGGTGCGTGGCCAGCATTCTGGATGCTTGCCGAAAATAGCAAATGGCCCGCTGGCGGCGAAATTGATATCATGGAAAGGTTAAACTTTGATTCCATTGCCTATCAAACTATTCATACTTATTATACGCTTACTTTAAAGAAAAAAGATCATCCAAAATCAGGTTCAACTGCTAAAATTGATCCCAATAAATTTAATACCTATGCGGTAGAAAAATATCCGGATAGTTTGGTGTTTTTCGTAAACAACAAAAAAACCTTTAGTTATCCGAAAATAGCTACCCGCGAACAAGGTCAGTTTCCATTTGATGACGTAAATCACTATTTACTTATTGATATGCAGTTGGGAGGCTCCTGGGTTGGTAAAATAAAGGATGCAGATTTGCCTGTAGAAATGGAAATCGACTGGGTGAAGTTCTATAAGTTTAAAAACGTGGCGAAATAGTAAAAATAACTTATTCATTATCAGTATTATATATTGTGTGAGTGGTGTTGACATCGTCTGAACTCTGGATTTGATAATATACATTCAGAAACAGTGAATAAACATTATAAAGCAACTTTAATCAAATTGTAATTTTGGATATAAATTAATTTATGAGAAAATTAATACTTACATCGGCCCTAATCGCCTCATTTATAGCAAATGCTGTAGCACAAAGCAACAATATAAAACCGCAGAATACTATCGCCGTTTCTCCGAACGACAATAAGACCGCTATTCTTGCAAAAGCAAGCCATGTGGTACCAACTTCCAACCAGTTAAGTGCTTTAAAAAATGAATTTATTGCGTTTATCCATATAGGCCCGAATACCTTTACGAGAATGGAGTGGGGGAATGGTAAAGAGGATCCGAAAGTTTTCGATCTGAAAGAACTGCATACTGACCAATGGTGTCAATCTATGAAATCTGCCGGGATGAAAATGGTGATCATTACGGTTAAACACCATGATGGTTTTGTACTTTGGCAGAGCAGGTATACCAAACACGGAATCATGTCTACAGGTTTCGAAAACGGTAAAGGTGATATACTGAAAAACCTGTCTGCATCCTGTAAAAAGTACGGACTGAAATTGGGTATTTACTTGTCTCCGGCTGATTTATATCAGATTGAAAACCCAGAAGGACTGTATGGTAATCTGAGTAAAGTAACTACCAGGACCATCCCTAGGGAAGTAGCTGGCCGTCCATTTGCCAATAAGAATAAATTTAAATTCGAAGTTGACGATTATAACGAATATTTCCTGAACCAGTTATTCGAAGTTTTAACCGAATACGGACCTGTTGATGAAGTGTGGTTTGATGGCGCTCACCCCAAAACCAAAGGTGGACAGAAATACAATTATACCGCATGGAAAAAGTTAATCCACACAGTAGCACCAAAGGCCGTAATATTTGGCAAGGAAGATATCCGCTGGTGTGGAAACGAAGCTGGAGGAACCCGCGAAACCGAATGGAATGTATTGCCTTATAGCGAAAATCCAGATACAGCCACCCATTTTCCAGATATGACGGCTAAAGATTTGGGTAGCAATGATGAACTTTACAAAGCGAAATATCTGCATTATCAACAGGCCGAAACCAATACCTCAATAAGGGAAGGCTGGTTTTACCGTGATGATGAAAAACAAAAAGTGCGTAGCGCCGATGATGTTTTCGATATTTACGAACGCTCAGTTGGTGGGAATTCGACCTTTTTGCTCAATATTCCCCCTAACCGGAATGGAAAATTTTCAGGCGAAGATGTAAGCGTACTAACAGAGGTTGGAAAACGCATTAACGAAACCTATGGCAAAAATCTATTTGTTGGTGCAAAAGCAGCAAAGCAAGTATTGGATAATGATATCAGTACTGGTCTTATACTTTCTGGCGAACAAAAAAGCATTGAGATTACCACGCTTAAACCCATTACCGTGAACCGGATTGTTTTACAGGAGAACATTGCCCACTATGGCGAACGTGTAGAAAAACATCAATTAGAGGTATGGGTCGACAATAAATGGCAAAAAGTAGCTGAAGCCACAAATATTGGTTATAAACGTATTTTGCGTTTTCCTGAGATTACGGCATCTAAATTTAGAATAACAGTTTTATCTTCAAGAGCTAATCCTGCAATTGCTACCCTATCGGCACATTATTACCGTACCCGCCCGCCGCAATTGGAATTTGCCAGAGATGTAAATGGTTTAACTACCATTTCACCAAAAACACACGAATTTGGCTGGAAACCTCACGGAGAAAATGCTACAGCCAACCTAAACAAAGGCATCGAGATTTATTACACCACTGATGGTAGTTTACCTTCTGCGGGCGCTAATAAATATACTGGACCGGTACAGATTGCAAAAGGAGAAATAAAAGCAATAGCAATCACGAATAAAGAAAAGGGGCCACTAGCTACCGAAACATTTGGAATAGTGAAAAATCAATGGAAATTATTGGCAAGTGATAGCGAAAATGCAACACATAGTGCTTCCTTGGCAACTGATGGGAAAAAAGGAACATATTGGTTATCCAATGCAAATGAGGATCAACATTACATCGCGATAGATTTAGGCAATACCCACAATTTAACAGGGTTTATTTATATCCCGCCTATCGATTTTGCTGATGGAATGTTAGAAAAAGGAATACTGCAAACCAGCAACGATGGGAAGAACTGGCAGGATGTTGAAACTTTTGGATTTGGGAACCTGATCAATGACCCGACGCCAAGAACACATTATTTTAAAAAGACAGTTACAGCAAAATATGTACAGATAAAAGCAACAGGAATTGCGGGAAATAAAAAATCGTTGGCCATTGCCGAAATTGATTTCGTTGAGAAATAAGTGATTCTAATATTGACATGCAAATTATTTTGAGGAAGTTTCTAATTGGAATAGAATTTGTATATTTAATCAAAAAATAAAGGGATGAGTGTTACAGAAAACCAACTTTTCCAGATACTTAAATCAAAACTGGGTGAAAAAGAAGCCGAAAAATTGTTTTCTTTTGTTAAAGATGAAGTGAAATCAGAGTTTGAAAACAAGAGGGTGATTTTTGCTACGAAAGAAGATATTGCCAATACGAAAGAGTATATTTTGCAGTTAAGATCAGAATTGTCTAAATCAATTTATTTGGTAGGGCTTATCCAGTTTTTGGCTATTGCAGGTGCTGTAATTGGTATTATAAATTTTATGTTAAGATAATAAACGACAATAAGTTTTTTTAAAGATTATATCATAATTCCGCCGTTAAGCAGCGGAATTTTTTATTTTTGAACTATTATGGAAGAACAACAAAACGAAAACCAATTAAATATAGAGTTATCAGAAGAAATTGCGGAAGGAATTTTTTCTAACCTGGCCATCATTACCCATTCTAATACCGAATTTGTATTGGACTTTATACGTGTAATGCCAGGAATACCAAAAGCAAAAGTGAAATCAAGGATTATTTTAACCCCAGAACACGCTAAACGTTTATTGGCGGCGCTAGACGATAATATTCAAAAATTCGAAGCGGTAAATGGACGAATTAAAACTCAGGAAGAACCACCTTTCCCGATGGGCTTCGGCGGACCAACCGCCCAGGCGTAAGACACTAAAAATCTTACAAACAAATATTTGCTTGCTATGTTAGCATAGTATATATTTGTGTATAACCATTTATAGATGAAAAAAATTTTATTGAGCGTATTACTTTCTGCCCCACTATGGGTTTTGGGGCAGGGTTTCCAGGTTAATTTACAAGGTCAGAAACAAATTGGTATGGCGGGTGCAGGTTCTGCATTGGCTTTAGATGAAGCTTCTGTATTTTACAATCCCGGTGCAGTAACTTTCTTAGAGAAAAACTCAGTTTCAGCAGGAGTTAACCCATTGTTATTTAAATCAGCTTTCAGGCAAACCGGTTCAAACGTTACAGAAGATGTGAAGAACAAAATTGCCCCTCCGTTCGAATTTTATGCCGTTTGGGGACCAAAATCCAATAAGTGGAAATTAGGCTTAGGTGTTTATACACCTTTCGGTGGCTTGGTAGATTGGGGTGATAACTGGTCTGGTAAGTATGCATTAACCTCATTAAATTTAAAAGCAATCTATTTCCAGCCAACTTTAAGTATCAAGATTACCGATCATATTGGTATCGGAGCAGGTTTTGTGTATAACCATGGTGATGTAAACTTACAAAGAGCATTGCCTGTGAATTTTCCTGATGGCCGTTCCGGACATGTTACCTTAGATGGTACAGGTAAAGGTTATGGATGGAATGCAGGTTTATATATTAAAACCGTTAGCAATATATCTTTTGCATTGGTACACAAATCAAAAGTAATTACCAAATTAGATGGGGGTACAGCAGATTTTCAGGTGCCAGGTTCGCTAACCTCATCTTTCCCTCCTGGAAACACCTTTAATGCCGAATTGCCTTTACCTGCGACAACAAGTTTGGGTGTGGGTATTCCATTATCAAAAAGTACTGTTTTGGCATTCGATGCCAGTTGGGTACAATGGCATATCTATCAGGATTTATCTTTTGACTATGCTACCAATACACCTGTACTTGCAGATACAAAATCGGCCCGTAACTACCGTGATGGTTCATCGTTTAAACTAGGTATTAACCACCAGGCTTCCGAAAAATTAGCATTGAGAGCAGGTGTGGGTTATGCTTTTTCTCCGGTACAGGATGGTTATGTAACACCAGAGGCACCAGACGCCGACCGTTATATCCTAAGTGCAGGTATAGGTTATACACCGACCAGTCATTTCGAAGTTAACGCTTCATTCTTCTTTGAAGATGTTAAATCGCGTCAACAGAAAAATATCGAAACAGGCTTAGATGGTACTTTTAAAACTTTGGTGTATGCACCAGGGCTTTCGTTAACATATAAATGGTAGGAGAAATTACAAATGAAGAAATATATATTAAATAGTTTCGTAGCTGCTGCCATTCTTTTTGTAGCATCTTGTAAACCAGATATTGAAACGCCAGCAGGTACAACTGCCGGACAAGCTAATTTTAGCAAATACATTGCTGTAGGTAACTCATTAACCTCAGGCTTTGCTGATGGAGGATTATATTTAGAAGGCCAAAAAGTTGCTTATCCAAATTTAATTGCGGCCAAAATGGCTACTGTAGGTGGTGGGGCATTTACCTCTCCATTTTTTACTGAAGAACATGCTAATGGATCTGGCTATATCGCTTTAACTGCACTGGTTAATGGTACACCAACCCTAACTCCAGTAATTGAAAAACTGGCATATAGGGATCCGGCCAAACATTTAGATAAATATAGTGGCGAAATACAGAATTTGGGTATCCCGGGCATGCGTGTCGATTTATCTTTCGATCCAACCCTTACTTTTAGCGCTGCTAATTCATATTTTGAGCGTTTGTTACCAGATGCACAAGTAGGGAAAATCAACTACTTTCAATACATCCAGGGTAGAAACCATACTTTTTTCTCGCTTTGGTTGGGAAATAATGATGTATTGGGCTATGCTTTAAATGGTGCCGTTACCGCTCCTGGTGATCCCACTACAGTTTTAACTGATAAAGTTACCTTTTCATCATTGTATGCTAATTTAGTGAATGTGCTAACCGCGGGTGGTCAAAAAGGTATTGTAGGTACTATCCCTGATGTAACTGCCATCCCATATTTTAATACCGTAACTGTAGCGGCCTTATTAAACGCTGCAAAAGCCATTAATCCTGCAGCCGCAGCAATTTATATTCAAACCGGAACCGGTGCGGTAAGGGCAGCAACTGCAGAAGATTTAATCCGTTTACCATTTCAATCTGCCGGTTTATTCGGTCAAGGTGCTATTCCTTATGGGTTGCATCCATTAAATCCAATTGCCAATAATTGGGTGCTTGATAAAGATGAAGTAATCAAAGTGAAAGATTATGTAAACAGCTACAATAGCAGCATTAAATCTTTAGCTACTGGTAAAGGTTTAGCCATAGCTGACACTTACACTTATTTTAATCAGGTAAAAATTGGAATTGCACTACAAGGAGTCAATATTAATTCTGCATTTATTACTGGTGGTGCTTTCTCTTTAGATGGGATCCATTTAACCCCTCGTGGAAATGCAGTAATTGCGAATGTATTTATTGATGCAATTAATGCGAAGTATGGTTCTACTGTACCAACTGTTGATATTACGCAATATAGAGGTGTGAAATTCCCGGAAGGGAAATAAGATTTTAATAAAATAAGAAAGGTGCATTACTTGCTCCTTTCTTATTTACCACTTATTTTGTTTTCTAAAAAATCTATGATTTCTATCCCTTGTTGAGGTTCAAACCAATTGATCTCCTCATCCCTTCTAAACCAGGTAAGCTGACGTTTGGCAAATCGCCTGGTATTTTGTTTGATCGCGGAAATGGCTTCTTCAAATGGCAACTTTCCTTCCAGATAATCGAATAGCTCGCTATAGCCTACAGTGTTTAGCGCATTGTATTGCTTAAATGGTGTTAAGGAAATCACTTCTTCCAATAATCCATTAGAGACCATTTTATCTACTCTTTCATTAATTCTTTTATATAAAACAGCTCTATCGGTATTCAAGCCTATTTTAATAATATTAAAAGGTCTTTCTTTTTTCGTAGCGGATAACATGGAGGAGAGTTTTTGTCCTGTAGATAAGAAAACCTCCAGTCCCCTGATCATTCTTTGTGGATTATGTTGATCCACTTTAGCAAAATATTCTGGATCCCATGCAGCCAATTGATCCTGGATGGCCGTTAAACCTTCTTCTTCAAATTGCTTATTTAATTTTTCCCGAATGGATAAATAAATATTGGGCATTTCATCTAAACCATTAATTAATGCATTGATGTACAATCCAGAACCGCCAACCATAATCGCAAGATCATGATTTTGGAAAATTCCGTCAATTGTTTTTAAGCCTTCCACTTCAAAATCGCCAGTGCTAAACAGTTGTGAAACCGAATGTGAATTGATGAAATGATGTTTTGCGGCCGCCAGTTCTGCTGCATCTGGTTTCGCCGTTCCAATTTCCATTTCCTTAAAAAACTGGCGCGAATCTGCAGAGATAATTTCTGTGTCAAAGTGTTGAGCCAATTGAATTGCCAGGGCTGTTTTGCCAATTGCAGTTGGCCCAACAATGGATATTAAGGTTTTTGGGTGAAGCATGGGGAGGTATAAAATAAAAGAGGCTGTCTCAAAAGTCATTTTTTGACAAAGAACACCAAATTAAATTCTAAAGCTGGTAAGCTTGGAATCAAAAGTGGCTATTTTCGATTTGAAAGTAGCCACTTTTACATGATATACTTGATTGAAAACAAGGTTCGCGAAATTTAATTCCGTTTTGTAATTACCATTTTTACTTTTGAGACAGCCTCTTTTAACATTTATTATTTTGTTGCTAATTAATAATCGTCTTTATGACTATCGTCTTCAAAGTTGTCGCTATCAGAAAACTCATCTCCAAACTCATCACTTTCGCTTTCATCTTCTTCATCTCTTTCTTCTTCATTAATGCCCATTTCGCCCATTGCTTCCAGTTCATCAGTATCTTCAGGAACAAAATTCATTTCGTTCAAGAAATCAAATTCACCTACTACAGCACCAACAGCTGCGCCTGGATCGGCGATGGCTGCATTGCTACTTTCGAAAATTTTTGGTGCCTCACCGCTACTTTTGGCCAAAAATGGGTATTCGATATTGGGATCGGCATCTAAAATAATTTTGACCAGCTCAACATGAAAATCGTATGGGCGGTCGAAATTGTAGATATAGTAAAATTTTTGGTGCGGATCTTCAATAAAACCACTCAATTTAGAGTTCTCCATTAAAACTACCCGGTCTTTTTTACGCTCGCTTGGTAAATAAGCAATTTCATCACCTTTTAACCAGTTATCGGTGCTTACATAAAAAGATGAAGATTTTTCGGCATTATAACCCGTAGATCTGTGAATAGCCTTATGCAGGTCTTCAAATGTTTGGTTTGATTTAATGTCGATCTCTCTCACAACATCATCAAAATCTTCGAAAGTAATTCTAAATTTATAAATAGCCATTATTGTATTTTGGAACCGTAAAAATAAAGTTAATTTGTAATTACCGCAAACATGATGTGCCATAAAAGACACCTTATTTATATTGTTTCGGCAATTAAATTATTTATTAACAGGATTTAATCCCATTTGTTTTGCCTGATCGAGCATAAAATTAAACGCTTCCTTATAATCATTTGTGATCTCGCCTTCCAATATGGCCTCACGGATGGCATTTTTTATGATGCCAACTTCTTTTCCTGCATCCAGCCCAAAAGTTTCCATAATATCATTTCCGGAAATAGGGGGTTGCCAGTTTCTTATTTTGTCGCGTTCTTCTACATCCTTAAGCTTTTGTTTAACCAGCTCGAAGTTGTTCCTGTATTTTGTTTTTTTGTATTCGTTTTTGGTGGTCACATCGGCATTGCAGAGGAACATCAAACTTTCAATTTCCTCTCCGGCATCAAAGAGTAATCTTCTAACTGCTGAGTCTGTAACGGTTTCCTGTGCCAAAACGATTGGCCTTAAATGAAGCTGTACCAGTTTTTGCACATATTTCATTTTTTCGTTTAAAGGAAGTTTTAAAGCTGCAAAAATCTTCGGAACCATTCTTGCACCTCTGTCTTCGTGGCCGTGGAATGTCCAGCCGTGGCCTTCTTCAAAACGTTTGGTAGCAGGTTTGGCAATGTCGTGTAAAATAGCTGCCCAGCGCAACCATAGGTCATCGGTATCCCTACAAATATTATCCAATACTTCTAAAGTATGGTAGAAATTGTCTTTATGCCCTTTTCCTTTAATAATCTCGACACCATATAGCTGTGCCATTTGTGGGAAAATGATATGCAATAATCCGGTATCAAAGAGGTGTTTAAAACCTATAGATGGTTTTTTCGAAAGGATGATTTTATTCATCTCGTCAGTAATCCGTTCTTTAGATACAATTCCGATACGCTGTTTTTGGGTTTTTATCGCATGAAGTGCAGCCGGATCAATATTAAAATTAAGTTGCGAGGCAAAACGGATGGCCCGCATCATGCGTAAGGGATCATCCGAAAACGTAATTTCAGGATCAAGTGGCGTACGGATCAGTTTGTTTTCCAAATCCATAATCCCATCAAAAGGATCGAGCAGTTCGCCAAAATGATCCGCATTTAAATTAATCGCTAGTGCATTGATGGTGAAATCCCTGCGCAGCTGATCATCTTCTAAAGTACCATCCTCAACAATGGGCTTGCGCGAATCAGAACGGTAAGATTCTTTCCTGGCCCCAACAAATTCGACCTCTAAATCCTGATATTTAATATTCGCCGTGCCGAAATTTTTAAATACAGCAACTTTGGTGTTTAGTTTTCTGCCTACAGCTTCAGCGTATGCTATTCCACTGCCTACAACAACTACATCAATATCTTTTGAAGGACGATCTAAAAATAAATCACGAACAAATCCTCCGATTACATAAGCTTCGGTACTGCTCTTATCGGCTATTGAGGATAAGGTTTTAAATATGGGGTTTTGTAGGTGAACCCCTAAATCCCCTGAAGGTGACTTGGAGTTCCCTTCGTTTAAATCAGACTGCATATATAAGGGTAATTCATTTGTTCAAAATTAAGCAAAACATTTGGTCGGTAAAGACTATCAACTATTCAAGGCCCTTTAGGAGTTGGGGTTTACTTGCGGATAAACTCAAACTGTCCACCCGGAGAAAGTTTCATAATGGTTGATGGCTTTCTATTGGTACGGTTTTCCTGTTCAAAGTCTACCACATAATCGACAGCATCAATAATTTCAGGATCAATATCATCAAAGAATTTGGGCGAAGGTTGTCCGCTTAAATTTGCCGAGGTTGAAACAATAGGTTTTCTAAAACGCTGGATCAGTGGTGTACAAAAATCGTGTTTAACAATTCTGATCCCAACACTACCATCAGCATTGATTACATTTTCTGCCAGGTTTTTTGCACCAGAGAAAATAATGGTTAAGGGGTTTTCCGCATATTCGATTAAATCGTAGGCTACATCAGGGATTTCGGCAACATAACTTTGCAGTTTGCTGTCTACATCCAATAATACGATCAGGCTCTTTTCTGCAGGACGGTTTTTGATCTTCAACAATTTGTCTACTGCTTCAGGATTGCTGGCATCGCAACCCAATCCCCAGATGGTATCGGTTGGGTAGAGAATAACCCCACCTGATTTTAATACTTCAAAAGCTTTGTTAATCTCATCTCTTAGCATGGTGCAAAGTTAATTTATTCATGGGAAGTTAAATAATGTTAATGTTTGGTTTTTGACTTTAACAGTTCCTATTTTTATGCAAACGCTAAACAATATGAAGAAATTATTCCTTCTCGCTGTATTTATCAGTTTATCTCAATTGCTTGTTGCCCAGAAAAGGATCATCTTTCATTATCGAAGCAATATAAATGTGAGCGGAATGACAAGTGACATAAAATTGGAACAGTATTATCTAAATGGCAGGTCGTTAGAGCTGTCAATACCAAATGCGGAATTAAAGGGAGATACTACATACGACGGAATCAGGATGGACACCAAAGTTAAGATAGTACTAAAGGAGAATGATAAACGGATACCTTTCGTATTGAAATCACCTGATATCTCTGGTCTTATCTATGCAGAAAGGATATGGCCAAAGGCAACATATTTAGTGGTGGATACATTAAACAATTTCAATTGGAAAATCTCTCCCGAAACGAAGGAAATTAATGGCGAAACTTGCACCAAAGCTGAAACCGACTTTAGAGGACGTAAATATATCGCATGGTTTAAAAGGATAATTTAATTAAAGCAGGTCCGTGGAAATTCGGGGCTTTGCCAGGCATTATATTCGAAGTGAGCGATACCGATAAAATATATCGTTACATTTTGGAAAATATAGAATATGTTGATCAGTTTCCTGTAGAATTACAAATGCCAAAAGCTTACACCGATGATGAAATGATCAGTCATGGAACGTTTATTTTGAAGTGGAAAGCAAACAAAAAGGATTTAGAAAAGGATAATGATGTGGTTAATTATTCTCTAACCGGATCGAGTAACATCAAACATACAGTTGCACCAATTAAAGAATTATATTGATTATGTAAAATATTTAATCAGAGATAGATAGCATCAAAACATAATCAATTAGAAAACGTTTTAAACATAACAATCTGATTGTAAAAAATATAGGTGTTTTTCCTTTTTGATTGCCAAAATCGTTATATTTATATCAGGTTATTTATAAGAAACAACGCACAAATGAGAACAGCACAAAAATTATTAATGCTTTTTACAGTGGTATTGGCATTAGCCGGATGTTCAACACTCCGCACCGCATCAGATTATGATAAAAATGTTGATTTAAGCGGTTACAAAACTTACAATTTTTACGATAAAGGCATTGAAAGAGTGAAGCTAAATAATCTCGATAAACGCAGATTAATGGCAGCAGTAGAATCTGAAATGAATGCCAAAGGATTTACAAAGTCAGACAAACCAGATTTATTGGTGAATCTGGTAGTTGTAGCCAGAGAAAAAACTGACGTTTATGGCCCGGCTTACTACGGTGGTTGGGGCTGGGGCGGCTGGCGAGGAGGCTGGGGCGGTTGGGGCTCCAATTATGTAAACCAGTATATTGAAGGCACAATTATTATCGATTTCTTAGATCCCGGTAAAAAGATCTTATTCTGGCACGGACAAGGTTCTGGCTTTAACTTAGATAGTTTCAATAAGAGAGAAGAGCGTTTGTATACAGGCGTAAAAGAAATATTGGCACAGTATCCGCCAAACGTTACCGCTGCTAAATAAGCTATAGTTGTTACGTTAAAAGATCTAAATGGCAATGCATGAATTGCTAAACGAATAAAGGGCTGTTGAATTTATACAAATTCCAGCCCTTTTTATTTTTTAACTATTATTTGTTGATTATTACGACAATCTGTTCCGAGTTAAACCTGACATTCGCGGAAAGCCCGCAATCCCGATTTTTCATCGGGTAAGGACTTGCAGCATTGGCAGGACTAACGTCTAATAGAAGCACTAACCCTGCTTTTCAAACATAAAGCAGGTTTCAGGAATTAAATTGGCAATATTTTAGAGAAGGGTAACATAGCAATCCATCAATTGCTGTGTAACAAGAGAGCTGTTAAATTTTTGAACAAATTCCAGCCCTTTTTCTTTCATTTCTTTTTGAAGCGGAGGATTTTCGATAACCTGATTAATCGCTATAGCTAAGCCTTTGGCATCGTGTGGTGAAACATATAAGCTGTTCGGGCCACCAGCTTCTTCTAAACAAGATCCGGTTGCCGCAACTACCGGAACACCACAATATAAAGCTTCAATAATAGGAATGCCAAAGCCTTCGTAAAATGAGGGGTAAACAAAAACATTGGCCATTTGATAAATTCCTGGGAGATCGGCAAAAGGAATGTTTTTTAAAAATATGATCCTGTTTTTAAGTCCAAGTTTATCTATTTCCTTTTCAACTGTTTTAAAATAAGTCGTTTGTTTACCTATAACCACCAATTTGAAATCGTCACTAATTTCTTTTAACGCCTGAACAGCCAATTTTAGGTTCTTCCTTTCCTCAATCGTGCCTACGTTAAGAATATACTTTTCTGGCAGTTTATAAGTTGCCCTAATCCGGTTTAATGTTTCCTGGGGAAGAAGTGTTTTAAAACTATCATCGCAGCTCTGATAAATCACTTCAATCTTCTCAGGATGAATACCATATAGATCGACGATATCTGCTTTCGTTTTTTCGCTGATCGCGATAATTTTATTGGCTCTTTTACAGGCTGATTTACTTTTCCACTCGTATAATATCCTATCGATAAATTTATAATATTGAGGGAAGCGCAGGAAAATCAGATCGTGGATGGTTACGATCGACTTAATTCGGGTATGCTGTATGGCTAATGGGATTTCGTGACTGAGTCCATGATAAACCTGAACTTCATCTTTGGCAAGATCTTTTAAAATATTTAAACTCCTCCAAAGGAAGGCACCATTTTGAGGTAATTTAAGTTCGATATTTTCTTTTTCAAAAAAGGTATCGATCTGTTTGGCCTGTTTTACTTTGGGCGAGTAAACCAAATATTGGTTTTGAGGAAACTGATGTGCCAGGTGCTCAATTAACGATCGGCTGTAATTGCCCAATCCTGTTAAGTTATTGGCCGCACGCTTGCCATCGTATCCTATTTTCATTAGAGGTTTTAGGTTTAAGGCATAAGGCATAAGATCTGGGAATATCACCTTACACCCTAAACCTTATGCCTCAAAGCTATTTTAAACGGCTACATTATTTTCTCTCAACGCATCGTTAAGCGAAGTTTTCTTATCTGTACTTTCCTTACGTTTACCGATAATTAAAGCACAAGGTACCTGATATTCTCCGGCAGGGAATTTTTTAGTATAACTTCCAGGTATTACTACCGAACGTGCCGGAACAATGCCTTTATATTCTACTGGCGTAGGGCCTGTAACATCTATAATTTTAGTCGATGCAGTTAATACTACATTTGCACCCAAAACAACCTCTTTTTCTAATTTAACACCCTCAACTACAATCGCTCTCGAACCTAAGAAACAATCATCTTCGATAATTACCGGAGCAGCTTGTACAGGTTCTAAAACACCACCAATACCCACACCACCACTTAAGTGAACGCGTTTACCAATCTGTGCACAAGAACCAACAGTAGCCCAGGTATCAACCATAGTACCTTCATCTACATAAGCACCAATGTTTACGTATGATGGCATCATGATTACACCTTTGGCTAAAAATGAACCGTAACGTGCGCTTGCCATAGGCACAACACGTACACCAGTTGCTTTATAGTCGGTTTTTAAATCCATTTTATCATGGTAAACAAAAGGACTACTTTTAATTTCTTTCATCTCGCGAATCGGGAAATATAAAATTACCGCTTTCTTTACCCATTCATTAATGCCCCAGGAGTTTAAAACTGGTTCAGCAACTCGGATTTCACCTTTATCAAGACCCATAATAACGGCTTCGATGGCTTCACAATAGTTGCTGTATTTTAAAAGGGATCTATCCTCCCAAGCGGCTTCAATTAATTTCTTTAAATCTGAATACATGATGTTTTTAAATTTTACGCAAAATAAATCAATTTTTGCTTATTAAATGGTTAATTGTTTAAATTGTTTTCTTGTAGGGTTAATTGGTTAATCGTATAAACTGGTTAACTGTATATCATGTGTTAAAATTTTCTATATTATCTCGGAGATTAGTAATTGTTAATCATTTAAACTGGTTAATTGAATTTAGGCTAAATGCTACGATTAACCAATTAACCAGTTTCTACAATTAACCAACACCGCAATTAACCGGTTAAGCAGTTTAAACAGTTAACCTAAATATGTATTTTTGAACTTTATGACAGAGACAGAAAAACTTAGGATTGATAAATATTTGTGGGCAATCAGGTTATTTAAAACCCGGAGTCTGGCTACTGATGCCTGCAAAGCGGGCAGAGTGAAACTGAAAGGACAGAATATTAAACCTTCGGCTATTGTGAAAGTTGGCGAGGTTTATCAGGTATCAAAAGGAATAGAAAAGAAAATTATCGAAGTGCTAGAGCTTTCTTATAACAGAACTGATTCGCCAACCGCATTAACCAAATACAAAGATTTAACGCCTGTAGAAGAAACGCATGCTTTTAAATCAATGTTCCACGCGCCAAACTTAAAACGTGATAGGGGAACTGGCCGCCCAACGAAAAAAGATAGAAGGGAAACCGACGACCTGATTGGTGGGTTATTTGAAGAAGAGGATTAGTTAGTCCTCAGTCGTAAGTCTGTAGTCGTTAGTCGACTCGTGACTAAGGACTATAGACTGCAGACTAAAATACCGCATCCGGTAACTCATTATGGCTGTTTTACCCAGTTTTTCGATCAATTTATAATTTGCAACGGCACCCACCGCTGCGCCTACAAATGGAAGCATCTGAGCCAGTTTGGCTAAATCGATGTAATCGCGGTATTGCTGTTGAAAGGTAAGCCAATCAAATTCGTCGATATTTGTTGGTAACTGATGTGCTTTGTCATCCCAATTCTGCATTTTTACAAATATATGCTGACTTTCTTCTTTACTCGAAAAGGCCAGTTGAAAGATATGCAGAATGTATAAACGTTCGCGGTAATCTTTAACATCATAACCGTAAACCGCCGCAATATCAAAAAGCATTTTCATCTTGATGCCCAGTAATAGTGGGAAATCGGCCAAACTCATTAAAAAGCCTCCGGCACCTGTAATTCCACCTTCGGCAGCACCTGTTTTTTTATAATTGTCTATCTTCTGTTTAACCAATGCTTCGCGGTGCATCAAAGTTAAGTCGGTAATGGGTTTCGATGTGGTGAATGTTGAACCAAAAAGCACGGCCTTTACCATTTGTTTTATGGCTGTAGTGATTGCATTGTGAACCTTATCTGGAATATAACTGTTAATTTTCTTCTGAACTTTATCAGTCACCTTACTAAAAAGAGAAGGTTTCTTTAAGGTTTTAAACTTCCAGAAATCCAGCTCACTGCTTATTTTTTGTTCGTAGGTCATCACAATTCACTGCAATAATTATTCCTTAAAATTTAACATGAAATAACTATGAAAAATGAAAGATAAACTGTATTTTTAGTTTACCTAATTCAAACCTAATTCTTTCATTATGAAAAACTTAAAAATGTTATGCCTGCTGGTATTGGCTGCTGGAGCTGCAAATGCGCAGGGTGTAAAATTTTCTGCCGATAAACCTGCGGCGGGAAGCACGGTTAAATTTACATACGAACCAAAAGGGACCAATCTCGAAAACTTGGCCGATGTAAAGTGTACCAGTTATACTTTTTTTTCAAAATCGAATCCTAAAAATGCCAAAATAGAACTGGTTAAGGAGGGTTCGATTTATAAAGGAGAAATTTCGACACCAGATAGTGTTACAATAGTCGGACTTGCTTTTTCTGTAGACGATCAAAAAGATGAAGCACCAGCAGGTTATGTTTTGGAGTTTAGCAAAGGTGGTAAAGTATCTGCAGAGGCTTATCTTAATGAGGCCTTTTTATACGGACTAGCTGGAAACTATTATCTCGGACTTACTCTTGACCCTGAAAAGGCCGTTTCATTATATAAACAGGCATTTGCCTTAAAACCCGAACTGAAAAAGAAAAATCTACAACAATATTTATCGCTGGAGTATAAGGCTGATAAAGATAACGGAACAAAGCTGATTAACCAGAACATTTCCACCTTATCAAAACTAAAAGAGCCAAAAGAAGAAGACTTGAGTGCCGTTTTGGGTCTTTACAGCCTACTGAAGAAAAAAACTCAGTCGGATTCGGTGAAAGTGATATTACTTAAAAAATATCCTATAGGAAATTACGCCTATGGAGAAGGAATGAACGCACTTTACGGTACCAAAGATTTTGCAGCACAAGAGCAAAAAGCAACTGATATGATTGCTAAATTTAAATTTGATGCCAGCAAAAAAGCAGATGCAGATAAGTTAAATTCAATTTATGGCATTTTGGCAAACGCAAGTATACAGGCAAAAAATGCCGATAAATTTGAGCTTTATGCTGGTAAAGTGACCAATAAACAAACCAAGGCCAATTTGTATAATTCTTTTGCATGGCCATCGGCTGAGAAAAAAGAAAACCTGGAACTAGCAACACAATTCTCTAAAAAATCTCTCGATTTGATAGAAGAAGCTAAAAATGGTGAAGTACCAGTTTATTTCTCTTCAAAAGATGAGTACATAAAATCGCTTGATCGGGCTTATGCCATGTATGCCGATACATATGCGCTGTTGCTGCATCATCAGGGTAATAACAAAGAAGCATTGGCTTATCAGGAAAAAGCTAAAGCCTATAACGACGCTGGTGGAAACGAACGGTACATCATGTATTTAAATTTAACGGGCAATAAAGATAAAGCCTATGCTGAAGCCGAAAAGGTCATAAAAGAAGGGAAAGCTACTGACTCTTTAAAAAGAATCTTCAAAACGCTTTACACTTCATTAAAGAAAGAAGGAACTTACGAAACTTATATCGCCAATTTAGAAAAAGCAGCCTTAGAAAAGGAAAAAGTAGAGTGGTCCAAAAAAATGATTAAAATGCCTGCACCGGCGTTTTCTTTAACCAACCTCAAAGGCGAAACGGTAAGTTTAGCCAGCTTAAAAGGAAAGATTGTAATTCTGGATTATTGGGCAACATGGTGTGGCCCGTGTGTGGCCTCTTTTCCTGGGATGCAAAAGGCAATGGCAAAGTATTCGAGTAACCCAAATGTGGTGTTTTTGTTTGTAAATACCTGGCAAACAGAAGACAATAGAGAAAAACTGGTGACCGATTTTATCGCTGAAAAGAAATACAATTTTAATGTGTTGTACGATACCAAAAACGCAAAAGACCCTTCAAAGTTCGATGTGGTAAGTGCCTACAAGGTTGATGGGATCCCAACTAAATTCGTAATCGATGGAGAAGGAAGCATCAGGTTTAAAGCTGTAGGTTTCTCTGGCTCTGATGACGGTGTGGTGAAAGAAATAGATTCGATGATCAGTTTATTGGCACCAAAAGAAACGAGTAAATAAGCCTCTCCATTTAAAAAGGAAAAGGTGCTGATTAAATCTGCACCTTTTTTATTTAATAATCAATCCGCATCGGCGAAGTTTCCCATAGTTTAAAAGCAGCCAGGGCTTCATCCCGCATCAGTTGTATCACCGGCAGACTCCTGTTTTCCATGCTTTTATCCAGCTCCTCGTAAATGAATTTATCGCTAAAGCCAATGTTTTCGGCATCTACTTTAGTGTTTGCATAATAAATGGTATCAATTTTTGCCCAGTAAATGGCGCCCAAACACATCGGGCAGGGTTCGCAGCTGGTATAAATTACACAACCGCTTAAATCGAAGGTATTCAGTTCGGTACAGGCCAGTCTGATTGCCGAAACCTCAGCATGTGCCGTAGGGTCGTTGCTTGAGGTTACCTTGTTTGCCGATTTGGCAATCAATTTACCGTCTTTTACCACTACTGCACCAAAAGGCCCGCCAATACTTTCGCTCACATTTTGTACAGACAGGTCAATTGCCATCTGCATATATTCCTGGTGTTGATTCTTGTTTTCCATTGTTGTTTCCTAAAATCTATCTTAACGAATCAATAGTTAATTCATAAATTAATAACACAAAAAAAATGCCCCGATTTATTCGGAGCATCTTAACTAAATATTTTATTGCTTACTTTTTAGTGTATTCGGCATTTAAACCTTTAATCACATCAGAAGTAACATCTAAACTTTCGTCGGCAAATAAAATTGTACTTCCTTTGGTATACGAAAGAACCATTTTATATCCTTTTTCTTTTGCGTATGTTTTTAAGTAACCAGCAACTTTATCATAAAGCTTTTCGGTTTCTACAGCTTGTTCGTTTTGTAAAGCACCACCAGCATTTTGTTGGTAGGTTTGTAATTCTTGTTGCTTGCGTGCCAAACGTTCTTCAGTGCTTTTACGTTGGTCGGCAGCTAAAGTTGATGCAGATTGTTGGTATTGAGCAACTTCTCTTTGAAAAGCCTGTCCTTTTGCCTGCATATCTGCTTGTGCATTTTTGGTTTTACCCTCAAATTTTGTTTTTAAGTCTTTGTAATATTCGTATTTGTTTAATAAAGAGTCTTGGTTTACAAATACAATTTTCTCAGTTGCAGAAACTGCTGCGGTAGAGCTATCTGTTTTTTTAGTTTCAGTAGTTTTAGTGTCTTTGTTTTGGCATGCAGAAAAAGCTGTTATTAATGTTGCTGTTGCAAATAAACCAAAGGTTTTGAAGGTTCTTTTTTCCATTATTGTTTAATAAATTTTAACAAACTTATATAAATTAGTTTTTATATCCAATTTAAAGCCAATCGCATAAATAACTAAGACCGCAAAATTTGATGGCTTCTTTTCCAGTTCCGCTTAATTCATTTCGTTTTTTTTGAAAATCAGGCCCGGCATTTCATTTTTAGGTTACACCCGCTGTCCGCTTTACTTCATGCCCGCTGCCATCGGGTTTAGGTGGCAAGGCCAGTGATGCTATCTGGGTTTGCAGGGCGGAAATAGCAAATCTCAGAATACCAAACGCTCCGATGGAACGTAAAAAAACATTCTATTTTTTTTCTACCCATGAGTCGTTCCTACGGAACGGTTCGTAATGTGGAAATTAATCCTTGCCGTCCCACATGGCAATTTTGTTAAGTTACGCCTTGGTTATAGATAAACATAATTTAACCACAGATAAAAAGGATATACACACCTGCCCGGCTGTTCAGGCGGGATATAATCCGTGTTTATCGTATACATCTGTGGTTTAAGTCCTTTAAATTTTTGATGTTACCGAGCGCGACGATTGTGGATAGTACCTAAGGAACGAAGAAAATATTCTTATTTTTATGTACCCATGAGTCGTTCCTACGGAACGGTTTGCGATGTGAAAATTAATCCTTGGCGTCCCAGCGGGACGATTGGTGGGTAGCCAATTGCACAATTGGCGTTTCGTTCCGTAGGAACGTCTGGTGGGTGGCTAATGAGATGGTCGTTTTATGGGAGTTTATAAGGTTTGATTTGCTTTTCAAAACCCTTTTAAATAACCTTAACCTGCTTTATGCCTAATGTTTTAGTGCAGAGACAATATCGCTTTTTCACACCCTAAAACTTATCCACATATTGGGTTAAATGGCAAAATTTCCGTATTTTTGATACTTATTGTTTTTAATTAAAATATGAGCGAAGAACAGGATTTAAAGTCAAATTATTCGGCAGATAATATACAGGTTTTAGAAGGTTTAGAAGCGGTGCGTAAGCGCCCTTCAATGTATATAGGTGATACTGGTGTAAAAGGTTTACACCATTTGGTTTACGAGGTTGTAGATAACTCAATTGATGAGGCTTTGGCCGGTCATGCAGATACAATCGATGTTAGAATTTTAGAAGGTAACTCCATCAGGGTTGAAGATAATGGTCGTGGTATTCCAACCGGGATCAATACAAAAGAAAATAAATCGGCATTAGAAATCGTAATGACGGTTTTACACGCTGGTGGTAAATTTGATAAAGATACCTACAAGGTGTCTGGAGGTTTGCACGGTGTGGGGGTAAGTTGCGTTAACGCATTATCTACACATTTGAAAGCCGAGGTTCACCGCGAAGGTAAAATCTGGATGCAGGAATACAATATTGGTAAACCTTTATACGATGTAAAAGAAACTGGTGTTACCGATAAACGTGGTACCATCGTAACTTTCAGTCCTGATGCGACTATTTTTACGCAAACCACTGAGTACAAATACGATACTTTAGCAGGTCGTTTGCGCGAACTGGCTTTCTTGAATAAAGGAATTAAATTAACGTTGACTGACGAGCGTGAGAAATTGGATGACGGTACTTTTCTGTCGGAAGTTTTTGAATCAGAGGGCGGTTTAAAAGAGTTTGTTACCTTTTTGGATGGAACCCGTGCATCTTTCTTGCCAGAACCGATTTATATCGATGGTATTAAAAATGGTGTTCCGGTTGAATTGGCTTTCCAATACAATGATAGTTATTCAGAAAATGTGCACTCTTATGTAAACAACATCAACACACATGAAGGGGGTACTCACATTGCAGGTTTCCGTAGAGGTTTAACACGTACACTGAAAAGTTACGCGGATAAATCTGGCTTACTGAAAAACCTGAAAATGGAAATCACTGGTGATGACTTTAGAGAAGGTTTAACAGCTGTAGTTTCGGTTAAGGTACAAGAACCTCAATTTGAAGGGCAAACCAAAACCAAATTGGGTAATTCTGAGGTGATGGGAGCTGTTGATATTGCTGTTGGTGAAGCTTTAGGTGCTTATTTGGAAGAAAATCCAAAAGAAGCTAAAATGATCATCAACAAAGTGATCTTAGCTGCTACGGCACGTGCTGCGGCACGTAAAGCTCGTGAGATGGTGCAACGTAAAAGTGTAATGGGTGGTTCTGGTTTACCAGGTAAACTTGCCGATTGCTCTGACAGTGATCCTGAAAAATGCGAGATTTACTTAGTAGAGGGTGACTCTGCGGGTGGTACCGCTAAACAAGGTCGCGATAGAAATATTCAAGCTATTTTGCCTTTAAAAGGTAAAATCCTGAATGTGGAAAAAGCGATGGAGCACAAAATCTACGAAAACGACGAGATCAAGAATATGTTTACGGCAATCGGTGTGAGTATCGGTACGCCTGAAGATGATAAAGCATTAAACCTAACAAAATTACGTTACCATAAAATCGTAATCATGACGGATGCGGATATTGATGGTTCACACATTACCACTTTGATCTTAACCTTCTTTTATCGTTATATGAGGGCTTTAATCGAAGCAGGTTATGTTTATATCGCATCGCCACCACTTTATCAGGTTAAAAAAGGTAAAGATTTCGAATATTGCTGGAATGATGTACAACGCGATGCGGCTGTACAACGCATTAAAGGTAATGGTAAAGAAGATAGTGTTCACATCCAACGTTACAAAGGTTTGGGTGAGATGAACGCAGAACAACTTTGGGATACCACTTTGAATCCAGCTACACGTACTTTATTACAAGCAACTATCGAAAGTGCCGCAGAATGTGATCATACTTTCTCTATGTTAATGGGCGACGAAGTTGCTCCACGTAGAGAGTTTATCGAGCGTAATGCAAAATATGCTAAAATTGATGCTTAACTCCTAAATCCCCTAAAGGGGACTTAAAATATGAACCCTCTGCAAGTTAAATCTTGGAGAGGGTTTTTTTGTGTGCGCCGGGCATGGCAATCGACTATAGGGTTAGAGTCCCGTTGTGCCTTGAAGCATTCACGACCGAATGCATGCTGTTAGAATGATGATGGT
>NZ_JAVTSN010000073.1:0-22599 GCF_032678585.1 Pedobacter psychrodurus | reverse complement strand
ATCCTCATTACAAACGAGGACCATCGTAGATAAAACAAAGGGGCATTCTATCCAGACATGCCCCTTTCTTCTAACCAAATATAAACCTGTTATGAACCAGGAGTTTTTTCTATCGGTCAGGTGTCTCACCGACCGAAAATATTATATGCTTAATTGTGCGTAATTATAGTTGCTGTAATACCAGGTGCTCCCACAACTGAACCATTAATGTAAATGGTATAAATTTTTCCGTTTTCAAAAGTTGCAGCATTTAATGCACTATTCGTGAGTGGAATGGTCGCCTTAGTCGTATTATCCTTTACCAGTAAGCTCAGGTTAGTGCCTGCATCTACTTCTTTAAAAGGACCTAAGGTTTTCCACGTTAAACCTTCAATCACTGCAGGTGCTTTACCAGCAGTATAGGGAATGAGGGTCTGGTTGCCAAAGTTGCCATAAGCTACTCCGGCAAATATTGCTGTACCTGATGCATAAGTCAGATCAACTTTTGGTGCATCTGGCGAAAAATTAGCAAACCGGATTTTGGCTTTACCACTGGCAGGAAGCGTAAGGTCGTCATAAACGAGGATCAAACTGTCGATATTACCTGGGTTTAAGGTACTGGTTAACCTTTTCTTCACAGAGAACAAACTATGGGCAAAATTTGCAATAGGCCCGTTCGGACCTGCAAACGAAGCCGAATTGGTTTCCTGCACAAAATTTGCACTGCCGCCGAAAATGTAGGAAGCCTTGTACGAAGGTTCCGTTCCCTCGGTGAGGTTGAACTGTACTTTTCCAAACTGGGTATCTAGATAACCAGTAGCTGTATTCCGTTGAAGCGCCGTTGCCGTAACTTTTCGGGTAAAATCCCAGAAATTAACGGCCGTGGTTGATTGCCTTGCATTGATAAACTTAACCTTTGCACTTAAAGCGGGTCGATCGCCTGCATTAATATCAAGGTAATCTGTCTTTTTGCAAGAAATAAACAAGAAAGTAGCTAATGCAAAAAGTAATATTGGAAATTTATAAATTCTCATGTGTTATCTTATTTAAAAGTGGCCGAAAGTCTGATAAATGGCTGTAAACCTGTACTGGTACCCGATTGTGCAGCGCTTGGCGCATTGGTACGGGTAATATTGCTTCCGGGTGCAGGGATGGAATAATCGCCCTGAACATTAAATACATTATTAACGCCAACTGTTGCCTGCAATACTGGTGTGATTTTATATCCCGCAGAGATATCGGTAATCCATATCGGGCTATAGGTTTGATAATAGTAATCTGGCTTAGGAAAGTTAGCATTTAACTGGCTCACTGCCGATACCGGCCCAAAATATACACTACGCAATAAAAAGTTAAACTTGTTGATGTTATAAGTTCCCTGAAGGGTAACTTTAGTTTTTGGAATACTTCTGGTTACCCGGACTTCCTCACTTTCATCAAAAATAATATAACGGTAGGCCTCAAGTCCTTTTGGAGTATTCACTTTTGTTAATGTTGTTTTTTGCAGGTTTGCCCCTGCCAAAAAGGCTACACTACCACCGTTTGGAAGTAAAAAGCGGTAACTTCCTGTAAATTCGATCCCTCTGGTTCTTGTACTAAATGAATTATAGAAAAACTTGGCCTGTACGGTGCCCGTTTGCACAAATAATGCCCTAACGTCGGCAGGGAGATTAGTATCTGTGGCAGAAAAACGTCCGGTATTGCCTACCCTGTCATTAATATCAACCTGATAACCATCAATTGTAATTTCTACATTTTGGATCGGTTGAGAAGTAATCCCCGCAGAATAACCCTTCGATTTTTCGGGTTGAAGTGATGGGATTCCCAAAGCTTTTGTGGCTGGATTTACATTATTTGCGGTAACCTGATCGATTGCTACACCATTTTGAAAGGTTGTAGACGTTTCAGTATAATAAAACTGTGCAAGATCCGGTGCCCTGAAACCTGTGTTAAAACCGCCACGCACGGCCAGCCATTTGGCAAAACCATATCGAGTTGCTGCCTTATAGGTGGTTACACTTCCAAAATCAGAATAGTTTTCTACCCTAACGGCACCTGATAAAAGCCATTTGTCGGTTACGTTCAATTCCAGATCGGCATAAGCCGCAGAAATGGAACGTTTCACATTTACCTCATTGGAAGGCCTAAACCCCGCATGGATCTGAGAACCCGGTGAAAGTCCGTTTAAAGGCGTGCTGCCTGCAGCTACAAAATATGGAATACCACCTGTAGTATAACCAATGGAATAAATAGTACTCAGATCCGCTTTTGAATAAGAACCTTCTTCTCCTGCAATAATCTGATAAGTTTCGACTCTATACTGACCGCCAAAGGCAACATTTAATCCTTTAAGTACTTTATCAAATTTCCTGGAGAAATCTAAACTTCCACTATTCTGCGAGGCATTATAACTGCCCGCATTGAATGTACGCGGTGTTTTTTGCCCCAAACTGGCATTCAGCGTATTGCTGATGATATTGTCGAAAGCATTTCGTCCGTACACATTCGAAACATCAAAATTCCATCCGCTTACCTTGCCTTTTACGCCCACAGCAAAAGATTGGTCCGTGATAATATTGTCCATGGCTGGCAAAAATCCATCGGGGTAAACAAAGGTGTTGTTCCTTTCAGTCCATCCTGGCAGACGGTAAACCGCAGTAAATTGCGAATTGCGGTGACTAATGCCACCAAATGAATATACTTCAAAACCATCTTTCAACGGAATTGCCGCGTTAAAAGACAATAAGCCATCTTTTGATTTATTGGTTGAGCCACGCTGATCAAAAAAATGGCGATCGATGCCACGACTGGCAATAATGGCGTCGTCAATTTCTTTGGTATAAATCTGATCAAACCCTCTGGTATTGGCTCCCCCACCGTAAGCCGGACCAATGTATATGCCATCAGCATCATTTCCAGATGGAAGCGACACCGCCTGTGTAGCATATTCGCCAGTAACATTAAGAAAGCCTTTTGTGCCTAACTTAAGGCCGATATTGGCATTTGTTCGGGTGGTTAATCCATCACCCCTACGGCGGATACTCTCTATTGTACTTGCGGTAATTTCATCCGAATTGCTTTTCAGCACCACGTTGATTACACCTGCAATGGCATCCGATCCGTATTGTGCAGCCGCACCATCTCTTAAAATCTCAATACGGTCTATAGCACCTACCGGAATGGCATTCAGATCGTATCCGGTAGCACCATTACCCAAACCGCCCCAACTGATATTCGAACTTTTATGTCTTCTTTTACCATTCACCAAAACCAATACCTGATCTACCCCCAAACCTTTCAGCTGTACGGTAGACGTTGCCGATGCGGCATCACCACCACCGGAAACCGAGGAGTGGAAAGATGGCGATACATATTGGAGCAACTGCGTTACACTGGCCTGTGGAGAATTTTGCTGTAACGTCTTTAAATCAATCACATCCACTGGAACCGGTGAGTTTAGTTTGGTCCGGTTGGCATTCCGCGAACCTACAATCTGCAGCTCACTCAAAGTATTATCGGCTTGTTCAAGTGAAATGTTGAGTTTGGTCGCCGATCCGATTTCTACCGTGGCTGTTTTATAACCGATATAAGAAACTTCAAGAAAACGCCCGTTTTTGGTCGAAATTTTAAATGTCCCGTCTTTATCGGTAACAGTAGAACCATCTAGTCCTTTAATTTTCACCGATACTCCGGGTAATGGCGATTGATCTTCTGCCGCACTCACCACTCCGGTAATGATCCGTTGTTGGGCAGATAATTTCGTGTAGGTAAGTATGCTCAATAATAATATAAAAAGTAGTTTTTTCTTCATGTTGTTTATTTTGGAATAGACATAGCTATGGCCGTCCACCTTATAGTGGGAATTAAGATTAAAATTAAATTCTAAAGATTTTTGGCCTTGTTTATATGCCTATTTATGGTCTAGTTTTTTTTGAATCTATCATCGGTAAGTGAAAGTAAAAAAGCTTCTATGTCATTGATTTCAGTTTCGCTCAAACCCAATGGTTTATTTAATGCCAGATCTCTGTTTTTGCCATCTTTGATTACCGCATCTGGATTATTGTAATACTGAATCACTTCTTTTAAGGTTTTAAACATGCCATTGTGCATGTACGGTGCTGTAATGCCAACGTTCCTTAAACCAGGGATTTTAAAATGCCCTTTATGTTCTGGATTGCCCGTCACCTCAAAACGGCCTTGATCCTTCAGGTCGGAACCATTAAACAAACCTATACCTTTAAAACGGTCGGCAGTAAAATCTTCACCTGAGTGGCAGTTGTTGCAATTGGCTTTCCCGATGAACAACATCCTTCCGCGTTTTGCATTTTCGGATATGGCCTTGCCATCACCATTAATGTACCGGTCGTAAGGACTGTTTGCCGTTTCTAAAGTCCTTTCGAAAGACGCTATGGCCAGCAGCAAATTCTTTTGTGTGGGGGGTGCATTAAAAATTTTCTGGAACAATGCAGCATAATCTTTATCTTTTTGCAAGCGATCAATGGCATCAGCAATGGGCAGGTTCATTTCTACCGGATTAATGATGGGTTGTAAAGCCTGATCTTCCAATGAAGCAGCCCTGCCATCCCAAAACAAGTTTGGCCTCCCCGAAAGGTTGGTTACCGATGGCGAATTACGCGTTCCTTTGGTTCCACCAACCCCTAAACTCACTCTCGCTGTATCCGCAAAAGCAAACTCAGGTTTGTGGCACGAAGCGCAGCTAATGCTTTTATCTTTAGAAAGGATCGGATCGAAAAACAGCTTTTCGCCTAATCGCTCCTTGCTGTTAATCACAGTGGGATCATCTGCACCAAATCCGGCCATTAAAAACACCACTACAACTAAGGTCAGGGAAATTATTATTTTGCTTCTTTTCATTAATTTCTTTGGTTCGGGTAATATCTAGGCGTCATGTTATAATGTGTAGTCATCTCGACCGGAATACAATTGACAGACTCCATTGAAAGCGTCGTCATCTCGACTGGAGCAAAGCGGAACAGAGAGATCTACCTCGAGATAGATTTCTCGACTGCGTTGCACTTCGCTCGAAATGACGGCACTTTTGGGCTACTTTCTTAGCTAGCGGACGGGAGAATAAACATCCTCCCGTTCTCGACTAACCTAACAAGAGAGATTTTTTAATTATTGGCTATCAGCTGTACATTCAGTTCAAAATCATCATAGATGGTTTTATCACCCAGATTTTCAAAAAAGCTTTTAGACCTGAATTTGATATCATATTTGGTTCTATCGACAATGATTTTTGCATTGGCGATTACTTTGTTGCCTTCTTGTTTAACCGTAGCCGGGAAACTGATTTCGTTGGTAATGCCTTTTATGGTAAGTTTACCCTTAACATCATAAGTTCCTGCTCCGGTATTTTGTACTGAAGTGATGTTAAAATTTGCCTTGCCAAACTTTTCTACGGCAAAGAAATCATCACTTTTTAAATGGCCCAAGAGTTTCGCATTGGTTTCTTTATCGGTAAGATCAGTAACCGCAATGGTTTTGGTATCGAGTTCGAAGCTACCGCCTTTAAGCACTTTATTATCCAGGGCCAGCGATCCTGAAGTCACATTGATCGTTCCTGAATGTTCTCCGGTTACTTTTTTCGCCAACCAGGTAAGTTTACTCTGTTCGGCATTTACCTTATAGGTTACCAATTTCCTTACCGTAGTTTCGGTAGGTGCTTTAAGGTTAGGTTTTGGCCCCTTTAAAGTGATTAAAGATCCAGCTACGATGGTGGTAGCAATTAGTGCAATCGTTTTGTACTGTAACATTATTTTATGGTTTTTAGTTTAGGTGGTTTAGCTATTTTCCCGTTGCCTGCGCCTCAAAGTAGGCCGCTGATGGTATTGGTTCTGCGATTAATTCATCCAAAACCTTGTTGAATTTTTTCTCGTAGTCGTCATAATATTTACCGGTAACGGTTCCGGTGTAACCAGTATATATTTCGCGTACTTCTCCTTTTCTATCGATGATAATCGTTGTTGGATATGCGATGAATTTATTCAGGGCTGGAAGTTTATCGGCAACCAATCTTTTATCGGCCAATCCGCCAAATAAGATATCGTATTTAATTTCGTACTTGTCGCGAAGTTTACCAAGGGTATATTTTCCATATTCAAGGTCGTCTTTCTGTTCGAAACCAATGGCAATGGCTTCTACACCTCTTTTTGCATTTTTATTGAACCAAGGAGAAAGAAATACGGTTTGATCGGTACAATTTGGACACCAGGTACCCACTAATTCAACGATCACCACTTTACCTTTATATTTCTCATCTGTTAAGGAAACAGGCTTGCCATTCAGATCAGGAAAGGTAAAAGCAAGCTTTTTAACGCCTTCTTTTAAATGCGTAAGTTTATAAGGATCTGGCAGTTCTGCCTGACTATCCTTTACACCAGTAAACTTGAGGTTATCGTAAATGCCCTGGCTAATTTCACCAGAAAGTGTACCGTCTTCGTTAATGGTGCCTTTATAAATTTTCGGACTAGGACCGCTAAAACCGGAAAGCACAAACTGGTTTCCCTGTACGGTGCCCTCTAACTCACGGCTATCGCCGGTAACCTGCATAATTACACCTGTGAGTTTATTTCCTTTCTGTTTTAATATGGCTACCTTGTTTGGAACGGCTTCTTTAGAAAATCCCTTAAACTCCCACTTACCAGTCAAATTTGCGGTAGGTGCAACATCTTTTCCAGGTGCTACAAAACGATAAGATTTACCCTGCTCGGCGGTAAAAGGTAAGGCATTGCCCTGCAAACCCGGTACCAGGCTTCTATATTCGCCAGAGATCCTGCCATCACTTTCTATTTTGGCTACCAAAGCGGCATCATAGGTATTCATTTTAATAAACAAAGAATCCTGACCTAGATATTTGATATGGAAATCGTCTCTGCGTGTTCCGTTTAACAATGTAAATGTGGCATGTTCGGCATCTTTTCCTTTTAACTCGAAATTAAAGGGCACTTCTGTTTCGGCTACTTTAAAAACACCGCGCCATATTCCTTCTTTTATAAATTTTTTGGCTGCTTTTGGTTCTTCATGCACTTTATTTGCAGCAAAAGCCGCCGTAGAAATGAGGGATGCCAAAGCCAGCACCTGCATTTTAGCAAAGTTGTTTTTCATCTTTTAAAGTTTTAGTGTAGGTTAAAATATGGACTGCATAAGATGCAGCCCAATATTTAGTTTAGTTGGTTTGGTTTTATTTACTTTTTAGTGTTTCTGCAGCAGCTAATTTTTCGGGTACAGGTTCCGCAATTAGTTCATCTAACACTTTATTGAATTTGGTTTCATAATCGTTAAAATATTTTCCGGTTACGGTTCCGGTATAACCGGTATAAATTTCCCTTACATTTCCTTTTCTATCGATAATGATGGTGGTTGGAAAAGCGATGAATTTATTTAACGCAGGCAGTTTTTCGGCCACTACTTTTTTATCGGCAATACCTCCGAAAAGGATATCATAGGTAATGCCATACTTCTCCTTCAGTTTGCCCAATGTGTATTTCGCATATTCAAGATCATCTTTTTGTTCGAAACCGATTGCTATGGCTTCAACACCACGTTTTTGGTTCTTTTTAAACCAGGGCGAAAGGAATACGGTTTGATCGGTGCAGTTCGGGCACCAGGTACCGATCGTTTCAATAATTACCACTTTACCTTTGTATTTATCATCACTTAAGGAAACATTTTTTCCTGTAAGGTCTGGGAAAGTGAAATCGAGTTTTTTATAACCTTCTTTAAGGAATGTAAGTTTGTAAGGATCTGGAAGTTCGACATTTTCATTACGTTGACCATCAAATTTCAGGTTTTTATAGATCCCAAATCCTTGTTCTCCACTAATGCTGTTATCGTCGTTTATTTTTCCCCTCACAATAAACGGACTAGGCCCGGTAAAACCTGACAATTCAAATTCATCACCCTGAACGGTACCTTCAAGCTCACGGGTATCGCCAACAACGGTCATGATTACACCTGTAAGTTTGTTTCCATTCTGTTTTAATAAGGCAATAGATGCCGGCACAGCCTCTTTGGTATAGGTTTTTATTTCCCATTTACCAGAAATGTTGTGTTTTGGCGCGATGTCTTTGCCTGGTTCTACAAAGCGGTAACTTTTTCCATGCTCGGCTACAAAAGGAAGAGAATTGCCTCTGAAACCAGGAACAAGACTGCGGTATTCGCCCGATAAGGTACCATCGGTTTCGATCTTTGCAACCAGAGCTGCATCATAGGTATTCATTTTTACATAGATCGAATCGTCGCCTCGGCGTTCTACATGAAAATCATCCCGTCTGGAGCCATTAATTAACGTTAAAATAGCGGTCTGAGGATTTTTTCCCTTCAATTCGAAGTTAAAGGGCACTTTTGATTCACTTACACTAAACTCGCCCCTCCAGATGCCTTCTTTAGGAAAAGGTTTTGCCAGTTTGGCTGATGCAATGCCTCCCAGTAACAATACTGAGGTGGTTAGGCATGCGATTTTTGAGGTAATTCTCGTTTTCATAATCATCATTATTAGTTAAACACTATCGTTTTAGAGTTTTTTAATAACAAGGCTCAAATCTCCCTTAGAAAAATCCAGACGCATACATACAGCTGTTTTTACAGTTGTTTCTGCTTTAATGAAATCCCTAACAGGAAACGATGAGTTTAATGTTATCGGTTAATTTATAATCTATTGCTAGATCAGTTTGAGCACTTTTTCCTATGGAAAGTTGCTAGAAGTTCAACGAGTACTGACTCTCCCTTCTTCTGTATAAATCAACTAATTAATGGTGGTGAATTAATTAGAGTAATAACCTAAACTAGTGGTGGTGATTAGTTAGGCCGTTCCTGATACCCCGGCAACTTATTGACTGAAATACATGACCACCATAATATTCTATCAAAAGGCCCCGGGGTACCAGGATTTTTAAATAAGAATATCTGAATGAAAACCTGTAACAGGTGATCCGTACCTTAGTTTATATTAGCGGCAACAGCAGTTGTACTGATCTGAATAATTGATCAGAAAATATGGCTGAGGTTGTCTGCGGAGTTTCATATCGAACGTAAATTTGCTAGTGAACTATTGTATTTTTTTGTAAAAGTATAAACTTTGATCAATTTACACAAGTATTCCTATAGATTTTATAGACTTTATTCATAAACAACTGATTTACAGTAGAATAATTTGTAATAATGAGTGTGATAGCTACATGGGCAGAGTGCATGGAGTGTAACGCATCGTGTTACCCTGAGCGTAGTCGAAGGGTATATAGTTTGGGTACATGAATGAATGAATCTTTAGGGCATCGCTCATTGATCCCTAGACTACGTTCAGGATGAGTAAACGTGAAAAATGTTTTGTGCTTTCTGTTCATCCATAGCAAACCATTAAATATACCATTTTTGAATCATAATCAATTCCATCACCCCTATTACATTTTTCGTTTTTAACCCCAAAGAGCGCTAAGGGAAGATATAAAGTATGCGGAGCTACTGTCATTCTGAAAAAAGTGAAGAATCTTTTATTAAATATTAAAATTAACTGCTAAAAGATCCTTCGTTGTACTTAGGATGACAAACCGCAGAAAAGAAATCAAACAACTAAAGTTCAACACATTAGAGATAAAATCCAGGTAAAAAATCAGAAATCTAAAAAATAACTACTATTTCTATAGAAATTATAGTAATTATTTTTTACTTTTGCTGAGTCTTCTTCGAAATGCGAATTAAATAGCTTCCCGGAAAGATGATATAGTCATGTGGCCGAGTGGTTAGGTAAAGGTCTGCAAAACCTAGTACGGCGGTTCGATTCCGTCCATGACGTCTAAAACGTTATTGTTTTTAATACATACTTATCAAGAAAGACGTAGGGAATGGCCCTTTGATGTCTTAGCAACCTGTTGATTAACAAGGTGCTAACTCCTTCTGCAGCTGCAGAGAAGATGAGTTTGAAAGCAGATTCTTTTTCTGTTTTCAGCGAATGATCAAAAGCTATCTCTTTCTGACCTGGTAACCTAAATTTTATGATATGTCGGTTTATTTTGATTATCCATCCATCAGAGACTTTTTCGAAATCCATGGAAATACTTCCTGCGAAAAACTAAATGACTACGAACATTGTAAGGCAGAATCGGATCGGCTGTACAATGAACAGCTAAACGAAACAGATGAAAAAATTCATACAAATGATCAACAAGAAACAGATACTTAATATAAACCCACCCGCTCCTCTATAAAAAAGCCTAAAATGCATTTAACACCACCACAAATATTTAAAATCTTATTTACAATTGTTTTAAGCTTTTTTCTTTGCTCCATTCAAACATGGGCACAATCGAAAGACCCTTCGCCCGTCAGCTTTCCCACCCCAAAAAATGTAGATCACCTGCTTTTTTATCTCCAGCGTGATCCAAATACGAATACGCTGATCTATGCACTAAATATCAAAGCAAACGGCAGTATCGATGCGGAATCTCCCATCCAGGTTTACTGGATCCGTTACGGCGAAAAAGGACAAAAAAAAGACCTTGGTTATATTCAAAGGAAATTCGCTTATGGCATTGATACAAAAGCTTTGGGAACAGACAAGTATGAGTTTAGGTTTGTATCGCATAAAAAACTTCCTTTTTATCTACAGAAGTACAGCGATAAAAGTTACCATGTTTCGGTAACCATAAACAACCGCACCATCAGGGTTAGCCGATTATTTATCAGGATACAAGGTGGGAGCTTCTGGCTTCCAAATGTAAAGTATGCAGAAGTAGAAGGCATAGAAGAATCGACCGGTAAACCTATAGTGGAGCGGATAAGTGTAAAGTAAATGTGTCTTTGTTCAACCCATGATGTCATGTTAAAGCCTATCGAAACACATTAATTGTCCTTCGACAGGCTCAGGATGACAACAATATTTCTATTATTTCGGTTCTTTTTTATTGTCAATAGCAGTGTTAAATGTTTTATTAAACTCACCTTTTATCCAGGTTGTTTTTCCACTCTGCTGTACAGGTGGTGCAATAATGTAATTTCCAGATTCGGTATCAAGGATGACCACCATATTATTGGCATTTACTTCAGTGCGGTACTTCCCAATAAAAGGACTCTGTTCATTTTTAAAACTGATGGCGATAAACATTAATCCAGCGCCTAAAAAGCCCAACAAAAGAGACTTTGTGTCTAATGTAATTTTCATGTTCTTAAGATTTATTTGTGTGTAAAATCAAGATAAGACTTTTAAATGCTACATTTTCATTCTATCAGAAATATTGCACTCATTAGTTATTTTGACTTAATTAGATTTTAAACATCAGGTAGGTTAATGCAATGGCAATGAAAATAATAATGGCCAGTTTAACCAGATATTTTTTAAGCGCACCATTACTTTCCTGACTTCAGCGTCAGGTGACGCAAGCGCAATTTGACGCTCTGAGAATCGTGTAGATGCTTGTTTTTAAAAATCATGATACTTTTATCCAATTCAAAAAGCTTCAAGTTCAAATTGGGTGACGCATTGCTGAAGTCAGGGCACTCATTAGTTATTTTGACTTAATTAGATTTTAAACATCAGGTAGGTTAATGCAATGGCAATGAAAATAATAATGGCCAGTTTAACCAGATATTTTTTAAGCGCACCATTACTTTCTATGGCATTGTTGGCAATGATATTTTTAATATCGGTATTCCTATTTTGTTGTAGGCTATTACTTCCAACCCCATTTTGCATCAATTTTTCTACATAATCCTTGCTATCTGCCAAACCCGCACCTGTGGTATCTTTATAATACTTTATGGCATTGAGTTTGTTGCCCTGACTTAAAATCGCAAACAATTGTTCATCTAAGTTATTATACGCTACACCGGGGTTCCTGGCACCTGCCTGCAATCCATCTATATAGTCTTTAGCCTCTTTTAACCCACAGTGTGTATGATCAATAATTAATTTTACTGCCAATATTTTTTGGTTACCAGCAACGAGTAACCGGGCTTCTTCCTGCAAATCGGGACTAACATGAATCATAAGTTTAAGTTAACTAAATATTTAAGATTTAATTCATCCAGACGGTTGAAAGTGCCAAAATTAGTTAGCTTTACAGCGTTAACATTTACGAAAACCTATCTCTTTAAAACATTTGGGCTTAGTTCAGTTATAAAAAACAAGTCTACTCATCAACCAAATGAATTATAGAATCCTTTTCTCCATCCTATTTATAGGTCTTTTTACAAATTCAAGCTTTGCGCAGAAAAGTCCTTCCATTGCACCCGACAGTTTATATCAAGCCATTGCAAAAGCAGATAGTCTTTTATTTAATGCCTTTAATAACTGCGATACAGTTACCTATAGAAAATTCCTGAAAGACGATCTTGAATTTTACCACGATCTGGGCGGACTTGCCGTTGGTGCAGACATAGAAATGTTATCCATTAAAGAAATGTGCGCACGTGGCAACCATATCCGAAGGGAATTGATCAAAAGCAGTTTGGAGGTTCATCCTTTAAAAGGTTATGGTGCTGTCGAAATTGGGATCCATCGGTTTTACCATACCAATAAGGGCCAAAAAGAAAAAATCAGTGGTACCTATAAATTTGTTCAGGTTTGGCAATATAAAGATGGACTTTGGAAACTCGCCCGCGTAATCAGCTATGGCCATAATGAGATGCATAGCGACTAAATCGAAATTAGAACACTACATTTCCATCATGGATCAATGATTTAACCGGCGATACCCTCGATACTGCTTCAGCTGAACAACTTGCATCAACCAGCACCACATTGGCTTTATCGCCTGTTTTTGGCCATTGTCTGTCCCCTTTGTCATCTAATGGAAGGATATTACCCGTTGCAAGCTTTAATATCCTCGACAATTCAAATTCGGTACGATAACCATATATCTGAGCAGCTATATTTGCTTTCTGCAAAATACTACCTGTGCCAAAAGTATTCCAATGGTCTACAATACAATCATTACCTGCAAGCACTTCAACCCCATATTTGTATAAAGTTGGGATTGGCATCGGATTGCCAGAAAGTGGAATGGTAGAAGCAATTCCCACTTTTGCAACGCCCAATTTTTCGGCGATTTCTTCAGTTTTGTTTTTATCAAGATACCTCAAAGCAAAAGCATGGCTCACATAAGTTTTGCCTTTTAACCCCGGGTTTTCCATTACTTTAGCAATCAGGTATTCTATTGTTTTCACTCCAGATTCTCCAGATTCGTGCAGATGGATATCAATCCCTTTCCCATGGTCCAATGCCAACTGCACCACAAAATCCATGTGTTTTTCAATCCCCCCATCAATTGAGGTCGGATCAAGGCCACCGATAAAATCAATGTCCATTTTGGCGGCCTCTCTTAATAATTCTGCCGATTTGGTGTAATAAATACCATGTTGTGGAAAAGCCACCAATTCGGCTCCAAAAGATTTCTTTTTATGTTCTAAAGCGGTTTGCAAATGTTTTAAAGAATCCAGTTGAGAAGTAGGATCGATATTTACATGTGATCGTGCATAACTGGTTCCATATGACTGCAGTAATCCGATCAATTTTTCGGTACGTGGAATGGAGGTTTTTAAAAGTTCAGGGATTACCTGTTGCTCAAAAGCGATCATATCTTTTACAGACTTATTCTTTTTCAAATGAGCCTGCCAGGGCAATCCGTAATACGTTTTATCCAAATGAATGTGCATATCCCTAAATGCAGGAAGCATTAACAATCCTTTTGCATCAATGGCTTTCGCGTTGGGCTGATTAGCAAGAACCTGTTTAATCTTGCCATCCTCAATTTCCACCGTAAAAAGTTCTGTTTTGGTTTTGATTACTTCATCCTCATCGTATTCAAATCCGGTTTCAAGCTTTACATTTTTTAATAACAGTGTTTTACCGGCTAAGTTCCCTTTTATATTTTGCGTTGCGTTTGCCTGTTCTGCTGAAAGCAAGCACGTGCTGGCTAATAAAATAGAAGAACTTTTAATAAAATCTTTTCTGGATATGGATTGTGGATTCATGATAACAGGGTTTCTTGCTTACAAAAATAACGTTCTGTTCAGTTTACAAATGGTAGGATCTATGCTAAAAATTGTATCATTTATAACTACTTACATTTATTTGATGAATAAATGTATTAAATATGGTTTAATCTATGACTGTCCTCTAAATTTACGAGGGGTAATCTGGGTCTGATCTTTAAAGAATTGGAAAAATAAGCTACATCGTAAAAGCCCAGATCGAAAGCGATTTCTTTAATGGGAATTTCTGTTGTTAATAAAATCCGTTTTGCCTCTAGAATTAAACGTTCATGGATCAGTGCAGTTGCAGATTCATGGAAATGTTTCTTACACAGAATATTCAGGTAATTTGCCGAAATATTCAAGCGATCAGCATAAAAAGCAATTAGTTTTTCTTTTTTATAATAAACATCAATCAGCGAGCGGTATTTGAAAAGCACCGGTTTAGTCTTGTAAACGGTTTGGTTATTAAAAAGTGTTTCTGCCTCCCGGCTAATCAACAGGGCTATAAGTCTGACCCTCGCATCAATGATCTCCCATAAGATTGCTGTTTTTTTAAGCTCTGAACTAACACACTGAAATTCGTACAAGATTTTAGCATAAGCATCAGCACTTAGGTTTATGACCGGATCATTTTGGTATAGGATTAACGAAAAGCGCAAAGAATTGGCCAACGTTTCGAACACACTTTTACTGATCATCAATTGGTGGGCATGGGTTTCTCCGCCGAGTTTCCATTTGTGTATCTGCTCCGGAAACAAGAGGTGCAACTGTTTAGGCTTTACCTGATGATTTACAAAATCTATACTGTGTGTGCCGCTCCCGTCTTCAAAAAGCATAAACAGGAAAAAATCGTGCTTGTGTGGTTTTTCGATATACCTTTCCCCTATTATTTCGTGGTACAACAAATTATTTCCCGCATCCTGGCTTGGCCAAAATTCGCTGATATCGAGTGTCGGGAAATTTACAGTCACGTCCATTGGCGAAAAATACCATTTTGAACAGAAGTTACGAAAAAACAATGTATAGAATATAGTAATACTTGAATCCTCATGTGTAAAGTGTCTAGTAATTTTTCACACAATTAATAGAAAAATAAAACCGTATTCAACTGTAATTGATTAAAATTCCGAATAACATTCGTTACTTTGAATTAAATTAAATTAAGCTCAACATCAAATGTTTATTAGAAATACTACCCTTATTGCATTATTAGGCCTTTTAATCTTACAATCCTGTTCTAAAAAAGAACTTCCAACACCACCCCTTCCTCCTCCTGTTGTTTACCATCACGATGGAGAGGTTTCAAAAATGTTATTCAACAGACCTGATGGTGTAAATATTGTTTTTATAGGAGACGCTTTTACCAAAGAGGACTTAAAAGAAAATGGCAGGTATGACGCTCTCGTAAAGGAGACCACAGATTTTCTATTTAGCGTAGAACCATTTAAACAATATAAAAATTATTTTAATATCTATCAGGTTTATGCAGAATCACAAGTTAGTGGTGCCGCAGATACTTATACCCCCCAAAGAACCAAGTTCGATGCTTACTTTGGCACTGTAAACGACCGGTATTTACTCCCCGGCAATTATGATTTATGTTACGAGTATGCGGCAAAAGCTGTACCTACCAATCAAATCGCACTTTTAGTAATGCTGGTAAACGATGAACGTTATGCTGGTACCGGAGGAAGCATTGCCACAATTTCGAGCAATAAACTAGCACGGTTTACCTTAGTTCATGAAGCTGGCCACAGCTTTGCAGGTCTTGCCGATGAGTATGTAGAAGAGGCTATTGCCGATAATTACCCTATGAATGTGCTACCCTATTTACCAAATGTAGACATTACATCAGATCCTACTAAAATCAAATGGGCTAAGCTACTGGAGTACAAAAATTATCGTCCGCAGCTTGGCGCTTTCGAAGGCGGCTACTACCGGGGGCACGGGATTTATCGTCCCGAAGAAACGAGTATCATGAGAGATTTTAGTGTGATGTCGTTTAATGCACCTAGTCGGGAAGCCATAGTGAGAATGATATACGCAAGAATGAATATACCTTTCGACCTGGAATTATTTGTAAAGGACGATGTTAAAAATATTAAACCAATACCGGCAACCGCTACATTACAAATCCCACCCTTACGACATGATTTTATTGAAATGAAAGAAAATGCACTTAAATTACATCAGCTAAGGCAACAATCCATAAGCATAAAATAATATCTACCCATGATCTGTGGCTCACAGACCATCAAAATTTATCATGTTTTTCGAAGTAATTTTCGGTCCGTGAAGCCACGGACCGAAGTATAAACTATTATTATTTTTTCGCTGGTGTAAGTAAGCCAGGGTACAACACACCATCGGTTTTAAGGTTCAGGTTTAGCAATTTCGCGATTAATGGTGCAATATCTTCCTGTCCCATTAATGGCAACACCGTACCTTGTTTTATGCCTTTGCCGAACACCACAAAACCAGTTTGTATTTCTTTAAAATCAGTTGGCAAATAACCATGCGTGCCTCCACTTGCCGGAGTAAGCATTTCGCCCGATGCAGCGGCACCAAAACTAAAACCCTGGTTCGCGGCCAATGCCATAAAAGCATTTGGATCGCCCTGCGCTTTCGTTAAAGCTTCTTTGTCAAGCACATGGAATGTTCTCTGGATACCTTCTGGAAGCTGGCTCAAAGCCTGTTTTATTTTTTCTAACGATGTTTTGTCTTTAGGATCTCTAAGGTGCAAAAATGATGAACCGCCACTTTGTTGAAAATAGGCTTTCCAGTTTTCTCTATTGGTGTCGCTATATAAACCCAATTTAGCCAACATCACATTAGGGTTAAACTGCGTATGAATATCTACAAAACCGTGGTCACCGGTAATAATAAAAGTGGTATTTTTACTGATACCCGCAGCTTCTGCTGCATCCATAATGGTTTTAATAGCTACATCGGCACCAACAATAGCCGATCTTACTTTATCTCCATCACGGCCCTGCTCGTGTTCAAAATGATCAAGCAAAGCAATATGCAAAGCTAAAAAAGCAGGTTTATACCGTTTCAAAATATAAGCAGCCATTCTCGACTTATTTTGATCGCTGGTGTAGAAATCAATGGAAGCACCATATTCGCCAAACTTACCGATGGCATTATCCTGAACTTCCTGGAAGAGTTCTTTTGGATTAGACTCTTGCGACATGGCCTTAATCTCGTCTTTTTTCTCGCTTTTGTCTTTTGGAAGGATTACATATTCGGGCAGATTATAATCAATTGGTGCGCCAACGGTTACTGGCCAGCTAATGCCTGCAGTAGTTAAACCCGCATCTTTAGCAGCCGTCCATATCGTGGGTACTTTGATGTCTTTATAATACCAGAACCATTTACCAGAAATACCTAAAGGCTCAACAGGGGTATTGTAATAAATACCATGTTTTGCCGGCAATACACCACTTACTATGGTGGTATGCGAAGGATAGGTTACTGTTGGGAAACTCCCACGGACCCCTTCTGCATAAGAGCCATTTTTCATGCCCTGACGTACATTAACCATCCCCCACTGTGGGTCTAAATAAAACTCGGGGCGTAAACCATCTATACTGATTAGTACCACATGATTCTCCTGGGCCAACAAATACCCTACTGAAAGCCAAAACAAGGCGATCAGCGAAACGATCTTCTTCATAAAATTATTTTTACGCGAAGGTATCTGCGCAAAATGCTTTTAAGGTTGAAAAAATATTAAGAAAATATTAAGTGCTGGTAACTTTATGGATAGGGATAATGAGGTCGGTAATACTGAATTTTACTTATTAGATAGGACTTCCCGCTTTAACAATTCTATGTCTTTATTGTTATTTTTATTGGAAATTAAATGAATGTAATGATCCACTTTATCATTGATTACGATTAATTGGTTTACATAATCATCATTGCCTTGTTTGGCAAACATTGCAGAAAACAAAAGGCTCCTATATTCCTGAGGACTTGTATTTTGCCTTTTGTCACTCCTTACAATTTCGGCATGATCACAATAACAATATAGAATAACATTATTTTCTGAGATGAACTTTCTCATGATTTCGGCAAGAAGAGATAATGTATATCCATTATTGATGCCAACATTGTTTTCAACCGAAATCAATACATCTACCACATCGGCCCTAATACCCTTAGGAAGGATATGTTTATCTAAAAACTCAATTGGATAAGGTAGTTATGCCCTTCCTTAGTAACTAAGGGAATAATCCTCCTTTCACCCATAAAAATTACTTCTTTTTCGCGAAATACTTTTCTCTTTCAGAATCGAGCTGCTTTAATTTTGCTTCCTTTTCTGATTGCAGTTTTCTCACAAAGTTAAGTACTTTGTCAGATGGATTATTAATATGTAATGTCTTAAGTGTCATTATACTACAAATCTACAAATAAAATTTTGATTTAAAAATGTTAAGACATTTCTCATTCAGTAAAGAAAGAAATTATTAAAATTGTATTAATATTATTTTTCACAGGTAGATGAAAAAATGATTAATGCTTTATTTTAACAATGGCAAATACCACTCCAATCAAAAATGACAATAAATAATAAGACATTGGAACAAGAATACTCCTGAATAACAATGCCTTTTTAGTATAATTAAATCCAGAAAAAAACTGATAAAAGAACCAGATGTTATACATAAGCGCCAAAAAGCTCAGCATACCGAAGTACAAAAATGCCAGTACAATGTTATTGGTGTAAAAAATGGTCAGTACCGAAACAAGAAGGCCAGCGATCAACTCCACAATAATCCGGTTCGAATTTAAAACCAGATGTTCGGAAAAATTAAGCCTCGCTTTTCTAAACCACAAAAAACTAAAAACCGAATAAATCGGAATGGCGATAATCAGGATCAGTTTCGGATGGCCAGATATAAATTTCTCGAGATCATTCATCATTGTTCTGCTTTCCTGAGGCATCAGATCAGACATATTGCCGTGTGTATACGGCGCAATAAGACCTGATACCGTCAGAATGAGCAGGATGAGCGTCACAAAACTAAAATAGGGTACCCTTTTGCCCTGGATAAATTCGCGGACACTATGTCCAGGACGGGTAAACAACGCTTTAAGCGTAAATAAAATACCTTTATCTACATGCCAAACACTGTGGATAAAATCATGTATAAGGAAATGTTTGATGGAATAACGGTGTGTAGTAGATTTTTGACCACAGTTCGGACAAAAATTTTGCGTAATCGGGGCGGCACAATTTAGGCAATCTGGTGACATCGATGTGGCTATTTTGAATTCCTGTTTTTAATCTCTGTATTAATCTGGCCCAAACTGATAAAAGCTGGCAAAAAGGTTAATGAACAGCAAATGGGAACTATAACAAGCACCTTTGGCATTTTGGATGAAAAGGCAAGATAAAGTATGATCACACTGGCAGCAAGCAGTACCAGGCCAAGCCCAATGAGTACGCCTTGCAAACTTTGTTTCCTTTTATATAATTCTTGTACAGATAATTCAGTAATTGGAACTCCCTTTTTCATGTTGTTTGTTGGTGAGGTTAATGCAGCTGGTTATGTTGTAGAGCGGCATAATTATTTTATGCATCCTTTACAGCGAACAAATATACAACATATCACCAATTGGTGATAAAAATATTTAAATTTGATTGCGTAATTTTCCGGAGCGATAATTTTTCATCAAATGGAACAGGAAACAGCGGTTAAAACGTTAAGGAACAAGGAAAAAAGTAAACAGAAGTTTTTAGATGCAGTAGAGAAAATACTCCATACCAAAGGTTTTGCAGGTCTTAAGGTTAATGATATTGCCCGAACTGCTGGTTTGGATAAAAAACTCATGTACAACTATTTTGGAGGGAAAGATGAACTCATCGATGAATATATCCGTTCGCAGGATTTTTGGAGCAATGTAAAAAACGAATCCGCTGGCCCTATGGTGAATGATGGTGGAAAAACGTTTTCAAAAACGATGTTGCTATCTCAATTTGATTATGTTTTTAAAAATAAGGAATTCCAGAAAATCATACTTTGGGGATTGATAGAGAACAGGAAATCGTTAAAAAAGCTCGCTGATAACCGGGAAGAAAATGGCGCCATGTTATTCGAAGGTATAACCGACCCACATTTCAAAGAAAATGCGAAAAGATACCGCGCCGTTATTGCATTGCTGATATCAGGAATTTACTATCTGGACATTTACGCCACTACAAACGACTGTACTTTCTGTGGTTTGGACTTAAAAAGTGTAGCAGGTAGATCAGAAATTGAAGAGGCAATTTCATTTTTGATTGATAAGACTTACGAATAACACATCCTCTAAACAAAAGATATAATCAAGAAAGGCCTATAAATCAGTCGTGATTTATAGGCCTTAACTTGTTTACACTACTGGTTTAGCTCCACCATCAATGGCATAATTCTGTCCGGTGATGTATGATGCTCCTGGCGAAACCAAAAAGGCTACCAGATTCGCCACCTCTTCTGCCTCTCCCATTCTATCTAATGGAATTCCTCCAATTTGAGCAATAAGCTGTTTTGTTATTTCTTCAACACTAGCCCCTGATTTTTCAGCTAAGCCCTGTAAAAACCCCTCCATAGCCCCTGTATTTATTACTCCAGGCGAAACAGTAACTACCCGAACACCTTTAGTGGCTACTTCATTAGAAAGTGCCTTACTATAATTATTAAGTGCAGCTTTAGCCGCAGCATAAGGCATGGTGGTTTGCCAAAGGGGTAATACCCCTACACCCGAAGAAATATGAATAATCACGCCACTGCCTTGCTCCATCATTTTTGGCAATAAAGCCCTATCAAATCTGATCGCGGTAAAGAGGTTTATTTCCAGGGCATTACTCCAATCCTGATCACTTAATACACTAAAGCCTCCTGCAGGGGCATTATTTGCACCAGCATTATTGATTAGTATATCTACCTTGTTAAACTTCGCGTTAATCTCTTCTACAACATTGGCTATGCTTTCTGGCAAAGCCAGATCAGCCGCTATAAAATAATGCTCAGGATTTAAATCCTCTGGAAGATTTCTTGCAGTCACGACCACTTGCGCCCCATTTTTAGACAATCTGTCGGCAATAGCTTTGCCGATTCCTTTAGTTCCACCAGTTACCAGGGCGATTTTGCCCTGCAACTCTTGATTTTGATTTTCTTGACTCATGTTTTTAAATTATAATTCTGAATTGATTGTTTCAAATAAGACGAAATTTAATCCCAATTCTGAATCAATCATTTCAGAATAGAAGAAAAAAAAGGTTATTTTGTAATTTGTTTAATAAAATACTGCGCCATTTTTTTGATCTTCACAGGATCCCTATGAATCAGATAAGACTCGTACCAACCTGTCCATACACTAATGAAGAAATCCGCAAGTAATTCCGGACTTTCATCATCCGATATGTCTCCTGCAGCCATTGCCTTTGCTATGGTATCGCTTATAAATTTGTAATTATTATCGTTATCGTTTTTGATTAAACTTTTGATTCTGGCATCATCAGTAGCGCCTTCAAATGCAGTTTTGATAGCAAGACAGCCATTTTTTTCAATGATAACGATCTTTACAGAATCCTCTATGTATTTTGTTAGTATGGATAACGCCGAAGCTTTACTCTTTTCCCGCTGGATTAAATCTTTTGCTCTAATTTCGGTATAAAGCGCAATACACTTCACAAATAATTCCTGCTTATCGCCAATGGTATTGTATAAGCTGCTGCTATTGATCTTCATTGCATCAGTCAAATCGCGAAGCGAGGTGCCATTATAGCCCTTTGCCCAAAAAACCTCCATTGCTTTTTGCACCGCCTCCTCCTCATTAAACTCAACATTTCTTGCCATAGTTATTTCACTCACAACAAACCTAGCACTAATCTGAAACAACCGTTCCAGATTAGTGTCATTATTGATATTTTCTTTTCAAAAAGTTTATGACAAAAAACTAACTACTAAATTCATTTAGCTCACTATATAATTTCAGGCATAGAAATTGAAACGTAATGATCAGTTTATTATTTCTCATTTGAGAATGTGAGTGAAGTAGAACTAAAAACCTGCTACATTGTTAAATGGTGAAACTGAACAGAATTATGAAGCTTAACCTCTCCTCAATGAAAAAGATTGCCAATATCCTTTCGTCGCTATATTTAATTTTTTTCCTATTCGCCTGCCAAGACTCAGTCAAAGAAAAAGAAGATGATAAGATATGGATCATAGTGCAGCCACAGGTCGAATTACACAAATCTATTAACCTGAGTTCGATAATTAAAATGCGTACAACTGGTTAGTTTTAATAGTTTGGTATTTGATTGATGGCTTTTTAGGGAAGAAGCTATATGCTGCCAATCCAGCCAGAATATTAACGACAAAATTGATGAAGGAACGATGTCTTGAATGTTCCATCTGGCAGATGTTCTTAAGCTCATCGTTTACGGTTTCTATGACCGATCTTTTTCTCAACATTATTTTGTCGTTCATGCTCATTAAGCTGTTCTATATTTTGTTACGTATTCCTGTTACCAGATGTATACCGTCAGTAAAAAGTATTTCGAACAGATTTTTGGATATGTATCCCTTGTCCCCAAACAGCTTTCCAAATATTTTTTTAAGAAACCCTTCT
>NZ_JAVTSN010000072.1:0-23393 GCF_032678585.1 Pedobacter psychrodurus | reverse complement strand
CTTTTATTTTTCTGTGATATAACTGTCAAATATTTTTATCCTTTTAAAATATGTGAGACAAATTATTCTTCATCCGGTAAGTTTTGTTAGCTTTCATTTTTCAGTACTTATATTTCTTCGTATTGATACCCTAAAAAGTAGATTTAATGGTTTTTCCTATCTATGGAGTACAGAACTAAATGTAAAGAATAATTAAAGACTGCATTTTCGTGCTCAATTATATTATATCTATTTGCGATCTGAGTAAGATAACAACTGGTGTTATCAGTAAACATTATTAACTGTATTAAGGTGTCAAAATATTTGCAATATTTCCCGGCAGATACTAAAGATATCAAGCATGTCCTGGATATTATGTCGGCCGTTTATCCAATAGATATGAAGTTGGTGGAGGAGTTTGAAGCGCATCTTTTACAGCTAATGATTAAAAAAGATCAGATCCTGATTAACGAGAACGAAGTATGCGAGTACATGTACTTTATTGTTAAAGGGGCATTAATGGGTTGCACTTCCCATAATAAACAAAAAATAACGACCTATATTTCTGTTGAGAACGATTTTGTAAGTTCAATATCAGGGCTTCATGGATCGGGCTAATCGTGAGAGTATGTAGTGGCTGTTGAGGATACGCATCTGCTGGCGATGCATAACAATGAACTCAACCGGCTTTTTTTGCATCACTTCGAGCTGAATTATATCTTCAGGGTGGTTTTGGAAAAATATTATAGGGATGCCCAGCAAAGGGCACATATTATTCGGGTGGGAAACGCTAAAGAAAGATACCTGTACTTTGCCAAAACTAACCCTGGTTATTTAGACCGCCTTCCCCTAGAACTGGTTGCTTCGCTATTAAACGTTAAAGCTTCAACACTTCTATCCATTCAGAAAAATTTCCCAGGGAAAAACAGGGATAAAGAACTGGAAGAATGGAGGCGGAAATTAGAACAGCATATCAATAAACAACAGTCGTTTAGGCATAAAGATATCAGGCTTCAATCTCTTGCTCAAGAGATAGGTTTAAGCAGTCATAAACTTTCTATTTTATTGAATGGCTACTTTAATAAAAGCTTTATCGATTACATCAATCAATACCGTGTAAATTGGATAAAGGAAAGCATCAGAAACCCCGATATCATGCAAAATTTTACCTTAGAGGCACTGGCTTACAGTGCAGGTTTTTCGTCACGTAGTGCTTTTTATAATTCTTTCAAAAAACTGGTAGGAATGAGTCCTGTTGAATATTCGAAAAACCTAAATAAAAAAAACGTTAGCTTAACGTTTTTGTTACAGAAATACCCTCAAAAGATGCTTTTAATTATATAATTGTGTCGATTTATAATACAGGACAAACTTGTTTCTGTATCGTACTAGATATGGCCTATGTTTAGTTATTTTCGCAATAAAACAAACATACACTATAGATTTCATAGGCTAATTTGGCCAAAATTAATTAAGACTATGATAAAAATGATGCGCTCAAGAGATTGGGATGAGATTAGGGCTATCTATCAGGAAGGAATCGAAACAGGTACTGCAAGTTTTAGAACACCAGAAATTTCGTGGAAAGATTGGGACGCTTCGCACCTTAAGACCTGTAGGTTTGTAGCCTGCCAGGATAAGGAGATTGTGGGATGGAGCGCGCTCTTGCCTGTGTCGGCAAATTTTGATACAGGTGGAGTTGGCGAAATAGAAGTGTATGTAAAGCAGGGTCATAAAGGCCAGGGCATAGGCTCACTATTATTAGATGCTTTAGTTAAAGAGAGTGAAAAAAAAGGTATCTGGATGTTGCAGGCCGGTATATTTCTGCAAAATTCTGCGATATTAAAAATTCATGAAAAAGCCGGCTTCAGGGTAGTGGGCTACATGGAAAAAATAGGCAAAGCTAAAGGTGTGTGGCAAGATAACCTACTCATGGAAAGAAGAAATAAATTGATAGCATAAAAATGCAATCTTTATAAAAGACCTTTGAGTTTAATTCAAAGGTCTTTTTTTGCCTATTTAATAAACTGATCATAGGCCAAGCAATCTGATTTTACAAAATGTTTGATCATCCTAACAGCAGTAAAATATTTGGCTTAGATATTATTGCTGTAAGGGTAAAAGTTTATAATCATCTGGATAAACTCCCTCGCCGAACTGTACAAGTTTAGCTTTGCTGAAGCGAAAAAAAGTGTAGGTTTCTGTAAATTGATTATATGTCCTATAAATCAACATATCCTTTTCATCCCCATAAACCTGGGTCGCAGAACGATTGGAATTCTTGAAATCTTGCTCAGTCATTCCCAGGTTGAATTTAGGTTCATAGTACCTAACACTGCAGCCCGTGGCCATTACTGTCACGAGGGCAATTAAAAATAATTTTTTCATGTGTGTGTGTTTATTTGTGTGTATGAATGCCGATTCAATAATGATGCCCTTAATATTCCTAAAACTTGTAAAGAATTGGAGTTTTGAGGATTTATCTTAACCCTTTGATTGTCTGCTGATTTATTTCTGTTTTTTTTTGTTTACACAAAAAAAAACAGATTGCCATCATCTGCTTTTCAGCAAAATCAAACAATCTGTTCTAAAATTAATATAGATCGTGATTTAAACGGCCACGCTCAGTTTTTCTATTTCTGCTACAATCGATTTTTCTAAAGAGGAAGAAGCTTTAACCAATGGTAATCTTACCGTGTCTCCACAAATGTCCAAATGCTTTAATGCTGCTTTAATGCCTGCCGGGTTACCTTCTGCAAAGGCTAAACGCGTAAACTCAATTAAGCTTAAATGCGCTGGAGCAGCATTTTTAAAATCACCAGCCAAACATTGTCTAACCATATCAGAAAGTTGCTTAGGCAAAGCATTACCAATTACCGAAATCAAACCTGATGCACCCAAAGCAACCATAGGTAAAGTAATCGGATCGTCGCCAGAAATTAAAAGAAAATCCTGAGGTTTATCTCTCATAATCTGGTTAAACTGATCAAAACTTCCAGAAGCCTCTTTGGTGGCGATGATGTTTTTAAAATCATGTGCCAACCTGCAAGTCGTTTCAGGACTCATGTTGCTTCCCGTACGGCCTGGTACATTGTATAAGATCAAATCCAATGGAGAAATTTCTGCTAAATATTTATAGTGCTGATAAATTCCTTCCTGTGTAGGTTTGTTGTAATAAGGACTAACCGATAAAATGGCACTGTAGCCTGTGGTATCAAAAGATTTAATGTCTTCGGCAACGGCCAAAGTATCATTGCCGCCGATTCCGGCTACTAAAGGTAATCTGTTATTGTTAATTTCAGCAGTATAGGCCCACACCTTCTTCTTCTCGTCCTTGGTCATTGTAGCGGTTTCGCCGGTTGTACCTAAAGAAACGAGGTAATCTATCCCTCCGTCTACCAAATGATTAATCAGGTTCTTTAAGCCGTTATAATCAACTGATCCATCTGTGTTGAAAGGTGTAACCAATGCTACACCAGTACCCTGAAATTTGTTCATTTTTAATTTATAATTATTGAATTTTGAATTAGTGAATGATAGGATGTCACAACATACTGTCATTTACCAATTCAATCATTCTCTCACTTTATTTTATCATTTCTAAAAGTTCGGCATCACCGATGATCGGAACGTTGAGCTTATTCGCTTTTTCCAATTTCGAAGGGCCCATATTGTCGCCTGCTACCAGGTAATTTAATTTCCCGGAGATACTGCTCAGCATTTTGCCTCCATTGGCCTCAATTTTATCTTTCAGCTCATCGCGGCTAAAGTTTTCAAAAACGCCCGAAATTACGAATGTTTTTCCAATAAGTTTGTCACTATCAAGCGTAATTACTTTTTCTTCAATTTCAAACTGTAATCCTGCTAATTTTAGTAATTCTACCTGCTGTAAATGCTCAGTTTTTCCAAAATACTCAACAATACTCTCTGCAATTCGCTGCCCGATCTCATCAATCGCGATTAATTCTTCTACGGTTGCCTGAGAAAGGTTGTCGATATTCTTCACGCCGGCAGCCGTTTTCTTTGCAACCGTTTCGCCAACATAACGGATTCCCAAACCAAAGAGAACTTTCTCGAAAGGCATTTCTTTAGACTTTTCAATCCCTGCCAGCATGTTTTCTATCGAACGTTCCCCAAAGCGATCAAGCGTTTTCAATTGATCCGATTTTTGGTATAAAGTATATAAGTCACTGATGTGATTTACCAAACCGTGTTTATAAAATGTTTCGATGGTTTCGTCGCCAAGTCCATCAATATTCATGGCCTTGCGTGAAATGAAATGTTGTATTTTGCCCACAATCTGTGGCGGACAGCCCTCATCATTAGGACAGTAGTGTACTGCTTCACCTTCTTTCCTGATCAGTTCGGTGCCACATTCTGGGCAGTTATGAAGATAATGTACTTTCACGGCATCCGGCAAACGTTTTTCCATATTCACCTTAATGATTTTTGGTATTATCTCGCCACCTTTTTCAACATATACCGTATCGCCTTCATGTAAATCTAAGCGCTCAATTTCATTGGCATTGTGCAGCGTAGCGCGTTTAACAGTTGTTCCGGCCAATAATACTGGTTTTAGGTTGGCCACGGGGGTAACTGCCCCGGTTCTACCAACCTGGTAGGTTACCTTTTCTAAAACCGTTTCAACCTCTGCTGCTTTATATTTATATGAAATTGCCCAACGTGGCGATTTGGATGTAAAACCCAGTTCCTGCTGTTGTGCATAGTTGTTTACCTTAATTACGATCCCATCAATATCATAACTCAATTTAAAACGTTCGTTTTCCCAATGGTGGATAAATTCCAGAACGGCATCAATGTTCGAAACCAATCTGTTGTGTTCGCAAACATGAAAGCCCCAGTCTTTTACCGCGTTTAAACTTTCCCAGTGGTTTTTGAATTCATTTTTATCGGTATATAGAAAATAAATAAAGCCATCTAAAGGTCTTTTGGCTACTTCCCCGCTATCCTGCATTTTTATCGTGCCCGAGGCAAAGTTCCGCGGATTTGCATATGGAATTTCTCCAAGTTCTTCGCGGGCCGCATTTAGCCGTAAAAAAGCTGCTTTGTGCATAAAAATCTCACCACGGATTTCGAAATGTTCAGGAGCAACGGTCGATTTAATTTGGTGCGGGATGGTATGAATAGTTTTTACATTATTGGTTACATCATCACCTTTGGTACCATCACCACGGGTAACAGCTCTTAAAAGTTTGCCGTTTTCGTAGGTCAGACTAATCGATAAACCATCAAATTTCAGTTCACAGACATATTCGAAATTATCGCCGATAGCTTTACGGATGCGTTCGTCAAAATCGCGGAGATCTTGCTCGTTATAGGTATTTCCCAACGATAACATTGGGTATTTGTGGTTTACGGTGATGAAGTTTTTGGTGATATCGCCACCTACACGCTGGGTAGGCGAATTGGGGTCAGCAAAATCTGGATTTGCTTTTTCCAGTTCAGCTAAATGTTTTAATTTTTTATCAAACTCATAATCGCCGATAGTAGGCATGGCCAGCACATAATAATTATAATTGTGCTGGTTTAATTCGGACACAAGGGCATCCATTTCTTCTTTTATTGCAGTTAAGGGCATTTACAAATATAAAAAAAGGATGAATTGGTTTTATGATGGTGAGAAATAATTCTGGGAAAATCCACTTGATTGCTCAGATGTTATATTTATCTAAGCTTTATTAAAATTTATAATTCGACATCTTTGCTTAAAACTTTGTTAACCGTTCATTAAATTAAATTTCAGGGCCTTAACATCCATTTCCAGGCTGGTATAATTTGAATGTTTACTCCATCTATATCCAAATCCTCTTCTTCATCGAGGGTAATGATCAAGGCTTTATTTACCTTGCAATATGTGGCTGCTTTAAGTAATCCTTTTATTTCCCTGCTCCTTGTGTCTGGGTCGGTGAGCGACCAGCTTACATGTATAGGTATAGCAGTTCCCCCTTCTGGGTAAATTATGAAATCGCATTCGCCTGAAGCCTCGGTATAACAATAAATATTGTTATTATAAATGCTTCCGAATTTGAGATATAGTTCTTTATACACTACTGTTTCTAACAGTAAACCGTTGTTACCTGTATATTGAGCTGTATTGGCATTTAATAATCCATTGTCTAGCCAGTAATAAATGTATGAAATTGTCTTTATATGAACTATATTTTTTTGATAAACATCTTTATTGTAAAGACATATTTTTTAATGAAGAGCTATTTGGACTATTAGATAATGATAAATAAGGCAAATGACTAAACTTCCAGAATTTTTAAAATCTAATCGGTAACCTGATAATAATTTTTTCAATAAAAGAATATCGAACATTTTAGGGTTTGAATAATCCAATATTTATAATATAAACTTTATTGAACACATAAACTGATAGGAGTAACTAAAATTTGTTATGACAACTTCCCTTCAATCTCCTCAAAAATGTCCATAAAATCTTTTTCTAAAACAGCTTTGAAAATTCCGAGTTGAAAGGTAAGCTGTTCTAGCTGTTTTTCGTTCAGTGTTTCGGGCCATAAACGCATACATATCCTGTTAAGCGCATAGCTGATGTTTTCCAACTTTTGATAACTCAAGAGGTATTTGCTACTGATGAACTTTTCCAGAAAGTTGAAAAATATTGCTGGATTTTTCAGATTACAGTGTTCCAGGAAATCGCTTAATGATTCTTTTTTGACTGCACTAAGCTTATCGTAAAAATGGTTCACCTGAATGAGGTTGTGTTCGATCAATAAGTGATCTAATAAAAGTTCTAAACCGATATGTGCCAGGAAAGAGGGGCGAACCGCAGTATTTTCTACAATCGGTTTAATGAGCTGCTTCAGTTCGGTAGTTTTCTCCAGAAAGAAATTAGAGGAATGAAAGAAGAGGTCTACCGCCAGGTGTCTTTTCCAGCCGATTAATAAGTTTTCTTCATCAGGGTTTCCTTTAAATAGGAATTCATTCTTTTGTGGATATAGATTTGCTTCTTTTGCCGCATTTTTAATCAGATCTGGCAAAACCGTTCCCATTACCACATGGGCGTCTTTATCTGCTCGGTCGAAATAATAATGGGATAAAAAGTTCATGTTGCAAGGTAATGTTTTCTTACATGTTGTAAAACCTAAACTGGAAATATTGACCGTAAATCTATATTGTTTTGCAGATGGATTTTGTATAGCTTTAATCGTTCCTAAATCCTATGCATCATGCCTAATGCTAAAACTTACAGGATATTATCGCTCGATGGCGGTGGTTCCTGGGCGCTTATCCAAGTAAAATGCCTGCGTAAGCTCTTCGCCGAAACTTTTAATAATCCAGATCCTACCGGACATGAGGTTTTAGCCGAGTTTGATTTAGTATCGGCCAATAGTGGTGGCAGTTTGGTCGCGGCAGCAATGGCCGAAAACCTAAAACTCTCTGAAATAGAAAAGGTTTTTGAGGATGAAAAACTGCGGAACAGAGTTTTTTCGAGACTGAGTTTTTTTGAAAAAAGTCTGTTGGCCAGTGTAGCTAGGATATTTAAGATCGGAGCGAAATATGCCACCAGGCGAAAACATATCGCCTTAAAAGAAATTTTGCCTGGAATTGCGCAGATCGATATGATGGATATTCCGGCTCATATCGCGTTAAATGGAGCAATTAAAACTCAGTTTTTGATTATTGCTTATGATTATTACCGCAATAGGGCAGAGTTGTTCCGGTCTGATTGTGATAGTATGGCCGCCACTTCGGTTATTGAAAGAAAGCTTAAGAATTTAACTTCACAGGCCGCAACACCGACAGATTGTATGGTGAGTTTGGTTGATGCCATCCACGCCTCCAGCACAGCACCTGTTAACTATTTTAATGAGCCAGCTACGTTTAAGGTGAACAATAAACCCAAATATTATTGGGATGGAGGGGTTACAGGTAATAATAACCCGGTTTTGGTTGCTGTCACTGAAGCCATTTGCAACAAGGCACAATACGGAATCGAAAATATCCAGATACTTTCAATAGGGACAGGAACGGTTTCGCAGCTCCAGTATGATGAGGAAATCCCTGTAAAATATGACGAACTCAAAGCGAAACAAGAGGCGCCCGGTTTGATTAAGGATATCCAAAAAATGGGAACAAGTATTTTAAACGATCCACCTGATACTGCAGCTTTTGTGGCCTACATGATCCTGAATCCCGATATGCCGGCCAAACCCGTAGATTTTATCCGCATGAACCCTGCTTTAAGACCGGTATTGGTTGATGATGCCACAGGAAAATACTGGGATCTGCCTGCAGGAATAAATAAAGACGAATATGTGAAGCTTAACACCATGGATATGGATGCGGTAGAGGAGGATGAAGTTTCGTTGATCAAAAAACTAAGCGATAATTGGTTAAATGGCGGGGGTGTTCCAAATCAGTCCATCCGGAGTAATGCAAGCCTCGACTGCCTTATCGGCCATCCAGATTTTGAAGCCGCGAAGGCCGATTTTAAGAACTGGTTTACAAAACCAACTAATTTGCTTTAAACTAAGCTAAAATTTTATCTTTGCACGCACATTATTAAAGTGTTTGTACAATGACGAATTTTGTTGAAGAGTTAAGATGGCGTGGCATGCTACATGATATTATGCCGAATACTGAAGAAAAGTTAAACGAGGGTATGACTTCTGGTTATATCGGTTTCGACCCTACTGCAGATTCGTTGCATGTTGGTCACTTAACGCAGATCATGACCCTGATTCATTTTCAAAATGCCGGGCACAAACCATTTGCTTTGGTTGGTGGTGCTACGGGTATGGTGGGCGATCCATCAGGGAAATCTGATGAACGTAATCTGCAAACGCCTGAAATGATTGAACACAACCTGAAGGGAATGAAAAAGCAACTGGCTAAATTCCTGAAATTTGAAGACGGTGGAAACGGTGCCGTAATGGTGAATAATGCCGATTGGTTTAAGGATATGAACCTTTTTACCTTTATCAGAGATGTAGGTAAACACATTACCGTAAACTACATGATGGCAAAGGATAGTGTTAAGAGACGTTTGGAAGGCGACTCTGGTTTATCTTTTACTGAGTTCTGCTACCAGTTGATTCAGGGTTACGATTTCTACCATTTATGGAAAAACGAAAACTGTTTGGTACAGATGGGTGGTTCCGATCAATGGGGGAATATTGTTACCGGTACCGAGCTGATCAGAAGAAAAGACGCCGGAACAGCTTATGCGATTACCACTCAGCTCATTAAAAAAGCCGACGGAACCAAATTCGGTAAAACCGAAAGTGGTGCAGTTTGGTTAGATCCTGAGAAAACCTCTCCATATAAATTCTACCAGTTTTGGCTTAATGCATCAGATGATGATGTGAAAAAATGGATCCGCATTTTTACATTGAAAAATAAAGAAGAAATAGAAGCATTAGAAAAAGAACATGATGCTGCTCCGCATTTGCGTATTCTTCAAAAAGCGTTGGCAGAAGATATTACGGTGAAAACACATTCTGTTGAATCTCTGGAAACAGCTATTAAAACTTCAGAATTTTTATTCGGAAACGGATCTTTAGAATTTTTAAAAGGTTTATCCGATAAAGCGGTATTGGATATATTTGATGGCATACCACAATACAAGATCTTAATTGAAGAACTTGGTGCAGGAATCGATGCTGCAAGTCTACTCGCTGAAAAATCGGCCATTTTCCCATCAAAAGGGGAGGCTAAAAAAACCATTCAGGGTGGTGGCGTTTCGGTAAATAAAGAAAAGGTGGCTGAAATGGCACAGATCTTTACTGCCGATCATCTGATAAACGATAAATTCATTGTCGTTCAAAAAGGAAAGAAAAACTACTTCCTTTTGATTGCTGAATAAAATTTTTGGGCCCAATGAAATTAAACGATTATTCATTGGGCCCGAATTTAAAATTCTACTGAAGAAGATTAAAGTAAACTGTTTTTTATAAATTTTTCTTTAGTTTTCAGGCTTTCGATCAATCGGTCTGCCATAAAATCTAACATTGACCCCGGCATATTTTCTTCAGCTTCAAAGCTGTTCATATAATCCAACTTATTCAATGAATTCCTGATCCCAGTCTTTGTATGCACGGGCATCATCCGCTTTTTTTTTAGGCGATCAATCTTTTTTAACTTCGCTGAAATCTCCATTTAAGAAACTTAATATCATAATCAAACCCTTTGGTCCTAATCTTTAAAAGCCAGTTTTTGTAAAGATTTTTCCCAACAACAGGTTTTCCGTCTTTGATGATCAAGGTTTCTCCAAAAATAAAATGCTGGAGATCCTCTCGAAATTCTTTACGGACATCATGCAAAAATATTGTCTCCTTTTTATCTGGGATTTCAGACAGATGTTTTAATCGCTTTGATATTAGATTCAAACTTGGCATTTCTGATTTTAAGATTAATCCTGTACATCAAAATTAACAGTTTTTGACGAATTTTTTTCTATAAAGCATATAAAGTTGGTTCAATAGAGAAAAACATGTCTTGTCAGGTTAATATGGTTTGAATAATTTTTGTTTTAGGATTTTCCTACTTGTTTCGACTTACCCCTGGTCCGGTAACCTATCCTTTTCAGCTTTATTCCGGTTAAAACGGTAAACCGATATTGTGGTAGCCGGTTTTGCAGCGAAATAAAAAAAGCCACTGGTAGGTGGCTAAAGTGAGCTGTTAATTATAGATGACACTATTTAAATGCGTAAAACTTGTTGAAACACTTATAACATTTATATCGCTTGATCGACACAAATGGCATCAGTGTTTTAAACATAACCTCTCGGTACCCGGTATGTCTCAAAATTTTTACATTTTGGGCAAGGTGGACAGGTTGTAGCCAGGGCTAAGTCCTTAGGGGATGTCATAATCGTCTAGTTTGTTTGGGAAATCAAATCTAAACAAAATAAGAGTAGAGATTATTATATTAAAACTACCATTTTATTCATTTCATCGACTAATATGCCCAATAATTGTAGTTTTAGCGCAGGACATTCCTGAATGGATTTTTAAAGCTGATGTTTAACCGGTAATCTATTATTTCTGCAGGAGTTAACAGACAGTTTTCGAGCGCTTTTTTGAGCTCATCATTATCCATTTCCTGACCGATAAAAACCAGCTCGTTTTTGCGGTCGCCAAAGTCCTCATCCCAATCCATATCAATTTCTCTCTTGTTTTCGAGATAATCGCTATAGAGTTCTCGCTCCTTTTGCTCCATGCTGGCCCACCAAAGCCCAGCGGGGTCAATACGCAATGAACCACCGGCCTGCGAAAAATTAATGGCCTGTTCTGGCATAGCGGCGAGATAAAATATACCTTTCGACCGGATAATGTGCTGTGGGAATTCTTTATTAATATAATTCCAAAATCTTTCGGGATGGAACGGCTTTTTTGACCGGAATACCGTCGAGCTTATTCCGTATTCTTCGGTTTCTGGCTCATGGATTTCTTCAAGCTCCTTTTTCCAGCCTGCGCCTTCAGAAGCCGATTCAAAATCAAACAATCCAGTGTTTAAAATAAAGCCTGGATCAATTTCCCCGAAAAGGGTCTGATAAATTTTAGCATTTGGGTTCAGTTTTGCAATCAAAGCCTTTAACACTTTAATATCGGTATCGCTTACCAGATCGGTTTTATTTAATAAAATGACATTAGCGAACTCAATCTGGTCGGTTAGGAGGTTTACAATAGTGCGTTTGTCTGCTGTGTCATCAACCATGTTGCGGTCGGCCAGTTTTTCAGCAGAGCCAAAATCTTTATAAAAGTTATAGGCATCTACAACGGTTACCATAGTGTCTAACTGGCTAAACCTGCTCAGGTCGATTCCTGAAGCTTCATCAATAAAGGAGAAAGTTTGGGCTATAGGGATGGGTTCGGATATCCCCGTGCTTTCGATTAGCAGATAATCGAAACGGTTCTCTTTTGCCAGTTTCTCCACCTCGATCGTCAAATCCTCGCGAAGGGTGCAGCAGATACAGCCATTGCTCATTTCTACCAGTTTTTCTTCTGTTTTCGATAAGGTATGCTGGCTTTTAATCATGGAAGCATCGATGTTTACCTCGCTCATGTCGTTCACAATAACGGCAACTTTTAAATCTTGCTTATTCTTTAATATGGCATTGAGCAGTGTGGTTTTGCCACTCCCCAAAAAACCGCTTAGTACGGTTACCGGTAATTTTTTTATCATGTTAATGCAATTATGTTGCAAATATAGCTTTGATTATTTTAAATGCAACTATATTGCTTTTATATTTGCGGACTAAATTTATTTTAATGAAACTACGGAGCTACAAGATTAACCTCGACCGGATCGGCATTACTGCCTCAACACTTTGCGCGATACACTGCGCGGCCTTACCATTTTTAATTACAGTTTTACCAATGTGGGGTATGGGTTTTTTGGCCAATGAAATGGTTGAAATTGCGATGATTGGGGTTTCACTGATTTTAGGCGTATGGAGTTTAAGCAGCGCGTACCGGAAACAGCATCATCGTATTATCCCAATTGCAATACTTGTTACAGGCTTTGGCTGCATTGCATTCGGGCATTTTTCGGGAATTGAATTACTCGAGCCAATATTAATTCCTTTGGGTGGATTTACCATTGCAGCTGCGCATTACATCAATTTAAAAATGCTCAAATCTTGTCCATTAGATCATCAACACTAAAATTTATCCTGTTCAACTGATATGTCGAAGAATTATAAGATCCTGTTTATCCCCGCATTGTTATTAATTACGATGTTAAACCCTGCCTGTAAGCATGGTACAAATGATGGAATAGAACTGTACAGGCGTTACGCCATTAAAAATCTAGCGGTAAAAAAAACACAAAAGGCACTTCATCATGATTAATATCCAGTCATTGTCTCATGTTTATGAGAAGGGGAGAAGAATAAAGTTTCCGGATTGGGAGATTGCAGACATGGAGCAGTGGCTTTTACTCGGGGCATCCGGTTCGGGAAAGAGTACACTGCTCAATATTATTTCTGGCCTTTTAGCACCAACGCAGGGCGAAATTTTGATTAACGGTACTTGTTTATATAATCTGCCAACAAGAGGGATGGACCGTTTCAGGGGGAGACATATTGGTATTATTTTTCAAAGACCCCACCTGATCCGCTCACTTAACGTACTGGACAACCTGGAAATCGCTGCGCTTATGGCTGGTTTGCCTATAGATCAGGAACGTAACCTTTTGCTTTTAAACGATCTCGGCATCGCAGATCTGGCTAAAAATTATCCTGATGAGTTAAGCCAGGGACAGTTGCAAAGGGTTTCAGTAGCGCGGGCATTGGTTAATAAACCTGATCTGCTGATCGCTGATGAGCCGACATCCAGTTTGGACGATGAAAATGCAGCCCAGGTAATCCAAATGTTGATCAGTCAGGCAAAAGATAATGGTGCGGCACTGATTATAGCCACGCACGACCAAAGGGTTCGGGAGCATTTCACTAAAACCTATCTACTCTAATGAACATCTTTAAAATAAGTATCAAAAACCTCTCTAGTAACAGGCTAACAACCGTCTTAAACATCATTTTGGTTGCGTTTGGTGTGGGTATTTTATCTATTCTTTATTTAGCGTCCAACCAGATCGGCAATAAGCTGGAGAAAAACGCAAAGGATATTGATCTGGTTGTTGGCGCAAAAGGAAGTCCGCTACAATTGATTTTGAGCAGCATTTACCATATCGATTACCCAACAGGAAATATCCCCGCTACCGATGCCTATAAACTCATGCGCAATCCTATGGTGAAAAGAGCGGTTCCCCTGGCTTTGGGCGATAATTACGATGGTTATCGGATTGTTGGAACGGATAGCACTTTCTCTCATCTTTATGGCTTATCCATTCAGGCAGGGAAGTTTTGGCAAAGGGATTTAGAGGTCACCATTGGTAGTACCGTGGCTTCAACATCTAAACTGAATATTGGCGATTCTTTTTTTGGAGCCCACGGATTGAGCGGTAATGGTGATATCCATAAACAACATGCTTATGTGGTGAAAGGGATATTGAAACCTCAGGGAAATATAACCGATAACCTGATCCTGACCAATATTGGGAGCGTGTATAAAATGCATGAAGAAAAGCATGGAGAAATGCACAATCATCCTGCCGCCGAAGAAGCCAAAGAAATTAACGATAAGCAGATTACGGCTATATTGATCCAGTACAAATCACCAATGTCGGTTATTCTTTTTCCACGGATGGTTAACCAGAGTACCAATATGCAGGCCGCCTCCCCGGCAATGGAAAGTGCAAGGTTATTTTCGTTAATCGGAGTTGGGATTGATACCTTACAGTGGTTTGCTGTATTTATTATGGCGATAGCCGCACTGAGTATTTTTATCAGCCTGTATAATGCGATGAAAGAAAGGAAGTACGATCTGGCCATTATGCGCTGTCTTGGGGCATCGAAATCGAAACTGTTTTTTCTGGTGATGTTCGAGGGGATTTTGGTTACCCTTATTGGTGCGTGTTTTGGCCTGTTGATCGGGCATGTTGCACTCGAGGTGATAGGTGCATACCAGGAATCTTCACAGGCAAAATTAACAGGACTTATCGCAGTTCCACAGGAAGCCTATCTAATCTGGATTGGGCTACTTATTGGTACGTTGGCTTCGTTGATACCCGCCGTGCAGATTTACAAGGTTGATATTGCCGAAACTTTAACAAAAGACCGTTAATGTGATGAAGAGCGTAATTTCATTGGTTGTTTTAAGTTTTGGCGTCATGATTGTATCGGCGCAGGTTAAAGTGCATACCGACATGCGCACGCCAACCTGGAATATCATCGGATTAAGATACGATGCCGAAATTGCACCAGGGAAATGGGGGAGTGTTTTTCCGCCGGCATTAAAAGCGCTGCAGAATAAAGTGATCGAATTGCCTGGCTACATCATTCCTACGAAAGTAGGCGCGAAGTTTACCGAATTTATGTTCTCCATTGTACCCATTGCTTCCTGTCCTTACTGTGGTTCGGGCGACATACCGGCAATGGTGCAGGTAAAAATGTTGACCGCACTTCCCATAACGGAAAAACCCATTAAACTCAGGGGAGTCTTTACCATCAACGATTCGGGCGATGACCGAAGTGAGTTTTTTCTTTTAAATGCAAAACAGTTGTAATGAAAAAATGTATAACAGTTTTATTTGTTTTGTTGATCTCTTTTAAAGTTGTTGCTCAGATGGGCGTACACACTGATATGCGTACGCCCACCTGGAATCTGATCGGCCTGAAATACGATAAGCAGGTTAAACCCCTGGTATGGCAGGCCATTTTTCCACCTGCGTTAAAAGCGATCAATAATATGGTGATCGAACTGCCCGGCTTTATTATCCCCACCAAGGTTGGCAATAGTTTTACCGAGTTTATGTTTTCCATTGTACCTGTTGCCTCTTGCCCTTATTGTGGTTCGGGCGATATCCCTTCGATGATAGAGGTTAAGACATTAAAGCCGGTTGGCTGGACGGAAGAACCCATTACCCTCAAGGGGAAGTTTGTGATCAACGATTCTGGGGATAGCCGGTCTACTTTTTTTCTTTTAGATGCCGTAAAAAGATGAAACACTTATATTTTGTATGCTTCCTGTTATTTGGCAGCACTGTTGGAGCACAAACACAGAAACACAACGTCAATGATCAGTTGCGTTCTTTAAACTGGGACGTAATCGGTTCGGTAAAATTCGAACTCACCGAAAAGAACGAACTTTTGCCTTTATTTTCTGAATCAATCAAACGCTTCGACAACAGGGAGTTTGATTTAACCGGTTATCTGATCCCCATAAAAAGCGGGCAGAAACAACAGAAATTCCTGTTGGCAACGCTACCTATCAATCAATGTTATTTTTGCGGACAAAACGGGGTTCCTGTCATGATTATGATTGAGATGGAAAGTGCGGTGCCCTATAGTGAAAAACCCATCCGTGTGAAGGGTATTCTGAAACTGGAGCAAAAGGATGCCAGTTACGCACCGCCAATAACCATCAAAAATGCCAAAATCATCAATTAATTGCTTATTTTTGTATTGCTATGGAAAATAATACAGAGCGTTTCGAAAAACTTTTAGTTAAAAACGGACTGAAAAGAACTGCCCCTCGTTTACAGGTGCTGGAGATTTTAAGCGGAAGAGATTCTGCTACCTCGCAGCCTTATTTAGAACAGGTGATGGGCAAAGATGCAGACCGTGTTACTTTATATCGTGTGCTACAGGCCTTCGAAGAAAAAGGAATCATCCATAAGGTTTTAGATCAACAGGGGACAGCTAACTACGCCATCTGTTCGGGTGGTTGCAGTGCACACGAACATCATGATGAGCATGTGCATTTTAACTGCGACAACTGTCATAAAATTTATTGTTTAGATGCTGTTAAAGTACCGGCATTAAAAGTACCTGCAGGCTTTAAAGTAGAACATCTCAATTTAATTGCCACAGGTATCTGTGCCAATTGTTCGGATAAGGTGAATTAAGATTTACTGCACTAAAAGATTACAACCCCTGATATCGGCATTATCAAACCTGCCTAGTACTTCAAAACTTTGATCGGGATTTATCCTGCCTAAGTCTTGGGTGGCAATAAACGAACACGAATTGATATTGGCCAGATCGATAACATTGATACCGCCGGTTCTGCCATTTTCGATTAAACTTAAAGGATCATTGGTATCGCGGATCAGCACCTGCATCCAGCTTGGGCAGTTAAAAATGCCATCGCCCAAAGAATAGGCCTGAGAAAGAAGTTCGGTCATACCGTATTCACTATGGATTGCTTTTACACCAAAGCCATTTGTCAACTGTTCGTGTAGCTCTTCACGCACCATTTCTTTACGTTTTCCTTTCATACCGCCCGTTTCCATTACGATTAATTCGGGGAAATTGATGTCGAACTGTTCTATAAAATCGAGCAGGGCATAGGTAACACCAATTAAAACTGTTTTTTGTTTTTTTGATTTAAGTTCGAGCAGGGTTTGCAGCAGCTCGTCGTGGTTATATAAAAAATAACCACTTTGTGGATGCCCGCTCTTTTCAATCAGATCATTAACCATATAGATCAGTGATGAGCCAGATCGCTGCTGATAGGAAGGTAATAGCGCTAAAAAGCAGTATTCATTTACATCTCCGTAGAATGCTGTGAATGCCTGAAGATAACTTTGCTTATACAGCTTAACATCAGTTACATGATGGCAGCTCTGCACCATGCCCGTAGTGCCTGAGCTGCTGAAAGTGATTTCGACAGGATTTGTGCTGCTCAATACCGAGTGACTTTTAAAAAAACTGATCGGTAAAAAAGGGATCTGCCTTACTTCGGTCACTTCATCTGCATCAACACCCAAATGAAAAATATATTCACGGTATACATTACAGTTTTGCGCCTGTAACTTAAAAATATTTAAGGCAAGAGCATTAAACTCATTCGCAGTTTTTACAGAAAAGATATTGTCAGCTTTAATATTCACGCTGCAAAAGTACGAAGCATTATGCTATTTTCTCGTCAGTTTTTTTGGCAAGCATGGCCATGCGGAACTGATAACCACAATAACCGCTAATTCCGGCAACCAGGCCGCTTAAAAATCCGGTAACCAATAAAAGTGCCCACCAGATTTTTATACCCGTCATAACCGCTACACGGCCAGCGAGTACATTATCATTAGGCAAACTTTTAAAAAGGGCATAACCGATCCACAGTAAAAATATAGCAAGGAATGACTGCCAAAAAGCTATTTTTCCGGTTTTACCGATAATGCCGCAGGTTGCAAAAGCAATTACAATAATGATCCACCAGGGGGCAACCATTTGCAATAGAAAACAGATTATTAATATAACAATGAAAACCATTTTAGCCTATTTAGAAATTTTTAAACGAGAAATAACTGTGCCCGATTTATCATCAGGACTTTGCATGTAGAACAAGTCGTAAAGTTTACCATTTGCCCAGGTATCAATCATATTGTCGTAGAATTTACTTCCCGGATTGCCCGATTGCCCCCCAGGGTAAACGCCGTGTCCTTTTGGCGTTTTGCCCAGTTCGATCACCATCCGCCACGAAGGGCCGTTGGTTTCGCCTAAAGCATTAATGGTCGATTTTGCCCCACCAATCTGCAGCACTTTAGATCCAAAACCTGGTATTTTGGCAAGATGCGGTACATTGCTCTGTTTAACATTCGCCCAGTCCCAATCTTTGTTTATCGGGCCAAAACGTCTTTCCAGGCTATCGCAGCTATATTTAAAAGCTTCGTTCACCAGGTCGGAAAGTGTTTCTTTTTTAGGGGTATTAATGTTATCGTACCAGGTGGCGTCAGGTTCTTTCAAAATCATTTCAACCGTACGGTCTCTTGATGGATAACGCATCGGAATTCCTTTGACCTCAAATTCATCGGCCCAAATATCGTATGAAAGGCGTTTGGTCCATATTTCGAATACACTGGCTGCAATCTCGTGGGCATCATAACGTTTGTTCCACGTGTTCAGGTAGGCCAATGCTTCTTTTTGCGTTGCATTTAACTGCTCGTTATTCAATAAAGGCAATAAAGCAGGAACAAGGTTCTGTGCCATGATACTATAATTATCGGTCTGCATCAGGCGGATGCTATCCAGGGTAGCCTTGTTCATGGCTGATAAGCGGTCGTTGATCCTTTTGCCTCGTTCGTAAGGTGCAAATTCCCAGTTAATATAGTAGGGATAAGTAGTATCGGTAGAAGATTGATTGGCCGAGCTTACAAAACCGCGTGGTGGGTTCTTCACCGTTGGGTTCTGTGCATTTGGGATCCAGCCCTGCCAATCGTTCGCCGGATCTGTACCATCCAGTATAAATTTGCCCTGGTCTTTCCATTTTAACGGGAACTTACCATTGGGTGTAATCGCGATATCATTATCTACACTGGCAAAAACAAAATTCTGTGCTGGTGCAGTATAAAAAGTTAAGGCTTTGCGGTAGTCGTTATAATTTTTTCCACGGTTGAGGTAATAAAAAGTCATCAGTTCGTTCGATTCATCATGGGCGATCCACCTCAAGGCATCGCCAACAGGTACATTATCGGCCCTGCCATACTTTGGTTTCTGGAAATATACCACCGGTCCGTGATGGGTATAATAAACCGTATCTATCTCATCTTTCCCTCCACGTATTTTTATAGTCTCCAATCTCTTAGTTGTGGCTTTCCATGTATTGTTGTACCAATATTGGTTATGACTGGAATCTTTAAACTTGATCTGGTAAAAATCCAGCACATCAGCAGCTACATTGGTTACGCCCCAGGCTATTTTCTGGTTAAAGCCAATAATTACCCCAGGAGCGCCAGGTAATGAAACACCATAAGTATTTACACCAGGTGCATGTAGTTGAATCTGGTACCAGATTGATGGCAGTGTTAAATCCAAATGTGGATCGTTTGCCAAAATTGGATAACCGGAAGCTGTTTTTGCTCCTGAGAGTGCCCAGTTGTTACTTCCGATACCCTCAATTTTTTCTGTCGTTTTTACCTCGCCGGTTTGGGCCTGGGTAAAACTTTCCGGTGTTTTTGGTACTGGCAAAGGAGAAAAATTCCATTTGGTGCCTACCGGGATAATCGGATCTTCACGGAAAGGATAATCAGGGAAAAGATTTTTGGTCACCTCAGGGCCGAATTTTTTCAGGATGTTGGTCATGTAAAACTCGTCTGAGCCCATGGCCAATACAGCTGACATCTGTTTGAGCAGGAGTGCACATTTTACAGGAGTCCAGTCTTCGGGTTTAAAATCCAGTATTTTATACTCCAATGGATAATTGGCCTTTGAAAGTGTTTTGATATAGGCATTAATGCCCTCAGTATAGGCAAGGATCATTTCCTTTGCTTTAGGATCGGCCATCATTCCCTTTAAAGAGTTCTCTGCGCCATAAACCATTCCCATCCGGCGCTGGTAACGGTCAACCTCAATGGCTCTGTCGCCAACCACCTCACTAATTCTTCCTGCTGCGAAACGCGTCTGGAAATCCATCTGCCACAGGCGGTGCATAGCCGTAACATAACCTTGTGCCAGATAAAGATCGTGATCGTTCTGTGCAAAAATATGTGGAATCATGCGGTCATCGAAAACGATTTCAATTTTATCTATCGCCCCTTTGATCTTTGCTTTATGGTTAAACATAAAATGATTATTCTCTGCATTTTGCCAGAAACCCATAAAAGGATTTAGGAATTTTAACAGTGGAGGGGTACTACCTAATTTGGTATTAAATAAAAAAGCTAATGCTATCGGAATAATGACGCAGAACAGGGCTTTAATTTTATTCATAATGGTTAGCTAACAAGTCAGTTTACTAAGATAGGGCAAAATGACGGTTTATGTTCCATGCAAAATACAACAAACTGTATATCAATCAAAATTATAATTTGAATTGAAATTATTATGCTAACATAATTTGTTTAATTCAAAAAAAGAGTTTAAGTTTATGTAACTAATCATACAAACAAACAGTACAACTAACCATTAGGTAACCAAATTAACAATCTTTTATGAGCAGAATTTTTACACAGATCTTCTATGTGTTATTATTTGTGTTTGCAGGTAATATTGCGGCACAGGCACAGAGTATTACGGTGAGCGGAACCGTTAAAGATAAGCAATCGAAAGAAGGACTAGCAGGCGTAAGTTTAACCATCAAAGGCCATTCTGGTGGCACCGCCTCTACAAGCAATGGTAGTTTTACATTTACAACCACAGCGAAGCTTCCCTTTACGTTAGTAGCCTCTTATGTTGGCTTTGGCTCGGTAGAGCAGCAGGTTACCGGAAGCACCTCAGGCATCAATCTGGAGCTGGAAACAGCAGTTGTATTGGGAGGTGATGTGGTGGTTTCGGCATCGCGTACGCCTGAGCGTATTTTAGAATCGCCGGTTTCTATCGAGCGGATGAGCGCGGCCTCCATAAGAGAGATCGCAGCACCTTCGTTTTACGATGCACTGAACAACATGAAGGGTGTGGAAAGCAGTATGCAGAGTTTAACTTTCAAGTCGATCAATACGCGTGGTTTCAATTCAAATGGCAATACCCGTTTTAACCAGTATATTGATGGAATGGATAACCAGGCCCCGGGACTGAATTTCTCGGTTGGTAATATTGTGGGCATCACCGAGCTTGATGTGGATAATGTAGAACTTTTACCAGGTGCTTCATCAGCGCTGTATGGTGCAGGTGGTATAAACGGAACTTTATTAATGACTTCAAAAGATCCTTTCAAGTATCCTGGAGCAAGTTTTCAGTATAAAACCGGAGTAAACCATGTAAATGATGATAACAGTGCTGTAGAGCCGTTTAATCAACTGGATGTGCGCATGGCAAAATCGTGGAACAATAAATTTGGAGTAAAAGCTGCGTTTTCATTTTTACAGGCCAAAGATTGGTTTGGAAATAATTATACAAATTTCGACAGGGTTTCTAGAACCGCAAAAGGCGGTGACAGAAACAGTGATCCAAATTATGATGGTATTAATGTGTATGGTGATGAAGTGAGTCAGAATATGCGAAACGTTGCTTTAAGTGTACAAAATGCAACCATTGCAGGCATAAATACAGGTTCAGGAGGTTTAATCCCTAATATTAAGTCAACACTTGATGGCGCTTTTGGAGCTGCAATTCCAAATCAGGCACAACAGGCTGGGTTTTTGGCAGGCCTGCCTGCAGGATTGCGTCCTGCTGTACAAAATTATCTGCCCTTTTATGTGGGTTTGAAAGCAGGTCTTATCCCCAATCAAAACGTATCCAGAACAGGATATAATGAAGAAAATCTGGTTGATTATGGTACCAAATCATTAAAAGCATCAGGAGCATTATATTACAATATCAGCAATACAGTACAGATCGTTGGACAGGCCAATTGGGGAACAGGAACTTCAGTATACACAGGATCTGACCGTTATTCGCTCCGCAACTTTAATATTGGCCAGTACAAACTGGAATTAAAAGGTGAAGATTTTTTCCTTAAAGCCTATACCACTCAGGAACGCTCAGGCGATTCGTATATTTCATCCATTTTGGGCAGTTACGTGAATGAATTATCAAAACCGTCAACAACCTGGTTTCCACAATATATCGGTAATTATGTAGGGGCAAGAGCTGCGGGCCAGAGTGACGCTGCTGCGCAGGCATTTGCCAGAAGTGTTGCCGATCAGGGGCGTTTTGCTCCAGGCTCTCCACAGTTTGAGGTGGCAAAAAGCAATATCATGAACACCACAATCAGTGCATCAGATCCAAGTAAAGGTGTTTATGGAGCGAAATTCGATGATAAATCAAATCTTTATCATTATGAGGGGATGTACAACTTTACCAATCTTTTTAATAAAGTAGTAGAGTTTCAGGTAGGTGCATCTTACCGTCTCTACGATTTAAATTCGGCCGGAACAATATTTAACGATTTAACCAATTCTATCGACATTAAAGAATACGGTGCATTTGGACAAATCGGCAAGAAATTTTTTAATGATAAAGTTAAATTTACCTTTGCTGGCCGTTATGATAAAAGCCAGAATTTTGAAGGCAGGTTTACGCCAAGGGTAACCGGTGTGTTTACGGTAGCTAAAAATAACAACATCAGGGTTTCTTATCAAACAGGTTACCGTAACCCAACCACGCAGAACCAGTATATCGACCTTTCTGTGGGTGGAGGTTCGCAAAGGTTGATCGGTGGTTTGCCAGAAATTATGTTCAGTAAATACCATCTTGATACCAATAAGCCTTATACCGACGTAAGTTACCGTGCATTTTTAGCCTCAGCCGCTGCAACAGGTACGCCTAATCCGGCATTGTTACAGCAATATACTTTTGATTCAAAAGGTGTCCGCCCCGAAAGCGTACAATCTTACGAGTTGGGTTATAAAGGTTTGCTTCTGCCAAACTTATTGGTAGATGCCTATGGTTATTACAACATCTATAAAGATTTTATCACCGCAGTTGATGTGTACCAGAATGTAGGCGGTAGCTTTGTTAAATTCGGTGTGCCGGTAAATGCAGAAGGTAAGGTAACTTCTTATGGAGCAGCTTTAGGCCTGGATTATTTAGTTGGCAAGTATACCATCAGCGGTAACGTTTCTTATAACGAGATCGGCGATCTTCCGGTAAACTATATCAACGATTTCAATACCCCTAAAATCCGCTATAACTTAGGATTTGGAAACAAAGAAATCATTAAAAACTTTGGTTTTAATATTTCTTACCGCTGGCAGGATCAATTCTACTGGAATTCTTCATTCGCGTCTGGTCAGGTACCAGCATACAGTTCTTTAGATGCCCAGGTAAGTTTAAGAATCCCTTCGGTTCAATCAGTAATTAAGCTGGGCGGTTCGAACGTGTTGAATAAATATTATATCACTTCTTATGGTAACCCTATGGCAGGCGCCATCTACTATGTGGGAATTGCCTTTAATCCATAACAGTTTTTATATTCTGCTAAAA
>NZ_JAVTSN010000071.1:0-23804 GCF_032678585.1 Pedobacter psychrodurus | reverse complement strand
ATATAAATTCTATTATGAACAACAAACGGTCAATTTATTATTTCATTTTAATTGTTGCACACTTCATCTTCGGCTGTCGTGTACCTGTAAAAGAGCGGAATCATGTATCGGCAAGTTCCTTATCCTTACACATTGGGGATGAAAAATATACGATGATAGATACCAAAGAAAGTGTGATCACATGGAAAGGATCCAGCCTCATGGGCTCAAACAGTCATACAGGCTACGTTTATATATCAAAAGGGGAATTGATGATCGAAAAAGGTCAATTAATTGGTGGTACAGTCGAAATCGACATGAATACCATTGAAGATAAAAAACATGAGCGTGATAATAAATTGGTTAATCACTTTAAAGATCCTGATTTTTTTGATGTCGAAAAATTTCCCTTTTCTACCATTGTAATCACCAGCATTGCTTCAATAGACGGTGAAAATAAAAAAGTTACAGGAAACCTCACCATTAAAGGGATCACACATACTGTTACTTTTCCGGCCAAAATAGAAATTAAGGACGGGATGATCCAATCGAATGGCAAACTGATCATTGATCGGGCAAAATGGGATGTGCGTTACAAGTCAGCAAAATTTTATGATCTTTTAGCCAATCAAACGATTTCGGATTCAATTGAATTCAATATGAAGATTGTAGCAAAGAAATAAATAGATGAATGTTTAAAGAACTTTAGTCAAATTATTCTGATGAACTCCATAGACACCTTACAGCACCTTAGTTTTCCGTGTTGCGCAATCTTAAAAATTAACAATGCAATAGTTTGATAAGGAGTGAGTTAGGCAGTGCAAACCTGTTCTTTTAATCCTGAGGTACAGCCTAAAAAAAAATCAGATTGCCGCATGATTAGGAAGGGGAAAATGGGCCACAACTGTTTTTTTCTTCGGTTGTTTGTTTCTGCCTGTTGGGGCGGTTACATTGAGCACGGTGATGAACTTTGTCGGATCCCCGACCGACTCATACACTATTACCTCGGCATAATCGGGCTGTGTGATTACCTCAGGATTGTCTTTTAACATTTCGAAGTTTTTATTCCTCAGCTGGTTTAACAGGTACTCTTTATCATGAACAAAGGAAATAAGGTGGTTTGGTTTACGACGCTTCATCCACTGATCATTCAGCTCTGAGTAGGGAATCTTAACCTGACCGTTCCATGCCACCACAATAGTACCTCCGATAATCACGAGAAATTCGCCCGCCCATATTAACCAGAGCAGAAGTCCAGAGACATTATCACTGCCCTGAATGCGGAAGGTACCCACTTCATTTAATGCTGTAATTTCTTTAAATAAGATCCCTGGGTGGACAAACAGAAAAACCATATCCACAAACAACTGCTGAAGATCTGCAGCGCTCAGCTTAAAGGTAAAACCACTGCGGCTATACATCACCGCATCGAAGAAAACCCATTGCACGTAGAATGCGAGCAGACTGCACACGATGGCAATAATAAGGGCAACCTGTAGGTTCCTGATCTTGCCGATACTGATACCAATGTCGATCGCCAGACCCAGAAGCATGCCCAGCGAAAATGCACAAATGGCGATGAACCAAATATTGGGGATTAACTGACACAGGATGATATAAAGGAGTGGGAGTATAAAAGATGCAATAATGCCAATGGCAAGGGTGGTCAAGATGCTAGCGGGCGAAGCATGGCCTGCGGGGGTATATTTTTCTTCCATGTGAGTGTGTAATCAGATTTAATCTCAAACAGCGGGAGGATCAGATTTGTTTTAGGGATGTTTTTGGAAATCTATTTTTTGATGTTTTTTCTTTGTTTTTTGTTCTGTGGGGCATGAGGGGTGTCAATATAAGAATGCGTGCTTTATTTGTTAATTATTTTTAGGCCGACTATGCATATCATTGAACGTAGTGATTGAGAATGGCCCTATCTCTAAAAATACGCGCTCCAATGGTATTTTATGAGGGAGTAACAGAAAAAAAAATAAAAATAATTTAAAATAAATTTTGTTGAAACGTTTCAACTAACGGGTGGAGGAATGTACATCGCCAGTTCCTTTATCAGTTATGGTTTGGTAAGTGTTTATGCCATTAAGACCCAGACCATGCTTGGGGTTTCAAATATCACGGGCGTCGTCATTTTAGTTATTCTTTTTGCCGCCTTCAGCAGATTTAAAAAAATCCATATTAAAGACCAACTGCACGCAGTTAATCAAATATGGGCTGGGTAGGTTAAAAACACTTAAAGATTATGGTAAATTTAATTGTCCGCTTTCTCGTACTTATAAACCTGCGTCCTTCCACTGGCATTATAAATACTGTCCTGTTGTTCATTTCTGCGGTGTTCAGTCAAAACAATATAACTTGAACTTAAAAAAATCGCATCGGGATTTTTTGCAACGCTTGGATCTTTCGAATTGAAAACGGCAGGACCGTCATTTGAAACCCTCGCTCTGTATAGATCCCTTTTCCACTTATACGGTGTTTGATCATCATCGCTATTTTTTTTACAGCCCAACGCGATAATCAATAACAGCGCAACCAAAAAGTTTTTTGCCATGTGTGTTTTTTCTTCAAAATAATAACAATAAATGATTTTGCAAAATTATTCACTGATATTTAGACCGTTGAGTATTTATCTGCTCCAAAAAATACAATCATTTTTGCAACATTAAATTATTATTAACATATTGCCGGTGCAAGGGGTGAGAGCCTTGCATCAATCATAGATTGAGAGCGTTAATTTAGATAAAAAGGATGCGACAGCGAGTGTTGCATCCTTTTTTTTATTTGAGGATTGCAATGTGCTTAATTTGAAGAAAGAAAAACCACTTATATCCTTTTAATTTAGGATTTTCTATATTTAACCATGGAGTTTAAAGAATTAGTGGTACCACAAAGGCTTCAGAATAGTATACGGGGTATTTGGTACCGAAGAATGGACTTTGGTTGCGCTCCAACTGCTTTTGAAATACTGCCTGATGGCCATGCCGAAATCGTCTTCCACTTCGGGAGTGGTTGTAGCCTGATACAACAAGACCGTACCGAGCCATTACCATCACCTTTTATCGTTGGGCTATTGGGAAAGCCAATTTATTTTCAGGCTAAAGATTGTTTACAGGTAATCGGCATCAAGTGTTTACCATGGGCGGTCTACGATCTGCTCGGCCTGACGGCCACTAAAGGCGGAATCACCAGTTTTAGCCACCCTATTGCGAACCTACAATGCGATCTTGATGAATTGCTTCAATCCGGAAAGGTAGACGATGCATTAGCGCTCACCATGAATTGGTTGCTACACACGGGCGAACCAACAATTCCTATAGTAGCATTAAGGAAAGCTGGTCAGGCGATGCTGGAATCAAACGGCTCTATGCCGATAAAATCAGTTGCAGCAGCAGCGAATGCTACGATAAGAACATTAGAACGAAAGTTTAAAGCCTCATCAGGTCACACTGTGAAGAATGTATCTGGTCTGATACGATTTGAAACTGTCCGCGACACCTTATGGGAACGGCCGGAATCTGCTATCTCTGCTTTAGCTTACGATCTGGGGTATGCCGATCAATCTCATTTGAACCGGGAGTTTAAGCGTTATTGTGGCATCACAGGCACAGCGTTTGCCAAGCAGACGATTAACAGGAAAAAAGAGCTGACTACTGATTTTGTCGCAATTGTTCTATCATCCTGATACGCTATTGCAGATATTGTGCTCAAATTTAAAGCGCATGAAAATTACTAAAAATAAAAACGTCCTGGTTTTAGGTGCCAGTATCGCCGGTCTTTCCATAGCCTGGTGGCTGAACCATATAGGTTACCGGGTAACGGTGGTTGAACTAGCCGCCGTCGACTTAAACGGAGATTCGGTCGCTATCGCTAAACGCATGGGTTTGTACGAAAAACTTAAATCGCACCAGTTGGGGGTTGACAGGATCGAATATAAAAATGCTGATGACTTTACAGAAGGCACGATTATTATGGATCATGGTGCAGAACCGCAAGAGGAGGAAGAAATTGAAATCGAGCGGGAAAAGTTTGTTGAAGTTTTGGTACAAGAACTAAGCGGACATATCGAGTTTATGTTTAACAACAGCATAGTCGAAATTGAGGAAACCGAAAACAGCCTAAACGTCGCCTTTAAACGAGGTGAGCCACGTATTTTCGGCCTGGTTTTTGGCTGCGACGGCTCACATTCTGGCACTAGAAAATTATGGTTTGGTCCTGAAAAGGAATATGCTCATTTTTTAGGGGCTTACTTTTCGATCAGCACTGTTAACGAGTTACTTCTTCCACAAAGGTTTATGCAAACCTTTAGCGTGCCATACAAAACGGTGATGCTAAACGGTTACAATGGTAAAACCGATATTGTATTCATCTTCCTTTCCGATGAGGAGATCTGCTATAATTATCGTGATATTGATGGTCAACGGCAGATCATAAAAGAACATTTTACCGGACAAAAATGGCCGACAACAGAACTGCTTGAAAAAATTGAGCAGTCTGAAAGCTTTTATTTTGATAAGTTTTGTCAGATAAAAATGCCGGCCTGGTCAAAAGGCCGTGTAACACTTTTGGGCGATGCGGCTTATTGTCCTTCGCCCGCCTCCGGACAGGGTGGGTCTTTAGCCTTTCAAGGAGCTGCAGCAATTGCAGATGCCTTATTAAAACATCATGGTAATCATGAATTTGCTTTTAAAGATTATGAGGAGACCATGCGCCCTAAGATCGAAGAGATTCAGATCAGTGCCGAAGAAAATGTCAAAACGAATTTTGTCTTGAAAACGGAAAGTGAGATCCGCAAGCGCAACACGGAAGCAAAGTTGTTTTAGGAAGACTTAGTAGGAAAACTTCGAACCAGGATTCCAATCCTCAAAATGAAAAAACCTTCAAGCTTTAGGCTTGAAGGTTTTTCGTGATCCCGCTGGGACTCGAACCTGATATGTTTAAAGCGTCTTCAAGGCTGTTTTTTGTAGGTTTCTCAAAACAGGGCTATGATTTGGGCAATGCTCGTTTTGACTTGATTTGATTCGTTTTAACGAATTTTAATGTACTGCAAATGTACGGGTCCTGTTGAACTTAGCAAATATTTCGAGGTGTTTTTTGATTTATTTTGTATTTGTTACAATCATGCAAAACAGTTAGGTGCTCATTTAGCAATATTATTTTCACAATAAAAATGTCAGCAGCTCAAACCAGATAATTGAAGATGAATTACGAGAATCCGTATCTCATTCTGATTTTTATCGCTTAATTTGAGACAGAAAAAACCAACTATACCATGAAACTGACTAAGAACAATTCCATAAATAGGCTACTTATTTTTGTCCTTCTGATTTCATTTGGTTTAAGCTGTACAAATCCGAAACCAGAGGAAAATAATACCGAAGAAACTGAACAAAGATCAGAAGCAAAAGCATTGCCGGTTCATTTCGAAATGATCAACGAGGTTAAGACAGAAACGCCTGGCAAGGAGCAACTCGATGAATATGCGGTGTACACGGACTCTGTGTATACAGAGGAAGCATTGAAAATACAGTAACGGATATCTATAATCGCAATAAGGACAAGGGTATTTTTTCTGACCATGACCGTGTCACAGTGATAGGCATATATCTATTTACATCAAAGGAAGCTTATAAGGATAAGGCTGATTGGATAGCCATGCTGATCAAAGGTCCTATGGATTCGGTGCCCATGGTGTGCTTCAACAGTTTTAAAATTACCGCGCTTAATAACATAGGCGATAAGGTAAAAAGCAAAGATGAAATTGAACATGAAATACTGAAAAGCTACCTAAAAACAAGAGGGCTTGAACTTTGCAGCCTTTTCGAACTTTTAAAAAAGATAGAACTCGATAACATTCACAGAGCAGACGCGGCACATCCCGATTTCGGCCCCGAACACCAAGCGATGGTCAACCGCTTGGACAATCATTCATACGCCGAGCTGAAGAGAAAATATAATCTATCAGAAGATAAGCTCACTGAGGTTTCCGTGTTTGCGATGTCGTACCGTAAATAAAACTTACAAACGAGGCTTTAATGATTCGAGTCCTGATAGGTTCACAAATGTACCGTGAACCCTTGGGTAAAAACTCGAACCAATTGATATATGATTTGAAACTTTTGAGTGATATGCTCATCTAAATTTTTCATAAACCTATAGAAGTAGCGATACTAAATTTAAAATCAAATCATCTCTTTTATATATTCAATTGCGATTTTATTTTAACAAGTTCTCCCAATAAACGTGTTTCCTGAACTGAATCTTCTTTGTTTAATGTTTTTGCTATCTCAACGATCTGGAAATTCAACGTGTCAATTTCGGTTCTTCGTTTATTATTGATGTCCTGCAAAGTTGATATGAATTGACCGTTAGACAGCCTGCTAATTAATAAAAGGCTATCGGTAACTTCTTCATCTGTTAATGTAATGCCTTTTGCTTGTGCAATCCCAACACATTCTTTAATGACCCGTTTAGCAATTACCATTGCGGCCGCGTTGCGCAGGAAGATCCCGTTATCAATATTTAGCAAGGGACACACAGAGTTGAACACGCTATTAACGATTGCCTTTTTCCAAATGATAGCATCAACAGCGACTTCTGCTTTGAAAGGAAATAAACTAGTATTCAATGCTTCGACAACTTCGTTTAATTTTGAAGCTACAGGGCTAACGTTACCTATAGGTGAAACGGCAACGGGTTTATAACTTACATTGTTAACAGAAACTACCTGACTGGTAATAAAGAGGACACAACGATAAACTTCTGCAAAACCACTTTGTACAAATACCTTTTCAACACCCAACCCATTTTGTAAAGCACGATCGGAGAATTTCCAGTCTTACCTTTTAATAGATCAGCTAACTGTTCGTTCCCGTGTGACTTATTGGCCAGAACAATAATACCATCCAATTGCTGGAAATGATGAAGCTTACTAATCTCTATTTGAGCTTCCAATAAAGGCTGATCAGGCATGGTTAACCGGATACTTTCGAAATGGGTGAGACTATTGTCGGTTCTTCCACGAAGGATGACAACATCTTTTCCACTAAGTTTAAGGCAAACAGCCAACGCCTTGCCAACAGCGCCGTAACCGATAATGTAAATGGTATTTTTCATAAAGTTGATAAATTATAAAATTAGTCTTCCTTGTCCGGGATCAACCAAAGAAAAAATGCAACAGCCATTAAAAATAAAATGTTACAAGCCGTTGCCAGCCGATAGGCATGCAGATATCCGGATAAGGATTTGTGCCCAGACAATACATACAAAAACAACCCAACTACTACACCAACGCCTAAGGCAATGGCTGTTTGCTGAACGGTTGAGTAAGTGCCTGAAGCTGCGCCGGCAAAATGAGTGGGAATTCTTCTTAGAGTAATGGTTAGTAACGATGGCAATACAGAACCGCAGCCAATGCCATAACCAAATAAAACAATCATTAACGCCAACTGATTAACAGCTTTAGCTTCTAACACAATTACATGGAAAACTAATGCTACAATCATCAGTAAGACTCCAGATTGTAATACCCGCTTTCCAAAAACACCAACAAGCCGGATTGATAACAACGAGGCGACAACATAGCCAATGCCCTGGCAGGCGAATAAAATCCCGGTTTGTGATGAGCTAATGCCAAGTCCATTTTGAAATAATAAGGTATTGACAAAAAAGTATGACTCCTGGACCAGATAATAAAAGAAAACAGCAAGAAGACCAATATTAAAATCCTTGTAATTGAACAGTTCCACATTGATAAGCGGATCGTTACCGGATGCCAATTTTTTCTTTTGATCGCTGATAAAAAACCAGATCATCAAAAGTGCGCCGATCATCAGTAAAATGCTCCAAAGTGGCCATCCCAGTTCGCGTCCGCGGATCAGCAAATAAGTAAAACTTACCAACGCAATACTTAAAATGGCAATACCTGAATAATCAAATTTGACCGCTTTTTTCTGGTTACTTTCTTTTAGGAACCTTGCGGATAAAGCTATTGCCAAAAGTCCAATAGGAAGATTAATCAGGAAGATCAACCGCCACCCGGCAGCAATGAAATGTATATCAGGTAGCAAGCCACCTAAAAATTGTCCTATAACAGATGCAGTACCGGCAATACTACCATAAACGCCCAAAGCTTTTATTCTTTCGTTATGTTCGGGAAAAAGGATCTGTATCAAAGCAATACCCTGGGGAACCATAAACGCAGAACCAATACCCTGAATAAAACGGGCCGTAATTAGCTCCGTTGGCGTTTGTGCCACTCCGCAAACAACAGAAGCGCTAGTAAATACCAGCATCGCGATTATAAACACTTTTTTTCTGCCGAAATGATCGCCCATTCGCCCTCCAGTTATCAGGAACGATGCATAGCCAATGAGGTATAGGGCAATAAATAATTGGCTGTCACCATCAGTTCCATGGATACCTTTTTTGATAGATGGGATAGCCACATTTACAATGAAAATATCGATAACCGATAAGAAAACCCCTGAAGAGATGAGGAGAAGCGCCCACCACCTGTAATTTTTACTAAAACCCAACATGCCAGTTTATTTCTTGGCGAAGATCGGGACGCTGTTTAAATAAAAACCGGTACAGCATTTGGATATTTCACTGTAACAGTTTAAATCTGTTATGGTAAAGTATCTGGCATCTGTATTTGTCTTCGTCTTTAACGAATGATGATCTTTGTTAAGCCCTAGTATGGAAATTAAATTATTGGCACTAAAACTAGATTTATGATCACCTCTACTAAAAACGCAGAACATTACATTTGGGGAGATAATTGCGAGGGCTGGCATTTGGTTAAATCTGATAGCTTAAGTATAATTCAAGAGCGCATGCTGCCGGGAACTGCCGAGCAACTGCATTATCATCATCATGCCCAACAGGTTTTTTACATCCTTTCTGGCAAGGCGGGGTTTGTTGTAGATAATACAACAGCGTTTGTGAGTGCGGGCCAGTCGATTCATATTGCGAGGGGAATTAAACACCATATATTTAATAAGGGAACGGACGATTTGCATATACTTGTTATTTCAGAACCGAAAGCCCATGGAGACAGAACAGATTTATAATAGTTTGTACTTGTACCAGTAATGTAAATTCAATAAAAAACCACGTACCTTGAATCACTTTTTTCTAATTATCATAACAGGTTTTGCTGCGGGGGCAATAAATGCTATAGCAGGAGGCGGATCTTTCATCACGTTCCCGGCATTGGTTTACGCTGGTTTGCCACCTATAAATGCCAACGCATCAAGTACCGTGGCACTAATACCAGGTGCTGCGGCAGGCACCATAGTTTATAAGGAACATTTAAAGCCATTTGCAAAAGTATCATGGTTAGCTATGATACTTTTGACATTACTGGGTGGGGCAACAGGTTCATGGTTATTATTGTACACACCATCATCTGCTTTCAATGCTATCGTTCCGTGGTTGTTACTCACCAGTGCCATTACGTTTGCTTTTGGCGCACGTGCAGGCAATCTTCTTCGCAAAAGAGTTAATATCGGACCTGAAATGGTTTATGTTGGGCAACTTTTACTGGGTGTTTATGGTGGTTATTTTGGTGGTGCAGTAGGTATTATGATGATGGCCGTATGGACTATTTTTGGCATTACTGATATAAAGTTAATGACTGCCAACAGAACATTTTTTGTATTCCTGGCAAACGGGGTGGCGGTTTTATTATTTATGATCAGTGGAAAAGTTATCTGGCCGCAAACCCTAGCAATGATGTTTTCAAGTATTGCAGGTGGTTATCTAGGAGCGCTGTTTTCAAAAAAGTTAGACCCGGTAAAGCTCAGGTATGGTATCGTTGTTTTCAATTTTCTAATTACCGCTCTGTTTTTTTACCGGATGTTTTGGTAAGCCAAATTACATATTTCTCATGGTATGAAAATTTTGAATATGTTAGCATAAGCTGGCAACGCCCACGCTTTTTTCAGAGGATGTTTGAGGTACGCTAAATAACGCTCCCAACTTTATCAACGCTGTTTCTGTTTTAGGCTCCCAAAGGTTACAAAAACTTAAACGGAGATAATGCTTATAATCTCCTTTTGCAGAAAACAATTCACCCGGTGCATAGCTGATACCATAGTCAAATACGGTGTTTTGTAACGCTGCTGTATTTATTGTTTCCGGCAATTCCACCCACAAAACAAGCCCACCTTTAGGCCTGCTGATTTTTGTGCCGTGCGGAAAATGGTGCTCAATAAGCGTTCTGGTTCGGATCAGATTTTTCTGTAGAGCAATTCTGATTTGTTTTAAATGACGGTCATAAATTCCCCCGCTTAGCAATTGCTCGGCAATATGTTGTGTAAATGTGGAAGTTGAGCCGTTATACATTGATTTGATGCGCCCGACTTCGTATCTGAACCGTCCGGCTATGCACCAACCTAAGCGAAAGCCTGGTAAAAGCGATTTGGTGAACGAGCTGCAATACATCACCCAGCCCTCATTGTCATACGCCTTTATCGTATCTGGTCGGCTTCCTTCAAAAAACAAGTCCCCATAAAGGTCATCTTCAATAACCGGGATCTGTTGGCTGTTGGCAAAAGCCGCAATCTCTCTCTTTTTATTGCTATCCAAACATGCCCCATCAGGGTTATTAAAATTGCTGACCAAAATACATGCTTTAATATTTAATTGTTCGCAGGCTGTTTTAAGCTGAGCTATATCAATGCCTGTTTCGGGATGCGATGGAATAGTGGCGACCTTTAGATTTAAACATTCCAGCGCCTGCATAATCCCAAAATAGCATGGGTCCTGAATCAGTACAGTATCGCCTTCGTGGGTTACTGCCCTTAGGCAGCATACTATGGCTTCGAGGGCGCCGTTAGTGATCAGTAAATCATCTGCATGCACATTGCCCTGCCATAAAAACGACCTTTTGGCAATCTCCTGCCGTAGGGCTGCATTACCTCTGCGGTCCTCCAGCATTAAATAGCTGCCGCTACTGTCCCGCGATACCTGTTGAATAGCTCTTTTGATACTGTTAAACGGTAAGAGCCGGTTGTCGGGAAGTGCATTGGCGAATGATACAAATGTTCTTTTATTGCCGTCGCGATAAAGGTTTTGTAACAACTTGTCGATTTTGCACGTCCGTTCAGATAAGGTCATGGGCATAGGCATTGGTAAGGGAAGTTCTTTCCCAGAACGGTGATTAACAAAATAGCCTGACTTTTCCTCAGAATGAATCAGGTCCTTATCCATCAAGTGGTTAAAAGCTTGCAAGATAGTTCCTATACTTAAACCATTCTCCTTATGTAAACTTCGGAGAGAGGGTAGCTTTTCTTCAGCTTTATAGATGCCTTCATCAATCAGCCTCTCAATTTGATTGGCCAGGGTTAGGTATGCATGTTCTTTCATTTTTCAATCAAAACATTAGGGATATTCAGAAGTAAAAGTAGTCTGTTATAGTTGGATTATGAAATAATAAAATCTGTTACTGTTAAAAATGTAATTTCTGTGCCTGTCATCAACTATAAATTAACACTTTCTTTGTTCCGTAAAACGATATCAAGAATGCAACAAATTAACATAATTACAGAGCAGGAGCTGTCAAAATTCAGGGAAGAAACCAGTGGAACATCAGAAAATATCCACCTTAACAACGCAGGATCATCTTTAAATCCAAATATTGTTGTCGATACAGTTATTAATTATCTCCGCGAAGAAGCAATTGTCGGCGGTTATGAAGCAGAATTTAAATACAAACAAGAATTAGATTACACATACGACCTGATTGCCCGGCTGATTAATTCGGAACGTGACGAAATTGCTATCGTTGAAAATGCCAGTACTGCCTCGGGGTTAGCTTATAACGGCATTAGGTTTAAAGCAGGTGATGTAATTATCACCTCAGAGATGGAATATGTTACCAATTTGATCGGCTTTATTCACCTTAAAAAAATCAAGGGCATAAAGATGCATGTGATACCAAATGACGAGCACGGTAATTTCCAGTTGCAGGCATTGGAAGATGCCATTGCCGCTGATACTAAATTGATTGCGATTACACACATTCCATCTACATCCGGAACGGTATTGCCGATAATTGAAATTGGTAAGATTGCGCGTAAATATGGAGTATTGTATATGGTTGATGCCTGCCAAACTGTAGGCCAGATGCCGATTGATGTTAAAGAGATTGGCTGTGATATTTTATCGGTTACCGGCCGTAAGTACCTTAGGGCGCCTCGTGGAACGGGGTTTTTATTTGTTAAAAAAGAAATTCAGGATCAGCTGGAACTGCTGTTAATTGACGGTCATACGGCTGAATTGACGAGCGAAGACAGTTACCAGATCAGAGCCGATGGCAGAAGATTTGAATTATATGAAAAAAGCCGTGCATTAACCCTCGGATTAGGGAAAGCTGTTGAATACGCATTAACCATAGGCGTAGACCGGATTTGGCAGCGGATACATCTGCTGGCAGAAGAAATGAGAAGCCAGTTAAAAAAGATTGAAGGCGTAACCATTCACGATAGCGGAACATTGCAATGTGGAATTGTAACCTTCTCGGTAAATGGTTTAGCAAGCCAGGTAATCAAAGCAGAACTTTCCGAAAAAAACATCAATGTTTCTGTAGGACTGGCTAGGTCAACATTTTTTTACATGAATAAGAACGAACTGGTTGATGTAGTAAGAGCATCAGTTCATTACTATAATACTAATGACGAAATAGAATTACTATGCAAAGCGTTAACTGCTATTACAGGGAATTATTAAGGTTGAGAACCTGAGCAACTGATCCTGATCTGAATATCAACCGACTCGTGACCGGCTTCTATTCAAATTATTTGACGCCGTAATTTCAATAACAATAACAACTCAATTTATGGAAAATCAATATGATGTGATCTTTATAGGATCAGGCCCCGGTGGTTATAGCGGCGCTATCCGTGCATCACAACTGGGCTATAAAGTAGCCATTGTGGAAAAGTATACTACGCTGGGCGGAACTTGTACCAATGTGGGCTGTATCCCGGCAAAAGCGCTGCTGGATAGTACCGAGCATTACCACCAGGCCAAAGAACAGTTTAAAACACATGGGATTAACCTTAATGGTGAACTCGCTTTAGATTTTACACAATTCATCAGACGAAAAGCCGGCGTGATCAGCCAAAATACTTCGGGCTTGATTTACCTGATGAAAAAAAACAAGATTGATGTGCACCAGGGCTTGGGCAGCTTTCTAGACAGCACCCATTTAACGGTTAGTTCCGGTGATAAGCAGGCTATACTTACCTCCAAATATTTTGTAATTGCAACGGGATCAAAACCATCATCAATACCCGGTGTAATCATCGACAAGAAACGGATTATCACCTCTACTGAAAGTTTATCCTTAACAGCGCAACCTAAATCGATGATCATTATCGGAGGCGGTGTTATTGGGGTAGAACTGGCCTCTGTTTACGCGCGTATTGGTACAGAAGTAACCATTATTGAATATACAGACTCGCTTATTCCAACAATGGACAGAGAGCTGGGAAAAGCTCTATACAAATCTTTGGTGAAGCTTAACATCAAAATACTATTAAGTAGTAAAGTGCAATCTGCTTCTAATCTAGGTGAGGCGGCATCTGTAAAGCTTTTGGATAAAACGGGTAAGGAAGGTATAATTACCGCAGAGTATTGTTTGGTTGCGGTTGGCCGCAGCGCTTATACAGACGGCTTGAATCTTGACAAAGCAGGCATACAAATGGAGAAAAACGGTAAAGTATTTGTAAATAACCAACTGCAGACCAATGTATCAAATATCTATGCTGTTGGTGATGTTGTCCATGGTCCAATGCTGGCTCATAAAGCTGAGGATGAAGGCACTTTTGTTGCCGAAGTAATCAACGGACAAAAGCCACATATCAATTATAACCTAATTCCCGGGGTTGTTTATACCTGGCCTGAGGTTGCATCAGTTGGTGCTACAGAAGAACAATTAAGAGCACAGGGAGTGGAGTACAGAACCGGCAAGTTCCCTTATTCGGCAAGTGCCCGCGCAAGGGCTTCTATGGATACCGACGGTTTTGTGAAGGTATTGGTGTCACCAAAATACGGTGAGATACTTGGTGTACATATTATCGGGCCCCGTGCAGCGGATGTGATTGCCCAATCTGTTGTGGCTATGGAGCATGAGGTTACTGCCAAGGATATGTTCCGCATCAGTTACGCCCATCCTACTTATTCGGAAGCTTTAAAAGACGCCTACCTGATCGCTTCAGGTCAGGGAGCTATTAATATCTAAAAGCCTTATTATATTTGATGATAAACGCATGAATTTCGAAAGCAATCATTGACACAAACAGCTTTAAAATAATACAGCAGTAAACATCACTATTTAAAAGGCAGATGAAATTGAATCATCAATTTCATCTGCCTTTTGCCTTGTCTCCTTTTAAGGTCATTACCGTACTGGTAACTGTTGCCACTACTTTATCTTCATCATTGATGATCTCGCAAAAGTAGTGGGTAAGTGTGCTGCCACTTTGTAAAGGTTTTGCAATGGCCCTGAGCTTCGATTTCCACACAGGACGGTAGAAATTAATTTTCAATTCAATAGACGTGAAAGATTGTCCTTCCCCCATTAGGGTTGAGTGTGCTGTTCCGATGGCTGCATCTGCCAATTCACAAATTAATCCTCCATGTATGGTACCTTGTTGGTTACCATGAATATTGTTATCGGCATTAATCGCTACTGTGGCCGTTCCTAAATCTACAGCAACAATAGTCATTAACAATGTTTTCGATATGGCGGTCGGATAGTTCATATAAGTGACCATATCAGGGCTAAGTGTGCCGGCCACCTGGTGCTTAAGGTAATCTAATATAGAAATTTTCATTATCATACGGGGTTTTAAAAGCTAAGATTGTTTAATGATAGCAATGCTGTTAATCGCTATACGGTATCCATCATATTCAATAGCTCAAAATCGAGCATCCTTATTTTTCCTCTTTAAAGTTTTTAGTTGCAACGTAGGCAACAAAAGCAGCAACTGCTCCAAATAACATAAAGGTTTGATTCAATCCGATATTTACGATCAGGCTAAACACCAGGCTCCCCAATCCGTATCCCATGAAAAGGAAAAAAGCAAACAAGCCTGTCGCTGCTCCTTTTTTCGGGGAAAGGGTTGTAATAATTGCCGCGTATAAAGGTTGGGTTAAATCAAAGCCCAAAGATAAAGTTCCAATAGCAATGCAGGAGATAAACAAGGAGTAATCCATGCCCAATATAATGGCAGATAATGCCCCTACAAAAATTCCGATCGGGATAATTTTATGGCGGCCAAATTTATCGGCAAGCTTTCCTAGTAATGGTCCAAATAATAGTCCCGGTATGCCATATGCTAGTAACGCGAAGCCAATTTCTTTTTGATTAAGATGATAGTTTTTGTAAAAAAAGTATCCTGTCCAGGCGAAAACACCACTGTGGAACATGCCGTTGAAAAATACAAAAAGATAAGTCCGCCAACCCCGCGGTAAGTACAAGATCTCTTTAAGCGAACGGTACATAGCACGGAAACCATCGGCATGTATAACTATCTTTTGCCGGAAGTTTTTACGATAAATCACCAACACCAATAAAATTCCCACACCAATTATTGCAACAATCCAAAACATCATCTGCCAACCTAACCTGGCCGTTAAAAGCGCTCCGGCACTGGAACCAAAAGCCATACCACCAGCCATGCATCCAAAAAAAATGCCTAAGGCATGGCCGCGCTTTTGATAAGGGAAGCTATCACCAATCCAACCGATGGTAGTCGGAGCCACGCCTCCAGCACCGAAACCGGTAAGTAATCGCAAAACGATCATTTGCGTAATGGAATGGCAAAAGCCTGTACAGGCAGTTAATGTAATAAAACAAACTAATGAAAACACGATAATTGGAAAACGTCCGTATTTGTCTGATAGCGGTGCATAAACTAGTGTTACCAAACCATACCCTAATAAATAAGCCGGCTCAATAAAACTTACATGCTGTACAGATACATGAAAGAGTGAAGCCAAACCCGCCAAAATGGGCGCCACCATAAATCCCTGGAAGAAAATAATAAAAGTTGCCAATGATAAAATAACTACCAGGAACATGGAGGGCGCAGTAGGGTTGGTGACAGACGGTTGGTTAACAGGTCGGTGTCGATCTAATTTCATTTTGATGTAATATAAAACAACTAAGCAGAAGTTTGCCTTGCGCCTGATTTTGCGATTAAATACAGGGAACATGGAACAACTAATTATTTTAGGGGAAGAATATATTTATAACAGATTTGGTATGATCTGTAGATAGGACTGGTTAAGCGATCAAACACGCTGATGTCAGAGCTAATTCATCGAGTTGCCAGGATTCTTTTTGTTTAATAAACCCCTTGTTTGCAAAAAGCTTTATAACGGGGTTTTGAACATATTCATTTATCCAGATGCTTTCATAAGGTTTGCAAACGTTTAAGCATTTTTCGAGTAAAGAATTGCTTACAGCAGGATCAGTGTATTTTTTTAATATCCCGAAATCCGCTATTCGGATAGCCCTCTTTCCATCCAAAGTTGAAGGCCTTCTGCCTTTTGATGTAATTCTGGCATATCCTGCTGGGTTATCATCTACATAAGTTACCAGCCATTGGTTGGACATGCTGTTCAGCTCATTGATAAGCGTTTGGTCATTAAATTTTTCGGAAATGTAGTTGTCAATTATTTTTTGTTCGATAAGGGATGAAAATTTTTCCATCGCCAATTCTCGAGTTAGCATCAAAAGAACGTTCATTCCCTGTTCTGTAGCCACTGTAAATTTTGTAATTATATTCATATCTTGAAGTAGAAGTATAAGAGCAAAATTGCGGGCTTTTTCAGAATAGTATGCTGTACACATTTTAGAAATAAAACCAGTACAGATTGAACTTAAAAATGCTTCCCGGCAAGTTTAAGCGCCTCTATTCTTTTGGGAGAAAACTGATCAGCGAAAACCACCCTGAAGTACTTATCAAATGCTCCCGAAAATGAAAAAGTGTAGCCAGGTGTAAATCTTACTCCAATCTTATCGCATTGATTATAAAACTGGGCCATATCAGTATCATCTGGCATTTTTGCCCAGATATTGTATCCACCGGCAGGTGTTAAAAAAGAGGTTTTTTCAGGGAAGGAATTGGATAATAAATTAAAAGTGAAGTAGGCATTTTTCGCCAGCTGCATTCTGAAGGCGCGAACATGCCTGTCATACCTGCTGCCGGTTAATAACCGGTTTACGGTTTCCTGATACAAGGGAGAAACAGTGCTCCCTAATGCAAATTTGATTTGTTCTGCCCGCTGCATGAACCTCCCGGCGGCTAACCAGCCAAGGCGTATTCCCGGAGCCAATGTTTTTGCATAAGACGAGTAAGTTAGCACAAGACCACTGTCATCGAAACTTTTTATGGTTGAAGGTCTTTGCCCGTGAAAGTTAAGGTCTCCATAAATATCGTTTTCAATAACAGCTACATTGTATTGATGTGCTACAGACAAGAGCTTCCGCTTTTGTTCGTTTGAAAGCAACAATCCCGTGGGGTTATGAAAGTTTGGTGTTACGATTACTGCTTTAACAGTATTGTTTTGGCAGGCTTTTCTAAAAAAGTCGATATCAAACCCAGTATGCAGATCAACCGGGATTTCAATAACCTTAAGCTGGAGTACCCTTATAACTTCCAAAACTGAAAACACACAGGGGCTTTCAACAGCTATCACATCGCCCGTATGACAAGTAGCGGACAAGGCAATATATAATGCCTGCAATGCACCATCGGTAATCAGCAGTTCATCAGGATTAATAATGGTTTGATAAATAGCTGCGCGATTAACGATATTGTTTTTTAGTTCTGTTGAGCCATTTGAAGGATAATATCGTAATAAGCCTGCGCCTTGCTCTCTGATTACCTCTTGCATCGTACGGAGCAATAATTTTTGTGGTATTAACAGATCTCCAGGGGCGGCTACATTAAATTCAGACAATTTTCGCCCAGCCCTAAGCGAGGTTGTAAGTTCAAGATGATGTTTGAAAACAGCGTCCCTAATCACGGGTTGATGATTGATTTTCTTCTGAGGATTAGATACCCTCGGCTTGTTGCTGACATAATAGCCCGATTTTGGTACACTCTCCACCAATCCGCTAATGATCAAATAGTCATAACCGTTCTGAATGGTACTAATGCTAATGTAATATTGTTCCTTCAACTCCCGAACGGAAGGTAATTTGTGCCCGGGTTTAAAAATGCCTTCCCTGATGTTTTTTTCAAAGACAGCTGTAAACGCCTCAAATTTATACGTCCTCATATCTGTGCTGGTAATTTTTATAAATCCTGTATCTGTATTGCAAATTTAAGTGTTTTAATTTTGAAAAAAAGATTGTTGAATGCCAAGTAGCTATAATATTAATATGCCAGATGATTTACGCGCACTCCCGGTTTCGTCTTTACCAAACATTTGTGAAGAGTTAAGGACATTTTTAATTGATCATGTAGCCTTAAATGGCGGTCACTTCAGTTCCAGTCTCGGCGTTGTTGAATTAACAGTTGCGCTGCACTATGTTTTTAACACACCTGAAGATAAGTTGATATGGGATGTTGGCCATCAGGCCTATCCACATAAACTTTTAACAGGAAGAAAGGGCCGCTTTCATTCCAATAGGTTGTTGGGCGGAATCAGCGGTTTCCCTAACATAGAAGAAAGCGAATTTGATGCTTTCGGGACAGGACATTCTTCTACGTCCATTTCCGCCATACTGGGTATGGCTATCGCAGCTAAATACAGGGGAGAAAACACGCGCCAGCATATAGCGGTTATTGGAGATGGCGCCATGACTGCGGGGCAAGCCTTTGAGGCATTAAACAATGCCGGGTACGAAAAGCCAAATATGCTGATTGTATTAAACGACAATAACATGTCTATCGACGCCAATACAGGAGCATTACAAAACTATCTTACGCAGCTAAGCACCGACAAGTATTATAATGCAATAAGGTTACGTATCAAAAAGCTATTATCGTTAGGAAATAATTCTGACACATGGTCTATGGATACGGTGCGAAAATTTGAAAAGATTTTGAAAGGCGGACTGTTGCGTTATAGCAATCTTTTTGAAGCCCTGAACATACGGTATTTTGGACCGGTTGACGGGCATGATTTAAAAAAGCTGGTCACTGTATTGGAAAGGTTGAAGCATATACCAGGTCCAAAGTTATTGCATTGTGTAACCCATAAGGGACAAGGTTTTGCCCCCGCAATAAGCGATAAAGCGAAATGGCATGCAACCGGAGCGTTTGATAAGCTTACAGGTGTATTATCAACAAAAAAAATTATGTCCGCTGATCAAACTGTAACTTTCCAGGAAGTATTTGGCAACACCTTGATTGAATTGGCAAAAGAGAATCCGCGTATTATGGCAATAACACCTGCTATGTTATCTGGAAGCGCGCTAACTAAAATGAAAAAGGAAATGCCCGAACGTGTTTTTGATGTAGGGATTACTGAACAACATGCGGTTACTTTTTCAGCTGGCCTTGCGGAGGATGGAATGATCCCTTTTTGCACTATATACTCCACCTTTTTACAACGTGCCTACGACCAGGTTATCCACGATGTGGCCTTGCAAAAGCTTGGGGTTGTGTTTTGCATTGACCGGGCTGGTGTTGTAGGTGCGGATGGCCCGACCCATCATGGCGCATTCGACATTGCTTTCCTTAGATGTGTGCCTAATATAACTTGTGCTTCCCCAATGGATATGGGAGATTTCAGGAACCTCCTTTTTACAGCTCAGGCAAGTGTAGGAAGCGGGCCATTTGCCATTCGTTATCCTAAGGCGGCGGGAATCCGCAATTGGGTCGCTTCTGATTTCAGAAAATTAGAAATAGGAAAAGGCAGAAAAATAAGGTCTGGTAAGGATATCGCTATTCTTTCACTCGGCCCTGTTGGTGAATATGTAAAAGAAGCCTGTAACGAGATGGAACTGGATCAACTGGATGTAGCCCATTATGACTTACGATTCTTTAAGCCGCTCGATGAGGCATTGCTGCATGAGGTTTTTGGTCAATTCTCAAAAGTGATTACTATCGAAGATGGTTGTATTTCAGGTGGCATTGGGAGTGGCGTAATGGAATTTATGGTGGACCAAGGTTACCATTCAACTTTAAAGCGCCTGGGATTACCGGATGCCTTTGCCGTTCAGGGAACGCAGCAGCAACTACACGAATTATACGGTTATGACAAAAGGGCAATCGTGTCATTGGTCAAGGGGCTTTCAATGCCGTGTGATAATATTGATGCCATTTAAATAATTACTTATTATATCTCCATTAAACAGAAAAAGCGCACCTAAGTGCGCTTTAATTACCCATATAAATGGTCCTTATGTGAGCCCACTGGTACAAAACTCGAACCATTTGATAGTAGATTTGAGGCTGTTAGCGGAGATAATATCAAAGATCTAGCATTGAATCAATCGAGGTCTATTAAGTCCGGCTCATAATATATAAGCATAGCTAAAACGATGTCCATAAATCAGCTGAGCATTTTGATCAGTTCCTGTACAGATGCCTCGTTCGGCGCGGCAAAGTCGCTGATCCCTTCAACCGATTCTTTACATAATGGTGCAGCCCGGTCAAACATGAGCTTTTCGTAAGCAGAAATCGCATCATGAATATTCCCAAAATCTGCATTGGTCAGGCATTCACACAGATTCAGGGCATCCTGCATGGCCAAGTTAACGCCTTCGCCATTGGGCGGCATCAAATGGGCGGCGTCACCAATAAGAGTGATGTTGTTTTGGGTAACCCAGCGGTTTTCTAAAGGAAAGTATAGGAGTGGCCGGGGAACAAAATGCGTACATGCCTCAAATAGTGTGTGGAAAATATGATCCCAGCCTGCGTAATGTTCCTTTAAAAAAAATCTTACTTCTTGAGGGTTATTAAAATCTATACCGCTGGTTTGTACCCAATTTTCCGGGTATAACGATGCTGCGTAAAAAGTGAGGCCACCATCGCCTCGCGGCTGTGCCGCAATGGTTGCCCCTGCACCCATGGCCATCAAATTCGCTTTATTAACCAATTGGAAAAACTCCGGGCAAGCGGTCTCCGGATAATCTAACTCTCCCTGAATGATCGTCGCCCCGGAATAAAGTGCCTTTATATCGGTCAGATAGGGACGGACCTGTGAGCGATAACCATCCGAACCGATAACCAGATCTGCCATAGCAGTCATTCCATTCTTAAATTTCAGTCCCCATTGATCACCCACCTGCTGCATACTGATCAATTGGCTGTCCCAAACCACGGTGCCGGGCTGCAATCCATCGATCAGCAGGTCTCTCAATGCCCCCCGGTCGATTTCCGGCCGGAAACGGGGATCACCAAATTTTGCCTCACCCGCCTGGTTCCCATCATCCAACAAAATATTGCCTTTAGGATCGAGCAGGCGGTACTTATCTGCGCCTGCCATGTAGCTGGCTTTAAATGCCTCCATTAATCCGGTCGCTTCCATCACTTTGAGACCCGAATCGAAATGCAGATCAACGATCGCACCTTGTACACGTGCTTCCTGACTGCGATCCCGTTCGAAAACTTTGACCCAGACACCTTTTTGCTGTAAGAGTCTCGCCAGTGTTAAACCACCCGGACCACCGCCCACAATGGCTATATTTTTATGCTGTAACATTTTTATTTTTTTTTAGCAGCACAAAGGAACAGCAGAAATCGAGGTAATACAATAACAGAAAATCGTAAGTATAGGACTATTCGCGGTTTTTATTGCGAAAGGCAACCGGCGTCATGCCAACGACTTTGGTGAACAGCCGAATGAAATAGGAATAGTCATCATAGCCCAGCTCACCGGCGATCTCTTTCACGGACCTGACGGAATGATAAAGCAGGCGTTTAGCTTCGAGCATCAACCTTTGTTGGATATGGGAAGTTACAGACCTTCCGGTGATGGCCTTCACACATTCGTTAAGATACGATGTGGAAATATGTAGCTGACCGGAATAATCCGCAGGATTCTTAACAGCCTTGAATTGTTTTTCCAGGAGGTTTTTAAATTCTTTTGTAATGACATAAAAGCGGGTATGATGCTCGGCAGGTTTGGTGGAAGCCAAGTATTTCGAAATGATCAAAGCGACAAGGGTATTTACACTCTCCTTGAGGATCGCATGATAAAGCAGCTCCGTTCTGTCCTCGGATAGCTTTATACTCAGGGCGACCATTTCCTGGAGTAAAGCAAGGGTCTCGGGCTTAACAGACAATGGGTGAACCGGCGCAAGGTCTTCCAGTAAGCTTAAATACTCCGGTCTAAGATTTTCATCGGTAATGATCCAGGTGCTTATCATCGCGTTTTCAAAAGCGATCACTCGGTGTACTTGATGCGGATGTATAAAGATAAGGGCAGGCGCGACTATCGCATACTTTTGGAAATCAATTTCGATTTGGGTGACGCCCCTCTCCTGAATGATGAAGGTATAGCCTCCGTCACGGTGAGCACGTTCGACCTGTTCAGAACCTGGTGAGCCGTCAAAGAATTCGCGCATCAGCATAATGCCCTGGCAAGTTCCTTCAGGAAGCCTGTTGACAGGAATATGATCAGCTTTCTTACGCATTGCTGTAAAGGTCGCCTTTTATTTAGTTTATTTTGGGAATATGTACTGTAAATAATTTAAACAAAAAAACACTTCCGAAGAAGTGCTTTTTTGTGATTCCGCTGGGGTTGGGGATTTCGCTAAAAGTGTGCACCAGATTTCATTCCAAACTGTGCACCCAGCTTTTTACCATCCGGTCTTGATGGAATCGTAAAGACTGAGCCAAATATATCCAATCTTCCCAGATTCCCTCCCTTCATTTTCCAATCTATCTTTCCTGTATTTGGTCAACCAATCCTCCACAGAAGATGGTTTTGTATGAAAAACTACCTTCCAGGACACGATTTAAGACAAATCAGCCCATGTTTAACAATACATCAGAATAAGAAATATATTTTTTGCTTTTAAGGCTATTAGAACATCTCTATTTCGGTTTCTCAAGGCGAAACAATCATTGAATCCAACCCCGCTTTTCAGAAGCTTAAAACCGCTTAAAATGAGCCGAGTGGCCACTTTCAAGCGAAATCTAGTGAACAATATAGGCCGAAAAAGATGGCCACGATGGATGAAAACCAATAGCCACTTTTAGCGGAACCCCCACTCCAGACGAATTTGGGTATTATCAGCTACCATATTCCTAAATCTGGCAAATATCCGGATGACTTGAATGTTGACATTAATGGCACGTTCACTATTAAGGATACTGGATAACATGGCTACACCCTGTTCAGTGAATACGAAAGGGGTCGCCGGACTGAATTTTGCCGACTTGGGGAGGTTATCACAAATTGTGATAACCTGCTGCCATTCCTCTTTTGTCAACTGGAACATGAAATCGTCTGGAAAACGCTGAATGTTACGTTTGACTGCTTGTTTGAGTGCACGAGTTTCAACTTCGTAGAGTACAGCAAGGTCAAGATCTAGCATTACTTTTTGATCCCGGATATGATATATCTTTTCCAGGACAACCTGTTCCTGAATCAGAATATTTGTTATGGTCTTATTCATAATTTTTCGAATTTGCCAGCACCAAAACGTGCTGGCATAATGAGGTTATTAATTTATAGAGAATCGGTTTTGCAGGATCGCCATATCTGCGCCTACCTTTATATCAAGAACCTTTGCATAAATCTGGGTAGTCCTGATATTGGTATGCCCCAGCATTTTGGATACGCTTTCCATGGGAACGCCATTGAGTAGGGTTATGGTTGTTGCAAAGGTATGTCTGGCA
>NZ_JAVTSN010000070.1:0-24517 GCF_032678585.1 Pedobacter psychrodurus | reverse complement strand
GGAGCATTTCAATTAAAGCTAGTCCTGCTTTTTGTTCATACCTGCCCGTTCGTTCAGGTGGTCGCCTGCAGGCTTTACACACAGGCCGGTACCCAGGTCAATCAGGTTTAAACATCTAAGTCAGTTTTTCATAGGCGGCTTTTCCTTGCCAAAGCCTAACAGGCATGCAACACTTTTTACATTATTGCGTCTTATCTCCAAAATCGGTCTTGTTAAATTGATGCGCAGTTAACCACTTAACCAGTTTAAACAATTAACCAATAAAGTTAAAAATATGTTAAAATATTTTGATCTTACGAATATCTTCGTACATTTGAATACGAAATAATTCGTACAACTTGTAACATATGAATAATCATAATATCAAACCAACAGAAGGAGAAATGGAAATCCTCCAGGTGCTTTGGCAAAAGGGGAACGCAACGGTAAGAGAAGTTCATGAGGCATTGAATAAAAAGGATTCTGGTTATACCACTACGCTAAAACTGATGCAGATTTTGCATGAGAAAGGAATGGTAGAAAGAGATACCAACCAAAAAACGCATATCTATAAGGCATTGGTTAGTCAGGATAAAACTGAAAAACAATTGGTAAACAAAATGATCGATAATGTATTTAATGGATCGGCGGCGAGATTGGTAATGCAGGCTTTGGGTAACCATAGCGCAAGTGCAGACGAGATTGATGAAATCAAAAGATATTTAGATAGCCTGAAGTAAGGTACAGTGGAGGGTTGAAAGGTGTAGGGTTTAGATCCCTAATAAAAAAATTAAAATTTCGGGTTATCCCGGTAAAAAAATTAAAACCACCGTTATGGAAACTTTATTACAACAATTCATCAAAGCATTTGGCTGGAGCATTTTAAACTCCCTTTGGCAAAGTGCTGTTATTTACGGCATACTATTTATTGTCATGCTAAGCATCCCGAAAATGGCCGCAAAATATAAGCACAACCTGGCTTTTGGTGCAATTACTTTAATGTTTGTCGGTTTTGGATACAACTTTATCCATCAGTTAACACTGACCTTAAATAATCAGGCTCCTGCCATCAACCCACAGAATATACAGGTATATCAATATTTCAACAACCTTCCACCAAGCTTTAGCAGCAAAGCAGAACAATACTTCCCTATTGTTGTGGCGTTTTACATCATTGGCATACTGCTACAGTTATTTGTGATTGTTAAAGGTTATGGTCAGCTTTCAAAACTGAAAAAAGATAGTTTAAGTGTTATTCCAGATAGCTGGAAAACGATTTTTGAGCAGGTAACTGCACATCTTAAAATCAAAAAGACCATTCAGTTCCACATTTCTTCTATTGTGAATGTGCCTTTGGTTATCGGTTATTTAAAACCTGTGGTATTGTTTCCGTTGGCTTTGGTAAATCAATTGGACAACGACCAGGTTGAAGCCATTTTAATCCATGAACTATCGCACATCAGAAGAAACGATTTTCTATTAAACCTCATTAAAACTGCCATAGAAACCTTATTGTTCTACAATCCATTTGTTTGGATGGCCGGCAGGTTTATACACATCGAACGCGAACATGCCTGCGACGATCTGGTATTGAAAGTAACCGGAAAACCTTTGAATTATGCCCATGCCCTACTCAAACTCGAATTATTGAAAGATAAAAACAGTCCGGCTTATGCACTGGCAGCAACAGGTAAGACCCAAAATTTATATCAACGCATTAAAAGAATAACCAATATGAAAACAAATTATTTAAACGCCAAACAACAAATGGCAGCCTTAACACTGGGTGTAGCTTGCCTGTTTTCTATAGCATGGATCAATCCAACCGAAAAGAAAAAAGAAATCAAAAAACAGCATAAACAGGAAATCTTAAGCCTACAGGTTTCGAACGGAAATATAAGCCACCTGATTTGTACTGATACCACAAAAAAACGTAAAATCAAAATCGTTACGATTGATGCAAACGGCAAGAAAACAGAATATAACTCTGTAAAAGAAATGCCAGATAGCTTGAGGAAAGATTTCTATACAGACGAACTTTTTGCTAATAAAAGCATCTACCGCATCCATGCCGACAGCTCATTCAAATTCAGGTTTAACGATTCGTTATTGCGCGGCAAAATTTTCAAAGAGTATAATTCACCAGAAGCACAGGCGAAATGGAAAAAATTCGGCGAAGATATGGCCAAACAATATAACTCGCCAGAAGCGCAGGCCAAGTGGAAAAAATTTGGCGAAGACATAGCCAAACAATATAATTCACCAGAAGCACAGGCAAAATGGAAAAAAATTGGCGAAGATATGGCGAAAGAGTTTAACACCCCAGAAGCACAAGCAAAATGGAGAAAGATGGGTGAAGAAATGTCGGCCAAAATGAATACACCGGAATTTAGGGCGCAGCTCGATAACATCAGGATGCAAGCGTTAAAATCTGGAGATTTGGCAAGATTATCAGGATTGAGAAGATTAAATTCAGATTCGCTATTTAAAGGAAACAGAAACATGCTTACCGGTCCGGATGGAGCAGTGTTCTTTTATAACGAAAACAATAATACCAACAGCAAAGTACGACAGACTGAGGAATATAAAAAGCTGAAAGAAAAATTCGACAGCGAAGTGAAGGAGCTGAAAGAGAAAATGGAGAAAAAAGAAAAAAAGGAAAAAATTGAAGGCGGTAATAAAAGCTCGCAAATTAGTCCAGCAGTAATACTTTACAACAATAAAGACTTTTCAAACCCGGCTAAAGTTTTAAAGATTGAGAATGCGATGGTAACTTATAAAAAAGAGGATTTTAAAGTTGCAGATCAATTGGCATTAAAAAGTTTTGTCCAAACGAATGATATCGCTATTGCCATCCAATCCGCAATTAGATAAAGTAAAAAACACATATAAAACCAAACAGATCATTAACAGCGGAGATTATTCTCCGCTGTTTTTGTCTAACAGTCTCTGAAATGACGCAAAATTGTACCTTAGCAGATCTAAACACGATCAATAATGCGCGCTATCAAGTTCAATATTCTCTTAATTCTAATCATTTTAAATTTTTCTGCGATTGCTCAAATTAAAGTTACATCCAACACATTTTATTTTGGGACCATCATAAACATTGAAAAATTTGCTGGTAAAGACTATAGATACTCGTTAGAGCTGAAATCGACTGAAACAGATTCACTCAAAAAAATTGTTATTCAAACCCGCCAGGTTATTAATAAAGATAAGATGCTGGATGCGAACGCAACAAAAGATTCGGTTAAAGATACCCTGTGGCATCAAATAAATGTTAGCAACAAAATAAATTTAAAAGCCAAAGAGATGTGGTTATATGCAACATTTGAAGGAAACGGGAATTTCTTCGCAGATAACTTAAAATTCGAAGTAAAAACTGAAGATGGTAACTGGAAAGAAGTTCCAATTAAAAACGCAGACTTTGAAAAACATGATAAAAATCCACTAAAAGGTTTTTTAACCAGTGCTAAAATACCTGATGGCACAACCATAAGTTTACAGCCTAGAACCGATGCTGTTAAAGGAAAGGCACTGCTAATTAAATCAACAAAGGCAGCAATCATCTGGAAAACCAATTACGGCAGCAATAGGCGAACTGGGAAATATTGCAATGTTAATGGGATAAAAATTTATTATGAAATATACGGAACAGGTGAGCCTTTATTGTTGCTTCATGGAAATGGCCAGTCTATTGTAGATTTCACCAAGCAGATTCCCACACTTGCAAAACATTACCAGGTTATTGCAGTTGATAGCCGTGCACAAGGAAAGAGTATCGACAATAAAAGCAATAAATTAAGTTACGATATTTTTGCAGCTGACATGAAAGTGCTTTTAGATTCACTACACCTTAAAAAAGTAAACATATTGGGCTGGAGTGACGGAGGAAATACCGCTTTAATTATGGCCATTAAATATCCTGAATATGTGGGAAAGCTGATTGTAATGGGTGCAAATTTAAATCCAACTGAAAACGCCGTTGAAAAAAGTATGCTAAACCAGTTAAAAAAAGATTTCAAGATGCTCCAACTAAAAGAGGATGCAGAATCAATGCAAATGGCCAGATTACTTTTAATGCTCTCCACAGAACCGAATATCAAAGTTGAAGATCTTCATAAAGTTAATTCGAAAACATTGGTATTGGCGGGAGAAAAAGATGTGATTAAGGCTGAACATACCAAACTGATCGCAAGCAATATCCCCCAATCTGAATTAATCATTTTCAAAAGGGAGACGCATATGATTCCAAATGAAAATGCCAGTCTTTTTAACCAAACTGTTCTTGATTTTTTAAATGAGGCTGATGTAAAACATCCATAAAAACTTCTTTTTTAACACAAAGAATATTCGCTTCTGTTTTTCTTTTGTACTGTCCTGTTGAATAAATTTTAATATTTTTGCTTAGCATGCTACAAAAACTTTCTATACGTAATTACGCATTAATTGATAGTCTTGATATCGAATTTGATAAAGGCTTAAATATTATCACAGGTGAAACTGGCGCTGGTAAATCGATCATACTTGGTGCTTTGTCGCTAATTTTAGGTCAGCGGGCAGAAAGCAAATACTTCTTTAACCAGGATAAAAAATGTGTTATCGAAGGAAGCTTTACATTAGCCGATGAAAACTTAAAAGAACTTTTTGAAGAAAATGACCTGGATTTTTCGAAAGAGAGCCTTTTACGGAGAGAAATATCTATAGATGGTAAAACCAGATCGTTTATTAACGATACCCCTGTTAATTTATCCATCCTAAAGCAGGTTGGCGAAAAGCTGATCGATATTCACTCCCAGCATGCTACACAAGAAATTAACGATGCAGATTTTCAATTGCTGATTGTGGATGCTCTGGCCAACCATCAACCATTGCTACTGAATTACCGCAGCGGATTTAAAAAACTTAAGCAAGACAGCAGCCTGTTAAAAAAACTAGTTGCTGAGGCCGACGAAGCCAGAAATAAGCAGGATTATGAACAGTTTTTGTTTAACGAACTGGAGCAGGCAAAATTACAGGAAGGCGAACAGGAAGATCTTGAGCAGGAATTAGAACGCCTTACCCATGCCGAAACCATCAAAAGAGCCTTACTTACCGCTTCGGGTTTAATTAACGAAAGTGAACCATCTGCCCTACAGATTTTAAAAGAAGCCTCATTACAATTGCAAAGTATAGAAAAGTTCGATCCGGAAATTAATGTACTGTACGAACGTTTGCGCTCCTCAATTATTGAGATAAAAGATATTACCGATGAGGTTTCTACCATAGAAGGAAACACCATTCACAGTGCCGATCGCCTGGAAATTGTAAACCAGCGATTAGATCTGTTTTATACATTACAGCAGAAACACAGACTTGCTAATAATACCGAATTGCTGGCTTTTCAAAAACAGCTGGAAGATAATTTAACCAAACTGTTGTCTTCTGATGAGCATATCGAAAAACTACAGAAAGAAATTGATCAGCTTAAGATAGAATTGCATAAACAGGCCGGTCAATTGAGTGCCAATCGCAAAAAAGCCATTAAAGTTGTAGAAGAATCAACCAGTATTACGCTTAAAAAAGTAGGTATGCTGAATGCGAAGTTAGTATTAGAGCAAAAAACTTTAACTGAGTTAAATAAAGATGGTTTAGATGAAATTAACCTGTTGTTTACTGCAAATGCTGGTCAGGCGCCTGCCCCGGTAAATAAAGTGGCCTCAGGTGGTGAGTTATCGCGATTGATGTTGGCTATAAAAGCACTGCTCGCCAAACACACCTCTTTACCTACCATTATTTTCGATGAAATTGATACCGGAATTTCTGGCGAAACCGCCTTAAAAGTGGGCGAAGTTATTTCCGATTTAGGCCAGAATATGCAGGTAATATCGATTACACACTTGCCACAGATTGCAGCCAAAGGGACCTCACACTATTTCGTCCATAAAAACGAGGAAAAAGGAAAAACTACCACAGGAATCCGCAAACTTAAACAAGAGGAACGAATTGGTATAATTGCCGAGATGTTAAGTGGTAAAAACCCAGGGGCATCGGCAATCGAAAATGCTAAAGAATTGCTAGGATAATTATGGAAATTGAGCCCTACAGCATCTTCAATAGATGAAGAAATATATTTTACTTCATCTATTGCTCATCATTACATTTAGCGTAAAAGCACAAAAAGGCCGGGATAGTATAATTTTTAGTGTAGATACCATCAATATTTATGGAAAAGTTATTGATGAAAAAGGAAGCCCTGTAAAAAATGCGTCGGTATTATCAGAAACTTTTGATAAAGATTTTAATTACATCAGGACAATAACGGACCGAAATGGTTTGTTTAAACTAGATGGTATAAAACCTACAGATTGGATTAGGGTTAGGACTGCCACCACGGCGATTGAAAAACCAATAAATGGAAGCAGGTTTTTATTGCTAACAATGGTACCATTTCATCCGAATGATTTAAATAAGGATCCCGCAGCTTTTAATATTACGGCAAAAAGAATTTCTTCAAAAGAAAAATTGATTGTCAAAATAAAGGACACTACCATTATTTACGATTTTCATCCATTTGGCCACACCAAGTCGGCAGAATATCCAGGTGGCGTGAAAAAATTTTATGAGTTCGTTAAAAAAAACATCATATATCCTCAAAAAGCAATATTAAAAAATATGGAGGGCATGATAATCATCAAGTTTATGATTGATGGAAAAGGAAACTATAAAGATTTCATCACGCTTCAGGATATAGGCTATGGTTGTGCAGAAGAGGTAATCAGGGTAATTAAAAGTTCAAAACGATGGAATCCTGCTGTAAGTGGCCTTACTGTTGAGCAAAGTTTTGTTCTTGAGATCCCTTTCAAACTGGTTGATTGATTTTATTATTGAATAGATGTGCTGCCAGATGTTACCATCTGGCGGTGATGTATTTATAATAAACAAAAATTCGGAAGCCGAAATTAACCGCAAGTATAAATAAAATTGATTTGTGTCAGATTTAATATCCGACACCACGAAGAAAAGCGCCAATAATTTTACATCAGCAAATTCACAAAACTATATAATTAGTTTTATATTTAAATAATGAAATCATTTATACTCCTACTTTCATTATTAACCATTGGTAAATTTTGCTCCGCTCAACAAAATTATATCCTTTCAGGCGTAGTTAAAGACAAACGAGGTGAGCCTTTGCCAGGTGTTGCCGTTTACGTGAGCGATTACAAGCTTGCTACTGCCACAGATAATCAAGGAAAATACAGCCTAAAACTTAAACCCGGAAATTACACCATTCTGGTGCAATTGATCGGTTTCAAATCAATTGATAAACCAATTATTATTGAAGACAAAGATGTACGTGCCGATATTGTGCTTACAGAAAGCACCACACAACTTGCTGAGGTAACCATTAAACCCGACCCCCATCGCATGGCCTACCTCAGTACTTTCAAAACCTACTTTATAGGCTTAACCGACAACGCCGACAAATGTAAAATCTTAAATTCAGACTTGATCAGGTTCGATTATGATAGTGAGAAACGGGTGTTAAATGCAACTACAGATGATTTCCTCATTATCGAAAACCAGGCATTGGGTTACAAGATTAAATTCCTCGTTAAAGAATTTCAATACGATTACAGTAGTGGAATTGTTTTTTACGAAGGTTTTCCCCATTATGAAGATTTGCCAGGAAGTGAAGCTAAAAAAGAAAAATGGGATAAAAAAAGAATAGAAGCGTACAACGGTTCTTCACAACACTTTTTTAGTGCTTTATTTAACAACCGTTCGAAAGAAGAAGGTTTTATCATCAACAAGCTCATCAGAAATCAAGAACAGGAATACCTGGCCGATAGCATTGTACAGGCGCAGGTAGGCGGTTTTACCTCAGCAGTTTTAACATTACCCGGGCCAAAAAATTTCAGTCCACCGAGAAAGGCAATTTCAAAAGATAAATTAGAAAAGTTAAGCTCAGGTCACCGCGTCGATATGTTGAACAGGGCCGAAATCTTAACCGATACCCTGGTTCATGAATATAACCAGGATATCAAGAAGTTAAAATTCACGAATGTGCTCTACGTAATTTATACTAAAGAAAAAGAAAGCAGCACTTATCTGAGCAGGGTTAGGATGTCTGTGAGCAGACCGCCAGACCTGGAAAAAAAACAGATTTCGTTAATTACTTTACAATCACCAACAGTTTTCTTTTATAAAAATGGCAGTATTAATAATCCCCGTTCTATGCTCTATTCTGGTTATTGGGCCTGGGAAAAAGTTGCTGATAGTGTGCCCATGGATTACATACCGCCTGTTGATTTAGAGGGGAAAAAATAAAATCCAGCTAAAGGAAAACTGTTGCAGACAGCGGAGGCCAAGTGTTTTCTTGCTATTTTTTTGAAAAGCAAATACAGCGCTCTTTGGTTTCAATAGTCCCGCCCTTTGTTACAAATCCTCGCCCTCGTACCTCAGGTTGTGGGTTTTTCACTGCGGTCGGGTTTAGCTGGCAGGGTCTATAAATAATATTAGGGTTTTAGAGCCACACAGCACTTACCTTTGTTAAATAAACCCGACAGAGCGGGTAGCCCACAGTGAAGTGCAACGTAACGAGGACTACAAGCGATGGCGGGGCTAAGTAGCCATGAAAACAGACCTTCCGTTTCCAAATCGAAAACTATCTTTACTGTTAATTTGATCAGTTTTTTTGGAGAAATTATCGCATTAAAGATCCTGCGCTACCATTGACGACAGGATTCCGTTTATTGTTTTTACCACCTTAGACAACTTAGGTCACCTTAGTTGGGGGTGCTTTCAATCGATATCAATAGACTTAGATGCGCTTAGGTGTCTTAGGTGGTCATAATGAAGAATGTGCATTATTATAAACCCTACTGTTTTATATAAATTAAAACGCTAAAATGGTTGAAATTGTGGGTACACTTAGAAAGATCCTTAGCTGCGCTCAGGATGACAGATTTCCCGAAATCCAAAATAACGACCTGCATCAAATGTTAAAATTGTTAAAAATCTTTTTCGTTTTTGATAAATATTAAGCCTTTTGGTTACATTCGTCTCCATGATTAAAAGCTTTTTAGTAGCCCTCATGCTGATCATTTTGGGTACTAATGCCATTGCTCAAAACACCTTCTCGATTAGTGGTATAGTTAGGGATCAAAAAGATGGATTACCTGGCGCCAGTATCTATTTAAGCGGTTATAAAATTGCTACCGTGGCCGACAATGACGGTAGGTTTAAACTTTCGAACCTCAAACCAGGAAGTTATGATCTGCTCGTTCAGATTGTAGGTTACCTCCCCTACTCCAAAAGTGTAATCATCTCCGATAAATCGGTTCAGGTAGAGCTGGTTTTAAAAGAAAATGTGGCCCAACTGGAGGAAGTTGTTATTAGGGCCGATCCCAACCGCCAGAAATACATCAATCAGTTTAAAGATTTTTTTATTGGCAAAACGCCAAATGCTACACAGTGCAAAATACTAAATCCACAGGTTTTAAATGTAGATTTCGACATCACGAAAAGCACCTTAACCGTATCTACCACTGAATTTCTGATCGTAGAAAATAAAGCTTTAGGCTACCGACTCAAATATATGCTCGATCGTTTCGAGTACAATTCGCGCACCCATATTATTTATTATTCTGGTCACCCGTTTTTCGAGGAATTAAAAGCTTCCGCAGCAAAAAAGAAAAAATATATTGCGGCAAGAGAAGTGGCTTATTATGGTTCGTCTCAACATTTCTTCCGTTCACTTTATGCCAACAAAACGCAGGAAGAAGGATTTATCATCAATAAAATGATTAAAGTGCCCAACCCTAACCGCTATCCGGAATATGTAATTAATACCAATTTAGAAAAGATTAAGGCTGTACCCGAAAAAACAGGCATCAGACAGACTAAAGGAAAAATAGACACGGCCTTGTTTAACTTTTGGATGAAACAGAAAGAAATGCCGAGAACCATCGATAGATTTTCGAGGGCAGATGTACTTACAGATACTTTAGTGCACTATTTTAATCAGAATTTAAAATATCTGAGTTATACCGATGCTTTGTTGATCCAATACACTAAAGAAAAAGAATCGCTGGCTTATTCCAATACCGGTTTTTGGATTTTCAGACCGTTAGATGTACCTGAAAATGAAATCTCTGTAGCCAATTTAACTGGTGAAGGCGTCCGTTTTTACGAGAATGGTGGCATTTACGATTCCCGCTCGCTCCTATACGAAGGATTTTGGGCTTACGAAAAAGTGGCCGATATGGTACCAATGGATTATATACCTCTGCCCAAAAAGTAAAAATGGTCTAAAATATAGACCGTAAATTGGTAATCAGCAGGTTTTTCTAATAACATTGTTCCGTGCTGATTGCTGCATTTATTAAACTTTTTTAACGGTTACCTGCATAGGTTTCGGAAGAGGGCATGGAGATTTTTCCATTTACACCTATCGTTTTAATAAAATAATAATTGTTTTTCTCTTTAACAAAGTTTGCATCGGCATAGGTTAAAACTTTTGCCTCTACATCGGCTATTTTTACTGGTGAAGCATCTCTCACGTAACGATAGATTTCGTATTTGGCTACCGAACTTTGCGAGGGTTGCCATTGTAAAACTATTTTACCCTCGTTTACAAACGATTTTAGTGAAGTTGGTGCATATACCGATTGATCAACAACTACCTCAATCTCGTTACTAAAAACACTTTCTAAACCCCCGGCATTTACACTTGTTATTTTATAACTGATCGCCAGGTCGTTAATAGTGAAGATATCTTTAAAAGAAGTATTTAATCCTTGTACAATCCCCCTGTTTATTTTCACATAATCAGTCCCACCCACTTTTTTATAAATGTTGTATCCTATTGATTGTTTTGGCTGTTGCGTATCCTGCCAAAAAAGATAAACACCCTCTTTCAGGATCCTAAAATCAACCAGACTTGGCGCTGTTGGTGGGGTTGAATTGACAACATAAACCATCCGCGAAAAATCGCTTCTGATATTGCTCAAATTTTCTGATACCACAGCATAACCAATTTTACCCGTCAAATGACTCGCGGTATCTGTGTATGAAAAAACCGTCCCACTTTTGCTGCTGTAAATGATAGGCGAAATTGGCTTAAGTTCCCCATCTATCTGTCCAGTTCGGTAAATGTAAAAACCACGGGTATCGTTATTATAATCCGACCAGGTAATCACATTTTGTTGGTTTGCACTACTCACACTAACATTCACCGGAATTGCTGATTTCTGCAGTTTATGTACCAAACCGTATACCCTAATTGATTTTTCGGTAACTTTTCCAAGTCGATCCGTAACCACTAAATAGTAGTAATAGCGTTGCCCGGCGATTACATCGTTATCCACGTAATTATAACCATTGGTTGAAGTGATTATTTTATAATCATTTTCGTAATCGGTAGAACGGTAAATATTTACAAGGCCTACATATTCGGCTTTCATAAAACTCCAGTTTAAAACGATGTTGTTATTTATCGAATCGGCCTTTGCCGTAAATATTTTCGGCACCATCAGCTGTTCATCTAAAGCGGCCACCTGCAAGGTATCAGAAATGGCCTGCGCACCACCACCAAACCTGTTAACCGGTGTAATGGTGTATTGATAAAGCATGTCTTTATTTACTTTATCATCTTCCATCGTATAAATTACACTATCACCACGTTGTTCTATTGCATAGGAAGTTAAAATCCTGTTAAACGGCATTTTAAGGCCATTGCTTCTTTTCACCAATAAAACCTCTGGTAGTTCCCCTTTTGCCTTTGCTTTCCATTCCATTCTAAAAATACCACCTGTAATTTTTCGGTTTGTTTTTTTGGGTTTGTTGGCTATAAAAACATCACTGGCAGACACCTGGCCAGAGCTATATTTTAGCCCTTCTTTACCATCCCTGTTCAGTTGAACCACCCTGTATTGATAAACCAGATCATTTTTTGCAGTTGTATCAACCAGCAACAGATTAAAAGCAATGGCCAGGTGTTGTTGTGTGAGGTATACGGAAAGCGAATCGTAATTAAAATTCTGCTTAAAAATGGGCCAAACCTCTTCAACTGTATAATTAGTGGCCGGGTTATACTCGAAAACATTGTTTATAGCCGTTTGATAATTTTTTTTCAACTCATAATAACTGCCTGGAGTTTGGAACTGATATAACGTTTGCCAGTTGGCCGCGCTCAATTCTTTTCTATCCAAACGAAAGCCAACTACCTCGCCATCTGGATGTTCTTTTGAAGCAGGTTTAAACAGATTATAAATGTAATTACCCTTATAACCGTTAAAAGCAATCTTCGATTGTTTTTGTGCACTGGCCTGCAAAGCAATGGCGATGAAAAACAACATCAATAAATTGATTATCGAAAGTTTGGTATAAAATATCTTTTTCATGTTATTGATATGTTTTTGATTGACTTAAAAGACGGAAACCATTGTTATCTATACCTGCACCTATACCCAATACGAGTGTTTTACTAAATCCCTTTTTTACGCAGGGTATCGGACTACACACATCAAACAGACCTACACTTACACAAGGGGTTTCGCAGCTGCTGTTACAAACGCCTGCACCAACGTAAGCACTGCCCTGCAGCGTAAAAGTGAGCATAGCCTCAGCAGAGAAATTACCTTTAAGTGGTTCTACATAACCCGTTAAATCAGCGTGTGCATCGGCACCTAAACTTATACCTGCACAAGCTAAACCGATACTTGCACCAGCACCCAGTTTAACAAAAGCACCTGCCCTACCTCCTACTGTTAAGGCAAACGATGAGGGGTCTTTATTAAAATCGGCCTTAAAGTAAGCCGATGCATAAATGCCATGTTTAAACTCACAATGTGCAACCGGGCCGAGGTCTAAATCAAAGGTTGGCAAAATCGGAATTGGCATTTCCGCAGAAAGCATTAGCAGAACACCCTTAACCTCGCTAAATGCGGCTTTTGTACTTTCTGGCAAATCGGTTCCGCCAAAATGTTTATAAAATATATTTTTTTGAGATTCGTTCAATGTTGCATTGCCCACCATAAAACCAACACCAATACTTTTAAATGGTGTATAGTTCACATCAGCCAGGCCACTGCTTAAAATATACCAGGTTGAGGCACCCAGATTCAATTCTACATCCAGATCTAATGCGGCGAAACTTGTTGCTTGTTTAATATGGCCCGAACCGATTAAAGCATGTTTACCAAAATCATAAACAATGCTTAAACCCTTAACGCCTCCGGCATCCATATTATTAACCCCCAATTGAGATGAATTGGCCACCACATCGCCCTTTATGGTAAAGTTCATTGGCGATGGATCTACACCCTTAGCCCCGGTCATATCGCCACCAAAGGTGAAATACTCCCATTGATTGTTTACGATTTTACTACTGCCATAGGCGTTGTTTAAATAACTGGCCTCTGTCTTTCCGCTATCCTCTTCTTCCATATAGATTTTGGCACCGTTGATGACAGATAGCTTGGTTACATTTTCGCCCAGGAAAGTTTTATTCTTGAGCAATTCTACCTCAATCCTATACCTACCTGAAGGATCTTTATCTTTTAAATATCCCTTTAGGTAAAGTTCTCCGTTGGTAAACCTTTGATCGGTATTGTAAAACGTTACCTGCATACCTTTACTGTCTAACCCAAGATTTTGGAATGGATTTTCGTGGTTGTGTACAAATTTACCACTTGGATCAACCCGATAGGTAAGATCATAAGTAACTTGATCCAAACCTGTAAACCCTGGAATCTGCATATCCAAACCGCCTCTAAAAGTGATGAACGAAGACGAGCCCCAAACCGTGTTTGGCTTAAACTTGGCAATTCGGTTAAGTGTTACCGGCGCTTGTTCTTCAGTTAAAATTAAGCGGGTATCGTTTTCATTGTTCGTATCGTAGAGATTGATGTTTTTAATTTTGATCTCGTCTGCAACGCCCAAATCAGGCAATCCTTTTAAACTGGCCAGAGATCCGGATGCCTCATTGGCCAGAACGGATACCGACCATGCGCCACCATCTTTAGCATAACCTTTATCAAAACCAAAACTTACCGTTGCACCACTACTATTAATGGTTACCGGAAATTTATTGAGCAATTTTAGTTCATTCACGCTAAAGGTGCCAAAACCAATTTTATCATAATTCATGCTTAAACCGGTAAAAGGAATACTTAAGCCCAAAGTATTCAGCATGCCCTTTGTACTCAGGCCGGTTGTTCCGTAATCCCAGCTACTTACATTTAAATCCCAGTTGCGGAGTTTGACCGAAAAGGCCTTCTGACTATAAGAATAGAAGCCTTGACTATTTAAATAGAAGGTGCCTTGCGCTTTGATGTTTTTGGTTACTGCATTAGCCAAATTTGTGGATAAGGTTCCATCAAATAAGATCCCCCCAGAGGTAAATAAAACACTTTGGTTTGGCGCAACTGTAATGTTATCTGCTCCTTTAAATGTTGGCAAATAACCACTTATCGTAGAAACAAAATAATCAGGGGCTGTTAAATCTGATTTTGCCGTAGAAAAAGTATAAAATACACTGGTCTTTTTATTTTGTGGCAAAGTTGAGAGCGTAGAATATTGTTTGCCCTTTTCGTTAAGGTAAAGGTAATTTGCATTGCCTTCATCCTCAGCGCCTGATATGCTTACTCCTTTCGAAAACGAAACCGGATCTAGCGCAACACTACCGGCCAGGCTCGCTGTTGTGGGCGTTATTGGCCGTAATGAAAGACCGTTTTTACTGATCACCTTTACTTCATAGCTATTAAATAATTTTGCATCGATACTGTTCTGAGCAAAATACATTTCGTTTACTAGAGTGAGGTAGTTGTCTTTTGCCTGTCCCGAAGCTGCTTTATTCACCTTTACAAGGACATTAGAAAATTCGAGTTTATCTGACGATGTTTTACTTTTTATATTACTGTTTTGGCTATTGGCGGCTAATTTTAACTTGCCCGAAATAAGGTATTGGCCACTTACACCTGGCTGGGTAAGCTGTGTAATTTCCATGGGAAAACCATACATGCTGTTTACATTGACATCCGGCGATTTCCTAAATATCAGATCAACCTTGCTATTGTTTACCCCATTCGGGTTTATTGGTTGTTTACTGCCGATGTAGTCTGCTTTAGCACCTATAATGGTAAAAGTTCTGTTCGCAGGCAACCTGCTAATGGTGATGGTTACAATCGTTTCGGAGAAAATAGCATGCGCAGGCAAAGTATTATTTGATGTGATTATCGCTTTATCATCTTTTAAATCGATAACATCGTCTCCTTGGTCATCACTACTGTTATATCGAGTTAAGGGTAAACTTCCATCAGGTTGAATGAGGTAATTTATGCCGCTTTGTTCGGGTATAGTTTGTAGTGCAGAAGCATAATAAACCGCTTCGTTGGTTATTGTTGGATCTTTTGATATCACCTTTTTAACTGCACCTATCTTTATAATTTTTTTGGGTTTAGTTGGTTTTGGCACCTCAACTGGTTCTTCCTTTTTAGCAGGTGGAATAGTTTTGGGTGCCTGATTGGTCTTTGGTATATCTATTACTTCATTTCCTTTTGGCGCCGAATACACAATTTGTTGAGATTTATTTGTTACGTATTCGTCATCATCAAAACCCTCTACATAAGCATTAAAATCGCCATCTAATGCTTTGGCATCAAATCCTCCCGCAGCAGAAATCAATTCTAATCCCTTTATTTTTATGCTTACAGCGGGCTCTACATAAACTTCTACCGTTACAATATCTAATCCGTTAGATAACACCTGGGTTTTTGCAATGGTATAGTTGATGTCTTTAGGCACCACCCTCAAATCGAACTGTGTACCACCAGATGGAATGGTAATTACACTCATAGGGCCTTTGCCCATATAGTTATCAGGTGCAAATTCTTTGAAATTAGGGGTATTTAGAACTGTTACATTGGCTCCTAGTAGTATTTTTGTGCCTTTTTTATAACATTTCACCAGAATGGTGTGTTGGTTTTTGTTTACAACAAGTGTTAAGGTATTGGTACTGTTGAGCACCGTTTTAACCACTTCGGTTGTTTTGTACTGTGCCCGATCAATTGGTATTATGGTAAAATTCACACTGCCATAGGGCGATTTTAGGATTGTTGCAGCTCCATTGGGGGTATAATCTGCCCAGCTAAAATCATCGCCAACTATTATCCTGGCAGCTACCTTGTTCCCCAGATCATCAACAATGGTTGCAACAATATCTTTAGGCAAGTTCATAAACACTTTTTTTAGATTACCTCTATCGCCATTTTGCAAAATTTTGCCATCATTCACTTTTACATAAGTGGTTAAGAAGCCTTGTTTGGTAAAACGCAGCAGTTTCCAATCTTTTGCTTTTTTATTTACATCTTCGAAAAGAAAACGGCCATTTGTTTTGGTATAATCTTCTTGTTCAGGAGTAATTTTTGGATTACTTAAAAAGGCAGCCATCTGCGTTTCCGTAATTGTTCCGCTTACCCCAGTCATATCAAACATTTCTGCATGTACGCCAGATAAAACACTGGTACTGGTATTCGAATTTGGGTACACCGCTCCATCTATATAAGGTGCCAATGGTACCACAGGCACATGGGCGAAACCGGTGTTGTAATCCATCAACAAAACTTTTTGTCCATCGGTAAATGCCATTTGTTTCACACCATCAAAATTTAATGCTGTGGTAAGATCAAATGCATCTTTGGTGATGTAATTCTCCTGACTTGTACTTATTGGCTCAGAGAAAATGTAATATTTTTCATTTACAGATTTCGGAACAACCAACCGTTTAAAAGTAAACTCACCAATATGACTTTCTGCACCACTTGAGGTCGCTCTATCTATAATTTCATACTTCTCTATTTTTTCTACAAATTGATTTCCCTGTAAGGTCAATATTTTATGTTCCCATATTTTTTTGAAATAACCATCATGTCCAGGATCACCGATATTGGCAGGTCGGTCTGGATCTCCCTTTTCACCCAATTTACGACACAAATAAACTTCCATGCCTGCTTTGAGGTTTAAATTTGAGCCATTTTTATAGCCAATTTTTGAGATATATGAAAACTGTCTTACTGTTGCATTCAGCTCAGGTAAAGTAATATCTTCATTTTGATCATAAGTGATATTATAGGCTTGAGAAAAATAGTAATCGCTTTCTACCACAACCACTAAACTCAGGGTTTTATTGCCATTAAACTGGTTGTAATCGGTTAAGCCAACATCAAAAGTATACTCCCCGTTCTTTTTCACCGTTGTTGTGGCAATACTTTTTTGTTTGGTAAGCGATGAAGTGATTGATGCAAATCCTGTCTGTTCTAAATTACCTTGCATCAAATTGAGTATCGTTCCCTCCGGCAATGACAGTTTAGGATTGGCTTTTCCATTGGCTTCTTTCCAATTGTAAGTATATCTGCCTTTAATTTGCAAGGAGATAAACCTCGGTGCAAAAGTTGCTTTCTCTACCAGATTTGTTTTTGCCCAATCAGTACTTTCGTAGGTTACTTTTTTGCCACCTATACTGCTCACCTTTTGCGGACTGTAATACAAAGCATCCATATCATTACTTGGTTCGTAATACAAGGTATATTGGTCGCTGCCGTCTGTTGCTGCAACCAGGTTTTGAAATGAGGTTCCCGCTACATCTATAAAAGTTGATGCATTTTGTGTAGCAAAGGCCGAAACATCAATATCATTCACACCAACCACGGTGTAACTTGTGGTACCATTTGGCATCACCACAATTTTGCCGCTGGCAGCTGTTATCGTTTTATAAATAGGAATGTCTTTTTTTACCCCCGTCATGTTTTCAACCTCTCCTTTTACCAACTTGCTTTCATCGCGTAAGAGGTAAAGTTTACCGCGATAAGCCCTTCCTGGCCTTATCGATAAATTGGCATTTAACTTATAGGAATAAGCTTCAACCGTATTTTGATCTAACAATACATCTGTGTGATCTGAATTGGGCACCATATACCAATTGGGGTCTGAAAACCGGGTATCGTTAACCCGAACCACCAAACCTTCAACCAATGCATACTCGGTATTTCTGCCAGGAATTTTAACATGGGCATCCAAAACCTTGTATTGGCTTTTCTGAATGGGAACCCTTATTTTAAAATTCCCCATTACATCTGTTGTGCCACTTGCAACAACTGTAGCTGTCGCTATTTTTTGAAAACCATTGGGGTAAATGGCCAAATCGCTCAATGATGCAATGCTATCCTGCTGTTCTGAGTATATTTTTTCTACTCCATTTTCTATGGTCTTAACTTGTTTCGTTACCTTATACGTTGGCGCCAATAAGGTAACTTTTAATACCTGAATACTCTTGTTGGCCAATGGCAGTCCTTTTTCTACCTCAGTAAGGATTACATTTGGATCTGTTTTCTGTTGCTTGGCTTTATAAATACCCGAGAAAAAGGTATCGTTGAAATTATATTGCAGGTTTCCGGCCAACATCATTGTAAAACCCGGAATTTCCTTTACATATTTAACCGTAAAGGTTCTAATATCTGAAAGTGTTCCTGTTTTTACATGTTTTAATTGCCAGCTATAATTATTGCCATCTTTGATGTAGGCAGCCATAGCAGGTGTGGATTTAAAATCTACCGTTTCAGTATTAACAACAATGGTAATTCCATTATCTTTTGGCATATTCGATTTGCCCGTGATATTCCCTATTCCGGCCCTTTTTTCGGCCTTTACTTCTTCGGCTGTTTTAACCCGAACAATATGAAGTTGATATTTGGCTGTACTGTTGCCCCAGGCAGTTGCACCATATTGCAAAGTGTTAAAACTGTTATTCATGGCAACTGGCCCATCATAAAAACCTATTTTGTCGTTTTTAGATGAATTATCGGTAAAAGTCCAGTTAAAAGCCAAACTATCCAGATTTTTCACGCCCATGTTTTCTTTTGGGATACCCAGCTGAAATGTTGAAGCGATATACGGCTTCTCGCCATACCTAAATTCGTTGGCACCGCTTATGCCATTGTTTTTGAAAATGATTTTCCCACTGGGGTCTGAAGCAATTACCCTCCAGGCGTAACGTTTGCCCTCTGTTAATGGCGGATCAGTGGGCAATAAGACTGTGCTCGTACTATTAACGATTGTTCTATCAATTTTTAACCGGGAAGTTGCATTTAAAATCTGATTAGGATCTTTTCTTTCATCGGGCATCTCTGCAATTTGAAATTGATACATCACTGGTATTAATTGCGGCAAATTATTTAGCCAAACAAAAGATCGGCCTATAAGTGCAGGAATTGAGCTATTAGCAGATGGATTAGTTAGTACCGGCGCATCCGGATAAATGATGCTGATGGATGAACAACCCAATGGTGCATTTGATGAAATAACCTGATTGGTGGTCATATCTACCGCTTGTATACAAAAAGAATAGTTCCCTTCAGGCAGGCGTGAGGTTTGCACCAATTTTACCTTATCAATTCCATATACATTTAGTGTATTTAAATCAAAAATATCTTTTAAAGCCAAACCATTAAGTTGTTTGGTTTCGTTCGGATTTAAAATGATGGGCTGTAATGGAATATAAGTCGACTTGGTAGAAATCCTAATCCCATTATCGCCGGTTAACTGCCCCGTTAACTTAATTTTTTTCTGTGTTGAACTCAGGTTCTGCACAATCAACAAAACCTTTGCTGCATTTGCACCCGCATAATCTGCATAAAAAGGCGAGTAAGGTGGCGAAACTGTAACATTAATATTTACCTGGGCTGGCGCCTGCGCAAACAAAGCTCCAGAAAGCATTATTAAAATGGCCATCAAATGCAGGGCTGCACTTCCTTTAAAACGCGATATGATTGGATAAAATTTAGTCATGGCAATTGATGTTAAAATTTAAAAGGAATGTGTTAAACCAAGATTTGACCTGAATTCGTTAAACGAGGGAAGCGTAACATCCTTCGAATTGCTCTTTAAATAATTAAGCGATAGATTGGCCGCATTTCTTTTACCGAGACGGTAAGAGCTGTTGAAATTGATGTTGAAAATATTTCCGGCATCGATATCGTTATTGCGTTGCAACTGATAACTCACCGAAGCATTTAAGCCTAAATTACCTTTATCTACCGCCTGACTAAGCCCTAAAGTTGGGCCATAAAAAATGGTTTTGCCAAAAGTTACCTCTGCCACCGTATAACTTAGATTGGCATTTACACCGAAAGCTTTTTTTGGCAAACCGAACTGATACGATAAGTTGGCCATTTTGCTGTTCGATTTACTATTGGGCTTTGTTATTTCATTTAAATCTACCAGCGATTGTAAATTACCCACGAGCACAAAACCATGGCTAATACTTTCATCATTAATATTGTAGTGCAACATGGCACTTAAATTATGATTGGTACGGGCCACTCTGAACATATCGATAATGGGGTTTAGTCCACGATCCTGGGTAATACCAAAATTGGTATACCTCAGATCAACCCCATATTCGGGTTTATTGAACGAAACATTGGCCGCACCGATTTTCCGGTTGGAGCGAACCGACTTATCGTGCAAAATGTTGTCGTTCTGCACGCCAAAACTTCCCCCCAACTGTAATTGTCCTTTAATTAAGCGCAGTGTACCTTCCACTGTATAATTCTGTACATCCGTTTCGAAATAATAAGCTCCCATACTTTTATAATCAGGGTCTACCCTACGGTATTTGAGTCTTACATTATAATTGGCAGCTTGATAACCGATACTCGTTTGTGCTGCTGTTAATAATTGTGTTGAAGCATTTAGGGTAATCAAATCCTTTATAAAACCTATTTTATCTAATTTTAGGTTTTTAACCGTATCTGATAATACATTTCGGGTGTAAATGCTGCCCGAAACATCCATATCAAAAACAAAATGTTTTAGGAAACTAAATTTCGAAGAAATGCCCAGCACCATATTTTCGGCTGGACTCAGTGCTGTAGAAATCGGGGTATTACTTAAAGAGTTTACTTGATCTTTGGCATTTAAAAAAATAACATCAACATGGTTGCGCTCAGTACCCCAACCTAGTTTTGTACTGTAACCTGTTCTTTTGTAGGCAGCTTGTTGCGCCAAAGCAAGCGGCTGGTTCAAATCTTCTTCAATCGCTTTGTTGAACCGGCCGTAAATAAAGCCAAATCTTAGTTTGCCTGGGTTAAGCTCAATGCCTCCGCCCAAAAAATTATGCCCGGCCAGTGTAAAAGGCGAAAATTCTAAGCTCTGCCAACCGGCATGAAAAGTAATCCATTTATAGGTGGGACTTATGCCATACTGGTTAAAGGGTTGCGTATAACTTCGCTGCTGATCGCTAACCACAACCGAAAATGGAAACGATACGCCATAAATGGATAAAGTTGGTGCGCCATTAAAAATATAAGAAAAATCTCTTTGCCTGGCCGGAATACCATTTACGCTATATGTACCAAGCCCAAGGCCCATTGTTCCATTTATGGTAAATGGTTTGGCTTTAACTAGCTGTTCTACATCTTGCGATAAAACCTTAAAACAGCAAGCAAATAGCAACAAAAATAAGGTTAAGCATTTCATCGATTAAGTTTTTAATGGAAATAATAATAATTAGCAGCAAGCAAACACCTGCTGTTAAAATAGTTTCATCATTTTAGTTTTATGAAATCGCTGTCCTTTATGTTCAGTTTTTGCATGGTTTGCAATAGGGGAGCATTTTTATCGATGGTGCTGATTACACCAGTTGAACTAGGGGGAATAAGCACGATTCTTACTTTGTCGATTTTATACCTGTCGCTTACGGCGTGAGTACCTGGGTATTGATAGAAAATTCTTACCTGTGTATTGGCTACATCAAATCTAAAACTCGTTTTGTAGATGAAAATACCGACACCATTAACATTGTCTGTAAAATTTAATTGTTTCCATCCATAATCGTATTTTGTATTTTCATCGTCCTTGCCACCCGGTTTAAAACTGCGTGCATATACCACTATTGAGCCTTTAAAATTTTGTACCGGAACGGTAAAAACCGTACTGGTATCATTTGCGAATGCACCTTGTTTTTGCAACACATTCGAATTAACATTCTCACCTTTCCAATTAAACGTTACATTATCAGCGGTTTCAAACGACATTACATTGGCACTCCCGTCTGCACCTTTTAACGATGTACCAACACCCCAACTTGCATTGGCTTTAGGGCCATAAATGGTGTAATTAGTTAAATTGATATAAAAGTCTCCGTTATTGCCAAGTGTATTCGCAGGTACGCCAACACCACTTAAAATTGTATTGCCATTTGCACCACTAGTACCATTGGTTCCATTTGTACCGTTAGTTCCATCAGCACCTTTTAAATTTGTACCACTACCCCAACCAAAAGAATCCGTTTTAGGACCATAAATCATAACCGGAAGTCTGGAAATATAGAAATCTCCATTTTTACCCAAACCAGCATCCGGAGCAGTTTCACCACTATAAATTACAGTACCATCCGCACCCGCCGGACCAGTAGGCCCTTGCGCACCCGCTGCACCACGTAGAAGTATAGGCACACCCCAACCTGCATTATTTTTAGGGCCGTATAATAAATAATTGGTTTTATCTAAATAATAATCGCCCACCACACCAGCATTCGAAACAGGAGCGCCATTTCCACTCAATGTTGTGCTACCATTAGTACCATTAGCTCCGTTCGTACCATTTGCCCCGTTGGTTCCATTTGTACCATTTGCGCCATTAGTACCATTGATGCCATTAGTGCCTTTGAGTACAATTGGTGTACCCCAAGCCCCAACGGTTTTTGGTCCGTATAAATTACCGGTCGTTTTATCTAAGTAATAATCTCCGTTAGCTCCTATTGTAGCTACAGGAATACCAGAGCCACTATAAATAATGCTACCATCCTTACCCGCAGCACCAGTTGGCCCCTGTGCACCATCAGCGCCACGCAGTAAAATTGGAATACCCCAGCCCGAACCTGTTTTTGGCCCATATAATTGATAATTGGTTTTATCAAGATAGTAATCACCTGTTATACCTGCTGTTGCAGATGGAATACCACTGCCACTTAAAGTAGTGCTACCATTGGTTCCATTTGTACCATTCGAACCGTTTGTACCATTGGTTCCATTTGCACCTGCAATGCCCATTAAAGTTAGCGGTGTACCCCAACCTGCAGCTATTTTTGGTCCATAAAGATTTCCTGTTGCCCTATTCAAATAATAATCACCATTTACCCCAAGTACTGCGGGAGGTGTTCCGGTGCCGCTATAAATAATGCTGCCATCTTTACCTGCAGCACCTACTGCACCTGCATTGCCAGCAACACCTTGTGGTCCGGCTGGGCCCTCTGGTCCTTCTAGGCCAGTTTCTGAACATGAAGTGAATAGAACAGCTATGCAGCTGATGATTAAAAATGTGTAAAGATTTTTCATAAGGATATTTTTTTGATAGTTGAAGGTATTGCCCCTGGCACAAGAATTTGGAACCTAATCGATGAACGGAACGAAATAATCGGTAGAGGGCATGCCTGGTGTTTGTAATTGGAATGATACCATCAAATTTATCCCAGAATCAATGCTGCCACATAGTACAAACACGACAACTTAAATAATGCCCTTTATTTCTGCCAATACCATTAAATTCTGATAAAATGTTTAACTTGGATATAATAAAAGAGTTATCACTTCACCTCTCATTTTAAAAGGTCAAAATAGTATGGGTTTTACCTATTTTTTGCCTGAGCCCAGTTTGCAACAATATGTAGAAAACATTATTGTTGTAGATCTAAATTTTAATGAAGATTTTATTAAAGAGATCACCATCGTTCCCGATTACAGGTCGTGTTTATGTTTCATACTGGAAGATAAAATCAGTGCTTACGAAAATGGAGTTTTAGTAAAAAGAGAAAATGCTATCCTTGCGAGCTTCCACTTATTTTCTACCATCATGAACCTGGGGAAAAAACACCGGGCAGTTTGCGTACAGTTTAAACCCATAGGATGGAATAGCCTGATGCAGAACATCCCTCAAAACGAGGTCCTGAATACCTGTTATGATGCCAAATTCTTTTTGGGCAATTATACCGATACCTTAACCGAACGTTTGGCCGAAGCCGCATCACCTCAGATTCAAAACCATATTATCCAATCGTTTCTTAAAGAAAAGTTAAACAAGCTAGAAGCAGCCTCTCCATTCGATCGCGCAATTGATGCCTTTATCCGGTCGGGAGGTAATTTCACGATAGAACAAACCGCTTCGCTTGCTTGCCTAAGTTTACGGCAGTTTGAAAGGCTTTGTAATTATAAAATTGGGGTATCGCCAAGAATGTTTGGACGCTTAATCAGGTTTTCGAATACTTATAAACTAAAAGAGCAATGCCCAAACCTATCCTGGAACAAAATCGCATTTCAATGTGGCTATTTCGACCACATGCATCTCATTCGTGATTTTAAGCAATTTTCGGGTACCATCCCAAGCATTGCCGAAGATGAAGATCATTTCCGATCGTTCCCTTACGATCGCAATCAGAACAATCTTTCAAGCAATCTAATAAGCTTTTAGGTTGTTAACAGTCTATCCTTTAAAA
>NZ_JAVTSN010000069.1:0-25499 GCF_032678585.1 Pedobacter psychrodurus | reverse complement strand
AGGAACTTATATATGCTCAGATGCCTTAGGTGGTCAAATTTAAACAGTTCGGTTTTTATTTTTTATGACCACCTTGGGCAGCTAAGTTCACTTGAGTTTTTTTTTAAAAATCCCTTTAAATCTGCGTTCCTTTTCTGCGGTATCAGCGGGGAAAAAAGTGGTCAGGTGCTTTATTATTTTCCCGCAGATCAAAAAAGATAAAAACACAGATTAAGCAGATTTGGGTCGCTAGGTAAAATCTTATCTTTCGATGTAGATCTCTCCGCTAGGTCGAGATGACGTGTTTAGTGGATATTCCGTATAAACCCTGTTTTTCCTGTTAATCTGAGTCTTCTGCAATGCTATTAAGTTAAGCCCTAGTTACAGGCAAATATATTTTAACCACAATCTGTTCCGATTTCGGGAGATAAAAAGCCTGGATAGCCCTTCAGGCGTGGATATTAAGTTCTGTGTTTATCCCCGCCTGAACGGCAGGGCAAGTGTATCCATCTGTGGTTAAAAACGCTTAAGTCTTCATGTAAAAAAGAAAAGGGATTCAATTTGAGATTGATCCCTAATCAACTAACCAAACAAATGTATTCCGGAAACCACGCCGGAATCATGATATAAACGAAAGTATGATCAGTTTGTTTTAAGCGATTGCAGATTTTGTGCTATTTTTTTTAAAGGAAAAAATAAGAGCGGTTATCTGAAATTACGTTCCGCTTTTTTTAGCTTTGTACCATGCAAAATCTTTCCAAGAAGCTTCAGATTGATCTCATCGAACTTAAGGCCAAATACGCCTTCATTATGGATGAACTCGAAGCCACTTTTGCTGATGCTTATCTATCCAAATCGTTGGCAAAACAAAGGCTGGCCGAACAGATGATGCTGGAAATAGAAAGGATATTAAGTGAACAAGCGGGAGAACATGAAGATTGATTTTTTTTAACCGATATGAAATTATATTCTTTTTTAATAGTATGCATTTGTCTTTTAGGTGCTTGTTCGCCTAAGCTTAGTTCATCATCGGGATCAAAAGACAATAACAGATTGCGCATCATGTCTTACAATCTGCACCACTGCAATCCACCATCAAAGGAGAAGGAAGGTTTGATTGATGTTGACGCCATTGCAAAGGCAATAGCATTGCAAAAGCCTGATCTCATTGCGCTTCAGGAAGTAGATGTGAACACGAAAAGATCGGGCAATGTTAACGAGGCGGTATTATTGGCCACCAAACTGAAGATGAACTTTTATTTTGGTAAGGCTATAGACCACGATGGAGGTGATTATGGCGTGGCCATTTTATCGCGTTTTCCTTTATCCGATCAACAGACTTTTATGTTGCCTAAAAATAACGATGTAAAAGCTGAACAACGGGTTTTGGCCATTGCAACTGCCGAAATTGCGAAAGGTGTGTTTATCCGTTTTGCATCTACCCATCTTGATGCACAGCGACCTGAAGAGAACCGTATTTTACAGACTAAAGAAATCAGCCGTTTAGCAGAAAAGGAAACTTTGCCACTGATCGTTGCCGGAGATCTTAATGCTGATCCTGCATCAGAAAGTATTAAAATATTTGATACCGCTTTTACCAGGACCTGCAGGGATTGTGCTTTTACCATTCCAGTGATTAATCCGAGTAAAACAATCGATCATATTGGCTTTAAAAAAGGAAATCCGTTAACCGTGATCTCACACGAGGTTATTCCTGAACGATATGCCTCAGATCATTTGCCGATTTTGGCAGTGCTTGAGCTGAAACACTAAAACGAAATATTTTTGATAGCTATGGTTTTTTAAAGGAAGGCGGGATGCTGAAGGTGCGTTTTTTATCAGCATCTTTAAAATCTACTTCCATAAAATAGCGCTTATGTTTCAAGATATAATTTTCAATGAACCATAAGATATCAGGCAGGTTCTCTGCCATTGGTGAACCCGCTATTTCATGACCCATATCTTGCACATACTGGAAATAATATGGATATCCATTTTTTTTGAAGGTGCGTGCAAGATATTTTGATCCAAAAAAGCCCCGGTTAAGCAATCTAACCTTATTGAAAGGTACAAGATTATCGGCGGTGCCATGAAATAACATGGTTGGTGCAGGCGGAATCGTATATTTTGGTGCACCATGATAACTCAAAATTGCACCTGCAAAAGAAATTACGCCTTTGTATTGGAACTCTAATGGCAGCTTTGCTGCTAGTGGTGTAATATTCCGTTTATTATAATCAGCGTTGAGCGCTGTAATGGCACCGGCACTAGATCCGGAAAGGATGATCATTGCCGTATCGATACCAAGGGGTTTTGCGTTTTTGATCAGGTAACGGGTTGCACTAAAAACATCTGTTGTGGCCGTATCAATTGCTGCTTTTAAATTGGAGGTATTAAAGGGAGTAGGGAATTTCTTGCCTTTTAAGCCAAGCCGGTAGTCAACAGAAACCACTTTAAAATTATGTTCAATTAAGGTATTAAAATATTGTTCGAATAATTTACTGTCTCTCCGGCCCGTTACAAAACCGCCACCAAATACAAAAAGCACCGTTGGTTTGGTATCGCTAAGTTCACCACGATAATATATATCCAATTTGAGGGTGCTGGAATCCGTTTGAGAAAATGTTTTGGTTTCAACGCGGTACTTTTTATCTTTCAGTACAATCTGCCCAAAAGAGGATAACGATGTGAATACAAGTACCAGGAAAAGAATGTTTAGCGGATATACTTTGATATTGGGCATCTCGATTAATTTGAAGGGTTCGCTATTTTCGCCAAAATAGATCGGCTCTGAATTTCTAAGCTAATTTATCGCATTTTCGATTGCCGAACAATTGATTTAAACAAGTTATTTAAAAACAAGTTCATAAATCCATATTAGGATATCCAAAAGCCAATTTCGATCTGTAACTTAGTTTTATCTTCTAATCAAAACTGTTTGTGCGCTATGGTGTTAACCGAAATAAATAAAAGTTTGTTTCAGCTTTTTTCAACTCATCATCATTATTCGCCTTCTATGTTATCTACAAAAAATACCCTATGAAAAAAGTATTGTTGCTCAGCATGGTTATGTTTGTTAGTTTGTTTAACGCGAACGTTGCGCTGGCCTCGCAGAAAAAGGAATTTAAGGTTATAGCCTTTTATACGGCCAAAAGCGATCTGGCACATATCAGTTTTGTGCACGAAGCCAATATATGGTTTCCGGAAATGGCTAAAAAATATCATTTTGATTATGATTCTACCTCGAACTGGGAAAATTTAAACGAAAAGTTTCTCGCCAGCTACCAGGTGGTACTTTTTTTAGATACCCGCCCCGAAAAGAAGGGGCAACGCGAAGCCTTCCAAAAATACATGGAAAAAGGTGGCGGCTGGATGGGATTCCATTTTGCTGCTTTTGGTTTAAATAATTCTGCCGTGCCGCAGAACTGGGACTGGTACCACAATACATTTTTAGGATCTGGAGAATATGGCAGCAATACCTGGAGACCAACGAGTGCTATTTTAAGAATTACTAGCAAACATCCGGTGACGAAAAGCCTGCCACAAACTTTTACAGCACAGCCCAACGAATGGTACAGCTGGAAAAACGACTTGCGTAAAAATCCTGATATCGAAATTCTCTTATCGATCGATTCGACAAGTTTTCCGCTAGGTACAGGGCCAAAACAAAATGAAATCTGGCACAGTGGTTTTTATCCTGTAGTTTGGCACAACAAAAAGTTTAAAATGCTTTATGTAAATATGGGGCATAACGATATGGATTATGAACATCAATACGATAATACCAATAAGGCACTTTCTTCATCCTTTGGAAACCCTTACCAGGATAAATTATTAATCAATGCGCTTTTGTGGTTGGGAAAGGGTAAAAAACATTAATCATTAATTTAAAATCTATCAAATGAAAAGAAATTTAAGGCTTTTAACCGTTTTTCCATTGTTGATTATTGCGCTGATGGTGATGTCGATCTCAAAAAATGAATCTGAAAAGGTAATTATCGGTTATGTGGGCGGTTACCGTGGTTTGGTTGATGTCTCGCTGATTGCGCCAAAGAAACTCAGCCACATTAACTATGCGTTTATTAATGTGAAGAGTAACAGGGCATTTATCAACAGACCCGAAACAGATACCGTTAACATGAGAAATCTAGTTTCACTTAAAATACAAAACCCTAAACTCAAGGTGCTGATCTCTATCGGGGGTTGGGCATGGAGTGAGAATTTTTCTGACGCTGCACTTACCGATACCTCAAGAGCTGGTTTTGCAAAGAGTGCGGTAGAAATTGCCCGAAAGTTTAAGCTCGATGGGCTTGATATCGACTGGGAATATCCTGGGATTGCCGGAGAAGAAGGTAATGTTTTCCGGCCGGAAGATAAAACGAATTTTACTTTACTGATGGCCGCACTTCGGGATGAACTGAATAAACTGGAAAGTGAAACAGGTACGAAAAAACTCCTTACCATTGCCGTGGGTGGCTTTAATAATTATATAGTACACACCGAAATGGATAAAGTGCAGGGATATCTGGATTTTGTTAACCTGATGACCTATGATTTTTATCCCGGAGGTGGGTTGGCGGTGCACCATACCAATCTATACAGTTCTGAAAAATATAATGGCAATAGTGCCGACGCAGCATTTCATGCCTTTAACAAAGCGGGTGTACCTGCCAGTAAACTGGTGATGGGTATTGCGTTTTATGGGCGGATGATTAAGCTAAAAGGAGAAGCAAAAAATGGACTTGCAGACAGTGTTCAATCTATGAGTTATGGAAAAGGTTATACTTTTATCCGCGACAGTCTGATCAACAAAAAGGGTTTTAAACATTACGTAGACAAATCGGCAAAAGCACCTTATATTTTTAACGGCGAAACGAAAGAGTTTATGACTTTTGATGATGAAAAATCGGTAATGGAGAAATGCAAATATGTAAAGAAAAACGGAATGGGTGGGGTAATGTTCTGGGAACACGATTCGGACCTGAAAGGTTATCTGCTTGATCAGATTAATAAAGACATCAAATAAAAACGATTTCATCTGATCAAATTTCGCATTACACTAAAAAACCTGAATAAATTTTAACTATTTATTCAGGCTTAATTACAGGAGATTGATGTGCCATTTTAGGGAGGAATTCGTTTTTTTATGACCTTTCGTCTGCTCCACTATTATTGAAGCACTTCACTGATTTGAACAACTGGCTGAATATTGGTGTAATTCTTAAAATCTGCCCTGATTTCTGTGGCTTTCAGATCAAGTACTTTTTGGTAATCAGAGAGTTTGTCGCCTGACTTTGTCGCTATTTCTTCAGTCGATTCGTAAACAATTGATTCATTGTTGTTTACAAAAAACGCATCACCAATTTGGGTGACGCAAAGTGATTAAGCGCTATATTTATGAATGTTTGTCCGAAAGAAAAAGAATCGTTCTGGCACTACCAGCATCGTTGTAGCGGTAAAGATCCAGGGTAAATTTAAGGAAGTTAAGACCATCGGTGTATCCAGGGATGATTTGGAGATTGAACGTTTCTATAATGAAGCTAAGGTTTGGGCAGATAGTCAGTTGAAAGGAGAAGATTTATTTATGCGGCATACTCAGGATACAGAGGAAGCATATGTTACCAATCTGTTCCTCTCAAATATAGAAAATATCCTTCATAATGGTGCTCAGCTCATATTAAATAGAGTCTATGAATCTATCGGATTTGATACTATAGATGATTATATCTTGAGACAACTGGTTATCTCAAGATTAACTCAACCGATGAGTAAATCCGCAACCATTGAATATCTAAAATCACATTTTGATGAGGATCTTCAGCTCGGTAAAATTTACCGGTATATGGACAAGCTCAATAATACCCAGCAGGAATCTATTCAAAAAATCAGCGTTGAGCATACCAGAAAGATTCTTGGAGGTAAGATCGGTTTAATGTTCTATGATGTAACCACACTATATTTTGAATCAGATTACGGGGATGGTTTCAGAGAACCCGGCTTCTCTAAAGATGGTAAGCATAGTCAACCACAGATAGTTTTAGGGTTGTTAGTTAGTCAGGATGGCTATCCATTATCATATTCGATGGTCAATGGAACGCAATACGAAGGGCATACAATGATTCCGATTGTAGATGATTTTGTAAGGCGTTTCAAACTGGATGATTTTGTATTGGTCGCTGATTCTGGTCTTATAAATAAGAAGAATATAGATTTTCTAAAGGCACATGGATATAAATATATCATAGGTGCCAGGATAAAAAATGCAAATAAGGTTCAAAAAGATTGGATACTTTCACTAGAAAAGATCGAAGGTAATTTTAATGAAACTCCCGTTGGGCACGGTAGATTAATAGTCGGTTATTCGGGAATACGCGCTAAAAAAGATGCTTATAACCGAACCAAAGGAATCAACCGACTGGAAAAAGCTTTTAAGACAGGTACAATTTCTAAGGAAAATATAAACAAGCGTGGCTATAATAAGTTCCTGGTGATTTCAAAAGATGTACAGGTGTGCATTGACAAGAGTAATGTTGAAGAGGATGCGAAATGGGATGGATTGAAAGGATATATTACAAATACTGATCTGCCTGCAGCAGAGGTTGATGAACAATATAGTAGTCTATGGCAGGTAGAAAGAGCTTTCAGAATTACCAAAGGGACGGTTGAAATGAGACCGATGTTCCATTTCACACCTAAACGAATAGAAGCCCATGTATGCATCTGTTTTGTTGCTTATAAAGTCTACAAAGAACTTGAACGCATATTAAATGAAAATCACTATAAAATAAGTGTGGATAAAGTCTTGGAAATCGCTAAAACCATTACTACGCTAAAAATAAAATTGCCTCAAAGTGGGAGAACCATCAATAAAACAATGATTATTACTGAAAGGCAAAAGGAAATTGAGTTGTTATTTTCAGACGACTTTTGGAAAACTCATTTTGGGTGACGAATTGGCGAAGTCAGGAAAAACGATTTCATCTGATCAAATTTCGCATTACACTAAAAAACCTGAATAAATTTTAACTATTTATTCAGGCTTAAATACAGGAGATTGATGTGCCATTTTAGGGAGGCATTCGTTTTTTTATGACCTTTCGTCTGCTCCACTATTATTGAAGCACTTCACTGATTTGAACAACTGGCTGAATATTGGTGTAATTCTTAAAATCTGCCCTGATTTCTGTGGCTTTCAGATCAAGTACTTTTTGGTAATCAGAGAATTTGTCGAAATAGAGGTAACCAATAGCCAGAAATGGAACAGGTTTATCTGGTGCTCCGCTTGCTATTCCTTTATCAATAGCGATAAGCTTCAGGCCTTCTCCAAAAAAAGTTGCCATTAGGGGCATGTGTTTTTTGATATAGTAGTCCATGTCGAACGTTTTTCCCTCTCCATTTGGATAAAGGACGGTTACCTTAATCATTCCTTTTTTTATCTGAAATGTACCGGTTGTTTGCGCTTGTAGGGAATTTATAAAAAGCCCCAAACAAGCGAGTAATAAAATCGTTTTTGCTTTCATTTTAGATGTTGTAAATAGGTGTAGATTAAAGATAGTAAGTTTTTTGAATTGTCAATGGTTTTAACTTGTTGTAAATCAATGTTTAGGTGCTATGTGCACTTCCATTTCGTTTTTTAATATTTTACGATCTTAAATTCTGTTCTCCTGTTGGCCTGGTGTTCGGCAATGGAACAGGCCACACCGTTTTTACACCTGTTGAGCAACTGGGTTTCGCCATAACCTTTCGCTGTCATGCGGCTGCGGGCAATGCCCCGGCTAACCAGATAGTTCACTGCCGATTGTGCCCTGCGCTGTGAAAGGTCGATGTTATAGCTATCTGGTCCCCTGCTATCCGTATGCGAACCCATTTCGATTTCCAGACTTGGATTGTCCCTCATAATGCGGACAGTTTCATCGAGTATAGTTAAATTAAATGTAATGAAGAAAAAGAGATTTGCTCATTTTTATTGTAGTCTAATATTTGGACTTATAAACATGACGCGAAATAATTTTGTTGAATTTTATTGGTTTTTTATGTGGTAGTTGATTCATTTACAGTTGCTTATTTGTTTGTTTTGGTGAGGCACATAGGTGTTAAAGTGGGGAATTTTTTCCCCAAAATTCCCCAACTATTCAACACTTGTCTGAGGTTTAAAATAGTAATGGAAATAGTGGTCAAAATATATTATCAGCCAATAAAACCGCTCAGGTATATAAACGGGGACTAAAATCAATCAACTGCTATTTTTCTTTTCAATTGGCCAATCTTTTGCAAAGGTTAAATAAAGTCAATGCTCATGGAAACACCAGGCACGTCGTACAGCTGTGTCATCATAGATGATGACAGCATCAGCATAACCATACCCAAACATTACCTCAAGAGAACAGGAGTGTTGTCTTTGGAAGATAGTTTTACCGATCCTGTCGCAGGAATAGCTTCATTTAAAGGCAGGCGAAAAAAAATCGATTTTCTTTTTTTGGATATAGAAATGGAGATTTCAGGTTTTGATGTAGCCCGAATGCTGAGGAAACAGTCGAGATTTATCATTTTTACCAGCGCAAACAAAACCTATGTGATCAGTTCCTTATCAAATGCCGATAGTCTTTTGATCAAACCGTTCACGTTTATGGAACTGAATGAGGCTGTAGACTATCTGATTACTTAAAGCATGCTATTCTTCAAGTATAAATTGCAGAATTTGTATTTATGAATTAAAATACTATTTTTGCTAAAACGATTTATAACCAAATATTCCATTTTTTTAAAGCAGATCATTTCAATGGGCTTTGTAAATATTAAAAATCATCTTACAGTAGGGGTAGATATAGGTGGATCTCACATTGCCGCGGCAGCTGTAGGCCAAAATAAGCTCATCCCACAAACCTATACATTAGCTAAGGTCGATTCGGGCCTCGAAGCTGATGTGATTATAGCCGATTGGATTAGTGCCATTAGAAATGTTTTTGTGGAAACAACCGGTGATAAATGTATTGCGGTTGCCATGCCAGGGCCTTTCGATTACGAAAATGGCATTAGTTTAATTACCGGCATGAATAAGTACGAATCGCTTTATGGTTTAAATATCAGGGAGATTTTTGCTTCACAATTAGGCATTCAGCCTTCCAATATCCACTTTTTTAATGATGCGAAATGTTTCATCCTGGGTGAGGCTGTAGCTGGTGCAGCGGTTGGCTTCGATAAAATTATCGGCATTACCATTGGTACCGGGTTAGGTTCTGCCCGCTGTGTTAATCAGGTTGCTGAGGATGTAAACCGTGGCTCAAGTGCTTTTTTAGATGGTATTGTGGAAGATTACCTGTCGACCCGCTGGTTTACCAAACGTTATCAGGAACTTACGGGCAATAGGGTAGCGGATGTGAAAACGTTGTGCAACCTTACTGAAGAAGAGGTAGTTGTGGATCAGATTTTTAATGAGTTTACCCAAAACCTAATCGATTTTCTTTCGGTATTCATTTCAGATGAACTTCCGGAGGTGGTGGTAATAGGGGGCAATATTGCGCAGGCCGCTAAGCGTTTTTTGGCGACAGTTAAAAGTAAACTTGCCGGGCAATTCCCTGAAGTACAGATTAAAGTAACCGAATTATGGGACCATGCGGCCTTAATCGGCGCTTGCAGTGCTGTTAACGAAATCAATAAACTTTCTGATCAGCTTGAAATAGGGAATTGATTTTTTTTAACACTTGCTAAATTGATTTAGCTGTTTTTTTTAATATTTTCTAACCAATACCATTCTTTCTCCCTCAAAAAAAATATGCGCCTGATTAAGCCACTATTTCTTTTCACATTGTTAACACTTTTGGTGCTGCAACATGCGGATGCCCAAAATAAATTTTTTATTGATGGTTATCACGGTGGTTTCTGGGGGCATTATCCGGCATGTTATACAGGTTTTATTGCCGATAAACTGGATGAGAACAGTTTTTGGAAAATTAATTTAGAAATTGAACCCGTTACCTGGGATGTGACACAAAAAAACGATTTGGTAAATTATAACCGGTTTAAAACTTACATTAAAGATCAATCGGTAAAGGGTAGGGTAGAGTTTGTTAACCCGTCTTACGGACAGAGTTACCTTTTTAATATCCAGGGCGAATCTGTAATCAGACAGTTTGAAATCGGGATCAAAAAAATAAAAGCACATTTTCCCGAAGCCGAATTTCATACCTATTCATCCGAAGAACCCTGTTTCACCAGCGCACTGCCCCAGATTTTAAAATCATTTGGTTATCGTTATGCTGCATTAAAAAATCCCAATACCTGTTGGGGCGGTTATACGCGTGCTTTTGGCGGCGAACTGATCAACTGGAAAGGATCTGACGGTTCGGTATTGCTTACCGTTCCGCGTTACGAAACGGAAGCTTTGTTGCAAAATTCGACCTGGCAAACCCAGGCCTGGAACAACTCGACAGCATATATTTCGGCAGCTTACCGCTATGGCATTCAAAACCCCATTGGCATGTGCATACAGGATGCAGGCTGGAAAAACGGTCCCTGGTTGGGTAAACCAAAAGATTTCACCTATACAACCTGGCGGGATTATATTCAGAATACGGCAAATAAAACGGATATAAAAACCTGGAATTTTAATCAGGAAGATATTCAGGTAAGTTTGGTATGGGGTGCGCATATACTACAGAAAATGGCCCAAAACACCAGGATTGCCGAAAATAAGATCACCATTGCCGAAAAAATGGATGCCATAAACGCAGTGGCAAATAAAACCAGACTGATTGGTGGGAAGTTTGATACTGCCTGGCAAAACCTCTTGCTTGCCCAGCACCACGATTCGTGGATTGTACCTTACAACATCGTAAACAAAGAAAAAAGATGGAACTGGGCCGATCAGGTTAAATATTGGACGGATCAATCGAACAACCTTTGCGACAGTGTTTTGAATCCTGCAGGTAAAAATGGTGCTGAAAATCCAGATGGTTTTAATGTAAAGGTTTACAATTCGCAAGCCTATCCACGCAAAGAAATTGCGAAAATCCAGCTGGATGAAAAAATTGGAAACCCAATCGTGATCGGACAAGATCATAAATCAGTTAATACGCAACTCATCACCGAAAATGGCAATCGTTTTTTGTTATTCGAAGCGTTTGTCCCGGCATTGGGATATGCTAATTATAACATAAAATCTTCCAAAACTAAAATTGCTCAGACAGCCAATCATGTTTCAGTAAAAGGAGAGCTGTATACCTTTAAAAATGAGGATTACGAAATTGTATTTAATGCCGCCAAAGGTGGGATTATGGAAAGTTTGATCGCTAAAAAATTAAACAATAAACAGTTTGTAGATCAAAAAAGTAAACGGTCGTTTAATGAAATGAGGGGTTATTTCTATCAGGACAGCACTTTTTATTCTTCAAAAGATCAACCGGCCAAAATAACTGTTGTAGAGGATGGCCCATTGATGTGCAGGTTAAAAATCGAAGGAAAAATCAGCATCCACCCGTTTACAGAATATATTACGTTTGAAAAATACGATAGCAGGATTGATGTACAAACTACCGTCGATTGGCAAAATAATGCGAGGATAGGGCAAAACTATGCACAAAAGAGAGGCTGGAAAGCGAACGATCTTAAAAAAGCATTTTATAATGATAGCTTAAAATTACAGGCTGTTTTTCCCTTGAATATAGCAGCTCAAAAAGTTTATAAAAACGCGGCCTTTGACGTGATGGAAAGCAGGTTGAAAAATACTTATTTCAATACCTGGGACAGTATCAAAAACAACATCATTGTGAACTGGGTGGATGTAAGCGATCAAGATGATCACTACGGAATGGCTTTGTTAAACGATCATACCACAAGTTATGGACATAACGAAGCCGGTATTTTAGGCTTAACGCTCCAATACTCGGGGATGGGTTTATGGGGCCGGAATTATAGCATAAAAGGCGCTTCAGGATATCATTATGCCATTTTGCCGCATCAAAATAAATGGGACAAAGCGCAGCTTTGGAACCAAAGTACTACCTGGAACGAGCCCCTGCAGGTAGTTGTAGATAACCAGCCGCAAAAACCTTCAGTTTCACTGCTCCAGATCAATGAACCTGGTTATGAAATTTCATCTGTGACCATAGAAGATGGCGCTTTATTGTTTCGTGTATTTAACGCCAGCGGTTTAAACAACGATGTAAATTTAAATTTTGAAGTACCGATAAAAAAGGCTGAACTTGTTGAGCTGAACCATACCAAAACACAAACTTTAAAGCTGCTTAAAAAGCAGAAAGGGCTAACGGTGGTCAATATGCCTATTCAGCAATTTGGACTGAGGACCATTAAGGTTTATTTGCAATAAGGTTCTCTGATTTTGTTACATTTAATAGTTGCTAAATCGTTTTATATTACTAATTTTAAAAATACAACATACCAAATATAAACTTGATCAAGTCATGAGCTATATCCCCCAGGCAATCGGATGCTCCCGACTTTATTGAACTAATTCTGATTGAAATGAAAAAAAATGTTTTTTTACTGGCACTCGTATCCCTGTTTGCCGCCAATGGCTTTGCACAGAAGAAAGTTGAACGCTTTAAAGCTGGCGACCGTGTGGTTTTTGCCGGAAACAGCATTACCGAAGCTGGCCTTTATGGATCGTACATCTGGTTATACTACATGACCCATTTCCCGGAAAGGAAACTGGAAGTGATTAATGGCGGCGTTGGAGGTGATGTAGCCCGGCAGATTTACGATAGGTTGGATGGCGATATACTGGCCAAAAAACCAACGGTGCTTGCGGTTACATTCGGAATGAACGATAGCAAGTATTTCGAATACCTCGACAAGAAAAACCCGGTAGATGATCAAAAAAGGCAGGCCATTATCAAAGAATCGTACGATAGTTATGTAAAAATTGAAGATAAGCTTAAAAAACTTCCCGCTGTTAAAACTATTTTAATGGCTTCATCACCCTATGATGAAACGGCAAAAATGGAAGGTAACCTGTTTTTAGGCAAAGCAAAAACCATGCAGGGCATTATCGATTTTCAGTTAAGCTCGGCCAAAAAAAATAACTGGGGTTTTGTCGATTTCTTCCATCCCATGACCGAAATTAACATCAGGGAGCAAAAAAATAATCCTGGTTATACCAATACCGGGACCGATCGCATCCATCCAGGCAGCGCAGGCCATTTTATTATGGCTTATATTTTTCTAAAGTCGCAGGGTTTAACAAATACCCCAATTGCCGATGTGAAAATTAATGCGGCGAATAAAAAGGTAACGGTTGCTGTAAATGCTAAAATATCGAATGTAAAATTGGCAAAAGGTGATGTCAGTTTCGATTATCTGGCAAAATCGCTGCCTTATCCTATTGATACTGCCGCACGCGTTTGGCAAAACTTTCAGGTACAAACTGAAGCATTGGCGGTAATTCCATTTGTAAAAGAGTTTGATCAGGAATTGCTCACCGTAACAGGCTTAACAGGGCAAAATTACAACCTGAAAATTGACGGACACATCATCAAGAAATTTTCGGCTGCCGAATTGGCTTCTGGTGTAAACCTCGCCACCTTGAAGAATACGCCCCAATATCAGCAAGCACTTAAAATATTGGCCTTGAATAACGACCGCAGGGGAGTGGAAAGCAAGTACAGGAACTATTACTGGGTGCAGTACGATTTTTTAAAGGATAAAGGTTTTCTTTTTAACAATTCGAAGGAAGCACGCGATACCATCCAAAACAACCTGAAGAAAAACGGGTGGCTTAACGCTAAAAAGGGCGATTATGATGAAATTGTAGATAAAGAGCCAGAAGTGAGGGCGAAGATGGATGGTTTGATCAACCAGATTTACAGCATCAATAAACCAGTAGTCCGTCATATCGAATTAGCAGAAATTTTATAATGAAACTTAATTTATTATTAGGCGCTACATTCAGCTTGCTAACGCTGGTTAATGGCGTAAACAGGAAAGAAAAAACACCTGCAGATTATGTAAACCCCTTTATCGGTGCCACTACAAATGTGGGCGATGCGGGTATTTATCACGGTTTAGGTAAAACTTATCCTGGTGCGGCCACGCCTTTTGGCATGGTTCAGGTGAGTCCGAATACGATCACGGGTGGCGATAATGGCTCTGGTTACAGTTATGAGCATAAAACCATCGAAGGTTTTGCCCTCACACAAATGGGGGGAATTGGCTGGTATGGTGATATGGGTAATTTTCTGGTGATGCCAACTACCGGTGCTTTGAAAACGGTTTCTGGGAAAGAAAACGGAAGGAAGGGTTATCGTTCGTTTTACGATAAACAATCAGAAAAGGCTGGTGCGGGTTATTATTCTGTTCAGCTTTCTGAGAGCAAGATCAAGGCAGAATTAACAGCCGCAACACACAGCGGGATGATGCGTTTCACCTTTCCAGAAAATAAACAGTCGCGTATACAGATCGATCTTGCCCGCCGTGTGGGTGGAACGTCTACTTTACAATCGGTTAAGGTGGTAAACGACCATACCATCGAAGGTTGGATGAAATGTACACCCGAAGGCGGTGGTTGGGGAAATGGTGATGGCCATGCCGATTATATCGTTTATTTTTACGCGCAGTTTAGCAAACCTTTAAAAAACTATGGCCTTTGGTCGGCCAATATTCCTGACGGATGGAACCGCAAACGCGATGATGTGATTAGCGATAAATATCAGGATCTTGTTGAAAAGGCCGAAATCCTAAAAAATATTCCTCAAAAAGAGGGGAAACATTTGGGCTTTTTTACCGAATTCGAAACCAAAAAAGACGAACAGGTTATTTTAAAAACCGGAATTTCCTACAACAGCATCGCGGGTGCAAAAAATAACCTTGAAAAGGAAATTACGGATTGGAATTTTGACCAGATCCACAATCAGGCTGTTGCGAAATGGAACGCGGCTTTATCGAAAATTAAAATTTCGGGTGGTACCGAGGATGAAAAAACATCTTTTTATACCGCTTTGTACCACACCATGTTGGATCCACGTATTTTTCAGGATGTGGATGGCAATTATCCCGGTGGAGATGGAAAAGCACACCGCTCCACAAGGTTTACCAAACGCACTATTTTTAGCGGCTGGGATGTGTTCAGAAGCCAGATGCCTTTGCAGACCATCATTAACCCGGCGGTGGTTAACGATATGGTAAATTCTTTGGTCACACTGGCCGATGAAAAAAATAAAAATTACCTTGAGCGCTGGGAAATGTTGAATGCCTATAGCGGTTGCATGATCGGTAACCCTGCGGTATCCGTAATTACTGATGCGTATCAGAAAAATATCAGGAATTTTGATGTGCAAAAGGCTTACCAGCTTTCGGTAAACAGCGTGGAGAAATTTGGTAACGGCGAAAAAGGTTATACACCAGAACCCCTGAGCATTGCCAATACCCTTGAGTACGGTTATTTCGAATGGTGCGTAAGCACGCTCGCGAAATCGTTGGGTAAAACCGACGACGCCAAAAAATACCAGCAGCGGGGCCAGTCTTACCATAATATTTTTGATCAGGAAAAAGATTGGTTCAGACCTAAAGATAAAGACGGGAAATGGCTTGCCTGGCCCGATTCAGGGCGTTTAACGCAATGGTATGGCTGTATCGAAAGTAATCCTTATCAACAGGGTTGGTTTGTACCGCATGATGTGCCGGGCATGGTGGCTTTAATGGGCGGTAGAGAGAAAGTATTAAAGGATCTCACCAATTTCTTCGCCAAAGCACCCGAAAACATGATGTGGAACGATTATTACAACCATCCCAACGAACCTGTTCATCATGTGCCATTCTTATTTAACCGCCTGGGAAGCCCCTGGTTAACCCAAAAAATAACCCGAGAAATCTGTAGCAGGGCTTACCACAATACAGTAGAAGGTTTGGTGGGCAATGAAGATGTTGGACAGATGTCGGCCTGGTATGTTTTGGCCGCAAGTGGCTTACATCCGGTTTGTCCTGGCGAAACCAGGTACGAAATTACCAGTCCGGTATTTAACAAGGTCGATATCAAATTAGACGGGCAATATGCCAGTGGAAAAACATTCACCATTCAGGCTGAAAATAACTCGCCAAAAAATATCTATATCCAAAGCGCCACCTTAAACGGAAAAGCTTACGGAAAATGTTATATCGACCATCAAGACGTTGCCAAAGGCGGTCTATTGGTTTTGAAAATGGGCAGCGAACCGAATAAAAATTGGGGCATAAACCTTTAACAAAAGCACACACACAATATGAAATTAGGATTTACATTTTTAATCACATGTTTGGCCACCGCTGCACTGGCTCAAAATAAAGATCTGGTACATTATGCCAATACTTTACAGGGAACCAATTCCGAATATGCGTTAAGCCATGGCAATACTTATGCCACCACGGCGCTGCCTTTTGGCATGCATACCTGGGGTGCCCAGACCGGGAAAAATGGTGAGGGCTGGAAATACCTTTACAAAGATAAAACCATCCGTGGCTTTCAACAGGCACATCAGTGCAGTCCCTGGGTGAGCGATTATGCTGTTTTTTCATTGATGCCGGTGATGGGGAAACTCACGGTAAATGAAGATGAAAGGGCTTTGCCTTTTAGCCATGCAAACGAAACCGGGAAACCGAATTATTATAAAGTTACTTTCGACAATAAAATTTCAGCGGAAATTGCGCCGACCGAGCGGGGTGCGCATTTACGTTTCAGCTTTCCGAATAAAAACGAAGCCGCTTACCTGGTTTTAGACGGTTACAACAAAGAAAGCAGGGTAGAGATTTTACCTAAACAACGGAAAATAATCGGTTACGTCAACAACGGCCGGTTTATCCCTAAAAATTTCATGAACTACTTTGTGATCGAGTTTGATCAGCCTTTTGAAACTTATGGTACCTGGGAAAACATTAAAAACCAGATCAAAGAAAATAATATCAAAGATGAGGGGAAAGGTATCGGTGCTTATATCAAGTTTAAAAACGGGGCAAAAGTGCAGGTTAAGGTGGCTTCATCTTATATCAGTGCAGAACAGGCACAACTCAATTTAGACCGCGAATTGGGTAAATACAAACAATTGGAAGACACCAGGGCTGCCGCAGGAAAAGTATGGAATACGCTGTTTAACAGGGTTTTGGTTGAAGGCGGTACTGAAGATGAAATGGCAACATTCTATTCTTGCTTATTTAGGGCAAACTTATTCTCACGACAGTTTTTCGAGTATAAAAAAGATGGCTCACCTTATTATTTCAGTCCTTACGACAGTCAGCTTCATGATGGTTATATGTATACCGATAATGGTTTATGGGATACTTTCAGGGCGCAATTTCCTTTAAATACCATTATTAATCCCACTTATGAGGGGCGTTATATGAATGCACTGCTCGATGCTCAGGATCAATGCGGTTGGTTGCCAGCATGGTCTTTTCCGAGCGAAACAGGTGGGATGTTAGGCAATCATGCCATTTCTTTACTAACTGATGCCTGGGTAAAGGGCATCCGTACCTTCGATCCGAAAAGAGCGGTTAAAGCTTATTTTCACGAAGCAAACAATAAAGGACCATGGGGCGGTGCAAACGGAAGGGCAGGATGGAAAGATTATTACCAATTGGGTTATGTGGCCTATCCGGGTTCGGAAGGGGCAGTATCGCAAACACTTGAATATGCCTATGATGATTTTTGTGGTTATCAACTGGCCAGCATGACGGGACAGGATTATTTTGCCGGCCGTTTTGCCAAACAGATGTACAACTATAAAAACCTTTATGATCCCGCTACACGTTTTATGCGCGGGCGTCAGGCCAATGGCGAATGGGTACCCAACTTCGATCCATACTCCTGGGGCGGTCCCTATACCGAAGGAAATGCCTGGCATTGGCAGTGGTCGGTTTTTCACGATACCCAGGGTTTAATCAACCTCATGGGCGGCAATGAAAACTTTACCGCCAAGCTCGATTCGGTATTTTCATTACCCAACAAAGTTAATGTGGGTGCTTATGGACAAACCATCCACGAAATGACGGAAATGGTAAATGCCAATATGGGGCAATATGCACACGGCAACCAACCTATTCAGCACATGATTTACCTGTACAACTACGCTGGTCAACCCTGGAAGGCACAAAAATGGTCGCGTGAGGTGATGAACAGGTTGTATAACGCCACAGAAAATGGTTATCCTGGCGATGAAGATCAGGGCCAGATGTCGTCCTGGTATGTGTTAAGTGCATTGGGCATTTACAGCGTTTGTCCGGGTACAGATCAATATGGGATCGGCAGTCCGGTATTTAAAAAGGCCACCATCACTTTAGAGAACAAAAATAAATTTACGGTAGAAGCGGTGAACAACAGCAAGGAAAATGTGTACATCCAATCGGCAACTTTAAACGGCAAACCATACAGCAAAAACTTCATCAAACATGCCGATATCATGAACGGGGGCATACTCAGGTTTGAAATGGGTAGCCAACCACAAACGAGCCGTGGTTTAGCTGTTGATGATAAACCGTTTTCGCTTACCAAAGCCAAATAGCAATAATATCAGTTAACGATTAAATATACAGATGGTGGATTTTCGAAACCTAATAAAATATAAAACCAGGAATGTGAGCTTAATCTTGCTTTTAACACTGGGTACTCACTTTACTTTTGCTCAAAACAAAGTCATTAATTACGCCAATCTGGTGAATACCAAAATTGGTTCAAAAGGAAAAGGGCATGGCGTGCACGAACAATATTTAGAAGCAGGTTATACCTTTCCGGGCGCCATGTACCCAATGGGCATGGTGCAGTTTACACCCACTTTTTTTGCTGAAAACAAGGGTTTTGTGGTAAACCAGTTGAGCGGTGCCGGATGCGACCATATGGGCAATTTCCCTGTAATGCCGCTGGCTGGTGCCTTAACAAAATCTCCGCTCGATATGAAAGGATTTGATCCCCAATATCAGATCAATAAGGCCTCAGCTGGTTTTTTTGATGTGGATTTAAAGAAAGACAACATCAATGCGGCTTTAAGCGTTACGCCCCGTACAGGAATGGCAGGTTTTACCTTTAACGCCAATGAGGAAAAAGGAACCATTGTAATCGGAACGGGAATCAATGGCACAAAAATTAGTCTGGCAAATGCCAAAATACTGGCAGATAATACCATCGAAGCTTATGCCGATGGCGGTTCGTTCTGTGGTTCGGCCACGCCTTACAAAATTTATTTTGTGGCAAAATTCGATGTCAAACCGATGGTTTCAGGGGTATGGAAAGAGCAAGAAATTCAAGCTGGAAAAAAAGAAGCAGACGGCGAAAATTCAGGTTTATACTTCACATTCGACGTTTCAAAAAGCAAAACAGTTAAATATAAATTTGCGGTATCGTATGTCTCTTTGGCCAATGCAAAACAAAATCTGGCTGCCGAAAATACAACATGGGATTTTAATTTAATCAAAAATAAAGCGCAGGCCGCTTGGAACAGTTATCTGGGTAAAATCAAGGTTTCAGGAGGAACTAAAGATCAAACCGTGCAGTTTTATACGCATTTATACCATGCTTTGGCCCACCCGAACATCAGTAACGATGTAAACGGAGCTTATATGGGTGCCGATAATCAGGTTCATCAGGTTATTGCAGGCAAAAACAATTATACCTCTTTTAGCAATTGGGATACCTACCGTACACAGATCCAGCTCATCAGCATTCTCGCACCGAAAGAAACCAGTCAGATCATTCAGTCAACAATTGATTTTGCGGCACAGTCTGGCGGAAGTTTACCTCGGTGGGTAATGGCCAATACCGAAACAGGTATTATGCAGGGCGATCCTACATCCATCGTTATTGCGAATGCCTATGCTTTTGGCGCAAAAGATTTTGACCACAAATTGGCCTTAAAAGTAATGCGCAAAGGTGCAGAAGTACCAGAAGCTAAATCACAACAGATTGAAACCAGGCCTTACCTGGCGCAATACCTGAGCAAGGGCTACGTAAACGATGCATCGATGAATTTAGAATATACTTCTGCTGATTTTGCGATTGGACAGTTTGCGCTACAGGCATTAAATCAGAAAGATGTTTATCAAACTTATTTAAAAAGGTCGACCCAGTGGAAAAACCAGTTTGATGCGGAAACAAAATGGATCAGATCTAAAGAAAGTGATGGCAAATGGCGCGGTCAGAATGATGGCATGCGGGAAGCCAATTACAAAAGTTATTATTGGATGGTACCTTATAACATTAAAGGATTAGCTGATGCTATTGGCGGTAATAAAGCTGCGGAAGCCCGTTTAGATGATTTCTTTAGGAAACTGAACGCAAATTATTCGCAAGATTGGTTTGCTGCAGGAAATGAACCCGATTTTCAGGTACCATGGATTTACAACTGGGTAGGGGCACCTTATAAAACGCAAAACCTGGTGAAACGCATTATTAAAGAACAATATACAAATACTGCCAGTGGTTTGCCCGGTAACGACGATTTGGGCGCCATGGGGGCGTTTTATGTTTTCGCAAACATGGGTATTTTTCCTGTAATCCCGGGCATAGGCGGGGTATCCTTAAATTCTCCTTCTTTTAGTAAAATCACGATCAGTTTACCCAATAAAAAGTTATTGGAAATAACTGGCGGTGCCAACAATTTAGCCTATATCGATAAATTAACATTCAACAGTAAGGTGATTAATAGCACCTGGTTACCATGGACAAAACTTGCACAGGGCGGAAAACTAAATTATACTTTATCCTCAAAACCGAATAAAAATTGGGGATTATCTACCGTTCCACCCTCATTTCAACCAAAAAATTAATCAATGAACCAGCAAATCGCAAAAATGAAAAAATTACTCACCCTCTGTTTATTATTTGTTTTCGTACAGGTTGGTGCGCAAACCAAATCCACCAATTGGTCGCTGGGGCCTTTCATCCGTCCTACGGATATCAATCCGGTTATTTCGCCTGATGCAGCCAGTAAATTCTTCGACCCGATTAAACAACAACAAATCGACTGGGAAAGTAACGATACCTTTAACCCGGCAGCAACATTAAAAAACGGAAAAATTTATGTGTTATACCGTGCCGAGGATAAATCGGGTAAAGGGATAGGGCAGCGCACCTCGAGGATCGGTTTGGCTGAAAGTACTGATGGATTAAGTATGAAAAGATTAAAAACGCCGGTACTTTATCCTGGTAACGATAACCAAAAAGAATTCGAATGGTCTGGCGGTTGCGAAGATCCAAGGGTAGCTGTTACAGCCAATGGAACCTACCTGATGCTGTATACCCAATGGAACAATAAAGTACCGCGATTGGCTGCGGCAACATCAAAAGATTTAGTACATTGGAAAAAGAACGGTCCGGTTTTTCGTCAGGCTTACAATGGAAAATTCTTTAACATGGCCACCAAATCGGCTTCTGTTTTAACATCATTGGTCAATAATAAATTAACCATCACAAAAGTAAAAGGAAAATATTGGATGTATTGGGGCGAAGCCCATGTATATGCCGCCACTTCAACTGATTTGGTAAACTGGGCACCTGTGGTAGAGGCTAACGGCGAACTAAAAATTCTCTTTTCACCGCGTAAGGGTTATTTCGATAGTCAGTTAACAGAGTGTGGCCCGCCTGCAGTATTAACCTCAAAAGGCATTGTATTGATGTACAATGGTAAAAACCTGCCCGGAACAGATGGCGATGAAAATTATACTGCAAATGCCTATTGCGCCGGACAGGCACTTTTTAGTCCTAAAAACCCCGGACAGGTGATCTCCAGACTGGACAAACCTTTCCTCATCCCTTCAGCATCTTTTGAGAAAAGTGGTCAATACCCAGCTGGGACCGTGTTTATCGAAGGTTTGGTTTATTTTAAAAGCAAGTGGTTTTTATACTATGGCTGTGCCGATTCGAGGGTTGCCGTAGCCATTTACAACCCGGCAAAAAAATAAGGAACTATTATTAAGGATCGGTAAATTCATTGCAATGAAAACAATTTATAAAATCACCTTTATGGTATTGAGCCTTTTGTCAGGCTTAAACCTATTTGCACAGCCAAATACGGCGTTAAAACTGAGCAATGTACTGCAAAGTAACATGGTTATCCAGCAGGGCAAAAGCTTTAAAGTGTGGGGGCACGCAGCACCTTTCGCTAAAATTACAATCACTGCCGACTGGCTTAAAAAAGAGCTTGTTGTTAATGCAGATGATCAGGGCAATTTTATAGGGGCAATTGATGTTCCCGAAGCCAAACAGGGCAATTTTGATGCACACAAGCTCACTGTGGCTTCAGCTTCGGATAAGGTTGTGCTCGATAATTTATTGATCGGAGATGTCTGGTTTTGCAGTGGTCAGTCTAATATGCAGTTTAAGCTTCAGGAAGATAAAGATGCCGCTACAAGTCTTCCGGCCGCTAAGCACCCTAATATCCGTTTGTTTAACACTGAACTGAATTTTAGTGCCACGCCAATTCTAAATGTGAAGGGCAAATGGCAGGCCTGTACACCCGAAACGGTAAAAGATTTTAGTGCGGTTGGTTATTATTTTGGTCAATATCTCCAAAAGGAAATCAATATCCCTGTTGGTTTGATCTTTTCTGGTATTGGTGCGTCAAAAGTTGAAGCTTTTGTCCCTCAGGAAGCCCTTAAAGCAAACCCACTGTTAGATTCTGCTTACCTGGAACCTTATTTAAGAAGCGATAAATCGAAGGAAATCATCAATGGAGGCTTCAGTTTCGAAAAAGTAACCCGGCCCTTCCTGTTGTACAATGCATTGATCAACCCCTTTACCAATTTATCGATCAAAGGATTTTGCTGGTACCAGGGCGAGGGAAACAGAATGGAACGCGATTCGTATACTTTGGCCACCCAAACCTTAATCAGGGAGTGGCGGAAGAAATTCGATCAGGGCAACCTGCCTTTTTATTATGTGCAGGTAGCGCCATTTTTCTATGATAAAGAAGATCCGAAACTGGCCGATTATGCTTTTTTCAGAGAAGCACAGGAAAAAATATCAAGCGTAAAAAACACCGCTATGGTAGTCAGTATGGACGTAGGGGAGGCCAAAGACCTTCACCCGAAAAAGAAAATGCCGCTGGGTATCCGCCTGGCCAAAACGGCACTGAATCAAACCTATGGCCAACCTGTTGATTATTTAGGGCCTAAATTTGAAAAAATGGTGGTAAAGGGCGATCGTGTTTCAGTATTCTTTAAAAAAGCATCCATAAAATCAGGTTTGGGAACCAATGACCAAAATGCACCTAAATATTTTACCCTTGCAGCAGAAGATGGTATCTTTTATCCCGCAGAGGCTAAGATCGTGGATCAGCATATTGAAGTATGGAGTACTGATGTTAAAAAACCAGTGGCGGTTCGATACGCGTTTACCAATTATCCGGTAACCAATCTTCAGAATAACGAGGGCTTGCCGGCGATCCCGTTTAGATCAGATCACTGGCAGGAGCAGAAGTAGGCTATGGACTATGGACTATGGACTATGGACTATGGACTATGGACTATGGACTAGGTAATTTGCTAAAACGTTTAATCTAACTTTAAACAGCATAGATAAAGTTTTTTACGCTAAAAAGCTTGTTTAAACGCCATATAGGAATAAAATAAAATAAATAGTAAAAAATATTTAAAAATAATTTGCTAAAACGTTTTTATTGACTAGATTAGTACTTGTAATCACCCTTGCACAACCAAATATAAACCGTATACGAATAATTTTACTTAGCCCAGGTCTGCTTTTTCATTGCAACATTTTCTGTTGTAGGTTATCCAGTCTGCAGTTATTTAAAGTCTTTAGTATATAAGTGTCTAACCAAATACATTTAAATACTTAGTTCTGTATGAACAGATTTTTACAAACCATTATTTTCGGGATTATTATGATGCTTGCTGCTTCATGCAAAAAGCAAAGTTTTTTAGATCCCCAACTGCAAGGTATTGGAGAAGAGGATGTCTTTACCGACAGTACCCGTACAATGGGCTTCCTGACCAATATTTATGCTGACGTGAATTTCAGCTTCGCCAACAGGCGCTTCGGCTCGGCCGGATTAAGCGTGGCAACCGATGAGGCCGAAGGTCCGGTAAACTCCTCATCTAACGTTTACAAACAGTTTATTTCTGGCGCAATCAACCCAAGCAATGTTTCGGCTGGTCCTTACAGTGTTTGTTACGAGAATATCCGCGCGGTAAATAAACTGCTGATCAATTTGCCAAAATCAACTTTCAATGCCCCGCAGAAGCAGCGGGTAAAAGGTGAGGCACTATTTTTAAGGGCCTGGTATTATGCCATGCTGTTAAAACATTATGGCGGTGTGCCCATTGTTGGCGATGTGATTTACGGTAGAAATGATGATATTCCAGCCATAAGGGGATCCTACGAAATCACGGTAAATTATGTGGTGGCGCAATGTGATTCTGCTGCTAAATACCTGTCGCGCGAGTACGAGGCAAGAGACTACGGAAGGGCAACCACCGGAGCCTGTATGGCACTCAAATCGAGGGTATTGTTGTATGCCGCAAGTCCGTTATTTAATGGTTCGAGTCCGTTTGCGGGCAGTCCGGCTAAAAAAATGGTTTCTTACGATGCTTTTGATGCCAACCGCTGGAAACTGGCAGCTGATGCCGCCAAGGCGGTGATGAATTTGGGTTATGTACTTTATGATGAACCTACAGTAGCACCAGAAACCAGAACCGGTTTAGGTTTTATGCGTGTTTTTTATGCTTCCAAAGGTGTAAACAACGAATTTATATTCAGAGGTTCGGTATCCGGTGATTTTGCCGAACTGTGGCTCGATCAGGACTTTTCTCCGCCAACCCGTGGTGGCCAAACCAATATGAACGGCACCTATCCATACCAGGAACTTGCCGATGATTTTGATATGATTGATGGTAAATCGATCACTGATCCTACAGCTGCCTTTCCTTATGATCCGAATAACCCTTATGCCAACCGTGATCCGAGGTTTCATTACACCATTTTACATAACCTTACTTTGAAGGCCGATTTTAACAACAGCAACCAGTTATTGCCGGTATACACACATGTTGGCGCACAGTATGATGGTATTTATGTGGGTACACCAACGGGCTATTATGCAAATAAAATGTTGCGCGACTCAGCTGCAAACAGGATTGGTTTGGGTACAGACCGTTTTTATCCCCTCATGCGCTATGCAGAGGTGATTTTAAATTATGCCGAAGCCACCAACGAATTTTCAGGTCCTTCTGAGGATGTGTATGCCGTGCTCACCAGTATCCGTAAACGTGCTGGTATTACCGCGGGTTCGAACAATCTTTATGGCTTAAAACCGAACATGAGCAAGGAGGAAATGCGCAAAGCCATCCAGCACGAAAGAAGGGTTGAGTTTGCTTTTGAGGAACAACGCTTTTGGGATGTGCGAAGGTGGATGATAGCGCCCGAGGTAGAAAACCGGACACTCAACGGCATGGAGATTACCAAAACATCATCGGGGACCTACACCTATAAAAAAGTTCCTGTGCGAACGCACAAATTTACGAATGCCGAATATTTCTGGCCATTTCCGTTAAACGAAGTCTCTAAACCCGGGGGATTGGTTCAAAATCCT
>NZ_JAVTSN010000068.1:0-28928 GCF_032678585.1 Pedobacter psychrodurus | reverse complement strand
TCCGTACTGCGGATTTTCAATCCGCATTTTAAGGATTATAAATCCTTAGTTCTAAAGACGGGATTGCAAATCCCGACTAGCGAAAGCATTTTAAGGATTATAAATCCTTAGCTCCAAAGACGGGATTGCAAATCCCGACTAGCGAAAATCTTTAGTTCTAAAACACAGGATTGCAAATCCCGATTAGCGATCTAATGTTTCTCTCCCTTAACCACTTTAAACAAATGTAGTACCTGGGGAAATAAAGCATCCATACTTTCTTCTACACCACTTTTTGAGCCAGGGAAGGTAAGTACCAGCGTTTCTCCGATAAAACCGGCTACACCGCGCGAAAGCATGGCATAAGGCATACGTTCTTGTCCGTAATGCCGGGCAGTTTCCATGATACCTTCAATATTCCGGTCGATTAAAGGTGTAATGGCTTCAGGCGTTACATCCCGTGGCGAAAGCCCTGTTCCGCCGGTAAAAATAATCAGTTGATAACCGCTTTTGCTTAATTCGATGGCTTTATCCCTGATGATATTCACTTCATCTGGTACGATTTCGTATTTCTCCGCATTGATGTCCCATTGTGTTAAACGTGAGATAATTGCTTTGCCAGAACTGTCTTGTGTTTTATTTTCGAAAACAGAATCCGAACAGACCACAACAGCCGCCTTTATTTCGGGGAATCTGGCATTTTTAAGGTCTGATTTGCCGCCTGATTTTTTTAGTAATCTGATATTTTCAATCTCAACACCCTTATCAATCGGTTTCAGCATATCGTACATCGTTAAAGCGGTTACTGATGCGCCGTGCATCGCTTCAACTTCTACACCTGTTTTGTAAATGGTATGTACTTCAACGGTAATGATCACGCTTAAACCAGCAATTTCATAGGTAATGGCAGTATATTCTATTGGGAGGGGATGGCAATCAGGGATTACATCGCTGGTTTTTTTTACACCGAATAAACCTGCTGCACGGGCAAATTCAAATACATCGCCTTTGGGTATTTTGCGTTGTTCAATGGCATCAATAGTTTCTTGCTTAGATACCTTAACGGTAGCAGTTGCAATAGCAATCCTTAAAGTATTGGACTTTTTTGTAATATTTACCATGTTATGTATTTTCTTTCCACTGGTGTGTTTCGTCTTCGAATATCTCTTTGCCCCATATCGGTAATTCTGCTTTTAAACGGTCTACCACTTCACTGCAAGCTTCAATGGCAGGTTTGCGGTGCGCTGAGGAAGTAAAAACAAATAGACAGATTTCGCCAGTTTTTACCATGCCCAAACTGTGGTAAATGTGCATGCAGTTTAACGGGTATTTTGCAAAAATATCTTCCCTAATCTGGTGCATTTTTTCGAGTGCGAGGTCTTCATAAGCGGTATATGCTATCGCAGCAACAAATTTGCCCTCAATTTCATCTTTTCTCACCTGACCCATAAAAATGCTGTGGCCACCAATAGCCGTTTTACTGCTGTGTTTGGCAATACTATCGGCGATGAACGCAGGTTCGATCCGGCCGTTTACAAATATATTTTTTATCTTTTTTTCGTCCATGTTACGATCTTAGAAAATGATCTCTCCACTTTACAATACCACCTTTTAAACTGTATATTTTTTTGGCATTGCCATATTTTTCTTGTAATGCCTCTGCTGCAGCTACACTTCTGATTCCGTGCTGGCAAATTAAAACCACGTGTTTTTGGTAAAACTCTTTGCTCATAAAGGCTCCAAACTCCGACATGGGCACTTGTGTATATATCTGTTTATCTAATACAGGTACTTCATGTCTTTCGCGCACATCAATTAAAATGGTCGATTCTAAAGTCTGAAGTTTTACCAGTTCACTGGCGTCAATTTCTATATATCCCTGTGGTCCTTCACTCGTATCCTGATAGTCCATATTTAAAAATTCATCAACAGTTTTGGGTAGGGTATAACCTTCACCACGACTGATGTTGATGGTATATTGTTCTTGTGTAAGTAAATTATAATTTAATATTTTATTGCTGAGGGGCTGCCCGATTTTTGCAATGAGTTTAATGGTTTCTGCTGCGGCCATGGTACCCAATATGCCAGGTAATACACCGATCACGCCATTTTCAGCGCAATTTGGTATTTCTCCCTTATCTGGTGGAACGGGGAAAAGATCGCGGTAATTGGTACTGGGCGTTAAGTGATCGGGTGCATTAAATATAGCCAGCTGACCTTCGAAACCCGAAACTGCAGCAAATATGAGCGGTTTGTTAAGTAGGGCACAGGCATCGTTAATCAGATATCTCGATTCGAAATTATCTGTACCATCCAATATGTAATCGTATCTGGATACAATATCAAGAATATTGTTTTTCTGCAAACGGATCGGGTGGCGGATAATCCCGATCTGGGTATTCATTTCCTGCAAACGTTTTGCAGCAACCTCCACTTTTAACTTCCCGATATCGGCCGTGGTAAAAAGGATTTGCCTGTGCAAATTTGATAGAGAAATGGTGTCGTCATCAACAATACCGATATGGCCGATTCCGGCTGCTGCGAGATACTGTAATGCGGGGCAGCCCAAACCACCGGCGCCGATTACGAGTACTTTTGCCCTTAAAAGCAGTTGCTGTGCTTCCTCTCCGAATCCTTTAAGGATAATCTGTCTGTTATATCGCTCTGCGCTCATATGGTTTATCCCCCAGAAAAAGGCGGCATTATTGCTATTGTAGCATTGTTGGTAATTTCAGTATTCTCCTGAACGATGTTTTTGTTTAGCGCGAGTTTATATTTCATGCTTTTTAAAGCTGGAAACTGATTTTCGAGATACTGTTTAAAGGCATCGGTATCAGCAATGCCATCAACATCAATTTTTTGATTGTTGATAAACTCGGCAATCTGGCCAAAACTGATCATTTCGATTTTCATGGGGCTAATTTACCGTTAAGATGCCGATTTTGCTCCATTCTTTTACAAAACTTCTTGTTTTAATGAAATCGTTCAACCTAATTATAACGGATAGGACAAGGATTTCTTTCATCATTAGTTTGGTAAAATCATCACCGTTAAGGTGTCGCCCTTTTCGAAGTGTTCTTGTGTTTCGTTAAGGCAGATCAGGCAATTGGCCTGTGCAAATGAACTCAATCGGTAAGATTCCTGTGCGCTTAGTGGCGTAACTTTCCCGTTTTCATATCTGCCTTTCAGGAAATGGGCCAGTCCGGCAGGTTTGCTATATGGGTGGCTAAGTTCGGCCTCGACTTCCCTTACACTATTGTTTTTTAACGATAAAGATTTAAGGGCTGGCAATACATAATTGTAATAACAGCTGAGCACGGATGATGGGTTGCCCGGAAGTCCGAAGATCAGTTTTTGATCCTTTGTGCCGAAAAACAATGGTTTGCCAGGTTTCTGTTTTACTTTATGGAAAATCTGTTTAATGCCGCAATGTGCAGCAGCTTCGATTACAAAATCGTAATCACCCACACTTACTCCGCCAGTTAACAGCACTACATCGCTGCTTGCTATTGCATTTTGTAATACGTTTTTAAGGATTTCGAGATCATCATCTGCTTCATAAATAGAAATTTGTGCAATGGCTTCCTGTTTTAGCGCTGCGGAAAGGGAATAGGAATTTGATTCATATACCTGTCCAAACTCAAGCATTTTTCCGGGCTGTTGTAACTCTTTTCCCGTTACAATAATGGCAACCTTTGGCATAGGATAAACATTCAAATTGTTAATGCCAATTCCAGCCAGAAAACCGATGGCTGCGGGACTAAGCAAACTGCCTTTTTCCATGGCTAAGGCTCCGGCTTTAATTTCCGAACCTTTATCCCTTACATTCAAAGCCAGTCTTAAATTTGGATCCTGTATAGTGATTTTTCCCTCTAACCGCGTAATTTTTTCTTGCATCACCACCGTATCAGCCCCTTGGGGCAATGGGGCACCTGTAAAAATCCGACTGGTTTCGCCATTTTGTATGGTGATATTGTTTGCTGTTCCTGCGGCCATTTCACCAATAAGCAAGAGTTCTTTTTCATGATCTTCAAACTTGATCGCATAACCATCCATTGAGGATTGGCTAAAAGCCGGAATATCGTATGGTGCGTAAATATCGGCAGCCAGAATATGTCCTGATGTTTTTGCCAAATCGATTGAAATGGGACTTAGTACTGTTATGTGTTGAGAAATGAGGTCTTTTGCTTCTTTAACGCTAATCATGAAAATTTATCCTCCAATAGTAATCATACTTCTGTTTTGAATGGTAGTGATGTCAATTTTTTCGAAATCAGGTACTAATTGACCGCCCAATGCTTTCTTTTTACTCCAAATAGCTGATTGGATCAAGGGTAATACTTCTTCATCATTCCTTATGGCTGTAAGCAGATCAGTTTCGCTATCAGAGAACAGGCAGTTCTTGAGTTTGCCATCAGCCGTTAAGCGCATGCGGTTACAGGTATCGCAAAAGGGATTAGTCATGGTGCTGATGATGGCAAAAGAACCTTCGTGCCCGGGGATCATGAAACTTTTGGCGGTATCATGAGGTTCTCCTTTAAGGGGTAGCACGGCAAAGTCCTTTTCAACTACCGCTAGTATTTCATCTAAAGAAAACATTTTGTTGCTCGTCCATTTGTTGCCACTAAAGGGCATAAACTCAATAAACCTGATCTGAATGGGGGTGTGTTTAGTCCAGGTGATAAAATCGTTGATTTCATTATCGTTAAGGCCTTTCATCACCACCATATTTACTTTCACCTTGATTTTGTGCTGCAAAAGTAATTCGATGTTGCTGCGTACCTGATGGAAAACATCCCGTCGGGTAATCATAAAAAACTTTTCAGGCTGTAGCGTGTCGAGGCTAATGTTAATGGTTTTAATGCCAGCCGCCATTAATGTTGGCAGCATTTCGGCAATACGGGTTCCATTAGTGGTGATTACCAATTCGACCGGAAGTTTACCCAATGCCGCAATAATTTCGGCTGCATCTTTTCTTACCAAAGGTTCGCCACCGGTAAGCCTGATTTTTTTTACGCCATTGGCCACAAAAATTTCTGCCAGTTTAATAATCTCATCGGTTTGCATGAGCCTTGAAGCAGGAGTGAAGTCGTAATCCTCTTCGGGCATGCAATAAAAGCAGCGAAAATTGCAGTTATCGGTGAGCGATATCCGCAGGTAATCGTGTATTCTTCCGAAAGAATCTGCTATCATTGCTGGCTAATTAAATGGTTGTAATCTGTCTCCGTATCAATATCAATTTCTCCCTGTTCAAAAGCTACGGTTTCAAGGTCTTGGGGATATTGTTTTAATATCTTTTTTGCTCCGTCGGTACCTTTGAGCGATAAAAGTGTTTCGAAATAGTCTTTCTTAAATAGAACAGGTGTACCAATCGTTTCGGCATATTTACTGGCGATGATGTTTTTGCCGGTTTCTATTTGCTTTTCAATTAAGTTCTTAAAGTTAATCATTTTTATAAAAACCTGGTCGGCAACAGCAATAATGATACTGTCTATTTCGCTGTTTTTTTTGATGAGGGTTGAAAGTCCGGCTACAATGCTCGATGCCATTCCGCTTTCCCAATTTTCATTGATTACGAAACTGACCTGATCATTTTCATGTTTGGCCGCTATTTCGTCCGCATTGGCACCCAAAACTACGATTATTGGTTTGCAATCTGTTTTTAGGGCTTCATCTATCACAGTTTGCAAGAGTGTTTTCCCTTTATAATCTAAAAGTTGTTTTGTTCTTCCCAAACGAGAAGAGTTGCCTGCTGCCAATATGATGATAGCCGTTTTCATCTAGTTATTTGTTAGACCGTAAACATGGATCGGATTCTTTTTCTCTTTTAAAAAACTTGCCGAAGCACCTGTAAAAACCGATTTGATCTCCGCAAGGATAGAAATGGCAATTTCTTCTGCAGTTTCTGCACCAATGTCCAGTCCGATGGGGCCATGTACACGTGTTTCATTTTCAGGTGTTGCTAATTCCAGCTCCTCTAACATCCTCAGCAGTTTTTTTCTGGGGCCAAGCGTTCCGATATAGGGGGCATCTGTATCCAATAGATATTTAAGCAGTTCAAGGTCATAATTGTAGTTGTGTGTCATCAGTACAAAAGCGGTTTGCCCATCTATATGCACTTGAGCCATTACATTCTCAGGTTTACTAACCAGAATGCTTAAAGCGTTTGCGAAACGCTGTGCAGTGGCGTGGGTAGGTCTTCCATCAACAACGGTTACTTCCCAACCTAAAAGGTATGCCATTTCGGCTAAAGGTTGTGCATCATTGCCTGCACCAGCTATAATTAATGAAACTGGTGGTTGGATAAACTCTAGAAAAGCATCGATTTGTTGATTGTCTCGCATGTAAACTTTAAAGGCAGTGGTTTTATTTATAAAAACCTGTTCGGTATCTTTAATGATCTCATCTTTAAGTATTACTGGTATTTTTGATCGGATGCTCGCCTGCTTAAATAACAGGCTTGTGCCCAATTGTTGCTTATCTGTTAGCGAAAAAAGTGTTACCAATACCGCACTTGCTCTGGTACTTTGCAATGCAGTTAAAATCGCTATTGGATTTAAGTCATCCTCATCTATTATGGGTTCGAAAAGGATATGTACAATACCGTTGCAACCCAACTGAACACCAAATTTGGCATCATCTTCGTCTGTAGTATCGTAAGTAATCAGTTTGTTCTCTTGTTGTACAATTGCCGAAAGTGCTTTTCTGAGGGCATCGCCTTCCAGGCAACCGCCACTAATGGCACCTGTCAACTGGCCATCTTCGGTAATGAGCATCCTGGCGCCAGGCCTGCGATAAGAAGAGCCTTCTACCTTAACTACCGTAGCCAAAGCCGTTTTCTTCTTTTCCTTCGTTGCCTTATGGTATGCTTTGATAATATCGGTAATTTCTTTCATTAGGGATTGATGCAATAGATGATGCAATTTAATGATAATCTATTACAAATGTTTAAAAGGAGAGGAAAGACGTACGCTTTAAAGAAGTATTAGGGATGAAAAATGGATTTTATTTGTGCAGTCAGATGTTGCCATCTGACTAATCAGTAAATTTAATCTTAAATAAATGTTTATTCGTTTTCATTAGAGATGAAATTCAGTGTCAGATAGTAATATCTGACACCACTAATTTAATTAATGGGTTTACATTATCAGTCAGATGTTACCATCTGACTGATAATGTAAACTAAATGCTCATTATCTCCGAAAGCGAGGTTAAGTGTCAGATAGTAATATCTGACGCCACTGGAAAATAGATAACCCGTAAAAAAGCCATTTTTTTACTCACTTAAAAAGGCTCCGAATGAAAAATTTCAAGATTTATACAACGCAAACCGATACTGTTAAAGAGTTCGGTAATTTCTTTGGTCCAATCTCTTGGCGAATCTACCCTCAGGATCTTGTCAGAGTCCCATAGATCGATGTTCCATTTAATTTCTTTGAAACGACTGTTTAACAGCGGGCTAATTTCATTTAACTCGCTATCCGAAGATACATTTGTTTTGAAAACGGCAATCATAATGAAAAGTTTTAGGTTCGTTATCAGCAGTAGACGTACCACTTTAAAAATTACTTTAAATAGAAGCAGATTTTTTTAAACTATTTTAAATGTGACGGTCAGAGAACCAAAGCCCTGGTTTATGCGTAAGTGTAACATATACTTAAACTAAAAACGAAATGTTGAATACAACCATCGCTGCCTTGCTTGGAGGCCCTGAAATGATCCTTGTTGGAGTTGCTGTTTTATTATTGTTCGGCGGCAAAAAAATCCCTGAATTGATGAAAGGACTGGGTAAGGGTATAAAAGAATTTAAAGCAGGCCAGGAAGAAGAAAAACCTGAAGTGCCAAAGAGCGTTTAATTTTTTCTTTTTCCACCAGCATTTGTTGATCCGATAGGTATTCAATTTTAAGTTTAACCCATTTGTAAGGATTTTCCTTGCCATACGACTAATGTAATATGAAAAAGTTAAAATTATTGATGATACCTCTCATGGCACTCGCGTTGAACGCCTGTAGCCAGGGTAAAACAACTGGAACAAAAATGGACAGCAAAGCCAGTTTATATCCAGAAGCTAAACCTGCTGTCTATTGGAAAAAGATACTTTCTGCCAATGCCTACGAAATTATGGTGAACAGCGGAACGGAAACGCCCTATAAAAACCCATACTGGAACAACCATAAAAAAGGGACTTATGTGAGCGCCGCAACCGGTAAACCATTATTTACTTCGGATACCAAATTCGAATCTGGAACAGGCTGGCCTAGTTTTTTCAAGCCGATTGATCCGAAAGCCATTAAAATCGTAAGCGATACCTCTGATGGTATGGTGCGCGATGAAGTGGTAGAGGCCAGCACAGGTTTACATTTGGGCCACGTATTTGATGACGGACCTGAGCCAACTGGTAAACGGTACTGCATGAATTCTTATGCATTGAAATTTATTCCTGCTAAATAATTATGGTCATGATGAAGAATAAATTATGGATGCTTGGACTTGTTTTTCTGAGCGCCTGTGCCAATGGTCAAAGCCATAAAAATGACAACAGCTTTGCGAAATTACCGGTTGCAAAACCACAAGAAAAAGTAGCCACCTTTGCCGGCGGGTGTTTTTGGGCGCTTTCAGAAGGACTTAGTGAGCTCAATGGAGTGAACGAAGTGGTATCAGGTTACGCCGGAGGTACGGTTAAAAACCCAAGTTATGAACAAGTTTGTAGCGACCGCACCGGGCATGCAGAATCTGTACAAGTGTATTACGATCCTAAAGTGATCAGTTATACCGAACTGGCAGAAGCCTTTTTTTACGCGCACGACCCTACAACCTTAAACAGACAAGGACCCGACGAAGGTGAAGATTACCGATCTGTAGCTTTTTATCGTACGCCTGAAGAACAACAGGAATTGAAAGCCGTAATTGCCAAGGTAAATAGCAGCCATCATTATCCCGATGCAATTGTAACAGCGGTAATGCCGATTAAGGTTTTTTATCCGGCAGAAAATTACCATCAGGATTATTATAAGCTCCATCCTGGCGACTCGTATATTCAAGGGGTATCGGTACCTAAAGTGATGAAACTTAGAATAAATATGAGCGCATATTTAAAACCCGAGTTTAAAAAATAATGGAATTTTTATAAACCTGAATAGTAATCGTAACCTTGTTCTGCCCAGTAATCTTTCGGTCTGCTGTTGCTAAAACTCATGGTTCCGATTCTTTTCAGGTTTTTAATGCCATACTTAACGGGCACAATGAGCCTCAAAGGAGCGCCATGGTCGATACTGATCGGCTTGCCGTTCATTTCATAAGCCAATAGCGTTTGCGGATGCAAGATGCTTTCCCGTTCCAAGCCTACATAATATGCTCCATTGGGTGTTTCCAATCCCATATAATGTTTTTGAGCTGTTTCCTCAAGCTTAAAATGTGCTAAAAAATCACTTAGTTTTACACCTGCCCAGTGTTGGATTTCGTCCCAGCCCTCTACACATTTAAAATCATAAACAATTTCTGTTTTGGGCAATGCTTTTATTTCTTCGATACTAATGTATTGATTTTTCTGGTTGTTGAGTTTAACCTTGAGTTTCCAATTGCTAATATCGAAATCCTCATCATCTTCAATACCAATCAGACTGTTAACTCTTGGTGTTTTAGCAGCATCTGTTATCGGATAAGTTTTAACCAGGTGTTTGTTGCTAAAGAAATTGCGGAAAAAGAGTTCGGTTTTATTCAGTGCCCTGCGTAATGGAACACGGGTACCGCCGGTAATGCCTGGCGTTTCTTCGGGCGCATCTAAAAGCCAATTCCAGCTGGTAACTGCACCAGCGCCAAGCGCCGCGAATGCCCCAAATGATATAAAAGTGCGTCTCCTGATCTTCTGCTCAACCGTTAATGGAGCCTTAACTTTCTTTTTACGATTTACTTTCATCCTGATCTTCGGTTTTTTGAGGTATTAAGGGTTCTTGTTTAAGCTGAGACTGCTCTTCAGCCACTTCAAATCCGGCCACTACCGCCCTGAAGTTATTCCATCCGGCAAGCGCAACCTGAACAATGTGGATTAAAAAGAAAAATACATAGCCAATGGTTAAGGTAAAGTGTAGAATCCTGGCGAAATGATAACCGCCACACAACCAGCAAAGCCAGTAAAATTGTACTGGTTTGTAAATGGCTAAACCGGTTACTACCGAGCCAATACCCATCAATATAATGGCACTATAGGCGATGCGCTGTGCTGCGTTATATTTCTTTTGTGGTGGAATAGTTTTACGGATATGGAGATCGTGAAGCAACACCAGCCAGGCCTCTTTAAAAGAATGTTTGTTGGGCAAAAGTTCGCGCCAGGCCCCCGAAAAAACAGTATAAAAAATGTATAACAGACCGTTAATAAAAAAGAACCACATGAACAGAAAATGGAAGGCCATTCCTTCAGCAAGCCGCCCTGAAATGTGAAAGTAATCGTAAAACCATTCAGGAAAAAATTTGATGAGGCTGTAACCAAAAATTGAAATGCCATAGGCATCATTGGCCCAGTAAATAAAAAGCCCGCTCCAGATCATTACCACCAGAACAGGAAAATTAACCCAATGTGTCCACCGCATTAAAAGCGAATGTTTTTCTTTAATTACTTTCATGATTCGGGCTGTTTTAGGGTACAAACGCAAAAGGCGATCATTCAGATTTGTGGCTTAACTCTGAATTTAACAGGTTACTTATACTTGTTGCCGCAGTTATTTTACCCGTTTTATTGTCTTGCAAAAAGGCGATGAGTGCTGAGGGCTGTTGTCCGTTCAAATTGCTGATTTGCACATTTACCAAGCCATTGCTTTTCCCGCCCAGGGCAAAGGTTTCGAACTGCGTTACAATTTGCACATGGCTTAAGGTCCTGCCTTTATTCTCCCCTTTTAAAACCTGATTGCTCGCTTTTGCCATTACCAAAGCCACTGCCAGCGAATAACCATCGGTTGGCAGATCGGTATTGTAATTTAGTGTGAATTTACCATTGTCAATTTTGCTTGTCGAAACAGCTAAATTGCCGATAGTTGGTTTGGCTAGTGCTGTTTTAATGCTGTTACGAAGTATGTTTTCTTCCGAACCTACAAATTCTGTGCTTCCATTTACCACAACCTGTGGTGTATAAACGGTTTTAAGATTAAGCCAATCCGCATATTGATTTTGTCGTGCAGAAAACCTTGCACTGCTAAAACTATCTTTCCAGCCCAGCCTGTCCCAATAATCTACATGAAAGGCAAGTAAGTATATAGGTTTGTTCTGGCTTTCTTTTTCGATCTTGGCCAACAATGCATCGGCAGGGGGGCAGCTCGAACAACCTTCTGAAGTAAAAAGCTCTACAACTGCAAAACCTGCTTTTGCAAGAGGTTTTGGTGTAGTTTTATTGTCGGCAATAAAAGCAAGGCTGAAGAGGCTTATCAGCAAAAGGGGCAATGCTATTTTTCTGATCATGATCATCAATTTTAAGCTTAGTCGGTTGAAATTGGCAATCCTTACAGAAAAAATAAAATAATTTGTAAGGAAGTTTCCTACCCCGCGACTAATCAATTAAGCACTATATTTATATAAGATACGTAAAAAATGCAGAACGAAACAGACAAAGTCCTTGCGGCCAAAAGTCTTCACTCAGATCCACTGATGTGGGTCGAAAAATATGCCGATTACCTCTATGGTTTTGCCATGTCGAGATTGCGGGATGAGGATGTGGCCAAAGATCTGGTACAGGATACTTTTTTGGCTGGATTGCAGCGTTTAGACCGTTTTGAGGGAAATAGTGAGGAAAAAACATGGTTAACGGCCATCCTTAAAAACAAGATTGCCGATTTTTACCGAAAACAATCTTCCAGGGGGCTAAGCGATTTGAAGCTAACAGATGCGGAAGGCGAACAGCAAGATTTCTTTGATGCCGAAACAGGACACTGGAATGAAAAATACTGTCCACAGGCCTTTGGTTTAGAGTTAGAAAATCCTTTAATGATGAAAGAACTGGGCAGCATATTAAATGAATGTTTAGCCAAACTGCCCGGATTATGGTTTTCGGTATTCTCGATGAAACACATGGACGATCTGGCTTCCGAACTGATCTGCACCGAACTTAAACTCACGGCCGCAAATTTCTGGGTAATTATGCACCGCACAAAACTTAACCTGAGGGCCTGCCTTCAAAAAAACTGGAACTGATATGACGAGCGCGCTAAAAAACATCATCTATAACTGTAAACAGGCTACTTTCTTGATCGAAAAAAGAATTGCCGGAAAAATTACAGCTGCCGAAACACTACAATTACATGTGCATCTTACAGGCTGTTCGATCTGTAAAATCTATCAGAAACAAAGTGTATTGATCAATAAGATATTTGTAGGCTTTCAAAACGATGACTTTAAACTTGATGAGGCCTTTAAAAAAACATTAACAGAGCAGATTGAAAAAGAAATCAATAAAAATTAATTTTTCTTGTAAGGTTATCGGATTTGTTTCGACTAAGGGGTAAACAAAACATATAATAACATGAAAAATCAAATCTTAAAATCAGCAGGAAAATTGTTTATGGCCGCTTTAGTTGTGGCTAGCCTTTCATTACCAGGTTTTGCTTCAGTGAGCAGTCCGTTACAGGAAAAGATGTCTAAAATGAAACAAGACAAAATGGACAAAAAGAAAATGGACAAAATGGAGCATAACAAGATGGAAAAAATGAAAACCGATTCGATGAAAAAGGCCAAAATGGAAAAATCTAAAATGGCAAAAGGAAAAATGTCGAAAAGTAAAATGTAAAAAAACTGGGCAGGGAAGTTTGATCTTTCCTGCCTTTTATAAATAAATATAAAATGAAAAGACTTATACTATTTGTAACCTTAATTGCAGCCTTATCCTTTCAGGTAAAGGCACAAAAAGGATTAAAAGAAGGGGGTAAAGCTCCGATATTTAGTGGTATTGATCAGAATGGGAAAACGGTAAGTTTGAAAGATGTTTTGAAAGCACATCAATCTGTGGTACTGTTTTTTTACCGTGGACAGTGGTGTCCCTATTGCAATAAACATATTAAAGAGCTTCAGGATTCGTTGAGTTTATTGCAGGGAAAAGATGCCTACGTTATCGGCATTACCCCCGAAACGAAAGAAAATATCGATAAAACCATCAAAAAAACGAGTGCTGGTTTTTCAATTCTTCAGGATAAGGATGATGAAATTATGAAAGCCTACAATGTCAATTTTATGATGGATGAGGCAACTTTTACCAAATATAAAGGTTACGGAATAGATCTGGAGGCCAATAATGGAAATAACCGTCATATTTTACCTGTTCCGGCTACCTATATTATCGACCGCTCAGGGAAAATTAAATATGTTCATTTCGATCCCAATTATCAAAAACGGGCTTCGGTAAAACTTTTACTTTCTAAACTTTAATCAGATAAAATAGATCAATTGAAAAAACACTCAGTATCCTTGTAAAATGGGACTGGGTGTTTTTTTATGGCTATAGGTTTTTTGCTTGGATTTACTGGCATCAATTACTTGTGGTGGCTTTATATTTTGCTATTAAGCCTTTCTTTTATATCTTAGATTTTCATCCCATAATTTTAATTGAATAAAATATGATTATGGAATATATCTATACAAATTTTTGGTGGATCCATCTCCCTAATGGAAGAAACCAATAAAAATTGTTTAAAATATCTCTCAAGGTTGTTTGAATTATTCCCCACTTGTAAAGATGTATTAAGAATTCTAAAGACTAAACGTTGAAGTAAATACGAGAATTATAAATGAAAAAAAAGCTTACTATCCTATTTTTACTGCTTTTAAGCATTTGTACAGCTGTTTCCGCACAACGTAAGGTTTGGGTGGCCTGCATTGGTTTAGCTGATCATGATAAAAATGATTATCCGGCAGAATTGCAGAAGATGTTGGGGCATGGATATCAAGTAATGAACTTTACCGATAGCGCTACTAATTTGTCGAATGATAAAGCTTATTCAAAAACAACAGCAGATGCGATGGCGGGTAAGCCTGATATTGTAGTGATTAACCTGGATGTAAAACGCATTAAATCACCAGCGGGGAGTAGTTATGTTGAGTTTGAAGCCAATTATAAATCGCTGATTAAGGGTTTTAAGCAGCTGCCTACACAACCCCGAATCATTTTGTTATTGCCGGTTCCAACTTTCCTTGTAGATAGTACTCTTGTTTCAAATAAAAAACTTTTAGCAGATATTATTCCGATGATGCAGCAAGTTGCTTTCGACGAAAAACTGGAATTAATCAATCTATATCCTTTATTTATTGATAAACCAGAGCTGTTTCCAGATAAAATACATCCCTCTTCATTGTGTGCCTCTATGATTGCCTCACGGTTATATGAAACATTTAAGCAAAGCAAAAGTAAAAAAATCGATATCTTTTCAGAAATCAGAGAAGAAAAAAAGGTCAGTAACTTTTATGGTTTTGAATGCGCCGATTTTACTTTCAACGACAGGAATTGCAAAGTTGTTAAACCGAAAAAAGCTGCAAAAGGTAATCCATGGGTATGGAGGGCACGCTTTTGGGGGCACGAACCACAGACCGATGTATCCCTGTTGGAGAGAGGCTTTCATGTGGTATATTGTGATGTTGCGGAGCTGTTTGGCAATACCGAAGCTATTGAGTTGTGGAACAAATTTTACCTTTTGATGCATCAATCTGGTCTTTCGGAAAATGTAGCTTTAGAAGGCATGAGCAGAGGAGGTGTATACATCTATAATTGGGCTTTGGCTAACCCAGATAAAGTGGCTTGTATTTATGCCGATGCACCAGTTCTTGATTTGAAAAGCTGGCCCGGAGGCAAAAGAAATAATGGAGCAGAACAGTCATGGGCAGATTTTAAGAACGATTACCAGCTAACAGAAGAACAAGCTTTAAATTTCAACAATAGTCCTTTAAATCATGCCGAAAAGATTGCCAAACTAGGTTTTTCGATGTTACATGTAGTGGGGGATGCAGATGATGTGGTACCTGTTGCCGAAAATACCGGCCCTTTCGAACAAAGGATTCTGGCTGCCGGAGGGAACATTAAAGTAATACACAAAACTGGTATAAACCACCATCCGCATAGTTTACAGGATCCTACTCCAATTACTAATTTCATACTCGAAGCCTCTGGTTATAAAATGAGTGATAATCGTAATGATTTTAAATAGAACCAACAAAAACCAAAACCAAACCAAATGAAAAAACACCTTTTCTTTCTCTTCTTATTTTTTATCCATTTTTCACTTTATGCCAACATCCAGCTACCCGGTATATTGAGTAGCGGCATGGTATTGCAACAAAAAGCAACTACCAAATTATGGGGTTGGGCTACACCAGGTGAAAAAGTTAAGATTAGCACTTCCTGGGATAATAAGACCATAGAAACTGTGGCTGATGGCAATGCAAACTGGAAAGTTGATATTCAGGTGCCACAGGCGGGTGGTCCGTACTCGATCGTTTTTGAAGGCGAAAATAAAATTGTGCTTGAAAATGTAATGATTGGAGAGGTGTGGATCTGTAGTGGACAATCGAATATGGAATGGAGCTACAACCTGGGCATTAAAAGTGTTAAAAGCGAATTCGAGCAGCTAAATAAATTAAACATCAGGTTGTTTAATGTGCCAAAAAGGACTTCAGAAACACCGCAAAACAATATTAATAGCAGTTGGGCCGTTTGCGACAGTACGGCATTAAAAGTCTTTAGTGTGGTTGGTTACTATTTTGGTAAACAGCTCAATCAGGATTTAAACGTTGCAATAGGATTAATTAACAGCAATTGGGGCGGTACACCCGCAGAAGTATGGACGCCTGATAGTTTGGTAGAAAGTAATACGCTATTAAAAGATGCCGCTGCAAAAAATGAACCCACCGCCTGGTGGCCGGTAACACCCGGTTATGCTTACAATGCCATGATTGCGCCAATAGTGAATTATAATATTGCTGGCGCGATCTGGTATCAGGGGGAGAGCAATAAAAATACTTCGGCAAGTTATACTGAGCTCATCAATACCATGATCGGTGCCTGGCGTAAGGCATGGAATGCCGAACTTCCATTTTATTATGTTCAGATAGCCCCATTTAAATATGAAAAATATAATGTTGGTGCATTGCTGAGAGAAGCCCAAAGCAAAAACCTGTCTACACCAAAAACCGGAATGGTTGTGGTTTCCGATCTGGTTAATGACACTTTAAATATTCATCCTTCAAATAAAAAAGATGTTGGTATCCGTCTGGCCAACCTGGCTTTAGCCGATACCTATAAGCTGAAAAAAACTGATTATAAAAGTCCGGTTTTTAAATCGTTTACAGTAGATAAAAGCAACATCATCATCGAATTTGATTACGCTGAAACAGGATTGACCATAAAAGGGAAGGATCCAAAAGAAATTTTTATAGCAGATGAAAATAAGGTGTTTTATCCTGCACAGGTTAAAATAAAAGGGAATAAACTTTTTGTTTCAAGTAAACAGTTAAAAAGTCCCAAAGCCGTGCGCTATCAATTTAGCAATGCAGGAATAGGCAATCTTTTTAGCCATGCTGGTTTACCTGTGGCACCCTTCAGAACCGATAATTGGGAGGTTGATACCAGTAAAGTAAAATAAGGAATAGCCTTATAATTTAGCACTGGAATAGAAAACACCAATAATATTATAGAATTTTAAAAGGCAATATCTATATTATGCAGACCTCCAAAGTGCACTGTACTTTGGAGGTCTGTACATGTTATGAGAAAATACTTTATTCTGGCATTATTAAGCTGCTATTTGCAATTAAATGCCCAAACCATTGATGTTAGCCAGTATGGCGCCCAGGCAAACAGCTTTGCCGATGCCACAACAAGTGTGAAAAAAGCAATCGAAGCCACTAAAAGTCAGCCGGCATCTGTGTTAAACTTCCCAAAGGGGAGGTATGATTTCTGGCCTGATAGCGCTACCGAAACAAGCTACTACATTTCGAATACCTCTTCTGAAGAAGAATTTCCAATAAAAAAACAGAAAGTCGGATTGTATCTAAAAGATTTAAAAAATGTGATTTTAGAAGGTAATGGATCTGTTTTTGTTTTTCACGGTAAAATGATCACCTGGGTAATTGATGGCAGTGAAAATATCCGTCTACAAAACATATCCATTAACTATGAACGACCGGGGATGTCGGAAATGACTCTACAGGAAATTACACCAACATCAGTTACAGCCAATATTCATCCCGATAGTAAATTTGCAATTATTAATGGCCGGTTGGAATGGTATGGCGAAAAATGGATTGCTAAAAACCACCACGCCGTGTCGGTAAGGCCAAGCCAGGGCACTTTATCGTATAGCGGTTGGGAGCCTTTTTTGAAAAGCAAGGCGGAAAAAACAGGACCGCTTAAAGTGAAGTTTACTGGTGATTTTTCGAAATTCAATGCCCAACCTGGCGATGTGTTAACGGTTAGAGACCGTTACCGCGATTACGTGGGGGCGTTTAACAACCGTTCTAAAAATATCAGTTTACACCGTATCAATATGTACTCGATGCATGGTTTGGGCATTGTTTCGCAGTTTTGCGACAACCTGAGTTACGACAGTGTGTCCGTTGCTCCAGAACCTGGAAGCGGCCGTGTAATTGCCTCTTCAGCAGATGGGATGCACTTTTCGGGCTGTAAAGGGCAGATTACCATTAATAATTGCCGGTTTAACGGCCTGCACGACGATCCGGTGAATGTGCATGGTACCCATTTAAAAGTAAGCGAAATCGTATCGCCAAACACCTTAAAATTAAAGTTTATGCACCACCAAAGTTATGGTTTTAATGCTTTTATAAAAGGAGATACGGTAGCTTACCTTCACAGTGCTGCCCTTCAGATTTTTGAACAGGGTATAATCAAAACCGCAAAATTAATATCAGAAAGGGAAATCCTGGTCGAAATGGAAAAACCCTTTTCTGCTGAGCTGAAAGTGGGCGACGCGTTAGAAAATGTAACCTGGACACCCGCTGTAAAAATTACAAATTCCAGGTTCGAGGGGACCATCTCGCGCGGAACGCTGATTACCACAAGGCGAAAAGTACTGATCGAAAACAATGTTTACTACCGTACGGGGATGCATGCTATTTTAATTGAAAATGATGCCATGGGCTGGTACGAATCGGGACCGGTAACCGATGTAACCATCCGCAATAACCAGTTTATTGAATGTGGTTTTAACAGTGCGCCCGATAGTTATGCCATTAAGATCAATCCGGAAAACCGAGAGCTGGTTAAAAACTATTATGTGCACCGGAATATCAGGATCGAAAACAATACTTTTAAACTGTTCGATTACCCCTTGTTATCGGCAAAAAGTACAAATGGATTAAGCTTTATCAATAACAAGATCGAAAAATCAAATTTTATGCCTGCAGGTAAAAAACGAGCAGCGTTTAACTTTTTTGCCTGCACAGCTGTGAAAATTAAAGGGAATCAGTTTGGTGCTGAAAAGCCTGAAATAGCGTTAAAAGAAATGTTTGAGCAAGATATTAAATCAGACATTAAGCTTAACTATTGATAATTAAGTTTATGTATTTGCAAAAATCAGTGTATAGTTTGGACTGGTTTTTTGTTTTATTTACAGCATATTTTATTTCCTAACCAAATTAATATGAAGTTTTGTTTAACCGCCTTTTTTGCTTGTATTTATACATTTGTTTTAGCTCAGGAAAATCATGCGCTTAAACTCTGGTATACCAAACCTGCAACACAGTTTGAAGAAGCTTTGCCTTTGGGTAATGGCCGCTTGGGTGCTATGGTTTATGGTGGCGTACACAAAGAACGTATTTCCTTAAACGAAGCCACTTTATGGTCGGGTGGGCCGATTGATGCTTCGAATGTGAACCCTAATGCCAAAAATTATCTTGGGTCAATCAGAACCGCACTTTTTTCGGAGAATTACAAAAAAGCCGATTCGCTTGCTCATTTTATGCAGGGGCCATATTCTGAAGCCTTTATGCCTTTGGGTAATTTGTATTTCAATTTTAATAACAAAGGTGAGGCAAATAATTATAAACGAGAACTGGACATTCAAAATGCGATATCAAAGGTAACTTACAGCACTGATGGTACTACTTATACCCGCGAAACCTTTGCCTCTCATCCCCAACAGCTGATTATATTTAGATTAACCGCTACCGGGAAAGATAAACTTAACTTTTCGTGCAATTTCGATAGTAAATTGCTGGCCAGGAGTTTGGTTAAATCGAGGATGTTGATGATGAAAGGTTGGGCTCCGGTGCATACCGAACCAAATTACAGAGGGAATATTGCCAATGCAATCGTGAATGATACCACAAATGCCATGCGTTTTGTATCGATGTTAAAGGTTTTAAAAACGGATGGAAAACAAAATTTATCAGATACAACCTTAACAATCAATGGCGCTAGTGAAGTGGTTTTGGCACTTTCTATGGCTACCAGTTATAATGGTATTGATAAACACCCCGGTTTAGAGGGCAAAGCTGAAAATACGATAGCAACAGCTTATTTCGAAAATGTTGCAAACAAAACCTATCAAAGTTTAAAAACGGCGCATCTTAATGATTTCAGGAAGTATTTTGATCGCGTTTCCTTGCAGTTGGGTGATACTGAAAATGAAAAATTATCCACCATAGATAGGCTCAATCGTTTTGCTACGGGTAAAACTGATAATAGTTTAATCGCCCTTTTTTATCAATATAGCAGGTATTTATTGATCAGTTCTTCCAGACAAGGCGGGTTGCCTGCTAATTTACAGGGCATCTGGAACGAATCTGTCCGTCCACCTTGGAGTAGTAATTATACCACCAATATTAATGCAGAGATGAATTACTGGGGAGCAGAGGCTGCAAACCTTTCAGAAATGCATCAGCCGTTATTGGATTTTATAGATAGACTGGTTAAACCGGGTACGATCACAGCACAAAACTTTTATGGAGCAGGTGGCTGGGTTTGTCACCACAACAGTAACATGTGGGCCATGACAAATCCTGTAGGCGATAGTGGGGAAGGCGATCCATGTTGGGCCAACTGGCCAATGGGTGGTGTTTGGTTAAGTACGCATTTGTGGGAACATTATGCCTTTACCAAAGATGAAACTTTTCTTCGCAAACAGGCTTATCCTGCAATCAAAGGCTCGGTGGAGTTTTGTTTAGATTTTTTAACAGCAGATCCTAAAGGTTATCTGGTAACTGCACCATCAACCTCACCCGAAAATGTGTATATCACCGATAAAGGATATGTTGGGCAAACCTTATATGGTAGTACTGCCGATATGGCTATGATCAGAGAATTATTTACCGATTATTTAAAAACTGCAGAAATATTAAAGGTTGATATGCCTATGCAGGCCAAAGTGAAGGCGGCAATGGCCAAACTTTATCCATATCAGATCGGACAAGCCGGAAATTTGCAGGAGTGGTATCACGATTGGAAAGATAAAGAGCCACACCATCGCCATTTATCGCATTTATTTTCAGCCTATCCTGGTTATAGTATAACAACGGCCGCTACACCAAAATTGGCTGATGCGGTGCGTAAATCGCTCGAATTGCGTACAAATGAAGGTACGGGCTGGGCCATTACCTGGCGGATAAATTTATGGGCGAGGATGCAAAATGGAGAACGTGCTTACGATGCCGTGAAAAAATTAATGCGTTTTGTAGGTAAAGATGCCGAAGTGAAATATGGCGGTGGTGGTATTTATGCCAATTTGTTTGGTGCCCATCCGCCTTTCCAGATTGATGGAAATTTTGGTGGTGGTGCAGGTATTTCAGAAATGTTATTGCAAAGCCACCAGGGCTATATCGAGTTATTGCCCGCACTTCCTGTTGAATGGAAAACAGGTGCTGTTAAAGGTTTTGTCACCAGAGGTAACTTTGTAGTGGATATGAACTGGAATGATGGCAAATTAACGGGCGCAAAAATACTGGCTCCTAAGGGCGGCATTTGTAAGGTGAGCTATAAAGGAAAATTTAAAGAAATAAATACACTTGCCGGTAAAAATTACGAGGTAAAATTTTAATCGGATCTAAAAATCTGTTCACTACTAAAGAAGGAACAGTATTTAAATTGACAATATCTGTTTTTATGATTCTGAAATGAAAGTGCAGTAGTTCCTGGCGGTTTTTAGTCCCGCCATTTGCTATAGCTCCGATGGAAAAATCGGAGGCTGCCGCTACTTTCGGGTTTAGAAACAAAGGTCTACGCCTTGCAACCTGCCATATGAAACACTGTTTTGGCCATCTAGCCCCGGGTGAAGCGTTATCCTACTGTCGTTAAGTTAAGAGATTTTAACCACAGATGTACACACCTGCCCTGCCGCTCAGGCGGGGATAAACACGGATCTTTATCTGTGTGCATCCTTTTTATCTGTGGTTAAATAATGACCAATTGATTTACCTGCAGAACAATTTGCGCTTCGAAAGCAATAAAATTTTTCGTTGTTTGTTTTTTACAATATGAACTAAAGCAATATCATACAGTGAAAATCTTTTTACCTTACCTCCGCTCGCCAATCTGTTGCCGCCACATGGAATAATACAATCCTTTCTTTTCGAGTAGTTCGGTATGGTTGCCTGTTTCGGATACTTTTCCCTTTTCGAGTACATAAATTTTATCTGCATGCATAATGGTCGATAAGCGGTGGGCAATAAGGATGGTCATTTGTTCTCTTCTATCGGAGATTTCGCGGATGGTAGCCGATATTTCTTCTTCGGTGAGCGAATCGAGCGCAGAAGTGGCTTCATCGAAGATCAATAGTCTGGGTTTTCTTAATAATGCCCGTGCAATAGAAATCCGTTGTTTTTCCCCTCCAGATAGTTTCATGCCATTTTCGCCCAAAACCGTATCAATCCCTTGTGCTGCTTTAGTGATGAGCGCAGTTGCAGAGGCCTTTCGTAAAGCTTCCATAATATCTGCTTCGCTGGCTGTTGGGTTTACAAAACGCATGTTATCCCTGATTGAACCGGCATAAAGTTGGGTATCCTGCGTAACAAAGCCAATCTGTCGGCGCAAAGGATTGTAGCGGATACGCTTAGAACTGGTTTCGTTGAAAAGGATTTCTCCATCAACCGGAAGGTAAAGCCCAACCAAAAGTTTTACTAAAGTTGATTTACCCGAGCCCGATGGACCAACAAAAGCTACTGTTTCTCCATTCTGGATTTCGAAAGAAATATCATCAATGGCATTATAACCAGCAGTTTTATGTCTGAAAACGACATTTTTAAATTCAAGGCGTTTCAGCGCATCCAGTTCTACCGCATTATCCGGACGGGTTTCTATTGGTTTTTGCATTAAACCATCAAAGGTTTTAAGCGAAGCATCGGCCTCCCGGTATAAGATGATCATATTGCCCAAATCCTGTAATGGTGTAAAAATGGCGGTGGAGATAAACTGCATGGCAATCAGTTCTCCGGTACTGAGTATTTTCCGGAAAATAAGCCAGAGTAAGATAAAAAGCACCGATTGTTTTAAAAGGTTGAGCAGATTACCCTGCAAAAAGGATAGCATACTTACTTTTCTGGCTTTTAACATTTCAAGGTCGAAAATTTTCAAGGTTTGTACATTTAACCTTCTGATTTCAGCAAAAGTTAAACCTAAACTTTTTACCAGCTCGATGTTGCGCAGGCTTTCGGTAATTACTCCTGCCTGTTTATCGGCCTGGCGGTTAATGGACCGCTGAATAGCTTTTATTTTTTTAGAGAGTAAACCGGTTAAAGAACCCAACACCAATACCCCAATAAAAAATACCGGTACCAAAAGCCAGTTTTTGTTTAAACTGTACCACAATAAAAAACCGATCCCAACCAAGGAAGAAAAAAGGATATTGATAAAGGCATTAATAAAACGTTCGGCGTCGGTTTTAACTTTTTGCAATACAGATAGCGTGGTGCCACTGCGGCTTTCTTCAAATTCCTGAAAGGATAGGCGCAGGGTTTGTTTAAGGCCGTCGTTGAAAATATTCATGCCAAAACGGGCCACGGCTTTACGTGTGATGAATTCCTGCACCGAACGGCAAAGTCTGGCCACCAAGGCAATGGCAAGCGCAATAAGTAGCCAGTAAAAAACTTCGCTGATCAACTGGCGCTCGCCTAAATGGTGTTTGTTGGTAGAATAATCGTCGATAATTTTACCGAAGATGATGGGATCGAGTAGGCTTAAAAGTTGTGCTGCTGCGGCCAGTAGAAGCGATAAGATAATGAGCTTTCGGTGTGGCTTCAGGTATTTTATAAGTATTTTCATTTTAGGGGTAGTACAGGTAGCGTTGGGTAAATAATAAACGTTGATGGCTAATAATAGTTTCGATAAGAACCGTTTTGTGTGTCGTTTTCTTTTAGGAATAAATTAGATTTGTAAGAACCCACGAACAGATGTTATTCCATTTTAAAGATAAATTTCCGCAGTTAAACCCTTATTGGGATAAATATCTGGAGTTTCAGGAGCGGAAAGAAGTTCCGGCAAAAACCGTTTTATTGGAAGAGGGTAAAATATCCCATCATTATTTTTATGTTGAAAAAGGCTGTTTACGCGCTGCGTTAAATAAACAGGGGGATGATAAAACGGTTCAGTTTTTCTTTGAAAAGGAAGGTTTAACTTCCTTGGAAAGTTTTTTAAAGAATACACCTAGTCTATTTACCATCGAAACAATAGAACCTTCGGTTATTTATTTGCTCCACAAAACAAAAGTACAGGCCTTAATGAACGAGTTGCGCGAGGTAGCCGGATTTGCTGACGTCATCTTAAATGTTTTGGCCGAGCGGCAAATGCATTATATGAACGAGTTTGTATCCTTCATCAGGGATACACCCGAAGAACGTTATCAAAAACTCTTAACAGAAAGACCCCATATTGCACAGCGCGTGCCCCAACATTATATTGCCTCTTATTTGGGTGTTACCCGCGTACACTTAAGCCGTATTAAAAGCGCACTGCTAAAAAGAGGTAATCGGTAACATATGTTATCGTTAAGGCTTGCTGCTGAATCTAACTTTGTATCAACAAAATACAAAAAAGATGAAAGCAGCAGTAATGTATCAAAAAGGGGAATTGCCCCAATATGTAGACTTTGAAGAGCCAATAGCACAAAACGATCAGGAAATATTGGTACATGTAAAGGCGGTAGCCATTAAACATTTCGATAAGGGCAAAGCAGCAGGTACACACTATTCGAGCGATGCCCCAAAAGCAACTGGCCGTGTAATTGGTGGTGATGGGGTATGCCTGCTCGATGATGGTACACGGGTTTATGGAATGGGCATAAGTGGAATGCTCGCCGAAAAGGCCGTTATCAATAAACAAAGGATGGTGAAATTACCGGAGGGGTTGAGTGATGCAACAGCGGCAGCATTGGCCAATGCAGTTATTGGATCGGCCATGGCTTTACGGTTCAAGGCAGCCATTCAATCCGGCGATGTGGTGCTGATTAATGGCGCAACAGGTTTTACAGGGATAGTAGCCGTGCAGATTGCAAAATATTACGGCGCTTCAAAAGTGATTGCAACAGGTAGGAATGTACAATCGTTGCAAAATTTATTAAGTCTTGGTGCTGACGAAATTATTCCGGTTACCGGTGATGATACACCGTTTCTGGACAAAGTAAAACAAAGCCACCAGGAAAAACCCATAGATGTGATGATCGATTACCTCTGGGGCCGTACAGCCGAATTACTGTTGTCGGCTTTAATGGGCCAGGGTTCATTTACGAATAAGATCAGGTTTGTTTCTGTAGGCAGTATGGGAGGCGATCTGATCCGGTTATCGGCAGCCAATTTAAGAAGTGTAGATCTGCAGCTCACAGGCTCAGGACTGGGTAGCTGGAGCAAAGAGCAAGTTGGCCTGTTATTTACCGATATATTGCCTGAAATGTTTCAGCTCGCGGCAGATGGTAAACTGAAAGTAGAAAGCATTGAAGTTAAACTAGCGGATATTTCCAGCCTTTGGAACCTTGAGGTTGCTAATGGCAAGCGTTTGGTGGTCAGCATCTAAAATTATATTGGGTTTTTGGTATTTAGCTAAAAACCCACTTTATCCATTAATTTATTGTTTTGATATGATAGCAGCATTACTTATCGAGGCCTGGGAATTTATTGCCTTAAAATCTCGTCAGTCAGAAACATTTAAAAAGATATTTGACCGAATGTTCAGCAAAAAGGACAAAGGTAAAACTGGTAAGTTTTGATGTGTCTATGTACAGCAAATCAAAATAAGTATGAACAGGAATGTGTTAAATGATAATTTGTTGTATGTTATGCAAGAGTGTTATTTGTCAAAAATTCTTTAATGCATCATTTGAGCCAGGGATAATTCCTTTCTGTTTCATTTTGGAAAGAAACATTTTGAGCTTTAATTTTTCATTGTCGAGATTGAGGGGCTGGCCGTCTCCGTTCAGGAGTACTCCGCCCAATCTTTTCTGGCAATACTTTGCTGCATCCACCATGATTTCGAAAACATTTTCCGGATCTACGCTTCGGGCTAAAGAGAAGCCAAAAATAAGATCTTTAGGGTTCATGTTCCCAGCCCGAACTTCTTCTGGTAGAAAATAGTTGGGAGCGGTAGATGTCCATACGCTAAAATGTTCATCTCCACCATAATCATGTGTGTTGATCCAATGAAACAGGTCGCCATCTCCCCAGCTTAGTCCAACGCTTTGGAGGGCATCCCATGCAGATGTTCCTTTAAAAGCTTGTTTTGCTTGAAGAATCACAATCGCATCTAAGTTGAATTCCTGATGTAGCTGAACGATTTTTTTTGCTTTGGAGATTGCATGCGGTGTCGCTTCGGTTTTTTCGAATTGAAGTTTGTCAGGAAACTTTTTTGCACGTTTTTGGAACTCTACTATGTAACGTTCTAATTTTTTGGGATCGTAATCAGGGGTTTCAGTGTTGTAGGTATCTAAAAGATCAATCGCAATTTCTATCTTATTAAAATGATCAGGGGCATCTCCAGTATCTGCATAAGTCCATTGGTGATTTTTTACCGAATAGCCATATATTGTAGATGAGTATTTTGTTCTCCATTCATAATCAAATAGTTTGGCAATATCGTTCTTATTAAAGTCCTCGCCGTTTACTTTTATCAAATTGATGATCCACTCACGTTTAGGATCAGCTTGATAACCTTTATTTTCAACCGCATCGCTTTTGATTGGAAATGAAAGCTTTGTTGTATGAAGAATGTACGATGCATCTTCCGAAACGCCATCTAGATGTAGTACTTTAACACGTTCATTGCTTTCTTTTTCAGTGGAAATAAAATATTTCTCAGAATCTCTGGCACTTTTTTTATTAGTGATGAAGTAAGTTAAAATACTTACAAAAATGATAGCTAAAGCAATAAATAGGGTAATTCTTTTCATGATTTATTCCCCCTAAAATCATCCATCAACTTCATTGTGATCAGCGCATCTTCACCACTGCATGGATTTTCTCCTTTGCCTAAAAAGTAATCAACCACTTTTTCGATCATGGGTTGCTGCACATGTTGCAAGGGTTTAAAAACATATTCTGCTGATTGGTCGGTGGTCACTTTAATTTTATTGCCAAACATCGGGAAACTGATATGTCCTTTCGAACCATAAATCACACAACTATCGGCTAGGTCGTGAGGTGCCACAGAAAAGCACCAAGTGCCACTAAAAACAACCCCGTTTTCGAAAAGAATATTGCCTGTAACCAGATCATCAACCTCGGTATTTTGCTGTTGTTTGGTGGCGATACCGATTGCGTTTTTAACAGTTCCGAAATAATAAGTCATTAAATCTAACTGGTGAGGTGCCAGATCGTGGAATAAACCACCGCCCGAAATGGCCGGATTGATCCGCCAGTTGTCTGCTGTTTTGGCTAGGAGTGCCGGATTTGGTGGTTGAAGCATTTTTAACCGCACCAGGCGGATATCGCCAATGGTATTTGCTGCCAGCAGCGCTTTAACTTTCAAAAACATCGGTTGTGCACGGCGGTAATGGGCTACACTTAATTTTACATTAAGTTGGTTCGCTGCGTCCGTCATGCGTTGGGCAGCGGCCGCATCTAAAGTCATGGGTTTTTCTACATACACGGTTTTACCTGCCTTTAGAGCTTCGATAGTATAAGCTTCGTGTTGTAGGGGTGGGGTAGCAATATAAATGGCATTAACTTCAGGATCACTGATCAGTTTCGAAGCATCATCGTACCACTTAGGGACGTTATGGCGTTTGGCATAATCGGCAGCTTTGGCGCCATCTCGCCGCATTACAGCTACCAATTTAGAATTGGCTACCTTATTAAAGGCAGGTCCGCTTTTTACTTCAGTTACATCTCCACAGCCGATAATGCCCCATCTGATTTCTTCCATTCTATGCTTTATTTAAAAGTTTGAATGTAGAAAATATTGTTGGAAAAAGTGATCGGATTGCAGAAAGCTTTGTGCAAAAGAAAAGGGACTCAATTGAGATTGATCCCTTATCAACTAACCAAACAAATGAATTCCGGAAACCACGCCGGAATTGTAATATAAACGCCGGCTTTACTAAATTGTTTTAGTAGTGCTTTATTTTTTTGATTAATTAGAAAAAGGGAAAGCTGCAAAGCTTCGGGGCAGTGCTATTGCAACAGGTATCGAAATAATTTTAATCCATTTTAAAATCCTGTGCAAAAGCCCATTCCACCATGGCATCGAGTACGGTTCGCAATTGTTCGCCTTCGTTGCTCAGGCTATACGTTACAAAAGGTGGTACTACGTTTTGCGACTCGCGGATCACCAGATTATCCTCTTGCATCTGCTTAAGGTGTTGGATCAGCATTTTTTCGGTGATGGCCGGAATCAGCTTTTTCAGTTCGCTGTATCTTTTAGTGCCGCTTAGAAGGTGATATAAAATAATCGGTTTCCAGTGGCCGCCGATTTTGCTCATTACAAAACTTACCGGACAGGTTGCCTGGCTGCTTTTTTTGTTGGCGTTTAAGGTAGAGTTTTCTTTAATGGCTGTCATGTTACATACTTTGGGGTAAGTACTTGTATAAAAGTAAGTACAAATATAACTTTGCCTGTAGATAAAAACATCATAAATCATGAAAATAATTATAACAGGTTCGCTTGGAAATATTAGCAGACCACTTGCAACACAATTAATTGCCGATGGGCAGGAAGTAACTGTAATCAGCAGCAACCTGGAAAAATCGGCAGAAATCGCCCAACTCGGCGCACAGGCAGCCATAGGTTCGGTAAGCGACGAAAATTTCCTTGTAAACACATTTACAGGTGCGGATTTGGTTTACCTGATGGTTCCACCAGATTTTTCTGCGAGCAATTTTAGAGGATACATTAAAAGTGTTGGGCAGCACTATGCAAATGCTGTTAAAGCAGCAGGAGTAAAAAAGGTTGTGTTATTAAGCAGTATTGGTGCCCATTTGGATCATGGTACAGGGCCAATTGCAGGTTTACATGATGTTGAGCAGATTTTCGACACCTTAGAAAAACTCGATCTATTGGTCCTTCGCCCTGCCTTCTTTTACAATAACTTTTATGCAAATATCGATCTGATCAAGCATGCTGGCATTATCGGTTCTAATTATGGTGCGGACCAATCGATTGTTTTGGTCGATCCAAAAGATATTGCTGCGGCTGCGGCAAATAAAGTAAATGAAGGCTTTGCCGGAAAAAGCATTCTTTATATCGCCAGCGATAAACGTAAGCTTAGCGAAGTTGCCTTAGCGCTTGGAACAGCCATCGGAAAAGCAGACTTACCCTGGGTTGCCTTTGATGATACCCAGGCATTTGATGGCATGGTAGGGGCGGGTTTGCCAGTAGAAATTGCCAATAATTATGTCGAAATGGGAACTGCCATTAGAAGTGCTGTATTGTGGGAAGATTTTGAAGCTAAAAAAATCACCCCAGTTGGTAAAATCAAACTGGAAGATTTTGCTACGCAATTTGCTGCAGTTTATAATGGCTAAGATTAATACCTAGAGTGGTCATTTCGAT
>NZ_JAVTSN010000067.1:0-31691 GCF_032678585.1 Pedobacter psychrodurus | reverse complement strand
AATATTCGGGGCTTCTAACTTTGATCTGTAAGGTAATCCGTTGGGTGTTTTTTTAGTTGTAAAGATAATTGATCGCAATTACATCGTTGGCATTAAAGGTGCGGTTGCCACCATTAGAGCAAGCCAACATAAATGATGCTGCATCAGGACTAGAAGGAGTTCCTGGTATTCTAACTGCACCAACATTCGATGCACCTTCATTTCCTGCACCGCTCGCGCCACAGCTAAAAGCACGGTTCATGTAATCTGTATGGCGGAAACCAATACAGTGACCAACTTCGTGCTGAAGAACAGAAGCCAGGTACAGTAAATTTGGATTGGCACCGTAGGCTGCAGCATTCGTGTTCATTTTAACCTTGTTAAAAGGCGCACCTGATGAAGTAGGGAAGCCAGATGAACCTAAAGTAATAAAGCCACCGCTCGGACCTTCGTTAAAGCCAACAATGTCGATGTTTCCTTTTGCGCTTCCGCTTGCTCTCTGGAAAGTAAGACGTAAGCCTAAAGAGTTGTATCTCGAAATCATGGTATTTACTGCATCGCTATATACCTGTGGTAAATTGGTAACCGATACAGTAACTACACGTGGTAAAGATTTAACAATGTTTGTGGTTCGGTACTGCTCGGTTTCAGCAATGTTTAAATTTGCACCTGTTGACGTTTCAGTTAAATTATCTTCAGTTAAAAGAATATCGCCTTCAACTAAATAACCTTCGTCTATTTTACGTACATTATCTGTACTAAAGCCTAAGGATTTGATCTGTGATAATTTGTCAGCTGAAATATCTGTTTTGTTTTCTACTGCGTTCTCTGTATTATTACTCTTACAAGAGTATAGAGTAGTGAATAGAAGACATAGTGCTGCAATGGATAAAAATTGGGATGTTTTCATCTTGTTTAGGTTTGATTTTTTTTTAGAATGAATAAGTTAGTTAATAAAATTGGTGGATTACCTTATAAACCCTAATTTAGGGAAGATAAACGATGTAAACAAAAATTTATAATAAAATAATTATTGAAAGTCACTACTGTATTTTTAGTTATGTATTTGTGTATGTCTGCGTTTTATTTAAACGCACAAGTACAACCTGTGGGAATAGAAAAATATTTTGAAAAATATATTTCAAAAACAGGAAATTCTCAAAAAATAAGTTTCGAACAGCCCATTTTGGTTCGGTTCAACCGCAGTTTAACAGCCAGCGAAATCCGGTTATTGAACCCTAAAAAGAAGCTTGCCGGCGATTATTTTATTGTCGAAAAACCGGCAGTTTCTGGTCTTTCAAAAAGCATCATTTATCAGCAACAAGCTAACGGACTTTGGAAAGCCAGTGATCGGCTGATGAAAGTGATAAATAAGGAGGGTAAAAAGAACGATTCCATCCTGGTGAGGTTAGCTTTTAAAAACATAAACCTTCTGCCAAATACAGGTAAAAACCTAAGCATAAAAAAGATAGACCATTTAAATAATATTTGCACTGTACATATTTTACCTGCCGATTTGATGTTGTTACTTGATCTGGACGACGTTTTATATGCAGATGTGTTGCCTGTGGCTAAAGAGGAGGTGGTGATTAATGGTATCGATTTAAGTTTAAACCAAATTTCGAATGCCCATAGTCTTTTTCCGGGTATCGATGGTACTGGAGTCAATGTTTCTTTTAAAGAAGGCATGTATGATGCGGCCGACCTTGATCTGTTGGGAAAAACCCTGCCCGGTGCCATTATTGGCGATACACCTACCAGTCATGCTACTACAATGGCCACGCTGGCCTTAGGCAGTGGTAATTCTTTTATCCGTGGATTGGGGGCAGCTCCAAAAGCTAAATTGGCTTATTCTGATTTTATTAATCTGATGCCCGATTTGGTTACGGATTTAAACAGGCTTCAGATTAAAGTCCAAAACCATTCCTACGGTACTGATATTGATAATGATTACGGAATGGAAGCCGCTGCATACGATAAACAGATCTTTGAAACCGATACCATGATCCATGTTTTTTCGGCCGGAAATAGAGGAACAACAACGCCATCGGTAGGGTTTTATCAAGGGATAACCGCTATAGCCAATTTAACGGGTAATTTTAAACAGGCCAAAAATCTATTGGTTATAGGCGGCATTAGTAGAGAAAATGTTTCTGAAAGCCTAAGCAGTAAAGGGCCTGCATACGATGGACGTGTAAAGCCCGAGCTTGTTGCCCTGGGTGAAGACGGAACATCGGGTTCTGCGGCAATTACCAGTGGATCAGTTGCTTTGTTGGAACAGTTTTATCAGCAGAAGTATAAAAAAGCCGCTTCCGCTTCGCTGATCAGGGCAACACTGATTAACTCGGCTGATGATTTGGGAACGCCACAAGTTGATTTTATATATGGTTATGGAAAACTGAATGTAGCCCAATCGCTGAAAACTTTAGATGAAAACCGGGTTTCTTTGTATGATGTAGCCAAAAACCAGGATTTGGTGATCCCTTTAACTGTTCCAGCCAATGTGGCGGAAGTTAAACTCACCATTACCTGGAACGATCCTCCAGCGGTTGTTAATGCTGCGCAAAGTTTGGTTAACGGGTTGGATTTAAGTCTCGAAAGCCCATCGGGCAGTATAACTTTACCATGGTCTTTAAGTAGTTTCCCTCATTTAGATTCGCTATCAAAGCCAGCAGTACGCAGGGCAGATGTAATTAATACTGTTCAGCAGATCAGTCTGGACAATCCAACGGCAGGAACTTACAATGTCCGTGTTAAAGGAAATAGAATTGCGCAGGGGACCAATCAGCGTTTTGCTTTAGCTTATCGTTACAAACTGAAGAATACTTTTTCTTTTATTAGCCCAGAGAAAAACGAATACTTTTTTGGCAATGAGGGGAATTACATCCGATGGGAAAACAGCTACTCAGCCAAAAGCGGGAATTTATCGGTGAGTTATGATAATGGGCTTACATGGAAATTGATTGCTTCGGGTTTAGATTTAAGCAGAGGCTTTTATAATTGGCTTGCGCCTGATCTGTTTTCGAAAGCAATGGTAAAAATGGAAGTTGAGGGGAATGTAATGATGAGTCAGTCTTTTGTTGTTTCAAGTCCGCTGGTATTAAAGGTAGGTTATGCCTGTAAAGATGGGATTGTATTAAACTGGAACCCTCAGCCGGGTGCTAAAGATTATACACTGTATAGTGTTGTAAATAATGTGCTTTCGCCAGTGTTAACCCTTACCGATACCATTACAAAGCTTGATATCACTAAAGTTCCCGGAAAATATTTTGCGGTAGCGGCCAACGGAACTGGATTTACAGGTTTAAAAAGTTATACCATCGATTATACACAGCAAGGAATCGCCTGTTATGTGAAAAGTTTGTTGGCATCGGTGGCTGAAGATCGAATTAGGCTCGATCTGAATATTGGAACTACCTTGGATTTAAAGAATATCATTTGGGAAAAACAGACAGGTGTGAATACTTTTACAGTGCTACAGCAAACGAAACCCATTCAAAATCAGGTTGACTATACCATTTTTGATGATAAACCAAAGGAAGGTATCCAATTTTACCGGGTAACTTTCGAAACGGCAAACGGGCAGGTGCAGAGTGATCTGGTTTCGGTGGTATATCTTAAGGAAGACCAGTTTTCTTTCTTCCCCAATCCTGTAGCCGATTATTTAACCATTCTGAGTGGCTCGTTCGAAGATTATAGCTTGTCGATATTTAATATTTTAGGGCAGAAGGTTTTTGAAGAAAAGGCAACAAGCTCGAATAAATTTGCCCTTAATGCACTATCAACAGGTGTTTATGTAGGGGTGATTAATAAAAACGGACAACAGTTGAAGAAATTTAAACTGATTAAGAAATAACGATCATCTGCGTGATTGAGGAAACTCTTTTGATTTATTTGTCCTGCTGATCTGAAATGATAGTTCAGTAACATTAGAATTAAGTGTGTTTAGAACTTATCTGCGTGAATCTGTGTAATCTGCGGCAACCATTATTGCTCATGCGTATCTACAGATTTTAAGGTGATAAACGCAGATAATTCCTGATTTCTTTGTATTTTCATCATATCAGTAAACCAGAATCTAATCCTTATAAATGAAAAAACTCATACTATTTTCCAGCTGTGCGCTTCTTTTTTTTTGTGCCTGCAAACAAAGTATAAAAAGCACTAACACTGTTGCCGATTCTCTGGCTATAAAAGCAATTAACGATTCGAGTTTAACCCAATATTTATCGGTAATTGCGGCTGATAGTTTGCAGGGAAGAAAACCTTTTACCACTGGTGAAACCAAAACCATTAATTATTTAAAGGCACAGTTCGAAAAATTGGGATTGGAGCCAGGCAATGGAAGCAGTTTTTTTCAGGAGGTACCTATGGTCGAGATTAAATCGGTACCAGAAGATAAAATGGTATTTAAAGGAAAAACCACTTCTTTAACTTTAAACTATTTAAACGATTTTGTGGCCGGAACAAGGCGTGTACAAAACGAGGTGAGCATCAACAATTCACCTTTGGTTTTTGCAGGTTATGGCATTGTTGCACCGGAGTATAGCTGGAACGATTATGCCAATCTTGATGTAAAGGGGAAAACGGTTGTAGTGCTGATCAACGATCCCGGGTTTGCCGATTCTACTTTATTTAAGGGAAAAAACATGACCTATTATGGCCGCTGGACGTATAAGTTTGAAGAAGCTGCAAGGCAAGGGGCTACAGGAATCATCATCGTACATGATACTGAGCCGGCAGCTTATCCATGGACTGTTGTACGAAGCGGCTGGTCGAAATCTAAACTCACATTACAAAGTGAAGATAATGGTATGAACAGGAGCGTGGTAGAGGGCTGGATTACTTTAAATAAGGCAAAACAGCTATTCGCAATGGATGGCAAATCGTTCGATGAGTTGGCTTTAAGTGCCCGTAAAAAAGGTTTTAAAGCGGTACATTTAAATATCACAACATCTTTAAAGGTTAAAAATACCATCAAGAAATCGGTTACCTATAATGTTCTGGCTAAAATACCAGGCGATAAACGTAAAGATGAAGCCATTATTTATTCGGCACATTGGGATCATTTAGGTATAGGAGAAAAGATACAGGGCGATTCGATCTATAATGGAGCTGTTGATAATGCAACGGGCGTTGCGTCTCTTTTCGAAATTGCTTCAGCCTTCAAAAAACTGCCTAAAGCGCCAGGGCGAACCATCCTGTTTATTTCTTATACGGCAGAGGAGCAAGGTTTATTGGGATCGGAGTATTATGCCAAACATCCTACTTTTCCATTGGCAAAAACCGTAGCCAATATTAATATGGATATGATGGGTATAGCTGGTAAAACAAAAGATGTTGTGGTGTATGGCTTTGGTCAATCAGAACTGGAGGATTATGCGGCCGAGTGTGCAAAAAAGCAGGGACGGGTAATTGTGCCAGATCCTGTTCCATCATCAGGCTTGTATTACCGTTCAGATCATTTTAACCTGGCCAAGGTGGGTGTGCCATCGCTATTTACTGGTTCTGGAGTAGATAACATCAAAAACGGTAGGGAGTGGGGATTAAAGCAGGTAGCTGATTTTACCAAATTCCGTTACCATTCGCCGCAGGATAATTTTGATGCCAAAACATGGGATTTATCAGGGATTATAGAAGATGTGAGGATGCTTTTTGATATGGGTTACCGCATCAGCAATGAAGATGCTTATCCGAAATGGAAAGAGGGATCTGAATTTAAAGCCATCAGAGAAAAGAAATAACAAAAAGCGTCCCGATTAATCAACCGGGACGCTCCTTGAAAAAAAGTCATTTATTAAGTTTTTCCTTTTGGGAAGACTTAATTAAAAGTAGAATTGTACACCTAATCTTGGTGCAAAAGTATCAGCATTTAAGCCAAAGCTGTTTGTTTTTAATTTAGCACCTGTTCCTTCAGCTTTGATGGTATAGTTTTCATAACTTAAACCTTTAACCGAAAGTTCGATACCGATTCTTTTAGTTGGGAAGAAAGCAAAACCTGGTGCTAATTCTACACCGATTTTAGTAGTTGTACCCAATTTAACTGAATTATCGCCGTTTGCATCAGTTGCTTTTAACTGACCGAAAGCCAATGGCACAGATAATTGTCCGAAGAATTTAAATTGATCAGATAAACCAACATAATAACGACCGAATGGAGCAACTTTAAAAGCACCATCTTGTGTTTTCTCACTAACTGTTTTATTGTATTCGTAACCAACACCGGTACCGATTGCAAAATTGTTGCTGATAAAGTAACCAACACTTGGTAATACTGTAAAGCTGAAATCTGCTTTTGGAGCGCCATCAGCTTTTGTAGAATTAACACCTACATTACCACCTAACATAAAATTTCCTTTTTCAGTTTGTGCATGTGCACCATAAACTAAACCTGCTACTGCTACTAAAGATAATAATAGTTTTTTCATCTTTTTTATTATTTATTTGTTATTAAAATATAGTCAATTTTGCTCTTTTAATCTCTGACTATATTCGCCTAAAAGTCAACACTTGTGCCAAAAAACTTTGTCTACGTCATTAAAAAATCAGTTTTTTGTCAACTGCTTAACTCACAAACAGATGTAAATTTAATGTTAAGCCAATATTATTTTCGTGTGACCAAAGATCAATCGATTGATTAATTTTTTGGACATGACAGATTGACAATCTGACTTTTTTTGTATAAATGTCAGATTTTTAAGTAGCAGAAATGGCAGGTTTTGAGGAAACCTTATCGCAGCTTTATTTAAACCTTACAGGCTGAAATTAAATTTTCGATTTTCTTTTTGATGATGCTGATGGTTTTCTCGTCGCTTAAGTTTCCATCTGCATCGAATTTGTTTTGTGCCTGTGCAACCAAAACTTCTGGTTGTAAAACCGGATTCATATTTAAGAAAGTAAAAACGGGCAGGAACGCCGTTTGCATCCTTACGGTACCCCACATTCCTTGTGTGGCACCCATTACAGCAACCGGTTTATGCATCAATGGTGAATCCTTGCCACGGCTGGCCCAGTCGATCGCATTTTTCAACCCACCGGGAATAGAATAGTTATATTCGGGAGAGGCAATAATAAAAGCATCTGCAGCGGCAAGGGCATTTCTAAATTTTACCACACTTGCTGGTCTTTCTTCAACTTCAGGTAAATCATAGTCTGCATTATAAACCGGGATCTCATCAAAAGCTACAATTTCAAATTCGATACCTTCGGGTATTAAATCGCCTGCAATTTTAAGTAACATTGCATTATAAGAACCTTTTCTAAGGCTGCCGCATAAACCCACAATTTTTCTATTCTTTTCCATAGCTATTAAACCGAAACTTTATCAAAATGTTTTGCTTTTGCAAGGACAAGTTGTGTAGTTTAAAAATTTATAATCACTATTTTTGACGGTATAAGATACCGTTATGACTGAGCATACATCTACCACATCAATTATTGAAAAAACCGTTTTCCCGATACTTTTCGCTTTAAGTTTTTCGCATTTGCTAAACGATACCATACAATCGTTAATTCCGGCAATTTATCCCATCATTAAAACCAGTTATCATTTAAGCTTTTCGCAAATTGGTTTAATTACACTTACTTTTCAATTGGCCGCATCATTACTACAACCTTTTGTAGGACTGTATACCGATAAAAAGCCTCAGCCATATTCGCTGGCAACTGGGATGGGCTTTACGCTGATCGGTTTAGTTTCGCTTTCACAATCCACCCATTTTTATACCATATTAATTTCGGTATGCTTCATTGGGATAGGCTCATCTATATTTCATCCGGAGGCATCCAGAATGGCACATGCAGCATCGGGTGGAAAGAGGGGACTGGCGCAATCCGTTTTTCAATTGGGCGGAAATGCCGGGAGCTCATTAGGTCCATTATTGGCCGCCTGGATTATTGTACCCTACGGTCAGTTTAGTGTGGTTTGGTTTTCGGTGATTGCGCTATTGGCCATCATCATCCTTACCTATGTAGGCAATTGGTATAAAGGTTTTATGCTTTCGAGAAGTAAAAAGATTAATATACAGACGGTTGTGAATCAGTTTTCGAGAAGTAAAGTGATCTTTTCTGTTTGTATTCTGTTGTTGTTGATCTTCTCCAAATATTTCTACATGGCAAGTTTAACCAACTACTTCACCTTTTATCTGATTGATAAATTCCATGTTTCTGTACAGACTTCACAGATCTATCTATTTGTATTTTTGTTCTCTGTTGCTGCAGGAACCTTGTTGGGTGGACCAATAGGCGATAAAATAGGTCGAAAGTATGTGATCTGGGCATCAATATTGGGTACAGCACCATTTGCGCTGTTGTTGCCACATGCCAGCCTGTTTTGGGTGGGAGTACTGATCGTTCCTATTGGAATGATCCTGGCATCTGCATTCTCTGCAATTTTAGTTTATGCACAAGAACTGATCCCGGGAAAAGTAGGCTTGGTTGCAGGACTGTTTTTTGGCTTTGCTTTTGGTATGGGCGGCATAGGATCGGCTTTGTTAGGAAAACTAGCCGATTCTACGAGTATCGAATATGTATTTAATGTATGTGCCTTTCTGCCTTTAATTGGGTTATTAACAGGTTTCTTGCCGAATATAGAAACAAAGAAGAAATAAAAAAGCCCATCCAATTTTAGCGGATGGGCCAGAATTTTGACTGTTGAGAAGTTAAAAAAGGATATAAATCTTAAAGCCAAGGTTATTGATAAAGCCTTGACTGCTTAAATTGAATGAGGTATATTCATTTTTGGTGAAAAAGTTATTGGCGTTGACTTCGTTTTGTTCTGTTTTGCTGTAGGCAATATCTGCAGATAATAGACTTGTTTCCAATGCAAATCTTTTAGAAACGAACCAGGTAATCCCACCATAGGCACCTATAGCGTATTGGTTTGAAGTGAAGTTTGTTACCTGAGGATAAGCATTGTCGTATAAACTAATGTTTTTAGAATAGGTGTAGCTAGCTCTTCCACCTGCATAAGCATATAAGGTTTTTATAAGAGGAAAATAGCGTTGGTAACTTAGGTTTCCGCCATAGCTTTTTTGTTCTTGGTTACTGTTACTTCCAGAGAAATTTTTATTTATTCCATAGGTTAAATCTAAGCCAATTTTATCATTGTCTTTAAAGAAATAGCCATAACCAAGCGTAAAGGAGTTGTTTTTAGATTCGGTTTCGTAGTTGTTGCCACTGCTTTTGGATTTAGTAGAGTTTACACCGAAGCTTAAAGCATTTGTTCCTTTTGTTTGCGCGAAACCGCATAGGGAGATACCCACGGCCATAGCCGTAACTAATAATTGTTTTTTCATTTCATTTGTGTTTTTGTGTATTCAATAATAAAATAAAAAAGTGATATTAACTATTAGTTTAGTTGTAACTTAGTTAAGTTATTGATTATCAGTAATAAAAAAAAACACCGATCTGTTTTGTTCGATCGGTGTTGCATATTAATTAGACTGATATGTACCCTATTTAGAATTTGCGTTCAGGATAAAGTAGTACATTTCAAGAGGAGTGGAGTTACAATCGTCTCCTATATTCCCGGTAATGGATTTGATCTTTCCGTTTTCCTCAGGGAAAATACTTCTGTTGTATTCGATCTGTGCGCCACCTATCGATTTAATCTTTCCATTCTCTTCTTCAAAAATGCTCCTGTAGTATTGGATTGCTACATTGCCTATTGATTTGATTTTTCCATCTTCTTCAGTGAAGATGCTTCGATAATATTCGATTGACATATCCCCGATTGATTTTACCTTTCCATTTTCTTCGGGAAAGATGCTTCGATAATATTCGATTTTTTTATCGCCAATAGATTTAACTTTTCCATTTTCCTCGGGGAAAATACTTCTATAGTATTCAAATTTCTTATCTCCAATGGATTTAATCTTTCCGTTCTCTTCCGGAAAGATGCTTCGATAGTATTCTATTTTTTTATTGCCAATAGACTCTGGCTTCCCATTTTCTTCGGGGAAAATACTTTTATAATATTTTATTTCAGTGCTTTCTGTTGTCTGGGCTTTCACATTACATACGTAAGTGAAGAGCAAGACTAAGCTTAAAATTCTTAAGCTTATTAGATTGAATATTTTTCTCATCTGATCAGAGATTAAAAATGATAATTGAACGTAAATGTTGGGGTGAAATTCTGCAGCGCAAGTTTCAGGTTATTGGTTTTGTCGTAATTGTAGAGTGATCCTTCCGAGTAATAATTTTGATGGAAGAAGTTTACAATTGGGAACGAAAACTCAATGGCAGAATGGTCTGACACGAAATAGGTAAAACCAGGACTTATACTGGCCCCATATCCCTTTACTTTGGCATCGGTACGGATGAGGTAACCATCCTCATCAATACGGTTAAAGGTGTTTAACTGGAGCAGGAGATTGGCCTGCATAAAAAACTTAAAACGATTTTTAACATCGATGTATTTACGTACGAAAGGGGAGATGCCAATACTAAATTCCTTTACGCCGTGGCGGTCTTCGTACCTGCCATCTTCTTCATCCCATACAATATAATCTTCTCTTCTAAGTTTTGAGAGATTTAATGGGATTTCGAGGCCTATGGCAAAATTATTGGCCAAAAAGTAGCCGCCACGTGGCGTTAGGGTAAAAGTGTTAAGGCTTGGTGAAGAACTGTTCTGTTTGGAAGTCCCAAAACTGGCACTCATGCCAACAAAGCCGGATCCTTTTTCAGTTTGGGCATAACAGCGCCAACTGACGGCGCATAGCAGCGCCATGATGATTAACTTAGGTTTCATTTTATTTGTGTTTTTGTGTGTAATCAATAATAATCATTATTGAATTAAAAAACAAGAAAATGAACTATCATGTTAGTTACGTTTTAAATAAAAAATCCCGTAAACTTAGTTACGGGATAGGATGAATTAATGTGGAAGATAAGTAACAAGCTCAGCTGGAAGCCAGGTTTTATAATCGCGTGTTTCGTTCTTTGCCTTTTCGCTCACAGGTATTTTCCAGATTTCGAAAAAAGAAGATAAATTGGCATTGGTAGTTTTGCAAATGGTTGTATACCAAAGATCGATACGTTGCTGGTTATTCAGTGGATGGTCATAGTATTTCCTGGGATCCATTTCGCGGTATATTTTATTGGCTTTGATAATGGGTTCCCATCCAAAATTTTCTATAATCTGGATATACATACTTAAGGCGACAAATGGATCATTTCCCCACTTTTCGAAAGTGGGTTGATTTTGAAGATATCCCTGGATTCTTTTTCTTACTTCTTCTTTGCTTTTAATTGCATCGTGATTATAAATCCCTTTATTTAGTACCTTATCATATACATACATCGAATATAGATTTGTAGTTACCTCACCTACCTCATCCATATCAAGTGCCCAAAATTGATGGCGATGGCCAAGTTCGTGAAAGTGCCCCCAGCTTCCTGTTGTGCCTACAATTTTCTCATCTAGCATCCAGGCGCAGCTTTGATCATCCGGCGCCACAATTTTATCCCACTGTGTAAACATATAACCGTAAGCAACCTGATTATCAATAATGATCCTTTCTGGGTGGGTTCTATTGCGGCTGATGATAGCCAGATCAGCATCTGCATCCATTACCCGGTTCCAAAACTTCATTAGTGATTCCGGATTTTCCAGGTTTTTAATCCGATAGGATGGAACAGTAAGAATAATATTATTCGTAGCAAGCTCTGCCCATGGTGCTGGGTTGTTTTTAATGGCTTCCCATTCGGCAAGAGTATTCTTCTCTAATTTATAATAGGGTGCCTTCACCACACCACTTGCTGTAATATTGATCGATTTTAGGGTAGAACTATCTGGAATCTTGATGTATAGCAAACCGCCATAAGGTGAAAAAATGGTTGTGGTATCTTTATCCAGTTCAAAAGATCTGGTTAAATCAAAACCGGCCCTTACCAGATTATCCATATGTTTTAAATCATCATTGTGGATACCAACCTGGGCCTTTAATTGTTGATTTTTATACATCGGATTGACCACGATGTTTACTTTTTCTCCCGCTGGTACATAAAGGCCGGTACTGTGCAACCTGAAATAACCAGCGTAAGGATCGAGCAAGCCCTGTGAACCTACTTTTACCTCTATATTGATCTGCTCAACCGTGCGTTTTGCACTTTTGGGTACTTCGCCGGGAAACGACTTACTTTCGGGGTAAATAAAATCGGTTGACTTTTCTACATTATGGGATTTATCAAAAAGATATTTTGAAAATTTATATCCGGCCTTTTTTGCAGGAGTGGAAATATCAAGTGGTTTTTTTAATGTTGGTACGGCGAGTGTGTCGCTGATAGATAATATAGACTTTACTTTTTTTATGATCCCGCTGGTATCAGCATTGTACTGGAAAGCCAGTTCAAGGGTGGGCTCTACCGCATAGGCATACTCGTTGGGATCGATTGATTTTGGGATAGGTTTGACCAGTTCTCTTGTAATATTTTTCAGGTCGAGATAAAAAGGTTCTTTTTTAAAGGTCAGGCTATCTTTTACGTTTTCTACCAGAAATAAAGTATATGCGTTAAATATACCAGCCTTGCTTAATACGTTATTGATCTTTACGAGGTCGTTCAGGTATGATTTGCCCGGATCGCGGTGTTTATAAATATAGGGGTATGGCGAACCGTAAACCAGACTGCCACCATCGCGCACAAATTTTTCGAGGGCATGCTGCTCTGTAGTATCTGTTACATCATCTGTTAAAAAATATAGATCTGTTTTTGCCTGTATTTTAGTGTTTTCAGCTACATAAACTTTTGCTTTATTGGCTTTTAAAACGTTAACCAATGCGGGATCAGCTGTTTTGGTTACCGCTACTTTTAGTTTTTTTGGATGAACGGTGGCATTTTCGAGGATATTTCTTAGCAGTTTCTGGATATTTTGATCAGCCAATAACTTACTTTTAAAGTAATCTGACGAACCAATCGTAAAAATCTGCCCCTTACCCAGGCTGGCAGTCATTATAACTGTAGTTAAAACTTCAGTTTGAGCAGCAAGGCGATGAGTGGCTACAATTTCCGGATTTTCATTTGTGGTATAAAACACCGAAACAAATGTACCCGTATCGGGCATAGGCAATGTTGTAATGTCTTTTAAAAGTGCTGATTTTTTAAATTTCTGTGCGAAGACATTACAGGTAAGGAAAGTTAAGATGAAGAGCGGATAGAATTTTGTACTCATTTTCGAGAGCTTGTGTTTCTGCAATTCTAATCATCCTAAATGGCTATATCAATATGATAAATGTTAAAAAAACTTAAATCCAGCTATTTAACTCAGATTACAGGTGTTTAAAGGACAAAAAAAAACCGTCCCAACGTAATCGGGACGGGATTTGATCGGCATATATTAACCAGCATTTTGATTCAGGAACACAAAATTATGGTCAAACATATCCAACTTAATTTTGCTGTCCTTATCTATCTTACCCGCCAATATCTCTTTCGACAACTCATTTAAGATTCTTTTTTGGATCACTCTTTTCAGCGGTCTGGCACCAAACTGCGGATCGTAACCCAATTGTGCCAGCCAATCCAAAGCTTCATCGCTGGCATCCATTTCTATACCCATTTCGGCCAATGTTTGCTGTACATGTTTAAACTGCAAGCTTACAATATTTCTGATTTCGCTGCGGTTTAATGGTGTAAACATAATTAGCTCATCAATTCTATTCAAAAATTCCGGGCGAATGGTCTGTTTCAATACCTCAAACAGTTCGTTTTTGGTTTTGGCAATTACTTCATCGCGGTTTTCGTCGCTTAGATTTTTAAAATTATCCTGAATTAAGTGTGCACCAATATTAGAGGTCATAATGATAATGGTGTTTTTAAAATTCACCGTTCTGCCTTTATTATCAGTTAATCGGCCATCATCTAATACCTGCAATAGAATGTTAAATACATCAGGATGTGCTTTTTCAATCTCATCAAGCAGCACCACCGAATATGGTTTACGTCTAACAGCTTCAGTTAACTGTCCGCCTTCATCATAACCCACGTATCCCGGAGGCGCTCCAATTAAGCGGGAAACGGCATGGCGTTCCTGATATTCACTCATGTCAATACGTGTTAAAGCATTTTCATCATTGAATAAAAATTCGGCTAATGCCTTTGCTAATTCTGTTTTACCTACACCGGTTGTGCCTAAAAAGATGAAAGAACCAATTGGCTTGCGTTTATCCTGTAAACCAGCACGGGAACGGCGAATGGCATCAGAAATGGCTTCAATGGCTTCATCCTGACCAGCTACACGTTGATGTAGTTCATCTTCTAAATGAAGCAGTTTTTCGCGCTCACTGGCAATTAGCTTTGTAACCGGAATACCTGTCCAACGGCCAACCACTCCTGCAATATCATCGGCAGTTACTTCTTCTTTAAGCATTCGGCTATCGCTCTGCTGACTTTCTAAATCGGCTTTAAGTTTTTCAACCTGATCCTGTGCCTCTTTAATTTTTCCGTAACGGATTTCAGCTACTTTTCCATAATCTCCGGCACGTTCAGCTTGCTCGGCTTCTAATTTATAGTGTTCTATCTGCTCGAGTTGATTATTCACCGCGTCTACCAAATCTTTTTCACCTTGCCATTTTGCCTTCAATTGATCACGCTCTGCTGATAGATTGGCGATATCTTCAGAAAGTTCTTTAACTTTTCTATCGTCTTTTTCGCGTTTAATGGCTTCACGTTCAATCTCTAAACGCATAATCTCACGGTCTAGAGCATCTACGTTTTCGGGTACGCTATCCATCTCCATACGCAATTTCGACGCAGCCTCATCCATTAAATCAATGGCTTTATCAGGCAAGAAACGATCTGCAATATACCGCTGACTCATTTCTACAGCCGCAATAATGGCTTCATCTTTAATCCTTACCTTATGGTGTGTCTCATAACGTTCTTTTAATCCACGAAGGATAGAGATCGCATCCTGGGTATCAGGCTCTTCTACCATTACCTTTTGGAAACGGCGCTCTAAGGCTTTATCCTTTTCCAGATACTTTTGGTATTCATCCAAAGTTGTCGCACCAATGGCACGTAATTCGCCACGGGCAAGGGCAGGTTTTAAGATGTTTGCGGCATCCATTGCACCTTCACCACCACCGGCACCCACTAAAGTGTGGATCTCATCGATGAATAAAACGATTTCGCCATCACTTTGGGTAACTTCTTTAACAACGGCTTTTAATCGTTCTTCGAACTCGCCTTTGTATTTTGCTCCCGCAATGAGTGAACCCATATCTAATGAATAGACTACTTTGCTTTTTAAATTTTCAGGCACATCGCCTTTAATAATCCTGAAGGCAATTCCTTCAGCGATGGCGGTTTTACCCACACCTGGTTCACCAATAAGAATAGGGTTATTCTTGGTTCTACGCGATAAAATCTGGATTACACGGCGGATTTCTTCGTCGCGGCCAATTACCGGGTCTAATTTTCCGCTTTCTGCGTATTCGTTTAAATTCCTGGCATATTTGCTTAAGGCCTGATAAGTAGCCTCTGCATTTTGATCAGTTACGCGGTTATCGCCGCGCAATTCTACAATGGCTTTTTTAAGGTCTTTTTCGTTAACCCCCTGTTCTTTTAATAATTTCGAAGTGTTATCGTTAACGGCAAGTATACCCAACAATAAATGCTCTACGGATACAAATTCATCCTTAAATTCTTTTAAAAATGTTTGCGCTTTTTGTAAAACGCTATTGGCATTTGATGACAGATAGACATTACTTCCGCTCACTTTCGGGAACTTGGCAATCTCTGCATCTAAGTTTTGATTCAATGAATTTAGGTTAACGTTTAATTTCTTTAAAACATAAGAAACCACGTTTTCATCAACAGTAAGCAAACCTTTAAGCAGGTGTGCCGTTTCAATAGCCTGTTGCTGATTGCCCTGGGCTATTTCAGAAGCCTGTTGAACTGCTTCCTGGGCTTTTATGGTAAAATTGTTGAAGTTCATATTCCCTTTAAGTCAAAACAAATGCCATGTTAGTTTTGATTTTTAAATCGGAAATTTTGTCGGTAAGTTTTTGTTTTTTATGACTAAATTGCTGATAATTAGCCTATTGTACTGAAAATTTGTCTGGAAATACAAATGGGTAGCACCTACGGTGCATGATGCTAGTTGTTTTATGGTTTACAAAGGGGTTGCCCCTCTGGGGCAGTAAAATTGCACTTTATATTTGTCCATATGGCACATATTGCTACGCATTGTAAAGTGCAGTAGCACCTACGGCGCATGATTATGGGGGCAGGCGTTTACAAATAGGTTGCCCCTCTGGGGCAGTAAAATTGTATTTAGGATTTGCCTATATAGCACATATTACTATTCAATTTTAAAATGCAGTAGCACCTACGGCGCATGATTATTGGGGACAGGCGTTTACAAATAGGTTGCCCCTCTGGGGCAGTAAGATTGTATTTAGTATTTGCCCATATGGTACATATTGCTACGCAATTGTAAAAATGTATTAGCATCTATCGACCATAAGCATAGATGCGTGAATTGCAAGTCTATTGTCTCTTTGGGGCAGTAAGATTGTATTTAGTATTTGTCCGTATGGCATATATTGCTTCGCATTGTAAAAATGCAGTAGCACCTACGGCGCATGATTATTGGGGGGCAGGGATTTACAAATAGGTTGCCCCTCTGGGGCAGTAAGATTGTATTTAGTATTTGCCAATATGGTACATATTGCGACGCAATTGTAAAAATGTATTAGCACCTACGGCGCATGATTATGGGGGGCAGGCGTTTACAAATAGGTTGCCCCTCTGGGGCAATAAGATTGTATTTAGTATTTGCCCATATAGCATATATTACTACGCAATTGTAAAAATGCAGTAGCACCTACGGCGCATACCTCTGTGGCAGTAAAATAGTTTATATGTTTTTTTTGCTGATTTGCCACAGAGTGGCTACCTCTTTGTAAAAATGTAAGATGCATTTTTTTTGCCCCGTTAGGGGCTACCCTCTAAGCATCAAGCAGGTCAGTAAACAGATATTTTTCGTTATACTCGATTTTGTTATCGCGTAAGATAGATAAGTATTCCGTTTTAAAATTTCTTTTTTTGTGATGTTCTTTTTGATTTAAAATATATTTAACTACAGCATCAATCTGCGAATGACTATTGCTAAAAGCACCATAACCTTCTTGCCATCTAAATTGGTGTTTGGTAAATCCCTGGACATTAACAAATTCTGAGCTGTCGCCTTTAACTAGGCGCATCAAATCAGAAATAGACTGTGCCGGATTTAATCCGATAAACATGTGTAAATGATCAGGCATTGAATTTATTGCCAGCATTTTGTGTCCATTTCCTTGAACAATACCAGTTATATATTTGTGTAAGCGGTCTTCCCATTCGATATTGATAACGGATTTGCGATATTTTACAGCAAAAACAATGTGTATATGTAATCGAGTATAGGTATTTGCCATTGGAGTAATTTGATAAATTTTGATTTATCAAATTACAAAATTATTTAGTTAATACCTTCACACCCTTGGGTGCCTTAATTTGTGTTTTAATCTTTCCGTTAACCAATGTATGTTTAACACTTAAAATACCATAAGGGGTAGGGAAAGTACCTTCGGCAAAAGTTAAATCGCCAAGGTTAGGTTTAATGCGGATCACTTTACAGCCCGGATCTACAACTGAGATACCTAGAACATGCTCGGTTAACCAGGGTGTTGGTCCGGATGCCCAACCATGGCACAGGCTATGGCGGAAACCGATGTAACAATACGCGCCATAAGCACCATGGATGTCAATTTTACCTTCAGGGACAAGTTCATCGATCCTGCCCGCATTTTTGATCCAATCCATATTAAAGTCTTCCCAAAAGGTAGTTGCGCCCAATTTTAACATGGCGCCCCAGTATTCGCGGATGATATTCATTGCACCCTGATAATCCTTCGCATTCGCTTTGGCCTGTAACATATAATAACCAAAAAACGTAGAGAAATTTTTAGCTCCACCGTCGGATAGAATCGTATTTGCACGTTGTGCGTCCATTAAATTTGATAGAGAAAGCAAGGCAGCAGCTTGTTTAGAACCGTTGGTATCTGGAATATGTTTTTTAAGCCGTTCTACTGCCAGATTACATTGTTTAGCTGTTTCTTGATCGTTTAACTTACCCATTAAATCTGCACCTGCATTTAAGGATAAAATCATCATCGATTGAAGGCCGGCATGGATCGCTTTTGGATCTTCGCTCGATGGCCAGTCTAAAAACCGTTGCCCATCTAAATTTTCTTTATTGTCTGATCCGATTTTTCCCACGAGCAGCTTTAGCAGTTTGGCTAAATAATCTTTTTGTGCCGCTAAGTATTTCAGATCGCCACTATGGTAATACAAATCTCTCTGGTTAATAATCCACCACATGGAGTAGGCGCTGATGCCATTCATCCATTCGGGTAGTGGAGTGGTTTCTTTTGCAAAATCAAGTGATTTTGGTACTACTTCGTTATAACCGAAAACAGCATTAATGGTCGCAATTTCCGGGTTTAAATCGCCCACCCACACCAAACGGTCGCGTTTAATGCCATCCCAGAGGTAATCCTGCATATTGAGCTGAACGGTGTATGCACCTGTTTTCCAGATTTTATTTAACAAGGTATCACTACAATTGAAAGAGCCTTTATATTCCAGATTCCGGTATTTAGAAATGGCCCTGATTTCTTTTAAAATAAGTTTAACGTTGTCTTCCAGAAGATCGATCCTTGCAAAACGGTAACCGGTATTGCCGATTTCGGCAATACCCAGCCATGGAAGCAGTGTTTCCTGATCCCGGATGGCATGATCATTTGTAGCGCCGCCTTTACCCCCTACATCAGACATGGCCTCACTTGCCGATTCTCCAAACCTGATCCGCACTTTTATGGGCTTGTTCCCAGCCCAGATACCAGTTACAATCTGGATACCACCTTGAAGTTCTTTGCCAAAATCCAGAAGAATACTGGCCTTTATACCTTGTTTATTTTCGAGGATGCACATGTTCTGGTTGCGCACATCGGCCTGACCAACGCCTTCCTGTAAAAGTCTCTCTGCATTTTTAACCTCGCCAGCTTTCCACAAAATTCTATTGGGACTGATGTATTCGGTGACTTTTTGGTTGTTGCTCTGAGCTAGCGATTTTCCAATGCTAAATGCAGCAATAAACATTAAGATTTTGGTAAATTTCATATTAATTCGTTTCAATAATGTGTGTGCCTGAAGATAGGTTGACTTGTCCACCTGCAATTGTTTTTCCATTTAAACGAATCACCCGATCTTTTACCATATCTAAGTTGATGGTAGCGGTAGAATTTGCAGGGATAGTAATATCGTACCTAAGTCCGTTATTAATTCTTTTCCAGGCACAGATTATTTTGCCATAAGGGCCAATGTGGCTAGCCTCAAATGAATTTAACCCTTCCATAACATGTGGGTTTAATATTACATGTTTAAATCCTGGCTGCATTTCATCCGGTTTAATGCCGCCTGGCGATTTGTATAACCAGGCACCAATTTCTCCGAACATGATGTGGTTCATAGAAATATCTGATTTGGCATCAATAGGCCAGTTTTCGTATAAGGTGGTGGCTCCATTTTCCATCCACCAGCCCCAACTTGGATACGTTTTTTGTGCGGCAACCTTGTAAGCGATATTACTATAACCATTTTCACTTAAAGCATTTAAAATGGCTTTTGTACCCAATAGGCCCACATCTAAATGGAAACCATTGGCTTCCACGCGTTTAGCTAAATTTTCGGCAACTAATGCAATTGATTCTTCTGGAACGATTTTCCAGTAAAGTGGAACACTCATTTCGGTTTGTACACCAGAAGCATAAATTCCTTTTTCCTTATTTAAATACTTGGCATTAAACGCGTCTTTAATTTTTTTAGCCAATTTAAGGTATTTTTCATAATCGTCGTTTTTGCCTAAAATTTTAGCTGCTTTGGCCAAAATAAGCACATCAGCATAATAATAACAGGTAGAAGTAAGCTCAACAGGGGATTTAGATTTTACCGGAATCCAATCACCCAACCCCCAGGTGGTTAAACCCGTTGGGTAGGTTTGGTCGATATGGTTGACGTATTTTCTGATGTTTTCATAACAATCGGCAAGTAATTTTTGATCGCCATAAAACAGGTAAACATTCCATGGGATAATCGCAATGGTACTGGTCCAGTCTGGCCCATTTCCCCACTCATAACCCCAGCCGTCGGTAGGAATGATAGAAGGCAAAACCCCGTTTGGCTGTTGCTCATCGCGGTGATCGGCAAGCCATTTTTCGTAAATGGTAATGCCATCAAAACCATATAAACCAGTCTCTATGGCAATCTGTGCATCGCCTGTCCAGCCGTTTTTCTCTCTCTGCGGACAATCAGTTGGGTAACCAAAAAGATTCGAAAGGTAAGAATTGTTGGTGGCATAATAGATTTTGTTAATAATTGGTTCAGATGATTTAACATCACCAACAACCGGTACATCACTGTGCATAAAATAGCCAACCAGATCTTCCTTTTTCAGTTGGATAGGAGCAGAGCTGCTTACCTCAACATATTGGAAACCCTTGTAATTAAAGTGTGGCATAAAACTTTGTTGGCCTTTTCCACTTAAAATCAGGATATCCGTTTGAAAAGGATCTGTATTATCTGTTGGACGGTAATGGGCATCGATATTTGAAATATCTACATGGCCATTGGCATACAATCGTTCGCCATGTTTTAGTTTTATTGTGGTTCCCGCAGGGCCATTTACAGTGATTTTACTTACGCCCGAAATATTTCTGCCCAAATCGAAAAGATAAGTGGTGTCGTTAAACTTTCTTAAACTTTTACTCGCTATTCCTTCTACATTACGGATAGGGTGTAAAGCCTGCGCAACAATATTTTTAGATGGTGCCGACCGGTATATCACGTCTTTCCAATCCTTATCATCATAATTTAGTGTATTCCAGCCTGTTTTTTCTAAACGTGCATCGTAATGTTCGGCGGTGTAAATGCTATTAAAAACGATTGGACTTAAAGCCGTTTTCCAGCCTTTACCCGATTTGATGACTTCGGTAGTTCCATCTTCGTAAGTGATGCGTACATCGAGGCAAAAGGTAGGCCTGTTGCGCCAGGGCGCACGATCGAAATCCCAAACTGCGGTTGATTGGTGATTGTACCATCCATTTCCCAACAATACACCAATGGCGTTTTTACCCTGGCTGATGGCGTTGGTTACGTCGTATGTAACATATAATGTTCTCCTATCGTACCGTGTATACATGGGGTCCATGCGGTGGTTACCAATTTTCATCCCATTGATAGATAGTTCGTATAATCCGCCGGCGGCGATATAGGCCCTTGCCGATTTGATTTTTTTATTGGTGGTAAAAGTATTCCGGAAATAGGGGGCTGGTTTAAGCTTGATATTTTCATTGTCCGAAATCCAGGCACCCTGCCAGTTTTCCATTTTCATCATTCCGGTTTCAAAACTGGCGATATAAGGTTTGGTGGATCTCTTTTTGTTTCCATCTGCAATATCAATCCTCCAGAAATACTTGGTAAAAGGTTTTAGTAACTGACCAGAATAAATAACCAGATTCTGATCTGAAGTAATCCAACCTGTTTTCCACAGTTTTGCATCGGCTTTTAAGAGCAAAGCAGAATCGGTATCGACTAAAACACGATAGGCAGTTTGTTTGGCCTCTTGGCTGGCATCATGCATTTGCCAGGTAAAACGTGGATTGGGATTATCTAAACCGATGGGATTAACCAGATATTCAGTTTTTAGAGCTGTAACAGATGATTGGGCAAGTGTTTTAGAAACAGGGGTAAGAATAAAGAGCAAGGCGGTTACCTTTAGAAATCTGAGGTTCATAGTTTAAAGGTTATTCAAAAACTAAGGTATTAAAAAAACTAAGGTATTAAAATAATATGCCGATAGAAGAACCGCAATGGAATTTTTACGCATAAAAAAAGCGAAGCACTAGCTTCGCTTTTTTTATCTGTGAAATCAATATAATCTGTGGAATCACACTCTTATCTGTGAAATCACTTTCTATACTAATATCTCTTTCAGTTTTTCGGTTTGGTGATCAGCCAGTTTTTGCAAGGGACCAGAGGCCAACATCTTCATCATCATGTTCAGATCTGCTGAAATAATGTGTTTGGCAGTAGTTGTTCCGTTTCCATTATCGGATACAGTCCATTTTAACTCTACATCAAAAGGTGCTTTTTCACTAGGAATGGCTATTATTTCTTCATTTTCTACCCGGTTGGAAATTTTAATGGCCAATTTTGCCATATTTTGGATGGTAAACCGTGCATCATCTTCAGTAGATTCCCAGTTGTAAATATTTTCTGGCATCAATTGCTGATGGTTGTTCATATTGGATAGAAAAGCGTAAACCTCAGCAACTGGTTTATTCACTTCTACTGTGCTTTCAATAACAGTCATTATATATTTTTAAAAATTAGGATTGTTTTAATTCAAAATTTAAGACTCCGAACTCAAAACCTGTCCTTGTCCCCATTCTGAAGGATTTAAACGCCATTTACCCAATAATTCCATATCACTTTTGGCAATAATGCTGTGCTCGGCAGCATAATCGATTAAAGCACCATAATTAGATAAAGTAAAGTAACGGCATTTTGCAGCTGCGAAATTTTCATCTGCTTTTTCGAAACCGTAAGTGAAAATTGCAGCTAAACCAGCTACAGATAAACCTGCGCTTCTTAGTGCATCAACGGCTTGCAAACTACTTTTTCCGGTAGAGATTAAATCTTCGATCACCACTACGCGTTGGCCTTCTACTACTTCTCCTTCTATTAAACTTCCGGTACCGTGTTCTTTAGCTTTTGCTCTTACATAGATAAAGGGTAAACCTAATTCCTGAGCTACTAAAACACCTTGAGGGATTCCAGCGGTTGCAACACCCGCAATAACATCTACAGAGCCAAATTCTTCCTGGATGGCCTGTGCAAGTTTCTGACGGATGTAAGTTCTAACCTGTGGATGGGAAAGGGTAATTCTGTTATCGCAATAAATCGGCGATTTCCAACCAGATGCCCATGTAAAAGGGTTGCCTGGTTGTAATTTGATTGCTTTTATCTGTAATAAAAATTCCGCTACCTTTAATTCAATATCACTTTTATTATACATGGCTCAAAATTACAGATTTATTTGTGTTTGTCATAACGTTTATTAAACCCTAATGTTTTGCAGGGATAAAGAAATGTAGAAAAATAATTCAATTTCCACATTCAAATGTTCCAAATATCGGAAATTTCGATGGATGGTAAAAGCTATTTCTTACCACTCCTTGTAAATCAGTACGATAAAGAATAGCGCTCCCTAAAACGCGGATCATCTTTGGCAATTTTTTTTAGGTGTTGAATTCTAATTGTGAAGCCGCTACACATTATTTTGCTATATTTTGTTCCGATTTTTACAATTTTAGGGTTTGGAACTGTCTTAAATTTACGATCTTGTAAGTAATTAGCGTATGGAATTTAAGCAGTTTTTACCTTCGGATACCTTAAAACCTTATATCAGGCATTATTATATCTTTCAATCGGATTCGGAAACGACTTTTGAAGATGTAGTGTTTCCCAGTGGAGATATGGAGCTGATATTTAACCTGGGTAATGGAAGCTGGGAATCTCTTATAAAGGATGGTTTTAAGAAAACGCCAGAGATTGAACTTTGGGGACAGATTACAAAACCGCTTGCTATCCGGTCGATGGGCAAACATTCGATGCTGGGAATCAAGTTTTATACCCATTCCGCATCGTACTTTTTTAATGATCAGATGGGGGTTTTTAACGATGCTATTACCGATCTGCGGGATGTGATTGGAGCAGGAGCAGATGTGATCCATCAAAAACTATTGGAAACAGAAGGCGACCAAAAAAGGATTGATCTTTTAGAAACATTTCTGTTGAAAAGGCTGATTAATCATGAAAAAAAGTCTTTTCATATCAACAAGGTAGCTGATATTTTAAATAGTATCCTAAAAGATGCTTCAGGAAGTAATATTACCTATATCGCATCAAGACACAATATTACTACCCGATATTTGCAACGGTTATTGCATCAGCATACCGGGCTTTCGCCAAAATCTTACGATAAAATTAACCGCTTCCAGCAAAGTTTGAAGATGATCTCTAAAAATGAAGAGCCATTTACCAATATTGCTTATGCCTGCGGGTATTTTGACCAATCTCATTTTATAAGAGACTTTAAATCCTTTACCGGACTTACTCCTTCGAGTTATCTGGATAACCTCACTCCGGTAAACCAATTACTTTTTCCATAAGTTTTATTTTGTTCGGATTTGTACAATCCGCTGATTTTTAAGGACTATATCTTTGATGTATAATCAATTAAATCAAGATATAGCTTATGAATTCTTTTGAAACATTTAAACATTTACACAAAAATACCGCACCACTTTTGATCGGTAATGTATGGGATGTAAAAAGCGCAGAAATCTTTCAAACCAATGGTTTTAGGGCCATTGGCATTTCCAGTCAAGCCATTTCGAATGCCCTGGGTTATCAGGATGGCGAAAATTTACCCTTTGAAGAACTGCTCCGCGTAAGCAAACGCATTACCGATATGGTAAATATTCCACTCACCGTTGATATGGAGGCTGGTTATAGTCGTAATCTGCAGGGGATCTTAGAAAATATAGAAAAACTACACGATTGCGGTGCAGTTGGGATCAACCTTGAAGATACTTTGCCGGGTGAAAACAGATCCTTGGTGGCCGCTGCCTCATTTGCCGAAACGATTGCCACTGTTGCTGAACACATCAAAAAAAAGAAACTGAATATCTTTCTGAATATCCGAACAGATGCATTTCTTTTAGGATTGCCAAATGCCCTGGAAGAAACCCAAGCCCGTGCTAAATTATATCATGCCGCCGGTGCAGACGGAATTTTTGTGCCATGCATTACTGATAGTATAGATATTGCCGCTGTAGTTCGATCTACTTCACTTCCCATCAATGTAATGTGTATGCCTGATCTTCCTGGATTTAAAGCGTTGGAATCGTTAGGTGTTAAACGCATTAGCATGGGTGGGTTCTTTTTCAATAAAATATATGATCAGGCAGGCATACTGGCACGTAGAATAATGAAAGAGCAAGGGTTTTCAAGCATTTTTTCTTAAACAATAACACAAATTATGATGAATTTACCAAAGCGGGCAGAAGATGCCCATGCAGCATTAGCTGCCGCATTTAACACTGGCGATGTTGCCACAGTACTGAGCATGTACGATACATCTGGTATTATTGTTCCCGAACCTGGGAAACCTGTAACAGGCAAAGCACAATTTGAAGAAGCCGTTAAAGCCATCTTATCCATTAAAGGAAAAATGGAAATCAAAACGGTTTACTGCATGCAGACCGGAAACCTCGCCGTTGGAAGATCGGAATGGAACATTACAGATGGAGATGAAGTGAAGGTAAGGGCAAAAGGCATCGAACTGATGAAGCAGAGCGAAGATGGCACATGGAAAATTTTGATCGACCATGCTTTTGGGGCAGAAGACTGACAGGTAATCTGAAAGTCTGAAATAGATTAAGACTTCGGAGATCGTCATCTAATAGCTATCGGATGATGATTTTTGTGTTTATTCTTTACGGTTCGTCATTCTGAACTTGTTTCAGGATCTTTCCAGCTTAAAGTCATTTCGCTTAGGTGCTATACCCCTGAAACCAAATTAAATCCGTTCCGATTCGTCCTATTTTTAAGCCTTTGGCTAAGGTAATTTTGATCATAATAAAGATGTATTTTATGAAAACGACAAAAATTTTATTGGCCATTTTACTCGTGATCACAGTATGCCGAACAAAAGAAATTTTCGATAAGGAGATCAATGGAATAATCACAGGCAAACAGAAATTATCGGAAGCTATACAAGTGATTGGTGATGCTTTCGAAGCATTCGAAAAGGAAACGCTAACCGATTTAGTTGGCCATTTTATAGATGATCAATTGGCTACTGGAAGCTTAAAATATTTTTCAGGTGCTAATGCTGATGAGACTATTGAAAAAATCTTTTATTTAGTGTTAGATGGAATGATAAGGGAAAATGAATCGGTGTTTATCGGTAAAAAAAAGGCCATAATTGAAATATGGGGATTGCCTTTTAAGCTATATACTGTAACAAATGTTAAAATTAGCTGTCATAATTAATATCCCTCATTTATGATTGTTTTAAAATCTGATTATTTTAGCTCGCACGAACGCCTTACGCTTTTTATCAACGAGAACCATATTAAACGCGAAGATATTTTAGTGATCACGCAGGACCAAGGGATGTTTACCATCTTTTTTTACGCGGATGATGTTATAAAAGAAATTACACACGGCTTGTTCTCCTAATACGGATTAAGACGCGCTTCTGCCACATCAAATTTACAGTACATCATAGCGTTGTTTGAATTTTGCAATGAATTATTTGATTTGTGTAACCGTTCCTAACAAAGGGCTGGTTACATTTGTTATGGTAAAATAAATTTAAATTTTTATGATAGCAACAAAAGGATATGCGGCACAAAATGCCGAAACAGATCTTGCACCCTGGAATTTTGAGCGCCGGGAAGTAGGACCTCATGATGTGCAGTTCGAAATACTTTTCTGTGGTGTTTGCCACTCAGACCTGCACCAGATCAAAAACGACTGGTTCCCAGGGATTTTCCCAATGGTTCCAGGTCATGAAATTGTAGGTAGGGTAACAAAAGTTGGAGATCATGTTAAGAAATTTAAGGTAGGCGACCTTGCCGGAACAGGTTGTATGGTCGATTCTTGTCAGGTTTGTGAGAACTGCAAGCAAGATTTAGAGCAATATTGTTTAGAAGGCAATACACAAACGTATAATGGTTTAGAGCGAGATGGAAAAACACCTACTTATGGTGGTTATTCAGATTCGATTGTGGTGCGCGAAGAATTTGTACTTCATGTATCGGATAAATTGGATCTTGCTGCTGTAGCGCCACTTTTATGTGCTGGAATTACAACTTATTCTCCGCTAAGACATTGGAAAGTAGGAAAAGGCCATAAACTTGCCGTATTGGGTTTGGGTGGTTTAGGTCATATGGCCGTGAAATTCGGAGTAGCCTTTGGTGCTGAAGTAACCGTATTGAGTACTTCGCCGAAAAAAGAAGAAGATGCCAAAAAACTAGGTGCGCATCATTTTGTGGTGACTACCGACCCTGAGCAGGTTAAAGCAGCCAGAGGTACCTTCGATTTTATATTGGATACCGTTTCTGCCGAACACGATTTTAACATGTACCTTTCTTTATTGAGAACAAATGGCACGCACATTTGTGTAGGTGTTCCACCTAAACCAGCAGAAATTGCAGCATTTAGTTTATTGGGTGGCAGAAAAAGCCTTGCGGGTTCTGGTATCGGAGGAATTGCCGAAACTCAGGAAATGTTGGATTTCTGTGCTGAAAACAATATTGTATCGGATATCGAAATGATCGATATGAAAGATATCCACAAAGCTTACGAGCGCATGGAAAAAGGCGATGTACGTTACCGTTTCGTGATTGATATGGCTACACTATAAGCTTAAATCAACAGGAAAAATCTATACAAAGGGTTTAGAGGCATAGTTAGGGCTTCTAAACCCTTTTGATTAAAGAAAGATTAACTTTCAGTATTCCTGATAAAGTCGGCTAAACGAATTTTATGATCGGTTTCTACTTTGAAGATCTGGTTTTTATTTTCAGCAAGCAGATTGCTCAGGTTGCTGAGTGAATCTTTAAGATAGGAGACAGACAGCATGCGCGAAATTCTACTTCTTATTTTATCGGCCATAAATAATTCTACCAGGATCAGGCTGACCAAAAACATATAATGTGTAAGGATGAGGTTATTGGCATTCTTCCCAAGCGCTGGCATACCTAAAGACACAAAAATGGTATCGATTACCAACGGAATTCCAATGATCGCTACAATTGAAAAAGCACTTACCTTTAAACTGATGCTTTTTTCTGCAAGCTTCATCTGTTCGTTAAATGCCGAAAATTTACTTTGAAAGGGGATACTCCTGTTATTTTGTTGTTGTTCCAGTTTCTGAAGATCTTTACCGTATTCAATATCAATTTTCCTAACCTGCTCTACAATATAGGTTTCAGCATTGTTCAGCTTTTCCTGATCTTCTACAATAGATTCTTGCTCTGCAATAATTTTGTCCATCACCATCAGATCTTCGGGGATACCATGACGTAGTTTTTGTTCTGCCGCAACGATACGGTTATCCAGTTGTTTAAACTGTCGTTTAAGTTCACTGATCTCTTTTGTATAATGCTCTTTTTTGGAAGCATAATTGCTTTCCAGACTATTCAGTTCTGAAACATACTCGAAATCTGCCAAAAGCTGTTCGTTATTAGCAAAGCGCTGATAAAGTCCATTTAATGTGATAAAAAGCTCCCCCGTTGATTTTTCCGGATTGGAAAGATCATTCTGATAGGCTTCCAGGTCTGTTTCTGATAATGAAGGTATTGGCATGGTAGATTAAAACGTTAAAATTATAAAAAATATTTACCGTTAAGTGAATTATTCGCTATAGTTTTCCTTGTGAATGCTTCAAAAACAGTAAGCAAGCAACATTTTTACAATTTGGTGTCTGGTGATGATTAAAAGATATTTCAGTCATCAATAGCGGGTATACACCAAATGCGGCAAATGAATAAGTATTTTTTAATAAGCACTTGCTGTAATCTATTTAATGATCAGTATGGTGCCTTTTTTGTTTTCAAGTTTGAAATAAAACTGTTTTTCTCTGAGGTATTCTAAAATTTCAATTCCAACCACCATCCCTGATTTGCCGCAATCAGATTCGATTATATCACCAATTTTTATTTTCTCAAGTCGCTCAATAGGAGTAGAGTGCTTAATTTTCATGTTGTTCTTATTTGGTTAAAAATGATCGAACAAAACAGATAATAAGAGGTTTTGAAAAAGATAAAATATGCTATAAATACGGTTTAATCAGTATTTCTACGTTATTAAAGTTTTTTTTCACCTTTTTAATAAAAAGTTATATATTTGTACCAAGCAAGGGGTGAGAGCCTTGCATCAATCTTTGATTGAGAGCGTTAATTTAGATAAGGTTACAACATTTAATTGTTGTAACCTTTTTTTATACCTGATAAATAACTCAACAATTTTTCTACTTTAGGGAAAGCAAATGCTCCGCTTTTATGGCATTACAATACTATAAAAGGAAAAGTAGTGGGTTTAGCCTTCGCACCATTTGAATGTGTTTTTAAAAATATATGCCAAGAAACTATAGAATTTATATCAACGATAACACTTTGTTTATCTCAGATTTTTTGCCAGAACAAAAAGAAAAAATTCAACAACTTGAATTTCAGGATTTTGATCTGCAGACATTCTACAAAAAACTAAAAAATGGATCTAAAAAGAGCTATATTTTCCTGACAAAGAACCCTCAGGAAACCTTTAAAAAGTTAAAGAAAGATTGTACCATTATAAAAGCTGCAGGTGGTTTGGTAGAGAGCGCGAATGGGAATTACCTTTTTATTTTTAGGAATAAAAAATGGGATTTGCCCAAAGGAAAACTCGAAGAAGGTGAAAAAATGAAAGAAACCGCCGTTCGTGAAGTGGAAGAAGAATGTGGGATCAAGGTATTTAAACGTGAAGAAAAGCTTTGTAAAACCTATCATGTTTATCCCATTGGTTCTAAAATGGTGATCAAAAAAACGAACTGGTACAAAATGAAGGTTAAAGGCGAGCCGAAATTGGTACCGCAAAAAGAAGAGGGAATTGATGAAGCCGTTTGGCTGGATAAAAACCACCTTTCGCCAGTGGTTAAAAATACTTTTCCATCCATTATGGATGTGTTAAGGACCGGAGGGTTACTGTAGTTTATCCGTGGTGTCAGATATTTCTATCTGACACGGATCTGATTCTAGATTTGAAATTTAACATATTTTTACCGTCAGATGGTAACATCCGATTACACATCTTGTGGTGTCAGATATTTCTATCTGACAGATCTGATTCTAGATTTGAAATTTAACATATTTTTACCGTCAGATGGTAACATCTGACATCACTTATACTTAAACATCTGACAGCACCTTACTCATAATCCAGTTCATCAACTATTTTTTTTACCTGCTTTAAATGTTTTCCGTAATAATACCATGCCCATAGTTCGGTAATGGCACCAATAATTAAAATGGAAATAAAGCAGTTCAATAAAATATAAACTGAGGATAATTTGCTTAAAATCCTGATGAATATAGATGCTTTTTCTATAAACAGATATACTGCTATCAACGCGACCCCAATAAAGGCAACGATATAGGTTAGCGCTTTATAAAGTTCTACATTCAATTTCATTTCATAGTAAAACCACAGGATGTTTTTGCGGGTATCCAGGCTCATGTCATAAGAATTTTTATAGAACCGGTAAAATTTAATAAAGTAATATGCCGTAAAACCGCAGGTGATGGCATAAAACATTAAAAATACCTGGTCCATTGCCGGTGAAAAACTGAAAAGGTATGGGATGAAGGCCATGATGACCAAAAAGAACATCTGGTAAAAAAACTCATGTTTCATTTTTCCCCTGATCCTATCAATTGGGGTATGTGCCTGTTTTATTTTTAGCATATCGGTAGAAATGTTATTTCCATCTGGATTTTCAGCATTCCATTCGTTTTTAATGTCGTCAAAATTCATAACCGTTTTTCTTTATGATGAACTGTAATTTTTCTTTTGTCCTGTTGAGTTTAACCCTTGCATTCACTTCGCTGATGCCAAGATTTTCAGCAATCTCCCGATGGGATTGATTTTCGAGAAAAAGAAATATCAATGCTTTTTCGATCACATTCAACTCTTGAACGGCAGTGTACAGATAGGCTAATTTCTCTTCTTTACCTTCGCTGTCGTTTACATCTATGATGTCAATATTTTCGTCTAAAGGTATTTTATCAACTTTTCTATTGTCCTTTTTGAAATAGATCAATGCCGTATTTAAGCATACACGGTACATCCAGGTGGTAAATTTTGCGTTGCCCTTAAAAGTAGGATAGGCTTTCCAAAGCTGTAATACGATTTCCTGAAACAGATCACGCTGTTCTTCAACACCATTCGTATACATTTTTGAAATTTTATGTATAATCGCTTTGTGCTGATTAATCAGGGTGAGAAATATGTTTTCTGTTTCTTTCATCGAATGTTATAACCCATTGGTAACGGATTGATTAAAACGTTACAGAGTTTGTTGAAATAAATTGTGGTGTCAGATATTTCTATCTGATGTGGTGTCAGATATTTCTATCTGACACAGATTCAAGCAAATTAGAAATCTGTAAGTAAATATAGCTATGAGTCAGGTGGTAATACCCGATTCCACATTTTCTGCTGATTTGAGCGAGATGCTAACTAGTTGCGGTCTTCGACTCCGCTCAGACTGACCAAAACACCCCGTTCTGGAATATGGTGGTGTCAGATATTTCTATCTGACACAAATAAATACAAACTATAAATATGTACCTAAACGTATCTATGAGTCAGGTGGTAACACCTGACAGCACAATAGATATTTCTATCTGACACAAATAAATACAAACTATAAATATGTACCTAAACGCATCTATGAGTCAGGTGGTAACACCCGACTCCACATTTTCTGCTGATTTGAGCGAGATGCTCAGACTGACAAAACACCCCGTCCTGCGGACACCCCTCTGAAAGAG
>NZ_JAVTSN010000066.1:0-32008 GCF_032678585.1 Pedobacter psychrodurus | reverse complement strand
GAACGAAGCAATCCTACAACTATAGGTGGGCAATTATTAATGATCATTAACTAGCCACAGCATTAAGATTTAGCTGCGTACTTCACTTCTTCGTAAGGTTGTACCAATACCCATCCTTCGCCAAAGAATTCCAGCTGGAAAGATTCGCCGCTTCCTCTCCCGATAAAAGAACCGAAAGTTAAATTGGTTTTGATGTTTGGCGTTAGGTTTTCAGACCAGGCCACTGTCGCATTTGGATCGGTGTACACAGGCTGGTTTGCGGTAACCCTTAATAAAATCGGTTCTCCATGTGTAGTAATGGCAATATAACCGCTTCCAGAAAGTTTAACCTGAAATAAGCCACCACTCATCATCCCTGCAATGCTTTTCAGCATTTTTATTTCATTTTTAATGCCCTCTTCTAAAGCCAGTACATCATTTCCGTTTACAAAAACCGATTCGTTCTGAAGTTTAATGATTTTTACTTTCTTGCCTTCATCTGCCAAATACAACTTACCTGTTCCTGTAGCGTGCATTAGCGAAGTACCTTCGCCAGAGATAGCTTTCTTTAACAAACCACCAAGGCCTTTGCTCAATAAACCTTCTCTTTTAAAATCGATATTCCCGATGTAAGCAACCATTGAACCTGCTTTCGCCAAAATCTTTTGGCTTTTTAGGTTTACTTCCAGCATGGCTGGTTTTTCCAATTCGAAAAAATCGTTCTCATTTGGATTTTCTGCCGACTCCCGAATTAATTCGTTCAGCGTGTACTCTCTTTGTGCCATAATTAATTTAAATTTTCCGTTTTTAGGTATCTGATTACTAAATATTCCCTTAAACTATACATTTTAAACTAGAAGCATAGTAGGTTAACGCTATTTTTTTTTCCACAATCAGGTTCATAAACTATTTGGAGATGAGCATCTTAATTTCTTTGGATACCCTTGTAGCCACCTGAGATGCGGTAATCACAAAATGTTCATGAGCTAAACCATCACCTGCTTTTCCATGAATGTAGCACGCTAAAATAGCAGCATCTGTTGCAGCATACTTTTGTGCTACAAAGCCAGCAATGATGCCTGTAAGAATATCGCCCATACCTCCCTGTGCCATGGCCGGATTACCTGTTGGATTAACTAAAACCTTACCTGTTGGCAAACAGATAAAAGTATATTGATTTTTGAGCACGATTACAATCTTAAGTCTTCTGGCTTGTTCTTTAGCCCTTTCTACCCGATCCCACCAGTGATCATGTTCCCCGAATAAACGATCAAACTCTTTCATGTGAGGTGTAAGAACGCTGTTGGGCGCAAGTTTATCAATCAGATCAGATCGTTCTCCCAAAATATTCAGGGCATCAGCATCAATGATTAAGGCCTGTCCAGCCATAATCAGGCTTTCTAGCAACTTTTCATTCTCAGGCGCTGTGCCTAAACCTGGCCCTATGGCAATGGCCTGATATTTCTTCGGATTTTCAATCCGTGTATATTCATCTCTAACCAGTGCCATCACCTCTGGCAAAGTGGTATTTAAAGCAATTAAACCACTTTGCGGGATACATGCAGTGGTTAATCCGGCACCAGTATGCAAACAGGCCATTGAAGAAAGTAAGGCTGCCCCCATCGTGTTGGTGTTTCCGGCGATAATCAAGACATGGCCGTAAGTGCCTTTATGACTAAATAATTTTCGGGGCTTAAGCAGCTTTTCGATATCGCTTTCTTCAAGCAAGTAAAAACCGGAATCCTGTTTTTGAATAAAAGTCTCATCCAGATCAATATCAACCACTTCATATTTTTCGGTCGCTGTTGCTGATTCAGGAAAGAAAAAATTGATCTTCGGACGCTGAAAACAGATCGTTTTATAGGCTTTTATGCCGTTATAATCTTTTGGTAGTTTGCCTTCAGTAAAAAAACCTGTGGGCACATCAACTGCGTAAACTTTTTTGTTCAGTTTGTTGATCATCTGAACCAGTTCTTCAAATGCACCGCTTAAAGGTTTATTTAAACCAGAGCCTAAAATCGCGTCGATAATTAAATCTGCTTTGATATTCTTTAAATCAGCAGGTGCGTTAATGATTGTTTTTTTACAGCGTGTTTCCTCAATCCGCTGCAGGTTGATGGCAAAATCATCGCTTTGTTTTTTGCCGAAATCGACAATATAAACTTTGATATTCTCGTATCCGTTAGCGATGAGTAGGTGCGCAATGGCCAATCCATCACCACCGTTATTTCCCTTCCCGCAGAATATGGCAACACTTTTATTGGTATCAAACTCATCCCTCAAAAAACTTTGAACAAAAGCCCGCGCCGCTTTTTCCATCAGATCGATAGAGGCGATGGGTTTATTGGCAATGGTAAACTGATCGGCGCTGCGCATTTGGGCAGAAGTAAGCAATGTTCGCATATCACTAAGATAAAACTATACAGCTATAATGCAAAAGATGGGATTTTGTTTGATTTTTCCTCCATTAACAGAATGTTATCGAATAGTTTATGTGTTTTTAACCACAGATGTACACACCTGCCCCTCAGTTCAGGCGGGGATAAACACGGATATTACCCCCATGTGCATACCCATCTAAATAACATCACATTTTTTTTATCTTCCGAAAATCGGGGCAGATTAAGGCTAAATGATTTTACCTGTGTTTAATGGTTTAACTTAACAACATTCCTTTCGTGGCTCAGATTTCTGAAATAATTTAAAGCAAGTCCTTTAATTTTTATACCTTTTGCCAATCTTTAGCGTTGTCTATTGAATTAAATTAAATCTCAAAACAATGAATCAAAAACCATCGAATGCATTCGTGGCAGCAGCCTGGATGGCATTAGGTATCGGAATGATCGGCTTTATTGTAGGCTTGTGGCGTTCTGATATGCTTCTTAACGAAAAAGGATATTATTTTACCGTATTGATGTTTGGCCTTTTTGCCGTAATCTCTTTACAAAAAGCTGTTCGCGATAAACTGGAAGGAATCCCGGTTACTGAAATTTATTATGGTATCAGCTGGTTTTCTACACTATTAACCATCACCTTATTGGTAATCGGTTTGTGGAATGCCACCTTGCTGCCCAGCGAAAAAGGATTTTATGCCTTTGCCTTTTTACTTTCGTTATTTGGTGCCATTACGGTACAAAAGAATACGAGAGACAGCCAGATTGTGAATAAAAACCGCGATACGGAGTAGCCGTATCTGTTTATTCTTAATGAATTTATTAAAACCAATGCTTCGGCATTGGTTTTTTAGTTTTCAGCTAAAAACGAGATATATTATCTATTTAACTAAAAAATAATTACTACTTTAAACACCAGATACCGAAGCGAATAGTTTATCATTTTCGAGCAAATTTTATAAACCTATTTAATCTTATACATCCTGCCAATGGAACAAAAAGATGGCTTAAAAAAAACGCTCACCCCCTTTATGCTTTGGGGGTTGGGTGTAGGTTATGTAATTTCGGGAATGTATTTCGGCTGGAACCTTGGCCTCGAAAAAGGTGGTACGTTAGGCATGGCCATCGCAACGGTTGCCATCATGATTATGTATGTAACCTTTAGCTTCAGTTATGCCGAACTGGCCTGTGCCATACCAAAGGCAGGCGGTGTTTTCGATTATGCCAATACAGCGCTGGGTAAAAATATTGGTTTTATTGCAGGTATTGCCCAAATGGTCGAATTTATATTTGCACCACCAGCTATTGCTTTTGCCATTGGTGCATATTTTAATGCTTTCTTCCCGCAGGTACCCATCCTTACCAGTGCAATTGCGGTGTATTTTATCTTTACGGCCCTAAATGTTTATGGCGTAAAGGCCGCCGCCTCATTCGAAGTGATCATTACGGTTTTAGCTGTTGGCGAGCTGCTTTTGTTCTCCGGTATTACACTACCTAAATTTCGTGCAGAGAACCTGGTCCATAATAATTTTCCGAATGGCTGGAGCGGTGTTTTTGCCGCCATTCCCTTTGCCATTTGGTTTTTCCTGGGCATTGAGGGTGTTGCCAATGTAGCTGAAGAAACCAAAAACCCACAGCGCGATATCAGCAAAGGTTTTGGCTGGGGCATATTTACCTTAGTGGTATTGTGTGTGCTGGTTTTTATTGCTACCATCGGCATTGGCGGTTGGGAAGCCATTGTATATAAAAACGGGAAATCGGGCGAAACTTCCGATTCGCCTTTGCCCCTTGCACTCTCGATGATCACCGGCGACAATCACCTGATGTATCATTTATTGATTACAGTGGGGCTTTTCGGTTTGGTTGCATCATTTCACGGATTGGTATTGGCAGCCGGCCGTTCTACTTATGAAATGGGCAGGGTGAAAAGTATTCCCGCAATTTTAGGTAAAATATCCCCAAAATTTCAAACGCCAGCCAATGCATTAATTGGCAATATGGTAATTGGTATTATTGCCCTCCTATCCGGCAAAACAGCCGAAATCATCATTATTTCGGTATTTGGAGCACTAACCTTATACATCATTTCAATGGTTTCGGTAATGATACTCAGGAAAAACAAACCTGAAATGGAAAGACCTTTTAAAACACCGGTTTATCCTTTATTTCCCATCATTGCATTGATCATTTCCTGCGTTTCGTTTATCGCGATGCTGATTTATAATCTTAAATTGGGCTTAATTTATTCGGGCATCGTTTTAGGCATATTTCTTCTATATAAAATCTTTAAAAAGGCAGATCAATGAGTACGAGCAAAGAAATTCTGGATTACGTTAAAAAGCATCCCTCTGGAAAAGTAAAATTAGCTGTCGCCGATATCGACGGTATTTTGAGGGGAAAATATGTAGCTGCCGAAAAATTTGCATCTCTGGTTGAAGGCCGCTTAGGCTTCTGTGATGTTACCTTTGGCTGGGATGCCGGCGATGTAGCTTACGAAAACGGCAAATATACCGGTTGGCATACCGGTTATCCTGATGCACAGGTTAAAATTGATATCAGTACCTTTCGGAAAATCCCATGGGAAAATGAAGTGCCTTTTTTTCTGGGCGATTTTATCAACGATCAGGATCAGGCAAATTTTGTATGTCCAAGGCAATTGTTAAAAAAACTAATTAACGAATGTGAAAATGAAGGCTTTTCTCCGCTCTTTGCCCAGGAGTTTGAATGGTTCAATTTTTCGGAAACCCCAGAAAGCATCCATGAAAAAGGTTTTGCCAATTTAAAACCCTTAAGTCCGGGCATGTTTGGTTATTCCATTCTAAGGAGTACTTACCGGAATGAATTTATGAGCGACCTGTTCGATCTGCTGAATAAATTCGACATCCCAATTGAAGGTTTACATACCGAAACCGGACCTGGGGTTTATGAAGCCGCCATCAAATATGCGCCAGCCTTACAAGCAGCCGACCAGGCAATTTTGTTTAAAACAGCCGTAAAAGAAATTGCCTATAAACACGGTATCCTGGCTACATTTATGGCTAAAATAAGCGAGAACCTACCGGGATGCAGCGGCCATGTGCATCAAAGCCTTTGGGATGCAAACAAAAAGACAAATCTGTTTTACGACGAAAAAGATGCCGATAAAATGAGCGAAACCATGAAAAATTATATCGCTGGTCAGCTGCATTGCTTACCTTATCTTTTACCGATGATTGCCCCTACCATTAACAGTTACAAACGTTTCGTTGAAGGTGCATGGGCACCCACCACGGTAACCTGGGGCATCGATAACCGCACCACGGCACTGCGTGCATTGCCGGGGAGCAAAAAGGCTTCGCGTTTAGAAACCCGGATAGTGGGTTCAGATACCAATCCTTATTTAGCACTTTCGGCCTGTTTAGCTGCCGGAATGTATGGCGTTAAAAATAAGTTAAAACTGGAGCAACCCGCAACCAAAGGAAATGGCTATACCAATTTATCAAATGGTATACTATCACGCAATTTATTCGAGGCGACACAAAAGATGAAAAATTCAGATCTGGCGAAAACATTATTGGGCGAAGATTTCGTTGATCATTTTACCATGACCCGCGAATGGGAATGTAAGCAGTATGCCAAAGTAGTAACCGATTGGGAACTGAAAAGGTATTTAGAGATTATTTAACAAAAAGAGTCGTCATGTTAAACTTGGTTCAGAATCTTTTTAACAACCCAAGCTTAGATGCACTCAGATGAATGAGGTGGTAAAAAAAATAAAACACGCTATGAAGGTTTACCACCTTAGAACACTTTAGCAAATGATAGAAAGTTAGGCCTTTTATAGGACAGTAAAAATAACAACCCAAGCTTAGATGAACTCAGGTGACTGAGGTGGTAAAAAATAAAACAAGCTATGAAGGTTTACCACCTTAGTCATCTTAGAACACTTTAGCCAATGGTAGACAACCAGGCTTTATAGCATAGAAAACAACAATACGCCTAAGTGATATTAGGTGATAAAAAAGATAAAATAAGTGTCATGATATTTGATAAAATCCATCAGTTTAATTTTCCAACAACCATCCGTTTTGGTGCAGGTGCAGTAAAAGAATTGCCGGCCTACTTAGCAAAAAACAATTTAAAGGCACCATTAATTGTTACCGACCCGACCATTGCCCAGCTTCCATTTTTTAAAAGAATTGTGGATGACTTAAACGCAAAAGGCATTTCAGTAGAAGTTTTTAACGATATCCACAAAAACCCGGTAAAGAGTGATGTTTACAAAGGAACTGATGTTTGGGATGCCACACATCGCGATAGCATTGTGGGTATTGGTGGTGGTGCGGCACTGGATGTTGCCCGCTCAATTGTACTCCGCGTGAACCACCGCGAAGACCTCTTCAAATACGATGATTTAATTGGTGGGGATATTTACGTTACCAACGAGGTTCCGCATTTTATTACCATCCCAACTACATCAGGTACCGGAAGCGAGGTGGGCCGCAGTGCGATTATTGCCGATGACGAAACCCATCAGAAAAAAATTCTCTTCTCGCCCAAGTTAATGGCGCAGATCGTTTTTGCAGATCCGGAGTTAACTATGGATTTACCACCATTTATTACCGCAGCTACAGGAATGGATGCGCTGACACACAATATGGAAGCTTATCTGGCCAAAAACTTCCATCCCATGTGTGATGGGATTGCCTTAGAAGGAATTTCGTTGATCAAGGATTCGTTAGAGCAGGCAACCAACAATCCAGATTTAGAAAGCCGCAGTAAAATGCTCATGGCTTCGATGATGGGTGCCATAGCCTTTCAAAAAGGTTTGGGGGTAGTGCACTCGCTGGCACATCCACTTTCGTCGCTTTTAGATACCCATCATGGTTTAGCCAATGCCGTAAATATTCCATATGGCATGCAATTCAACATTGCTGGTTTTGAAGACCGTTTTAAAAAAATTGCCCGAACTTTAGCGCTTAAAGACGAAACTGGCGAAGCGGTTGTAAAATATCTGTTCGATTTAAATACAAAAGTGAATATTCCGCATAAATTGAGTGATATTGGCGTTAAAAATGAACACATCGAAACACTTGCCGATTTAGCCTTTGCAGATTTTGCACATCCAAATAACCCTAAACCAGTAAGCAGAGCAGACTTTAAACAACTATATCTAAATGCACTTTAAAGCAGCCATTAACCACAGATAAAGAGGATGAACACAGATAAACGGCGATATAACTTAAATAAAAAATTGCAATCCAAATCTGTGTTCATCTGTGAAAATCTGTGGCAAAAACATAAAGGACTATGTCTGATAAAATAATCATTGGTGTAACCGATTGCAGCAAATACGCCATTTACCGCGACTGGGTTTTATCCTACAACAATAACGTAGAAGTGATCCAGCTTGGCTATAAACTGAACAATTTTGATGAGATCAAAAAATGTGATGGTATTGTTTTAACCGGTGGAGAAGATGTTCATCCACGCTTTTATAACCAGCCCGAATATTATCCTTATTGTTATGATGATGATATTGATGAAGAACGCGATGAGTTTGAATTTAAGGTTTTAACCTATACTGAGGCCAATTCAATCCCGGTTTTGGGCATTTGTCGTGGTATACAGGTAGGCAATGTGTTTTTTGGCGGAACATTGATCCCCGATATCCCCACCTGGGGGAAATTCGACCATTCCAAGATGCACGATAAATCAGACCGCTATCACGAAATCCTGGTGAATCCATCTTCCTGGCTCAACCAGATCGTAAATACCGATAAGGGCCTGGTAAACAGCAATCATCACCAAAGTACCGATAAAACAGGGAAAGGGCTGGTGGTAAGTGCCATCTCACCAGATGGCATTGCAGAAGCCATGGAAAGGATAGCACCCGAAGGGAAATCCTTTTTGTTATTTGTACAATGGCATCCCGAGCGTTTAAAAGACCAGCATGGACCATTTAGCAAAAACATACACAGTGCATTTATCAATTCAATTGTTAATCATAAATAAATACACAGAAATACCGATTGCGGAAGAACAAAATGATTTCTCCGTGATTTCCGTGTTTCCGTGGCAATAAATCATTAGGCAAGATGCACATCATCAACCCCGCAACAGAAGAAATTATCACCAGTTTAACTGAAGATAATTCATCCACACTTCAAGCCAAATTTGGCACCTTAAAAAAAGCGCAGCCGCTATGGGCCAATAAAACCCTCGGTGAGAGGATTTCAGTGATTACTGAGTTCAGTTCTTTACTGGAAGCAGAAATAGAAGAACTCGCTTCGGTGCTCACTTCCGAAGTAGGCAAACCGCTCCAGCAATCGCGCAACGAAATTAACGGGGCAAGGGCCCGTATCAAATGGATGTTGGGCAATGCTGAAAAATACCTGGCTGATGAAGTAATGCTTGATGAACCTGGTTTAAAAGAGGTAATCAAATACGAGCCCTTGGGTGTGGTTTGCAACATCTCTGCCTGGAATTACCCCTATCTTGTTGGCGTTAATGTTTTTATTCCAGCGCTTTTAAGTGGAAACGCGGTGTTATACAAACCATCAGAATATGCCACACTGACCGGCCTCCAGATCGAAAAGTTATTAAAAAAAGCCGGTGTGCCTGATGATATTTTCCAAATCGCCATTGGTGCGAAAGAAACTGGCGCGGCCTTATTAGAGCTGAACTTTGACGGTTATTTCTTCACCGGATCGTACAAAACAGGGAAATTAATCTACGAAAAAGTTGCCCCCAAAATGGTTCCCTGTCAGTTGGAATTGGGCGGAAAAGATCCTTTATATATCGCCGAAGATGTAGCTAATGTAACCGACGCAGCAGTTGGTACGGCAGACGGTGCCTTTTACAATAACGGACAAAGCTGTTGTTCGGTTGAGCGCATTTATGTACACGAGAAAAACTACGACACTTATTTAAATGCCTTTGTTGCCGAAGTTAAAAGCTGGAAAACCGGTTTACCAACAACCGATGGGGTATACATTAGCGCCTTAACCAGAAAAGAACAGGTAGCGGTATTGGAAAATCAGGTTAAAGATGCCTTAAACAAAGGCGCCAAAATATTAACCGGTGGCAAGGCCGTTGAGGGAAAAGGTTATTATTTTGAACCAACCGTGCTAACGGATGTGACCAACGATATGCTGGTGATGCAGGAAGAAAGTTTCGGGCCCATTATCGGCATTATGAAAGTGAAGGATGATGCTGAGGCATTAAACATGATGCAAGATACCGACTATGGCCTAACCGCTTCTGTTTATTCCGCCAGCCAGGCAAAAGCTGAAGAAATATTAGCTCAATTAGATGCAGGCTCAGGTTACTGGAACTGCTGCGATCGCGTGAGTGCCGCGCTACCATGGAGCGGAAGAAAATATTCAGGTATAGGCGCTACCTTATCCCACCAGGGCTTAAGGGCCTTTACCAAACCAAAAGCTTATCATTTAAGGGGGTAAAACATGGGAAATGAAAGAGACAATCACTTAATCGAAGGCGAAATTGCCGATTATTTATTAACAGATGATGGGATACTGATTTCGTACAGTAAAAGCGTTTTACGGACTGTAGAAAATATATCTGCCAATGTTGCCCTGGTGAAGAAAATCACCAACAACAAGAAGGTTCCATTGTTAATATACCTAAAAAATTCGCCTGTTCCGGATAAAGAAACGCGAAGGTTTTCTACGGAGCAGTTACCCCAAATTTATACGGCCATGGCCATGGTTTCGAAACCAGGTTTAGCGCAATTGATTATGAAGATCCTTTTTAAGTTTCAAATTCCACCCATTCCCATGAAATCATTTACTGATGATGAGAAAGCCAGGGACTGGTTAACGCAGTTTTTGTAATTTAAATCTGTAATACGGTAATTAACCCCAGTTCACTGAGACTCATAACATTTGCACATGATCACTCCAGAAAGCAATCAGAAAAGCTGGTTAATTAAACAGGGCTATTTTAATCGAAAACCTAAAAATTTATCATTTACGCCACAATCTATCGTATTTGGCGATCAAAAATTATCAGTTCCCGCAATAACCAGCCTATCCCAAGGCGCGCCTATACAATATCGGTTTGGTATCAAATGGATTAGAGGATTTGAATTTACGGTAGGAAGAAAGTATCAGTTATTGATCAGGAACAGCGATGGTGAAATGATCAAAATAAGTTTCGGTTCTTATTATGGCATTAATAAAATCGCTTTGTATAACCAATATGCCGAAATATTAAATCAAGTATGGGTAACTTATTTCGATGCTTTAGTTGATCACTATTTAGCGCTATTTGATCAAAAAGCAACCTTTACGCTGGCTGATGTGCTGTTTGAGGAATCAGGAATTAAAATTAAGGCAACAAGCTTTATTAAAGAAGAGGAAAAGTTTTTGCCTTGGCCTGATGTAGGCACCAAAAATTACCGCACCTATTTTGCCATCTTTTCAAAACAAAATCCATCAAATATCAATAAAGGATATAGCTATTTAGAAGATTGGGATACGGGAGTTTTATATAGTGTTATGGAAACGATTTTAAAAGGATTCGAGGCAAAATAGTTTCAAAAAGAATCAAATAATACTACTTCTTTAAAAGGTTCTTTACTGTGCTAGCAATGACAGACTACAGTAGAACTTTGTGGTTGAGCCTTCGACTCCGCACCGACTGACAAATCTTTGATAACAGCACAATTTTAGACAAACGCCATGCGCCCTGCGCTGTGCTTCTTACACATTTCTCTTCCTACAAATACCTCCTATTAAAATCTTTTTTAATAAATTGCGGATTATACTTATCCGGTTAACCCGTTTTAATTATTCGAATGAAAAAATTATTCCTGATGATCTCCTGCTGTGTTTTTGCAGCCAATACTTTCGCTCAAACGCTAGTTACAGAAACTGAAATCGGCGATTCCGAAAGTACGGTTGCACAAACTCCAATTGCCATTATACCCGAGCCTGTATCCTTAATGAAAAAGGCCGGAACATTTACCTTACCCGAAAATGTAATTATACAGGCGGTTAAGAGCGGAGAGTTAAAACAGTCTATTGCTTATTTATCCGACCGGATTAGCACCGCTACAGGTAAATTTGTGAGTACAGTGAGCAATTCTGGCCACCCTACGATTAAACTCATTTTAAATACCCAAGAAGACACGCAGTTGGGCAAAGAAGGTTACAAGCTCAATGTTAATCCAACGCAGGTTGTGATCACTGCCAACCAGCCAGCAGGCATTTTTTATGGTGTGCAATCCTTACTGCAGCTTTTCCCTGCTGAAATAGAAAGTAAAGAACTGGTAAACGATATCAAGTGGAAAGCGCCTTGTGTTGATGTGGTCGATTATCCCAAATTAGGCTGGAGAGGTTTAATGTTCGATGTGGCCCGTCATTTTTTCACCAAACAGGAAGTAAAACAGTTTATTGATGATATGGTGCGCTATAAATTCAACCTGTTGCATTTGCACCTTGCAGATGATGAGGGCTGGAGAATCGAAATTAAAGGTTTACCCAAGCTAACCGAAGTAGGTGCCTGGAGTGTTAAAAAAACAGGCACATTTGGCGATTTCACACCACCAACTGCCGATGAACCCCGCACTTATGGCGGTTTCTATACTCAGGACGACATAAAAGAACTTGTTCAGTATGCGCAAGAGCGTTTTGTAAACATCTTACCCGAAATTGATGTTCCAGGACATAGTTTAGCCATTATTTCTTCTTATCCAGAACTTTCATGTACGCCTGATGCGGTGAATTATAAAGTACGTTCGGGCGAAAAAATTATGGACTGGAGCCGTGGCGCGCCACCAACAGCTTTGATCGACAATACGTTGTGCCCAGCAAATGAGAAAGTTTATGTCTTTTTAGATTCGGTACTTACCCAGGTAGCTAAACTTTTCCCTTTCGAATATATCCATATGGGCGGAGATGAAGCACCACATAATTTTTGGGAAAAGAACGATCAGGTGAAAGCCTTAATGTTGCGCGAAGGATTAAAAACCATTCCACAGGTTCAGGCTTATTTTGAAAAACGTGTGGAACAGATTGTGGTTTCGAAAGGCAAAAAATTTATGGGCTGGGACGAAATTCTTGAAGGTGGTGTATCGCCAACAGCAGCGGTTATGAGCTGGCGGGGAATGAAATATGGTATTCAGGCAGCCAATGAGAAACACAATGTGGTAATGAGTCCAACAGACTTTGCCTATTTGGATTATATGCAGGCCGATCAAATTACCGAACCAAAAGTTTATGCTTCGTTAAGGTTAAACAAAGCCTATCAGTTTAACCCAGTTCCGGCTGGTGTAAATGCACAATATGTGATTGGTGCGCAGGCCAACCTCTGGACAGAACAGATCTTTACCTTCCGCCAGGTAGAATACATGGTTTGGCCACGTGCATTCGCGATTGCAGAATCGATCTGGAGTCCTATTGAGAAGAAAAACTGGACAAATTTTGTCGACCGTACACAACAACATTTCAAACGCCTGGATTTAGCAGAGATTAAATATTCGCCTGCCATTTACGATCCTATTTTTACAGTAAAACGCAGTGCGGATAAACAATTAATGATCGAATTAACTCCGGAGATTGACGGTTTAGATATTTATTACAGCTTTGACAACTCCACTCCCGATCGTTTTTACCCTAAATATACCGCTGCCTTACAGGTACCAAAAGATGCCAGTATGTTACGCGTAATTACCTACCGCGGCAAACAACCGATCGGAAGATTGATCAGCATGCCAGTAGCAGATTTGCAAAAAAGGGCGAGATAAAATGACAGGAGAAAAAAGTCTGTCCATGCTTCTAAAAACCATGAAACCGATACATAACCCTGGAGAATTTGTATTTTGTAAGGTTGGGCATGAACAAACAATAGATATCAATCTGGCGATTTGCCTATTTAAAGAGCATGAGGCCACTACAGTAGTCTTAAAAAAGGAAATTGCAGATCAATTAGGTCTCGAATATACATTTATCGCCTCCTGGATCACATTAACCGTGCACTCTTCTTTAGAAGCGGTAGGCTTAACGGCAGCATTTTCATCTGCACTATCCAAAAAAGGCATAAGCTGCAATGTAATCGCGGCCTATTACCACGACCATATATTTGTGGGGGTGAAAGATACCGAAGCAGCTATGAATATTTTAAAACAACTCTCTGAATAATGGGAAAAGAAATAGAGCGGAAATTTTTGATCGATCAGCAGAAATGGGATCAACTGAGCAAACCGGAGGGAAAACTTTTTAGGCAGGGTTATCTGCTTACCGATAAAGACAAAACCATACGCGTAAGGGCAACATCAACAAAAGGTTTTCTAACCATAAAAGGACAAACTATTGGCGCTACCCGAATGGAATATGAATATGAAATTCCAGTTACCGAGGCCACAGAATTATTGGATCATTTCTCCCTTTCCGAGCTTTCGAAAACACGATATGAAATTCACTTTAACGGCAAACTTTGGGAAGTTGATGTTTTTCTGGGAGATAATAAAGGTTTGATTGTTGCTGAGATCGAGCTGGAAAGCGAAGATGAGGCTTTTGATTTGCCTGACTGGATAAGCAATGAAGTTACCGAAGAAGAAAAATATTACAACTCCAATTTAACGGTCAAACCTTTTAAAGATTGGGTTTAAATTTTATAAAGAGACCTTATAGGTTTAAAAAACCTATAAGGTCTGATAATTTACTTAGCCAATGGCATTGCTGCGCCTGGCTTAATAATGCCTTTCAGCTCCACATCAAATACCAATGGGGTAAATGGATTGATTGGTCCGCCTCCATTTTCGCCAAAGCCTAATTTTGATGGCAATATCATTTTGATCTTGCCCCCAACACCAATAAGCTGGATACCCTGGATCACACCTTGTGGCAATTGACCTAAAGGCAGGCTACGTGGCACATACTGCACGCTTTCGGAAAAAATGCCAGCTTCTTTTGCAATTTTAGCATCCGAAGTATCGAAAACATTTAATGCGCCGCTCGATTTTTTATTGGTAAACTGACCGGTATAGTCCATCAATACCGTATCAGTTAAAGCAGCTCTTTCAGAGTTTCCTGGGGCTGAAATAACATATTGTAAACCAGAAGGAGCAGTAGTTACCTTAAGGCTGTTCTCCTCCACATATTTAGCAATTTTAGTCGGTTCTACAACCTTATTTTTCTCGTTTAGCGCTTTATACTCCGCTTCGAAAAAAAGTCTTTTTTTGGCATCGAAAATAGAATCAGGATCTTTTCCTTTATGGAGTACCTTTTCAATTTTGATGGTAAAAGAGGCAATATTTGATTTTAATCCTTTTGGTTTTGGCTGACCAGAATATTTCTCCATCGAATCGAGGTTCAGTTTAAAAACAGCACTATCACCTTCACCAAGCAGTTTTAAACCAGATGCCAAATCGCCCTTAAACATCGATTTGCTAATGGCAAAAAATCCCGGGCGCTCATTGTCGTAAGTATTTACCATTACCGAATCGGGATTGGTGTTGGTTTCTACCGTTTGCACGCCATTCAATTTTACATAATCACCATCCTGAATTTTTGGCTTACCGTCACTTTTATAGATCTTGTAAGTCATATCTCCTTCACCCTTTTCGAATTTGTTACAGGCAGATAGTCCCAAGGCTGCTGCCAAGAGCATAATAATTCCTTTTTTCATTTAATATATATATTGAAAATAACTTTCGATCCTATCTCCGGATGTTTATGCTATTTTATTAGATCATACAAAGATAGGCTATAATAAGTTTTTATAAATCTTTGGAACGTTTTATTTCTTGGTTCAACGTCAAAAAAAGCGCAAAAAAAAATCCTGCTTAAATTAATAAGCAGGATTTACAATATCATTTAAGTATTATTTTTTAACTACCGGAGCAGGCATTTGAACTGGTGCTGCTGCAGCTGGTTTTCCTTTAATAATGTCTTTGATCTCTAAATCGAAAGCAATCGGGCTAAAAGGCATGATACCTACCTGAGGTGCACCTTGCTCACCGTAACCTAAGTTAGAAGGGATAATTACTTTGATTTTACCACCTTTACCAATTAATTGTAAAGCTTCAGTAAATCCAGGGATTGTACCACCAACTGCCATTTTCGTAGGACCGTAAGGTTTACCTGGTTTAAATTCTTTTTCTTCTTTAGCCAGTTTCTCATCACTTGTATCGAAGATTTTGTATTTACCATCTTTACCTTTTTTAGTTACTCTACCAGTATAGTTAATTAATACAGTATCACCTAAAGCTGGTTTTTCTGCACTACCTGGTGTTTCAATAATATAGTGTAAGCCGCTCGCAGTAGTTTTGGTTGCCAATTTAGTATCTTCTAAATAGCTTTTCAATTTTGCAGGTTCAGCAGCTTTCTTTTTCTCAGAAGAAGCTTTGTAATCAGCCTGGAAAAATTCTGTTGCTCTTTTGTTAAAAGTAGAATCAGCTTCACCAGTTTTTTTCTTGAATACTTTTTCGATTTTAACCGTGAAAGTGATGTATTTATCGTTTTTAAACTGCTCTGGTTTTGGTTGTTTACTATGGAAAGCCATAGTATCTAAATTTACTTTGAAAGTTGCGCTATCGCCTTCTCCGAATAATGTTAACACATCGTTCATATCACCGGCGTACATTTTTTTCTGTGCAGGAAATACTGCAGGAGTTTCGCTATCGAAAGTGCTTGATAAAACTGAATCTTTATCGTTTTTCTGAATGAAATTCATTTTAACGATATCACCTTCTTTAATTTTTTCGTTACCTGCCGAGTTGTGGATGGTATACAATAAGCCACCAGCTCCCTTTTTCTCTTTGTTACATGCCGCTAAACCTAAAGTGGCTGCTGCTAGAATAATAATTCCCTTTTTCATTTATTTAATTTGACTTTTTTAAGTTTTTATTGTTTTATTTCTTGTTTCTAAGCTATCAATTGTTCTTTATATTCTGCTAATATCGATTTAAATTCGTTTACTACATCAGCTAAAAGCTTTTCTGCGGCTCCACCTGCAGCATTTCTGTGGCCACCGCCATTGAAATATTTCTTGCAGATTTCGTTGGCAGGAAAATCACCTGTTGATCTAACTGATAATTTAACTTTATCAGGTCGCTCAATAATTAATGCGGCCAAACGGATTCCATTGATCGATAAAGCATAATTCACTACACCTTCGGTATCTCCGGTTGCGCTATGGTATTGCGCCAGTTCTTCTTTCGTAACCGAAATAATGGCGGTATTGTATTCTCTTATCACTTCCAACTTGTTTGATAGGCAATAACCTAAAAAACGCAAACGGTTTTCGCTGGCATTATCGTATACCAATTGATGGATTTTCCAGTGCTCTGCACCAAGATCAATCAGATCGGCTGCAATGCGGTAAACCGCTGATGTTGCAGATTCAAAACGGAAAGATCCCGAATCGGTCATGATACCTGTATATAGGCAAGAAGCAACATCCTTGTTGATGCCAGCTTTATCTTCTAACTGGTTTACAATAAAATCGTAAACCAATTGTGCGGCGGCACAGGCATTGATATCCCAATGGCGGTAATCGTCAAAATCTTCAGGCTCGAGGTGATGATCAATCATGATTTTTTTAGCGCCTGCTGCCCTCACCAATTCGCCGAGTTCGTTAATACGGCTTAAGGTATTGAAATCAAGGCAGAAAATGATCGAAGCTTCATCCACCAACTTAGCGGCCTCTTCCTGCTTTTCAGTAAAAATAACCACATCGCCATTATTTGGCATCCAATGTAAAAAAGTAGGATAATCGGTTGGTGTAATTACCTTAACATGGTGGCCTTTCTGAATTAAGTATCCATATAAACCCAAGGACGAACCCATCGCATCGCCATCAGGTTTGTGATGCGTAGTGATCACAATTCGTTGTGGCGTAGCCAATAATGTTTTTAATTCAGTTAGTGTAAGCATATATTTTTTGCGCTGCAAAGCTAAGTAAATTTAGATTAGGATTAAAGGATTTTAAGATTAGCGGATTCATATATTAAAAACAGGCAATGTTAAATATTTTAAACGCAATTTTAAGTAACAATATCACTCCACAAAGCCCAAAGCACGGCCTAAACATGGGCAATGGCTGTTGATAATTCATCAATTAAAACGTATTTTTGCAAAAAAATTTGATATCAAAAACACAATGAGCACTAACAGAACTTTCACCATGATCAAGCCAGATGCAGTTGCAAACGGCCATATCGGATCAATCATTAACGACATTACTAATGCTGGTTTCAAAATCATTGCATTAAAATATACTAAACTTACAGACGAAACTGCCGGCCAGTTTTATGCTGTTCACGCTGAGCGTCCTTTTTACAAAGACTTAGTAAGCTTTATGTCTTCAGGACCTATCGTTGCTGCTATTTTGGAAAAAGACAATGCAATTGAAGATTTCAGAAAACTGATCGGTGCTACCAACCCTGCTGAAGCTGCAGAAGGTACAATCCGTCAGAAATATGCAAAATCAATTGATGCCAATGCAGTTCACGGATCAGATTCTGATGAGAATGCTGAAATCGAAGGTAACTTCTTTTTCAAAGCAGACGAACGTTTCTAGTTTATAACACAAAACATTTACAATAAAACCCCGAACATTCGGGGTTTTATTGTTTTATCTATTTTGTATCTTTCGGCCTTAAAAATAATCCACATCTAAACCTGTTGGAATTAGTTACATATAAAATAATCAATGAAAAGAATTTTCCTAGCGGTATGTTTATCAGGTATCGCTGTTGCATCTTATGCACAAACCAAAACAGCAGCAAAAAAACCAGCTGCAAAGAAATCTATTCCAGTCAGTAAAACTTCCACGCTTACCGTATTAAAATCTCCGTTAGATTCTACCAGTTATGCTTTTGGTACCTCGATCGGTGCAGGTTTAAAAACAACCGGTCTATCTACCTTAAATTACGAAGTATTATTAAAAGGTTTGAAAGATGCATTTACTGGCGGTAAAGTTGTGCTCAATCAACAACAGGCACAACAATGTATTAACGAGGCATTATCTAAGGCCTCTGCAATAAAAAACAAAGCAGAAACAGAAGCAAATAAAATTAAATACGCACCAATTATGAAAGAAGGACAAGATTTCTTAGATCAGAACAAAAAACGTGCAGGCGTACAAACAACTGCAAGTGGCTTACAATATGAAGTTCTAACTGCCGGAACGGGAGTTAAACCAGTAGCTACCGATTCGGTACTGGTTCACTACAAAGGAACATTATTAAACGGAAAACAGTTCGACAGCTCTTACGACAGAGGTGAGCCGATTTCTTTTCCACTTAACCGTGTGATACCGGGCTGGACAGAAGGTGTACAACTAATGCCAGCTGGCTCAAAATATAAATTCTTTATCCCTTACAACCTGGCTTACGGCGAACGTGGTGCAGGCGCAGACATTCCACCTTATAGCACTTTGATTTTTGAGGTTGAGCTGTTAAAAGTAAACGGAAAATAAGATTTGTGCGGTCAGATGTTACCATCTGACTGTTCATGCAAATAAAATTGCGAGATAATTACTCCACTTAGAAAAATTAGAGATCGTGTCAGATGGTAACATCTGACACCATAATTGCGAAACTAAACCTTATATGTGCAGTCGGATGTTACCATCTGACTGCATTTTTTTTGAAGTGAAATAATCCAATTAAAAAATATGATATCGTGTCAGATGGCAACATCTGAGATCACAAACACCGATTCGAGCTAAATAAGCCCTTTATTAAAACTTTCTTCAGTATTCGATGTTAGCTATTACAAATTAACATAAATATGAAAAGAGCATTCCCTTTAGTACTGATCGCATTTTTATGCACTACCTTAAGCAGTTGTGAACTAGTAGAAGGTATATTTAAAGCCGGCGTTTGGGTTGGCGTGATTGTAGTTGTAGTAGTGGTTGCATTGCTCATCTGGATTTTATCCAAGATATTTGGCGGTGGGGGGAATTAGTTGGGAGCTTGAAGTTGGGAGTCCTGAGTCTATAGTCCTGAATAGGGAGACTTAGTCCTCATTAAAATATTAAGGGTATAAGCGAAAATCTTATGCCCTTTTATGATGCCTATAAAAAAATCATTTCGGTGATGACCTGACTACCCGCATGTTCGTTCAGTTTCTGGATAATTCCCTGCCGTACCATTACCAGTTCGTTTTTGATCACCGATGATTCTATACGAAGAAACAGTTTTTTATCGTGGATATAGATCTGTTTGGTTCGGTTGGCGATGGCCGTGCCCATAATCTCAGGCCAGATCGATAAAATAGAGGTTTCATCGAACTTACGGCGCAAACGGTATACATCCAGCATTTTGCTGATGGCATCCTTTACTGTAACATCATTGGGTTTACGCATTTTGTATGGTTCCGTTATCAACTTCGAACAAAGTTACATCAACTTCTATTTTTTCAAAAATTGATTTCACTCTTTCTCTTCCTGTATCTGTAATAAATATCTGCCCAAAATCATGGTGGGAAACCATTTGCATTAACTTTTGAACGCGGTTATCGTCCAGCTTATCAAAAATATCATCCAACAAAAGCAAAGGTTTAAATCCTTTGTTCCTGGCAAGGTAAGCGTACTGGGCAATTTTTAGTGCAATTAAAAAAGATTTCTGCTGCCCTTGAGAACCAAACTTTTTTAAAGGCATCCCGCTGATTACGAAAGCGAGTTCATCTTTATGGATACCAGTTGTGGTACGCTCCAGCACACGGTCTTTTTCAACTGATTTCTTCAATAGTTCTTCGAAAGTAGCCTCATTCAACTGTGATTGATAATTCAGCTCCACCGTTTCCTTATTATCGGTAAGGTAGGTATAATACTGGTTAAACAAGGGAATAAACTCATCCATAAATGCCTTGCGGATGGCGAATATCTTATTGCCTGCAAAAACCAGTTGTTCGTCTAAAATTTCGAGCAACGTAGGATCATACTTTCTGGTAATGGCAATCTGTTTTAATAAGGCATTCCGGTTTAACAAAATGCGGTTATAGGTAATCAACTGATCGAGATAATGTGCATCAGTTTGTGAAATCACGTTATCTATAAATTTTCTACGCTCCTCGCTGCCTTCCATAATCAGGTTGACATCATAAGGTGAAACCATTACTACCGGAAAGAGGCCAATGTGATCGGCCAGTTTATCGTATTCCTTTTTATTGCGTTTGAACTGCTTTTTGTGACTGCGTTTAACCCCACAGGAAATTTTTTCGTTTTTCTCATTGCGGTCAAAATCGCCCTGGATCATAAAAACTTCTTCGTTGGTTTTAATCTGCTGACTATCGATGGGATTAAAGTAACTTTTACACAGACACAGGTAATGAATGGCATCGAGCATGTTCGTTTTACCTGAGCCATTATTACCCGTAAAAACGTTTACCGTTTCCGAGAAATGAAGATCCGCATCGGTATAGTTCTTGAAATTTAGAAGGGTAATGTTTTTTAACCACATAAATATGTCACAAATTTACCGTTTTTTAGCCTCTTAACATCCATTGTTTAAAATAAACGTTAATAACATTTAAAAAAACTGTACTTTCATACCAAGGAAAATTAGATGGTTGCACAAAAAATGTTAGAGGGAAATGTTCTATGGTCTTATGATCATGAACTGACCAATGAAAAAAGCTCAAGCTGGATTAAAAAAATCGCTGGTTTATTTTCGTTTTTAAAGCCGATCCACAATCATGAGGGCAGTATCCTATTGGCATCAAATGGTCTTTTTATTACCGGAGATGAGCAATTGGAACTTCCACTATCAAACATAGAGGAAGTTTATATGGGTTTTGATGATCTTTTTCCTGCTTCATCTGCAAAAAACTTCGGTGCATTTTGGCAACCCATCAGAATACGCTCAACCATTAGCCGTTCTGAAAGCCAAACTGTATATCTGGTCATTAATCATACAGGCATTTTCAGCGATAACCAAACCTGGTTTAACACCTTAATTAGCTTGTTGCGCTAATTATCGCGGCCATTTTACAGTTCTGTACCCCTAAATAACTAATGTTTAATCAAATACTTCAAAATAAAGGTTGATACTTTGATTGAAAAATGTATTTTTGCGTTCTTAATTTTTTTAAACAAACATGTCTACAACAGATAACCAGACAATTCAACCAACTAAAAAAGGTTCATTTTTACAAGAGAACAATAAGAGCTTACTGTTTATTGCAGGTGCTGTAGTTTTATTAGTTTTAATATATCTTTGGTATCAAGGCTTTTATTTAAAAGGCCGTGCTGAAGAAGCCGCTAACAAAATGTACAAAGCAGAGCAGTATGTTGGTGTAGATTCATTATCGAACAAAGCAGTTAAAGGCGAAGGTGGCTACCCAGGCTTAGAACAGATTGCAAAAGAATATGATAACACTAAATCGGCAAACCTGGCTAACCTTTATTTAGGTGGTATCTATTTACGTAAAGGCGAATACAAACAAGCGATCGAATCGTTAAGCAAATACAGCGCTACTGGTAGTCCGGTTGCAGATCCATTGGCTTTAGGTTTATTGGGTGATGCATATAGCGAGTTGAAAGACTTTAAACAAGCTTCTACTTATTACAAGAAAGCCGCTGATAAAGCAAGCAAGTTTACTTCACCAATGTTTTTAAAGAAATTAGGTTTGGTGAATGAAAACCTAAAAGATTTTAAAGGAGCAGTTGATGCTTATACTAAAGTAAAAACACAATATCCTGAGAGTGCAGAAGCGCAATTAATTGATGCTTACATTGCAAGGGCTCAAGAACAAGTTAAATAATCATTTAACTAAACATATTTACTGGAAAGATCATCGGAAGATGGTCTTTTTTTGTTTAAAAGCTTTTCGTAATTGCGGTTGCTGATCTTTCAACTACGGCTTAGGATGACACCCGCCTCACTCCCTGTTTGGTGGCCCACCAAACGATAGACAAACTCTTTCAATAATCATCTCTTTTTTCTGGAAATCAGGTTTAGGTGGCGCCACTGGTGGTACTCTTTGGGGGTGCAGACTCCAGAGAAAAAGCAAGTTGCAGATCAGATGGTCTGTGAAGTGAATCTATATAAAACTATGCCATTCAGCCCTTAATAGTAGTAAAGACATTGCTTTCTAGACCTGATTGAAATGGAAAGCCCGTAAACGAGGTACGAGTACGGACTTGTAATGAAAAGCAGGGCGAACATCCAAAAGAGCTTCTGCAATTGCTCTTCAAATGATCTTTTTTCTACTACACGCTTATTAAAAAATCCCATTAGCATCGTCGTCAATTGAAGCGCAACGAAATAGAGATATTCCCTTCTGTCTATTACCATATAAGGCATTTGAGGACATATAAGTTTAAACTTATTGTCTGTAGAAGGCGGAATATACTTTCTAACAAAAGATCCTTCGCTGCGCTCAGGATGACAGCATGGACAGTTAAGCGATTTAAACAGTTAACCGATTAACCTCAAAATTTACTTATTAAAAGCCGTCATGGTGTGGCCAGGCCCGATGGTAACATAACTTTTAATCAGTTCTACACTTTTATCAATTAACGCAGGAAGTTCCAATTGTTCATTTTTATCAAATAAACCCAATACGAAATCTACCTGTCGGCCTTTCGGATAATCGCTGCCGATACCAAAACGCAAACGCGCATAGTTTTGGCCGCCACAAACCTCTTCAATGCTTTTTAAGCCATTATGACCAGCGCTGGAGCCTTGCAGCTTTAACCTTAGCTTGCCCAGAGGTAATGCAAGATCATCAACAATAACGAGCACATTTTCTGGTGCTATTTTTAACTCCTTCATCCAATAGTTTACCGCTTTACCGCTTAGGTTCATAAAGGTAGTTGGCTTAATTACATGAAGCTTTTTGCCTTTAAAGCCTACTTCAGCATAATAAGCCAGGCGGATATTATCGAAACTGCCACCTAAACCTTTAACCAGTTCATCGGCAATATCAAAACCAATGTTGTGTCGGGTATGTGCATAATCCGGTCCGATATTTCCTAAGCCTACTATAAGATATTTCATGGCGCAAATATAAAATGTTTAATGGAAGATGGAAAATGGATTATGGGAGCTGGGCGGTTAGCGATAAGCGTTTGGCGGAATTAACTTCATATAAATAAAAAAAGCGCTCCGAATTAAATCGAAACGCTTCATCTTGAAATCAGGAAATCTTAAGAATCCTGATTATTTTTTACCTTTAGCAGCTTCAGTTTCTGCTTGTTTTAATGCTCTAGACATTGCAACAGAAACGATCGTATCTTCAGGAGTGTTAGTGATTACGTATTTATCACCTTTAAGGTCACGAACACGAACTAAACTACCCACTTCTAATTTTTCGATGCTAACTTCTACGTTTTGTGGCATATTAGCTGGTAATGCTTTAACGCGTAGTTTACGTAATTTCTGGATTAATTTACCCCCCATTTTAACACCTGGAGAAGTTCCTGCTAATTTAACCGGAATTTCCATAACGATTTCTTTCTCGTCGAATAACTGAAGAAAATCGATGTGCATTAATACGTCGGTAAGTGGGTGGAACTGAGTATCTTTTACGATAGCTTTAGTTTTAGCTCCATTAACCTCGATCTCTACAAAGTTTACATCCGGGGTATAAATAACATCTCTTAAATCAGCAATAACTACTGCGAAGTGTTGTTGCTCTTTTCCACCATACAATACCGCCGGAACTTTACCTTCGTAACGAAGTTCCTTGGCATCGCGTTTCCCTACGTTCTCTCTTGGAGAACCGCTAATTGCGATTGTTTTCATTTTATTTTTATTTATTTATTAGTGTTCGGTATCAAGTAACAAGTATCAAGACATTTAGTCTTTAAATCCTACCTTCAACCTTATTAAACTCTCTTTTGGTTTTGCGTTTGGCGTTTTTAACGCTGATCGCAATACGCTTAACGCTATACTCTAAACAAGTCGCTAATTGAGCCATGTTCGTTTACATTGGCAATTGCCCTTGCAAATAAACTTGCTGTACTTAGCACCCTAATTTTCGGACTTTCCTGTTTTAACGGGATAGTATCCGTAACGATCAGTTCGGTTAATACCGAATTTTCTATCGTTTCTATTGCTTTGCCCGATAATACGGCATGTGTACAAACCGCCCTTACACTTGCTGCACCGTTTTCCATAATCAAAGCCGCGGCTTTTGATAAGGTTCCGGCGGTATCGCAGATGTCGTCGATCAATACTACATCCTGTCCGGTAACATCACCGATAATCGACATTGATTCGATTTCGTTGGCACGTTTACGACGTTTATCGCAAATAATCACTTCAGCATTAAAAAACTTGGCAAAAGTACGTGCCCTATACGAACCACCCATATCAGGCGATGCAATAGTTAGGTTTTTCAAGTTTAAGCTTTTGATATAAGGTACAAAAATTACCGATCCATCTAAGTGATCAACCGGGATATCAAAGAAACCTTGTATCTGGGCAGCGTGTAAATCCATCGTCATAATGCGGTGGATACCTGCTGATTTTAATAAGTTAGCTACCAATTTGGCGCCGATTGCTACACGAGGTTTGTCTTTTCTATCCTGACGGGCCAAACCATAATAAGGAACTACTGCGGTAATATAATGTGCTGATGCTCTTTTAGCGGCATCAACCATTAGCAAAAGTTCCATTAAATTATCGCTGGGCTGATAAGTAGACTGGATTAGAAAAACATCGCTACCACGGATTGACTCATCAAAGGAAGGTTGAAACTCTCCATCACTGAATTTGTGAATGGTTACGCTACCAAGTGGTTTGCCGTAATGTTCGGCAATCTTAAGTGATAATCCCTTAGAACCTGTTCCGGAAAAAAGCTTTACCGGGTTAAACTGCAATGGCATGGGTTCGTGTAGTTTACGGTTAAAAAAAATCGGATCATGTCTATTTAAAACATGATCCGACATTAAATTTTCGTTGTCCGACCTGGATTCGAACCAAGACAAACGGTACCAAAAACCGTTGTACTACCCTTATACTATCGGACAAAAACTTCTCAAGGATATTCTCCTCGAAAGGGAATGCAAATGTAGGAACCTTATTTTAAATATGCAAGAGTGATTTTAAAATATTTTTAATTTCTTTCCCGCTGTTCCTGTTTGCGATGCAAAGATAAAAAAATCATCATATCTGGTGCAACATTTTATTTTTTTCTACGACTTTTTTTATTGCGAACCACTTAAATCATTTATTATCAAAGACTAAAATTAAACTATGAATTACTCAAGGATCAACACCATCGGAGGCTGGCTCTGTTTTTTCGTTGCCGCGCTCACGTACATCTTAACTTTAGATCAATCTGTAAGTTTCTGGGATTGCGGCGAATTTATTTCTTCAGCCTTCCGAATGGAGGTGGTACACCAACCAGGTGCTCCTATCGTATCGATGGTTCAAAGGCTATTTTCGGCCCTTGCTTTTGGCGATAAAACTAAAGTTGCCTATTTCATCAATATAGCTTCGGCCCTTGCAAGTGCAGGTACGATCCTCTTTTTATTCTGGACGATCACTGCACTGGCCAAAAAAACCGTCATCAAAAAAGGCGAAGAAATGACGAATCAAAAAATCATCGGTATTATGGGCGCTGGTTTAGTTGGCGCACTGGCCTATGCCTTTTCTGACAGTTTCTGGTTTTCGGCTGTAGAAGCTGAGGTCTACGCCATGTCGTCGCTCTGCAGTGCCATTGTATTTTGGGGCATATTAAAATGGGAATCGCAGGCTGATGAACCAAAGTCAGACCGGTGGTTACTTTTTGTAGCCTACATTATGGGGCTTTCAATCGGTGTACATATTTTAAACCTGCTTACCATTCCTGCTTTAATATTTGTTTATTACTTTAAAAAGAACCCTGCTCCCACCTGGCAAAGTATTTTAAAAGTATTTTTTGTTTCGATTGTGGCATTGGCAGTAGTGCAATTTGGCATTATCCAATATATCGTATCACTTGCGGCAAGTTTCGATTACTTTTTTGTAAATACGATGAACCTCGGGTTTGGTACAGGTATATTGTTTTTTGCTATTCTATTAATTGGAAGTTTAGTTTATGGCATCCGTTACTCCATCCGCAAGCATAAAAGAGCCTTAAACCTGATTTTGTTATTTACCGTACTCCTCTTGTTCGGCTACAGTTCTTTTGCATTATTGGTAATCAGGGCACAGGCCAAACCCAACCTCAATAACTATAATGTAGACAATGTATTCTCGCTTTCGAGGTATTTAGGCCGCGATCAATACGGCGACAGGCCGTTGTTATATGGCGAAAATTACAATTCAGAAAAAATCGATATTAAGGAAACGGGGGAAATTTTCCGCAAGGGCGACAAAAAATACGAGCCTGCCGGAACAAAATCGGCTTACGTTTACGACAGTAAAACTTTAATGCCGCGTATGTACAGCGATAAACCAGAGCATATTCGGTTTTATAAAAATTATATGGGCTTTGATGACCAACATAAACCAACATTAATAGACAACTTAAAATACATGTTTTCTTTCCAGGCCGGGCAGATGTACATGCGTTATTTTATGTGGAATTTTGTAGGGAGAAAAAACAACGAAGATGGCCAGTTCGGCGGTACAGACGGTGCCTGGCTTAGTGGCGTTAAACCTGTAGATGCGATAAGGTTGGGCAGTCAGAAAAACCTGCCACCATCTGTTGTGGAGAACAAAGCATACAACAGGTTTTTCTTTTTGCCTCTAATTATCGGCCTAATCGGTGCAGTTTGGCATTTTAAACGCAATCAAAAAGATGCAGGCGTTATCGGTTTACTATTTGTTTTCACGGGCATTGCCATTGTAGTCTACTTAAACTCTGTACCTATAGAACCGCGTGAAAGGGACTATGCTTATGTAGGTTCGTTTTATGCTTTTGCCATTTGGATCGGTTTAGGGGTATTCGGAATAAAAGATTTTGTTTTCCAAAAGCTAACACCTGCACGGGCGAGTATTTTTGCTTCAATTGTAGCATTGTTCGGCGCCCCGATTATTATGGCCAACCAGGGCTGGGACGACCACGATCGTTCTGATAGCCATGAAGCACGGGATATGTCGGTAAATTACCTTAAATCGTGTGCGCCCAACGCCATCTTGTTTACTTATGGCGATAACGATACTTATCCGGTTTGGTATGCGCAGGAGGTAGAAAATGTACGTCCGGATGTGCGGGTGGTAAACCTGAGCTTATTTACTGCCGACTGGTATATCGATGGCATGCGGAGAAAGCAGAACGAATCGGCCCCTTTGCCCATCACTTTAAAACCTGGGCAATATGTGGAAGGTACAAGGGATATTATGTATTACCAGGATTATAAAATTGCCCAGCATATCGAGTTACAGGAAATTTTAGATGTTCTCCTTTCCGATCATGACGAAGATAAAGTAGCCATGAACGATGGGGCAAAATATAATGTATTGCCTACCAAAAACCTGAAACTTAAAATAAGTCCGCAACAGGTTTTAGATACTGGTACGGTGCCAAAAGAAGATGCCGGCAAAATTGCAGACAGCATGGAATGGACATTTAACCAAAACTATGTAACCAAAGGAACTTTGGCTTTATTCGATATTTTGGTACATAACAACTGGAAGCGGCCGATTTATTTTACAGGTTCCATGCCCGATGAGCAATATCTCGGTTTGAATAAATATCTCTATTCGGAAGGTCTGAACAGAAGATTGCTGCCATTAAAACCAGATACGGCCATTACCCAGGATTATGAGCGTATTAACATCAAACCTTTGTACAACAACCTGATGAATGTTTATGCTTACGGAAATATTAAAAATGCAAATCATCTGGACAGACAATCTGCCGATGATGTAACCAGGATCTCCAATATGTTTAACAGTGCATTAAACGATCTGATCAACCAGGGTAAAATTGCAGAAAGCAAAACCATGGCAAACAAATACTTTGAAGTGATCCCTGTTAAATTTCACAGCATGCGCCAGGTAATGAGTACCTATTATTTTACCGAAAGCCTATACCGCTTAAACGACCTGAACCGTGCAAACGCGATGATCAAAAAAACGGCTGATTATGTAAACAAGGAACTGAATTATCTTGCTGATGTTTCGGAAAGCAATAACCAGCTGGCAGCAGAGCAGGACGTACGTTTTTACCTCGGTTATTTAGGCCAGATGGTAAAATTAACCAATGTATTTAAACAGGATGGCTTAAGCAAAAGCCTCGAAAAACAGTATAACGATCTGATTATCCGTTTTACCCCATATGCAACCGGTTAGGATAAAAACATTCTAAATTTTAACCCATAGGCAGATTTTACATTTCTGTTTATGGGTTTTTAATTTGCAAATAGATTAAAATCCTTTATGTTAATAGGCTTATGCCGTTAAAAATTGTTAAATCAATCGGAAATTTTACCAGTTTTATCGACTAGAATAGTTAATTTCGGCAGCATTTTTATGTGAAAACAATTTTTAATATCATTAAACAAACCAATGAATTATTCAAAAGTTAACAATATAGTAGGCTGGATCTGCTTTTTAATTGCTACACTAACTTACGTTTTAACCTTAGAGCCTTCTGCAAGCTTTTGGGATTGCGGTGAATTTATCGCATCAGCATTTAGAATGCAGGTTGTTCACCAACCGGGTGCACCGTTATTCTTAATGCTGCAACGTTTCTTTTCGATTTTTGCAACTGGCGATTTAACCAAAATCGCTTATTGGATGAACGTAGGTTCGGCTGTTGCGAGTGGGGCAACTATCTTATTCTTATTTTGGACAATTACCGCCCTGGCAAAAAAAACAGTGTTAAAAGCTGGCGAAGAATTGACTACGGGCAAATTGATCAGCATTATGGGTGCAGGTGCCGTTGGTGCGCTGGCTTATACTTTCTCTGATAGTTTTTGGTTCTCTGCTGTAGAATCGGAGGTTTATGCACAATCATCGTTATTTACCGCAATTGTATTCTGGGCGATCCTTAAATGGGAAGCACATGCTGATGAACCAAGGGCCGACCGCTGGTTATTGTTTATTGCCTATATCATGGGTTTATCAATCGGTATCCACTTATTAAACTTATTAACCATACCAGCAATTGCATTTATCTATTATTTCAAAAGAACTGATAAAGCAACCACTTCTGGAATTTTAAAAACCCTTATTGTTGGTATTCTGATTCTGGCCGTAATTCAATATGGCATTATCCAATACCTGGTTTCGTTTGGTGCTTATTTCGATCTGTTCTTTGTGAATACACTGGGCATGGGCTTTGGAACAGGCGTGATGTTCTTCGCTATTTTATTAATCGGCGCATTGGTTTGGGGAATCCGTTATTCGATCAAACACCAAAAGAAATTATTAAACTTAGGTTTAATCTCTACTGTTTTAATCATATTCGGTTATGCATCTTTCGCAATGATCATCATTAGGGCTAAGGCAGATCCGAACTTAAATAACAGTGCGCCTAAAGATGCTTTCTCCTTCTTAAGTTACTTAAACCGTGAACAATATGGTGACAGACCATTGGGTTATGGCCCGAACTATAACTCGGAAAGAACAGGCGTTACTGAAGGAAAAACAATCTGGAGGAAAGGAAAAGAAAAATACGAAGTAGCAGGTAAAAAAACCGATTATGAGTATAGCAACAACACTTTATTGCCACGTATGTATAGCGATGACCCTAAACATGCTGGTTTTTACAAAGAATGGATGCATTTAGATGATGCGAAACATCCTAACCTGGTTGATAACGTTGGCTTTTTAGCGAGCTACCAAATTGGTTACATGTATATGCGCTATTTCTTCTGGAATTTTGTTGGCCGCCAGAATGACGAACAAGGTCAGGGAAGCGGATTTGAAGGCGAGTGGATCAGTGGTATTAAACCCATTGATACCTGGTTGCGTGGCGATCAAAGTCATTTGCCGCCATCAACAGTCGACAATAAAGCGTACAACCGTTTCTTCTTTTTACCATTGATTTTAGGAATTATCGGTGCTGTTTGGCATTTCAAACGCAATCAGAAAGATGCAGGTGTAGTAGGTTTATTATTCTTCTTTACCGGTATCGCCATTGTATTGTATTTAAATCAGAAGCCATTAGAGCCTCGTGAAAGGGATTATGCCTATGTAGGATCGTTTTATGCCTTTGCCATATGGATTGGCCTCGGGGCGCTCGCTATCAAAGAATGGGTATTTAAAAAAGTAAGTCCTACCGCTGGTGCCATTGGCGCAACGGTAATTGGTTTACTGGCTGCCCCAGTAATTATGGCAGAGCAGGGATGGGACGATCACGATCGTTCGACCAAATTGGTTCCGCATGATATTGCTTTAGATTATCTTCAATCGTGCGCACCAAACGCCATCTTATTCACTTATGGGGATAACGATACCTACCCACTTTGGTATATCCAGGAGGTAGAGAATGTACGTCCTGATGTGCGTATTGTAAACTTGAGTTTATTTGATACGGATTGGTATATCAATGGCTTAAGACAAAAGCAAAACGAATCGGCACCATTGCCAATTTCAATGAAACCTGAGCAGTATGTACAGGGCGAAAGGGATGTAATGCCATACGATGATTATAAAATTGCCGGAAGTATTGAGCTTAAAAACGTAGTTGATCTGTTATTATCAAACGATGAGAGCGATAAAGTACCGATGCAGGATGGCACAAAATCTAACTTCTTGCCAACCAAAAACCTTAAGATTACCATTGATCCACAGCAAGTGGTAAGCACAGGAACCGTTCCTGCTGCTGATGCGTCAAAAATCGCGACAGAAATGGACTGGAAGTTTAATAAAGGTTATGTTACCAAAGGAACTTTGGCAATGTTCGATATCCTGGCACATAATAACTGGAAACGTCCTATTTATTTCGCTTCTACAGTGCCTTCTGAACAATACAACGGTTTAGATAAGTATTTATACAGCGAGGGTTTAGCTTTGCGCTTATTACCGCTTAAAGCGGACACCACAGTATCTGACGACAGAGCAGAACAGTTGAATACCCCGGTTCTGTATAATAATCTGATGACTAAATTTAAGTGGGGAAATATGAAAACCGCTAAATATTTAGATCCTCAGTCATCAGACGATACTTTCATTTTCACCAACCTGTTCAGTAGCTTAACCAGTAGCCTGATTAAAGATGGCAAAACTGATGAGGCTAAAAAAGTAGTGGATAAATATTTTGCCGTAATGCCAGCTGATAAATTCTTCGGCATTCGTACGGTTGTAGTGAAGTTTTATATGGCCGAAAACTTATATAAACTAGGTGAAACCGCCAGAGCGAATGATATTTTAGATAAATCTGGAGATTATATCACTAAGGAGCTTAACTACCTTGCTGATATTTCTCAGTCTAAAGGTTTAACCGGATCGCAGAATATCCAAACTGGCTTATACTACCTGGACAGAATGATCAAAACGAGTAAAGCCGCTGGTCAGGATAAGTTAAGCGATAAGCTACAGAAAACATTTAATACTTTAGAAGGCCGTTTATCGATGTTCTTCCCACAACAAGGCCCGCAACAATAAGCGGATCTGAAAATAGATTATAAAGCAGCTGCATTAATTTGTAGCTGCTTTTTTGTTTGATGTTTGCGCTCGTTTCTAACTAGTGCAATAATAGCTATACGATTCTATCGTAGAAAGCCTAAATTTAATTTGTCATTACAGGTCGTAAATACGACCAGTTATTTACACGCTCGTTAGAAACGAGCGTGAG